>NZ_JAILNU010000045.1 GCF_024691275.1 Ruminococcus sp. | reverse complement strand
TAGCTGTTCACAGCAGAAAATACAATAATTTCCCTATGCGTCCGCTTAACTGGAAATCTCCTTCTGATTACATCAAAGCTTTCCTCGAATACGGTCAAGTTTTTTGATTTAATTTGTCTCGCATCATTGACAAACCAACATGACTTTACCGATAATATTTCTCCAGAACTTGCAATTGAGAAAAAAACGTGATATAATAAGTATACAATTACTATGACACGGAGGATCAATGTATGTTATCAGATATCGAAATTGCCCAGAGTGCCGAAATGAAGCGCATTACCGAGATCACTGCCGATCTTGGCATAGATGAGGCTGATATAGAGCCTTATGGTCACTATAAAGCTAAATTATCGGAAGACCTTTATACAAAGCTTGCTGACAATGAAAACGGCAAACTCATACTCGTTACCGCAATAAATCCAACTCCCGCAGGTGAAGGAAAGACCACGATAAGTGTCGGACTTTCAGATGCAATGCGCAGAATAGGCAAAAAAACTGTCCTTGCGCTCCGTGAGCCTTCTCTCGGACCTGTTTTCGGTATGAAGGGCGGTGCCGCAGGCGGAGGATACGCTCAGGTAGTTCCTATGGAGGACATCAATCTCCACTTCACAGGTGATATGCACGCTATTACAGTTGCAAACAACCTCCTCTGCGCAATGATAGACAATCATCTTCAGCAGGGAAATGAACTGAGGATAGACCAGAGAAGGATACTTTTCAAGCGATGCATGGACATGAACGACCGTGCCCTCAGAAATATCCTCATCGGACTTGGCGGAAAGGCAAACGGTATCCCTCGTGAGGACGGCTTCAATATTACTGTCGCTTCCGAGGTAATGGCTATACTTTGCCTTGCTTCCGATATAGCAGACCTTAAAGAGCGCCTGGGAAATATCCTTGTTGCATATAATCTCAGCGGCGAGCCTATCTATGCAAAGGATCTCGGCTGCACAGGTGCAATGACAGCACTCCTTAAAGACGCTCTCAAGCCAAACCTTGTTCAGACACTGGAGAATACTCCTGCATTTATACACGGCGGACCTTTCGCAAATATCGCACACGGCTGCAATTCGCTGAGAGCTACAAAGCTTGCTCTTAAACTTGGCGACTATGTTGTTACTGAGGCAGGCTTCGGTTCAGACCTCGGTGCTGAGAAGTTCCTTGACATCAAGTGCCGTATCGGCGAGCTTGCTCCATCATGTGTTGTTCTCGTGGCAACAATAAAGGCTCTCAAATACAACGGCGGCGTTCAGAAGCAGGACCTTGCAAAGGAAAATATGTGGGCTCTTGAGAAGGGTATCGTGAACCTCAAGACTCATATCGAGAATATGCATAAGTATCATGTACCTGTTGTAGTTGCTATCAACAGATTTGCGACCGATACTGATGAAGAAGTAAAGTTTGTCCGCGATTTCTGCGCTGACATGGGCGTTGAAGTATCCATGTGCGAAGTGTTCGCAAAGGGCGGCGAAGGCGGTATGGACCTTGCACAGAAGGTCTGCGAGACTATCGACCTCTGCGGTGAAAATGAGTTCAAGCCGCTGTACGATACTCACGCTACCATCAAGGACAAGGTTGAGAAGATCGCTAAGGAGATATACCGTGCAGACGGCGTTGTCTTTACTCCACAGGCTGAAAAGGCTATAAAGGAGATCGAGAGCATCGGCTTCTGGGATCTCCCGATATGCGTTGCAAAGACACAGTATTCTCTTTCGGATAATCCGAATCTTCTCGGAAAACCAAAGAATTTCAAGATAACTGTCCGCGATGCAAGACTTTCATCAGGTGCAGGCTTCGTAGTAATATATACAGGCGATATCCTTACTATGCCGGGACTTCCGAAGGCTCCTGCCGCACTGAATATAGACTGCGATAACAACGGAAATATCACAGGTCTTTTCTGATTGGACTGATAATATATGAAGATCATTACTCATTCTCCTCAGGAGACTATCGACGCAGCGAAAAAGCTGGGCAGTCTCCTCAGAGCGGGAGATATGATAGCTTATAAAGGCGGATTGGGTGCAGGCAAAACGACCTTCACACGAGGTCTTGCCATTGGAATGGGGCTGGGTGACAGCGTGACCTCGCCCACATTCGCCCTTGTCAATGAGTACCGCGGCGATAGTATAACGCTGTACCATTTCGATATGTATCGTATAAGCTCCGAGGACGACCTTGAATCGACAGGCTTCTACGACTATCCCTTTGAGGAGAACGTGGCTGCTGTCGAGTGGTCGGAGAATATCGCGGAGTTCCTCCCGAAGGATACTGTCTATATCACTATAAACAGTATCAGCGAGAACGACAGGGAAATAATTATTGAGGACGGTGGAAGATTTGCTGCTGCTTGGGATTGATACTTCGGGAAAAACAGCTTCCGCAGCACTTTTTGACTCGGAGACAGAGCTGTTTCTGGCTCAGTGTACTGTCTATACACAAAAGACACATTCACAGGTCATAATGCCTATGGTAAAGGATATTATGGCTCAGGCAGGGAAGGAGCTCTCTGACCTTGGCGGCATCGCTGTTGCAAACGGCCCTGGGTCTTATACGGGACTTCGCATAGGAGTTGCTGCCGTAAAGGCACTCAGCTACGGACTTGGTGTGAAATGCTGCGGTGTTTCAACACTTCTGGGACTTGCCTGCAATAATCTTGCATACAAAGGTCATATCTGTGCCATTATGAAGGCGAGAGGTGATCTGGTATATACCTGCACATACAAAAGCGACGGCTACTGCGTAGAACAGGTGACAGATGAGCAGATAATCTCTAAGGACGAACTGGCAGAATATCTTGCATTCAATGTCAAGGAAGCTATGCTCTGCGGTGACGGAGCTGCGGAATTCTACAACAGCTACAGTTCGCCTGCCTTTGTCATTGCCCCTCCACAGGGAAGACTTCAGAGCGCTGTGGGCGTATGCCTTGCAGGTATTTCAAGAAAGCTTGCCGATCCTGAAGCACTGGAAGTTTCCTATCTCCAGAAGGTAAAGGCTGAAAAGGATCTGGAAGACAAAAACAAGTGATTATTATAAATGGAGATGTTTGAAATGATAGCTATAGGCTGTGACCACGCCGGCGTGGAAATGAAAAAAGCAATAATCGAAGCTCTTACCGAAAAGGGCTTTGAGTTAAAGGATCTTGGGACTGACGGTGAACCCTGCGATTACCCTGTAATGGCTGAAAAGCTCTGTAAGGAAATTCTTGCGGGCAGCTGCGAAAAGGGTATACTTATCTGCGGTACAGGTATCGGTATGTCCATCGCTGCAAACAAGTTCAAGGGCATACGTGCAGCACTCTGTTCTGACTCATTCTCAACAAAGTTCACTCGTCTGCACAATGACGCTAATGTAATGTGCATGGGCGCAAGAACGCTTGGCCCGGGACTTGCCTGCGAGCTTGCTGAGATATTCCTCACAACTGAATTTGAAGGCGGCCGTCATCAGAGACGTGTTGACCTTATTACAGCAATAGAAAACAATAACTGAAAGGGGCTATTATTATGGCTGAATTACACATTATCGACCACCCGCTCGTGCAGCACAAGATCTCGCTGCTCAGAGACAAGAATACAGGTACAAAGGAGTTCCGTGAACTGGTTTCGGAGATCGCTATGTTCATATGTTACGAGGCAACAAGAGATCTTCCGCTGAAGGAGATCGAGCTTGAAACTCCTCTTGCTGTAGCAAAGACAAAGATCATCTCAGGCAGAAAGCTGGCATTCATTCCGATACTCCGTGCAGGACTTGGCATGGTCGACGGTGTAACAACACTCGTTCCTGCTGCTAAGATCGGTCATATCGGACTTTTCCGTGATCCAGTTACAAAAGAGCCTGTAAAGTATTACGCTAAGATGCCTGACGATATCGAAGAGCGTGATGCTATCATCGTTGATCCGATGCTTGCAACGGGCAATTCCGCAATTGCTGCTATCACTGAGCTGAAAAAGCTCGGCGTTACACATATCAAATTCATGTGCATCATCTGCTCACCTGAGGGCGTTGAAGCAGTAAAGGCTGCTCATCCTGATGTTGACATTTATGCAGGTGTAATGGACGAGAGACTTAACGAAGATAAGTACATCGTTCCCGGTGTGGGTGACGCAGGAGACAGAATTTTCGGTACAAAATAAGCATACAAGAGAGCCGAAAGCTTTATTATGTGAAGTTATGCGGCTCTCTTTTTGTAATACCAAAGGGAGGACCTATGGCGAATATTATTGATATAATACCGCAGAATAAAGAAGAACTCGATATTTTTACCGCTCTTTCCGAGCCGCAGCTCCTCCACTATTTTGAGCCTGAAATAGGACTTTTCGTAGCGGAAAGTCCAAAGGTCATCGAAAGAGCAATGAACGGCGGGTATGAGCCTTATGCGCTGCTAATGGAGCGAAAGGACATAGACGGTCAGATGAAGGCTCTCCTTGAGAGGTGCGGAAATGTACCCGTATATACGGCAGAGTTTGACGAAATAACCGATATTACAGGCTTCAAGCTCATACGCGGTGCTCTGTGTGCATTCAGGAGAAAAGTATTGCCGAAAGCTGAAGAAGTTTGCAGAGGTGCAAGACGTATCGCTGTGCTTGAAAATGTAGTGAATCCGACTAATATCGGAGCAATATTCCGTTCGGCAGCTGCATTGAATATGGATGCGGTACTGCTCACGCCTGCCTGCTGCGATCCGCTTTACAGGCGTTCGTCCCGTGTGAGCATGGGAACAGTTTTCCAGATACCGTGGACATATCTTGACAGCGACAGGGATTATCCGCAGCAGCTGCGTGAAATGGGATTTACAACTGCTGCAATGGCTCTAAGCGATGATTCGATGAGCATAGATGCGCCCGAGCTTGCTAATGTGGAAAAGCTTGCAGTCGTTCTCGGAACTGAGGGCGAGGGACTTGCAGACAAAACAGTTGCTGACTGCGATTATACAGTGAAGATACCAATGTCACACGATGTTGATTCACTGAATGTTGCTGCTGCGAGTGCTGTGGCATTCTGGCAGCTGGGAAGGTAACAATTTTATTATGATATGAGGGATTGATTATGAAACTATACTTCAAACAAAAGGTATTTACTATAAGACAAAGATCGGAAATAATGGACGAATACGGAAATGTTCTCTTTACTGCCGTGGGAGAGATATCCATAGGCAGAAGAATGCATATCTACGACAAAACGGGGAATGAAATGGCATTTATCCAGCAGCGACTTTTAAGGCTCATGCCGAGATTTTCAGTGTATATGGGCGGAAATCATGTAGCTGATATAGTCAGGAACTTTACCTTTTTCAGTCAGGATTACAGAATCGAAGGGCTCGGCTGGAAGGTAAGCGGGGACTGGCTCGCGCATGATTATACTATTACATTCGGCGGACGCTATATTGCTTCTATCCACAAGCACTGGATGACATGGGGCGACAGCTTCGAGGTAGATATCGCAGACGGCGAGGACTACGTTATGGTACTCGCTGTTATAATTGCTATCGACTGCGTAATTGATAATAGCAACTGATAAAGGAGGTCGCTATGAGAAAGTTTAAATGGGGCATTATCGGCACGGGGAAGATCGCTCATACATTTGCAGTTGCTCTCAGGCACAATGATGATGCTCAGCTGTGTGCCGTGGCATCAAGAACTGACATCAAGGCAAAAGACTTCGCTGAAAAATACGGATTTGAGAAATATTACGGCAGCTACCGTGAGTTTGCCGAGCAGAGTGATGCTGAGATCGTCTATATCGCAACTCCCATGGCTTCACATTATGACGATGCGTTGCTGTGCCTTGAAAACGGCAAGAACGTGCTTTGCGAAAAGTCGCTGACGCTCAATGCTCAGCAGACGGAACAACTCCTTGCACTTGCAGAGAAGAAGGGACTTTTCTTTATGGAGGCTATGTGGATGAAGTGCCGTCCCGTTTACCGCAGGATGAAGGAGTGGATCGCTTCGGGAGCTATCGGCGACATCGAGTATATCAAGGCGGATTTCAGCAACAATATTCCCTATGACCCGAATGACAGACTTTTCCGCGCTGACTGCGGAGGCGGCTGTCTTCTTGACCTGGGCATCTATCCGCTGACGCTGGCACACGATCTTCTCGGTATTCCCGACGAGATAATAAGCTCGGCGCATATGCGTTACGGAGTGGATATAAGCAATTCTATCCTGCTGCGGTATAAAAATGGCGCGTTTGCTTCAATGGATAACGGATTTGAGATACAGCTGAGCAATAACGCGGTGATATCGGGCAACAAGGGCTATATAACTCTTGGCAACTGGTTTCACTGCACCTGTGAGGGAGCTCTTTTCACAAGTGACGGCATGGAAGCGGAAAGGTTCGTCCGCAAAGACGATATCAACGGGTACGAGTACGAGGTGGACGAGGTTCATCGCTGTCTCAGTGAGGGGCTTATCGAAAGTCCGCTCGTCCCACACAGTGACACTATCGCTGTTATGAAGCTCATGGATCAGTGCAGACAACAATGGGGAATGGTTTTTCCCGAGGAAAAAAGCAATAAGGAGTAAAATATGTCCAGAAGTGATATAAACAGAATGGCAGAGCTTAACGAGCTGCTTGCAAAGGCTGCTGACGCTTATTACAATACGGGCGTGGAGATAATGTCCGATAAGCAGTACGACGACCTCTATGACGAGCTTGAAGCTCTTGAAAAAAAGACGGGAGTAATTCTCAGCGGCAGCCGTACACAGCAGGTCGGATATGAAGTCTCTTCGGGGCTTCAGAAGATAAAGCACCCTTCAAAGATGCTCTCACTGGATAAGACCAAAAGCGTTGAGGAGCTTAAAAGCTGGCTTGGTGAACACAAGGGCTTTCTCAGCTGGAAGCTGGACGGTCTTACTCTTGTACTGACATATGACGGCGGAGTACTGGTGCAGGCTGTAACTCGCGGAAACGGCGAGATAGGTGAGGATATTACTGCAAATGCGCGTCATATCAAGGGAATACCTGCGAAGATACCCTTCAAGGGACATCTTGTAGTCCGCGGTGAGTCGCTTATGAAATACAAGGACTTCGAGAAGGTAAATGCCGAGATCGAGGACGGCTCGAAGTACAAAAATCCGCGTAACCTCTGCGTGGGAACTGTAAGAAATCTTGATTCCCGTGTAACAGCTGAGAGAAATATCAACTTCTTTGCGTTCAATCTTGTTTCGGCTGATGGCTATGAGGAGAACTCCTTCATGCGCCGTCTTGACTGGCTTGCGGAGCAGGGATTCCAGCGCGTTTACGGCGTTGAGGTCTCAGCTGGTACCATAGAAGGAAAGGTCGCAGAGTTTGAGAAAGCTATCGTTGACAATGAGTTCCCGTCGGACGGTCTGGTGCTCATGTATGACGATGTGGCATACGGTCTGAGTCTTGGCGAGACCTCACACGCGCCGCGAAATGGTATTGCATTCAAGTGGCGTGACGAGACAGCGGACACAGTTCTGCGTGAAGTGGAGTGGTCTGCGAGCCGCACGGGTCTGCTGAATCCTGTGGCTATATTTGACCCTGTTGAGCTTGAAGGAACTACAGTTTCAAGAGCCTCTGTGCATAACCTCAGTATCGTCAAGCAGCTTCGTCTTGGCATAGGTGACACGCTCACTATATTCAAGGCAAATATGATAATACCACAGGTTCTCGAAAACAAGACTGCATCGGGAAGCCTTGAAATCCCTGCGGTCTGTCCTGTATGCGGAGGTACAACCGAAGTACGTACCTCTGACGATGATGTGGAAACTCTCGTCTGTCCGAATAAGGACTGCGCGGCAAAGCATATCGGCAAATTCGAGCATTTTGTGCAGCGTGACGCGCTCAATATCGTGGGAATGTCCACTGCGACTATCGAGACACTCGTTTCAGAGGGCTTTGTGCGTGAGTTCCGTGATTTCTACCACCTTGACGATCACAAGTCAAAGATAGTTGTACTTGAGGGCTTTGGTGAGAAGTCCTACCAGAAGCTTGCTGACGCAGTTGAAGCATCACGAAATACCGAGCTGAGCCGTGTACTCTACGCACTGGGTATCCCGAATATCGGCAGACAGGCTTCAAGGCTCATATGCGCGAAGTACAAGACAGCCGACGAGATTGAAAGGCTGACGACGTCTGAGCTTACTTCAATTGACGGTATCGGAGAGGTTCTTGCTAATGATTATGTCAAGTTCTTTGCAGACGAGAAGAATCTTGCGGAGTTCCACAACCTGCTTGCGGAACTGAATATCACAGAAGCAGCGGAAATCAACAGCGGTTCGGCAATTGCAGGCAAGACCTTTGTTATCACGGGAGCTGTTCATATCTGGAAGAACCGCGACGAGCTGAAAGCGTTCATCGAGCAGAACGGCGGAAAGGCAGCAGGTTCGGTGTCGTCAAAGACCGACTATCTTATCAATAACGACAATACGTCTACCTCGTCAAAGAACAAAAAAGCTCAGGAGCTTGGTGTGCCGATCATCACTGAGGAAGAGTTTCAGGCACTTGTAAATGGCTGAATAACGTATCATATGACAATTTGTAAGGGCTGCCTTTGGCAGCCCGCGTTTTTGTTCATGTTATTTATGATCCGTACTTAGAAGATTTTTTGAATGATCTTGTAATAAAAATAAAAGTCGCTCGTCTAATTAAGTGAGGAGGTGAGAAGATGAAGCAGGAATTCCACGAGATATACGAGAAATACAGCTCCGACCTTTATACCTTTATCCTGAGATTGTGCGGCAATGAGCAGCTTGCGCGGGACATTCTTCAGGATACCATGCTGAAGGCTATGACAAGTGCCGAAAACTTCAAAGGGAACTGCTCTGTGAGGACGTGGCTGTGTACTATTGCGAAAAATCTCTTTTACGATCACCTGAAAAAAGCCGAGAACAATAATAAGTCCATCGAAGCCGTCAGCGAACCTGCTTCGCAGATGAGTATCGAAGCCTGTTTTGCGGACAGGGAAACAGCTCTGCATATACATCGTCTTCTCCACGACCTTGATGAACCGTATCGTGAGGTCTTTACCCTGAGAGTTTTCGCGGAGCTTAAATTTTCCGACATTGGAGATGTTTTCGGAAAGAGCGAAAACTGGGCAGGTGTGACCTATTTCCGCGCTAAGCAGAAGCTCTTGCAGCTTCTGAAAAAGGAGGGCCTTTTATGAATAAAAATGGAATACCATGTAATGTTATCGTGGACTTGCTGCCGCTGTACAAAGAAGATATATGCAGCGAGGAGACAAAAGATCTTGTGGAGGAGCATCTCCGCAGCTGTGAGGACTGCCGTCAGCTCTGCGAGCAGTTAACTGTTCCGCAGAATGAGAAAAAAAATGTTCCTGATGAAGCTGAGACATTTAAAAAGGTCGGGAAAAAGCTTAAAAGCGGGAAGCTTTATAAACAAGTGATGATAATTTTAATTACAGCTTTTGCAGCTGTAAATGTGGCGTGGCTGAAGCTGAAGTTTTTCCCGTACAAGGATTATGCGACTGATATGATAGAATATGAAAAAGATGACGGAACGTTATATCAGCAATTTTATGTTGATTGGTATTACAACGTGGATTTTCCGAATTATCTTGACTTTTTCAGCGGAAAGCTTTATTTATGGAAATCAGCAAACTACAAGGAGAATAAAGTTAAAGAACTGAGAATAATCCCGAGAATTATAGGTGAGACTAAATATGCAGTTACAATAAATGATGAAAGAGGAGTTTACGGCATACCAATAACGGGCTCACTGGAATTTGATCCGAGCGGATATAAGGTACACGACAACGATGAAAAGATGAAACAGCTTATAAATGAGAATCGTGATGAGATAGAAGAGCTGATGAACGCAGCGCATGAAAAATGGGGCGAATACCTGAAATAGGAAAAGCGGACAGTTTAAACTGTCCGCTTTTACGTTATTGTTGTTGAAGTGCAGCGGCTTTCATACGTGCTTTGTCCTCATACATCATAGCATCAACTTCTCTGAAAACATCATCAAAGTTCATACCGCGCTTGTATTCGCCAAAACCGATAGCGACGCTGTATCCTTTGCGAGAGATAGCATCTCTTATCTTATTAAGCATCAGTTCGACCTCTGAATGTGAAGCTGATGGGTAAAGTATCTCAAATTCGTCTCCACCCATTCTGTAGAAACGGCATTTTACAGGCAGCATCATCATTGCAGTTTCTGAAACTGCAAGGATAGCTTTATCGCCTGCATCATGTCCTTGTGTATCGTTTATATGCTTCAAGCCGTTCAGATCCATTGAAACAACAAACATCTGTTTCTTTTTAAGAGAATTAACATCTTTATAGAAAGAATGTCGGTTCAATGCATCTGTCATGGCATCACGGGTAAGAGTCTGAGTAGTGAAGAACATATAGTAGAACGTTGAAGATAATATAGCCATGCCGCTTACAAGGAATTTGAAGCCTAAAAATGTATTCATAATAACAGCTGAAATTATAAATATGCTGAGTATCATAATGAACAGGCTTTCATGCCGCGAACCAAGCTTGAACTTGATTATTGACGCAACAAAGAGGACTGTGACATACATTCCGCTGAGTATGAAAGGCATCGGCGACAGCCAACCCAGTTTCAGGTTGCCTAATTCATCATATTTGAATATACAGCCGTTAAAGATACTTACAAAAGACATTACAGCATTCAGTGCAGCGAGGATCTGTACTGTTATGCGTACACGTTTTCCGATAACAGAAGAAATGAATATAAATGGTAGTACAACCGGTCCGCTAATAGCATAGCTGATAGCAGACGAAACCTTCATTAATTCAATGTTTGTGCCTGTTCCCTGAAAAAGAAATCTGATGATATTGCACACGACCATTACGAGAGCAATAACAGCCGCTAATATGAAACAAGCTCTTCTTTTGGGACTGAGTGTGGAGTTGAAAAGGAGAAAAAGCAGCAACGTTACATCTGCCACGATGATGATGTAGCTCAACTGAATAACATCTTTGAGCATTGGCATCAACTCCTATTCTATTATTTTACATCTATTATAACACAAATTCAGAAATAAATCAAGAGGTTTTCACAAAAAGCTTATCTTCGGGAAATTTTAATTGTACAATAGGAATAAAGATAATGAAAATCAAGTCTTTATTTATGCTGTTGCTGTTCAAAGATCATATCTCCTTGTTGATGGTATTCAAAGCCCATTCAGAGTCGATAATGAATTCATCGTTTTTTGCAAGGATTTTTTTGAACTGTTCCGCGATCTGGTCGTAGGAAGACATTACGAAAGCGGCGCTTCCCCATGATTCGTTGTCGAATCTGATAGCGAAGCTTCTTTCGCCGTTCTCATCTGCATGGAAGAGGAAGTCCACGATCTGGTGTTCGGGCTTATGCTTGAAGACGTTGGCAGCTATGAATATTTTCATGATCTCGATAACGCGGTCGTCAAGACCTTCATCGAGTATCATGAGCTTTTCACGGAGCTGGTTCATGTCGTAAACGACACGCTTTGTGAAGCTTGAATCAAAGGTGTATCCGCTGTCGCCGGGATCCTTTTCGAGGTCTCTCATGCACTTTTCGGCTGTTGTGGGGTCGCCTGGGACGTAGCATAACAGGTATTTGTCGGACACCTGATGATATATCGTCGGATAGAAAATGAGTGAATTGTTATCGCAGTGTGGACAGTGCCACCTGAAAGCTTCACCGTTTCTTATCTGTTCTTTCATCTGCGGATCGATGTTTGTGTCCATGATCTCCCATACAAGGTAATCGGACTCTTTTCCGCATTTTTTACATTTGATCTTTTCAACATGATTTTTTGACATATGAGTTCCTCTTTTCTTTATATTTTATCGAAAAATAATATTCATTATGATTTCCTCTGAAAATGTCAATGAAATTTCCATCAGCTGTTTTCCATTTTTTCCAACCGTTGACTGATGAACCGGAAACAATTATACCGGCTTTGTTGACACTATCACATTCAAAATCTTTTATTAAAACATTGTTCTCTATTACAGCATTATGTCGATATCTGACAGCTAAAGCATTATCTGAAGGCGGTATGATGCTTCCTTTGAGTATAGTTACTTTACCGTTTTCAATACGCATTTTTGCAGTAATTGTTCCAAAATTTCTTTTGTTTGATTTGAAATAATATTCTCCATTTGGAATAAGCGCGGTTTCAGCGGCGTTTTGCCTGTTTTCTGTTGCTTCGGCAAATACTTGTTCCTTTGTCTCATTTTCAGGATAAATTTGCCTGCCTTCAAATGAAGTGAGTAATTGAATAACTAAATCTTCATCAATTGCGAATAGTTCGGAATTAAGTACTCGGCTTTTATTGAATATATCGTGAAGCATGACTTCTTTCTTATCGTATTCCTCAACTTCGATTGCAAATTCTCGTTTTAAACCGGTAACATTATTGTAGCCATTGTTTTCTAAGAAGCGCATACGATTTTCAAACTGTTCAGTTGCTGTTTTTCCGATTTTAATTAAACCGGGAACAACAGTCTTCATGACATAAATAATTCCTTTTGCCATATACTGTTCACGCCTTTCCAAATGAATATTATTGGTTCCACGTCATCAAAACCACACATTCCGTGTGTCCGCAGCGGGCAAACAGATCAAATCCGCACACTCTGTCAACGCTGTAGCCGCGCTGGGAAAGGAGCTTTGCATCACGGGCAGCCGTTGACGGGTTACAGGATATCATGACAATTTTTCGAGGAGAAGCGTCTGCGATAACGTCGATAGTTTCAGCCGAACAGCCTTTTCGCGGAGGATCGACCACGATAATATCAGGCGCACAGCCTTTTTTACGCAGGTCGCTGAAAACCTTTCCTGCATCGCCGCAGTAGAACTCAGAATTGGTTATGCTATTGCGATCGGCGTTTTTCTTTGCGTTTTCGACAGCCTGCGGAACTATCTCCACGCCGACTATCTTTGCTGCCTTTTCAGCCATTGAAAGACCTATAGTACCTGCGCCGCAGTAAAGATCGGCAATAACGTCGGTATCCTTGGGAGCAGCGTATTCAAGGGCTTTAGCATAAAGGCGTTCAGCCTGTATCGTGTTCACCTGATAGAATGAGAGGGGAGATATCTCGATAGTATTTCCGCACATTGTATCGGAGATAGTATCGCTTCCCCAGAGCGTTACACATTCATCGCCGAGAATAACGTTGGTCTTTTTGGGATTGATGTTCATGATGATGCTTTTTATATCCGGGAATTTCGCGGTAAGCTCCCTGCAAAGCGCGGAGAGCTGCCTTGAAATGTCCTTGCGAACAACGAGACAGACCATTATCTCCCCCGAGTGAGCACCGCGACGGATATAGATATGGCGAATTATGCCCGTGTTTGTCTCCTCGTTGTACACGGAGAGCTTCTTCTCGTTGATATAAGCTGTGACCGTTTTGAGAATATCGCTGAACTCGGCAGGCTGCAGGGCGCAGTCGGTTATGGGAACAAGACGGTGACTGCGAGGTGCAAAGAAGCCACACACTGCCTTGCCGTTAATATTTGCAAGAGGGTACTGTGCCTTATTGCGGTAATGCTCAGTAACTTCGACACCGACATAGCTGTCAAATTTCGGAGAAAGTCCGCCAATGCGAGTGAATGCGTCGCGGACAATGCCGTCCTTTGTACTGCATTCGGCATCATAGGAGATGTGTCTGAACAGGCAGCCGCCGCATTTTTTGTATACGGGGCAGGTGTTTTCGATACGGTCGGTGGAAGGCGTGATTATCTTTTCAATGATGCCGAAAGCATAGCTTTTCAGAACCTTGACGATCTTCACCTCAATTATGTCGCCAACGGCAGTTTCAGGCACGAACACAGCCATACCGTCAATGCGGCATACGCCGCTGCCTTCTGATGTAAGACCTGTTATTTCGGCTGTATATATTTTATTCTTTTCAGGCATTCCGTCACCTCCTCTTTTTTATCCATGAGCTGGTCAAAGCGCTTGATGTACTCATATGGGAATTTGTAATTGTGTATTCGGTTTATTTTGCCGTCAGGGTAGACGAGTTTGGTCGAAGCCGCACAGCCTGCGCCGAGGATAGTCTGTGTCTCGTCCATAATGAAGATATTGTAATAGCTCTCATAGCCTTTTTTGGCATAGCCGACGTTTTCCAGATTATCCACAGTATTTTTCTGGCGGTACATATAGTAAGGGAGATATCCGTGAGACATAAGGGCAGGAATGCTGTAGTCCACCATTTCAGCCGCAGGATTTGAGATATTGGCTTTGCCGTTCTCGAACAGAGTTGCAGAACGCTTTATAGTGAGGGTGTGTACGGTAATGCTCTCGGGGTCGAGCTCTATCATGCGGTCGAGGGTATTGCGGAAGCTCTCGGCAGATTCAGTGGGAAGACCTGCGATAAGGTCTGTGTTGATATTGGTGAAGCCGATTTTTCTGGCAAGCTCAAAGGCTTTTATAGAATCCGTACCTGTATGGTTTCTGCCAATGACTTTCAGTACATCATCGTTGAGAGTCTGAGGATTTACGGAAATACGTCCTGCACCGAGCTCCTTGATAACGCGGAGCTTTTCTTCGGTGATGGTATCGGGACGGCCTGCCTCAACGCTGTACTCACGCACCTTTGCAAGGTCGAAGTTCTTTTCGACAGCCTCCATTATGGTACGCAGCTCCTGTGCGGACACAGATGTGGGAGTACCGCCGCCGAAGTAGATAGTATCAATTTTTGTATCGGTCTCCCTGACTATCCTGCCGACTATTTCCAGCTCACGGCAGAGCGCGTCTATATACTCGGGCATGAGCTTTATAGCGGAGTCCATTGAATGGGACACGAATGAGCAATAGCTGCATCTTGTAGGACAGAAGGGTATAGAGACATAAAGGCTGACAGCAGAACTGTCTATCCTGTCGAGTATAGGCAGCTGGTTCACAGCGGTATCATATGCAAGCTGTAATTTTTTCGGGGATATCTCGTACTTATCGGAGAGCTGACGGAAGATATCCTCCTTTGGGACATCACTGCGAATGAGCTCCACAACCTTTTTTACGGGTCTGATGCCTGTCATAAGACCCCATGGAGGTGTTATGCCTGTCTTTTCAGAAAGAATGTGATATATGAGCCTGCAAATCTCGTGCTCTTTGTTCTTATCATCATCGACGCTGATCTCGCGTATAACGGCATCTTCGCCTTTAAGCCTTACTTCTGCTTTAAGCTTGTTCCCATCAACTTCTGCGATGACATATTCATCGCCTGATATCTCATCACGGGAGCTGCCGAAGCTGTAACGGGCTGTATTGAAAAACAGCTTCATAGTAGCTTCTATCTCATATTTAAAAGAATTGCCGACCAGAATGATCGGCATTTTATAATTATCGCTCGTCATTTGTACCTCTGAATTGTTTCAAGTATGGGTTTGAGCTTCGCTCATAATCGAGAGTTGTACTTTCGTTATGTCCCGGATATACTTTATAGTCGCCAACGAGGTTTGCAAGTATATTCAGTGAATACGTCATATCGGACGAGCTGCTGTCAGGAAAATCGGTTCTGCCGACAGAGCAGCAGAAAAGAGTATCGCCCGAGAAGATAACGTCCTCACATATATAGCATACGCTTCCTCGTGAGTGTCCGGGAGTGTGCAGCACCTTGAAGGTATAGTCGCCGTCGTTTATGAAGCAGTCACCGCAGACACTTGTCCAGTCGGTAACGGGGGCAAATGTCATGAAAGCCATGTCCGCAGCCAGTGAAGCGGAGGCGCTGCCGAGCATATGCGCATCTAACTCATGGATATACACCTCTGCGCCTGTAGCTTTTCGCACGGCTTCCACACCGCCCATATGGTCGAAATGACCGTGGGTGAGGAGTATTTTTGAAAGGCGCAGCTTTTTCATTTTCAGGAATTCAAGGAAAAGACGGCTGTCTCCGCCTACATCTACTGCGATGCAGCGTCCGGGAGCAGTTTCGATGATATAGCAGTTTGCGCGGAGAGGTCCGAGCTGTAAATGATGTATCTTCATGTGTATAACCCCTTAAATGGCGGCTCTCTCAACAGAGATAACGCCTTTGATCTTTCTTAGCTTTTCAAACAAATTCTTGAGCTGTTCGGTGCTGGAAATAACGATAGTGCCTTCAAATAGCGCATTGCCGTTTTTCAGAACTCTTGAAGCTGAATGTACGATAGGCACACGGGCTTCGAGAAGTACAGCGGAAATATCGTAAACAAGTCCCACACGGTCTGTAGCAGTGACCTCGAAGCTTGTCTGTAGCTGAGTATCACTGTTGTCTGTCCACTGTATATCCACCCAGCGTTCGAGCTCCTCGTGGTTATTTCTTGCAAGAGCGGCTTTGTAGTTGGTGCAGCTCGTTGTGTGTACCGAAACGCCGTATCCGCGTGTGATGAAGCCGATGATATCATCACCCGGTAGCGGATTGCAGCACTGTGCGAACTTTATGAGCATATCATCTATCTGATCGAGGATAATGCTGCTTCTGCCGTTCGGCTTTGGCTTGATGAGGGGAACAGCTGCCGAATCTGCTTCCTTCTGGTACAGCTTTTCGTACTTATCTTTAAGTCGCGGGATTATTTTTGAGAGCAGGATACCGCCGTAGCCGATAGAAGCATAGAAATCATCGAGTGTCTCGCAGTTGTGGCGCTTGAAATCGTCCTGTAAGAACTCGGTATACTGTTCTTCTTTGAGGTTGATCCTGTGGCGCTTGAATTCGCGGTCGAGCTGGGATTTGCCTTCAAGGATATTCTCATCGCGGCGTTCTTTCTTGAACCATGAGCGAATCTTTGAACGAGCTTCGTTGGTCTGTACGATATTGAGCCATGCACGGTTAGGACCCTTTTCGGGGTCTTTGCTGGTGATTATCTCGCATATCTGACCTGTCTGGAGCTTATAATCAAGAGGAACGATCCTTCCGTCTACCTTAGCACCTGTGGTCTTGTGACCTATTTCGGTATGGATACGGTAAGCGAAGTCGATAACTGTAGAATTTACAGGGAGACTTACAGACATACCCTTAGGTGTCATAACGACGATATCCTCTGGGTCGAGATCTGTCTTGATGATACGGACGATCTCCTCAACGTCGTCTGAGGTCTGCTGAGCCTCTATTACCTGACGCACCCATGCAAGACGCTGTTCCATTTTGTCCTTGCCCTGAATGCCTTCTTTGTACTTCCAGTGTGCAGCGATACCGTATTCGGCAGTCTCGTGCATATCCCATGTACGTATCTGAACTTCAAAGGGGATACCCTCCTTGCCGAGAACAGTTGTATGCAGCGACTGATACATATTGTTCTTAGGTGTGGAGATATAATCCTTGAAGCGGTTTGGCAGGGGTTTGAACATATCGTGGATAAGTCCGAGCACATTGTAGCACTCAGCGATCGTGGTAACGATTATACGAACAGCGTACTTGTCGTATATCTCGTCGATATTCTTGTGATTTATGAAAATCTTTCGGTAAATGCTGTATATGCTCTTTACTCTGCCGTCTATCTGAGGCGGCTGAGTGAATTCCTCGGACTTGAAACGCTGAGCGATGCGGCTTTTGATGATCTCAATGAAAGCCTCACGCTCTTCCTTTTTGTTTTCGAGGATATTTTCTATCTCGGTGTAGGCATAGGGATCGAGGTAATGGAAGGCGAGATCCTGAAGTTCCTCTTTTATAGTCCTGATACCGAGTCGATGAGCGATAGGCGCATAGATATTCATGGTCTCAAGGGCAGTATTGCGCTGTTTATCAAGGGGACGGTACTTCAGGGTACGCATATTATGAAGGCGGTCGCTGAGCTTTATTATCATAACGCGGATATCCTGCGACATTGCAAGGAGGATCTTTCTGATATTCTCAGCCTGCTGCTCCTCTTTGGTGGAGGTAGGTATCTTGCTCAGTTTCGTAACGCCGTCAACAAGAAGAGCAACGTCCTGACCGAAGCGTTTTTTCAGGTCGTCGAGAGTTGCATCTGTATCCTCGACAACATCGTGGAGAAGGGCAGCACAGATAGTATCCGTGTCCATACCGAGTTCCAAAAGGGTATACGCAACGGCAAGGGGGTGGATAATATACGGCTTGCCTGATGAACGCGTCTGACCCTCATGAGCTTTTGCAGCAAACTCATAAGCGGATATGATCTTGCTCAGGTCATACTGCTTGTCGTCAGTAAGAATTTTTTGAATGATCTTCTCTATAGTGAAATCGTCGTTGAAATCAGGGATATCACTTAGGAAGGCGGTAGGATCTTTGGGAAAAGCTGTATCGGGCAGCGGGATCTCCAGATCGTGATGTATGAAATTAGGCATATTCATGTCATCTGTCATATCTATTCTCCTTTGTCTATGGAAATCAGCCGAGCCTGCTTCTCAGGGAAACAAGTACGGGAGCTGAGTCCAGATCGGCTTTCTGCGAGACCCTGACTCTTTTTATCTTTGTATCCGAGCATGAGACGGTAATAAGTCCCAGCTGTCTGAGTGCTTCTACAGAAACACAGAATTTACAGTAATTGATGCTTTTGTCGTTAAGCCTGATATAAAGGGTATCGGCGCATATCCCGTCGTTGGGAATGGCTTTGTATATCTTGACCACATCATTTCGTGTGGGGTTCATGCTTGGGTAATAGTTCTTCGGGAGCTCCTCACCGCGCAGAAAAGCTTCATACGCTGAAAGGGCAGCGAAGTATCTGCTCTGTTCAAATATATGAGGACGCAGATCGGTGACGATGATGCTTACGGATCTTTTGCCGTTATATTCGTTGATATTCAGCGAAACGATCATATCACAGATGCCTCCTTTTTCAACGATGAGTTCAGACGGCGGCTTCCCGAAAACGAGCGCATCGGCTTTTGTGTATCCCAGCTTTAGGCAAAGCTTTGAATGAGCGCCGTTTGAGAGCGGGATTATATCAAGTATCTGAGCATTTTCGATAAAGAAAAGCGGCTTTTCATTGTCAGTGCCGAAGGGTTCGAGAACATTCAGCCCTTCCACGTTTTGAACGGTAAGCTCTGCGGGAGACAGGGGACTGTCGGCTTTAAGCTCAGCCGCAGGCATGATCTTGTTGTTTTCAAGGGCATACTTTTCAAGGAGCTGTCTGAATTCCTCGGTTTTGCCGTTTTTTACGGTAAAACCGCCTGCACCGGGGTGTCCACCGAATTTCTCAAGCACCTCGGCAGAAGCCGTAAGCGCACCGAAAACGGAGAAATCGCCGAAAGAACGTGCAGAACCGCGAATCTCTCCATCGGAATCCGAAGCGATGAAGCAGGGCTTGCCGAAGCGTTCCACAACTCTTGAAGCGACAATGCCTATCGCACCGTGATGCCAGTTAGTGCCGCAGAGGAAGATAACTCGACCGCGTATAAGCTCGGGACGTTTATCGACCATTTCCGCGATCTCGGAAATGATGTCGTTTTCGGTTTTTTTGCGGATATTATTGAGCTTGTCGAGCTCCTGTGCGGCGGTAAGCGCCTCCTCGAAGTCTTCACAGAGAAAAAGCTCAGCCGCAGCCCGCGGTGAGCCAACTCTGCCTGCTGCATTGATACGGGGAGCTATCCCGAATCCGACAGAGCGTGAATCGACAGGTTTGTTGTTAAGACCGCAGACTTCTTTCAGAGCCATAATAGCAGGGCGGTCGGAGTTGCTTATAAGTTCGAGACCGTAGGAAACAAGGAAACGGTTTTCTCCTTTAAGGCTTACGATGTCGGCGATAGTTGCAATGGCGGCAAGGTCGCCGAACTGTTCAAGAGCCATGGTGTAGTCGCCTCCGTCGAGGGCAGCAACAAGCTTCAGAGCGATGCCTGCACCGCACATATCCTTGAAAGGTGAAAAGCAGTCCTGCTGATGCGGATCGACCACAGCTTCTGCGTGTGGGAGCTGTTCGCCTGCCTGATGATGATCCGTGATGACCAGTCTCATGCCGAGTTCGTAGATATGTTCAGCCTCCGCAATGGCGGAAATGCCGTTATCCACGGTAATAATAAGTGAAACGCCGTCGTCCTTTATTTTATCCACAGCCTCCATATTCAGACCGTAGCCTTCCGAGCGTTCGGGGATATAATATATGACATCAGCGCCTGTTTCTGTCAAATAGGAAAATAGAATCACTGTGGACATGATGCCGTCACAGTCGAAATCTCCGTATATGCAGATCTTTTCGCCGTTGTCAATAGCTGAATTGATAATATCTGCGGCTTCCTGCATATCCTTTATGAGGAATGGGTCTGAAAGCTCGTCCGTATTCAGCGCATCAATAACAGACTCGGGAGAAGAATAACCCTTTGCAGCAAGCGCAGCAGCAGCAAGGGAAGTTACTCCGCAGCCCAGCATCAGAGCAGAGACCGAATTTCTGTCGGGTTTGCCGACTGTCCATTTTTTCATAGAACAACTCCTGACAAGAAGAAATATATAATTTATTATAGCACAAAAAGGAGTTTTTTTCAATAGAAAGGCATGAAAAAACATTATTTTCAAAAACGAAAAAATTTTTTCAAAACTATTGACTTTTCATTAGAAGTAATATATAATAAAATTGCATCGATGCAAAAAACTTCTGTTAGGAGTATACAATCAAAACAAAACGTTTAATCAAGAAATTTAATTGTTTAAAGAAAATTTATTATCATTGCACAGCATTTCTATTCTTAACTATTCTATACTAATTTTTCAGGAGGTCTTACTATGAACGCAGAAAACAATATCTTTGTCGGCGGTTGGATCGTTACTCAGGGAGATATGAGTATTGATAAACACCCTGATGCACTGGCAGCATTTAATAAGGCAATCGAAGGAATCGTAGGGGCAAAATATGAGCCTCTCGCTTTACTGGCAACTCAGTTGGTTGCAGGCAAGAATTATTGTATTCTTTGTAAAGTTACTCTCGCAACACTTGAACCTGTGGTAACTTTAAAGAAGGTAATTGTTTATGCCGATCTTGATGGAAATGCAACGATCACTAAGATCAGCGATGTTTTGGGCGGAGCTCCAATCAGTTGTATTCCTGCAAATTCCGATGCCGTTCTCGGCGGTTGGGAAGTAGTAAAAGGTGATACAAGTATCGAAGTTCATCCTGACGCACTTGCAGCGTTAGAAAAGGCTGTTACAGGTCTCATGGGCGCAAAGTATGAGCCTACGGATCTGGTTGCAACTCAGATCGTATCAGGAAATAATTATTGTATCCTTTGCAGGATCACGCCTGTTACGCTTGATCCTAAGCCTAAATTCGCTTTTGTATACGTTTACGAGGATACTGAAAAGAATGCTTCTGTTACAGGCATAGATGAAATCATAGGCGCACCGATGCCAGGTGGTTTTATAGCGAATGAAGGCGATACAAAGCTTGATAAAAATCCAAAAGTAAAAGAAGCTTTTGATGCAGCGATTAAAGACTCATTAGGTGTACAGTTTGATTCTGTGGCATATCTTGGCAGTCAGGTAGTTGCAGGTATAAATTATCTTGTGCTTTGTAAGACTACTGTCGTTTATCCCGGCGCAGAGCCAAAGCTTACATTTGTAACTATCAACGTTGATCTGGAGCAAAACGCCAAACTTCTTAAAACAGAGCCTTATACACCGGGAAAATAAGAGAAAAATTAATTGAATGAATAAATGCCCCTGTAACTGAACTATAATGTCAGTTACAAGGGCATTTTTAATGTTACTGTCATGTTACACTTTCTATTTTTATACGGAGTTTCTTGATTATCTTCTTTTCAAGCCTTGAAATGTAAGACTGAGATATACCTATGCAGTCTGCGACCTCTTTTTGTGTCTTTTCCTTGCCGTCGATTAGTCCAAAGCGCATCTCCATGATCTCTCTTTCGCGGTCGCCGAGCTCGGCAACGGCACTGCGGAGTATTTCGCGTTCGGCTTCTGTTTCGATGCCCTTGTTTACAATATCGTCATCAGTACCGAGAATATCCGACAGCAGGAGCTCATTGCCGTCGTAGTCGATATTCAGCGGCTCGTCGATAGAGAGGTCGTTGCGGTACTGTGAGGACTTGCGCAGAAACATGAGTATCTCGTTCTCGATGCATCTTGAAGCATAAGTGGCGAGCTTGATATTTTTAGTCGGGCAGAATGTGTTCACAGCCTTGATAAGTCCGATAGTGCCGATGGAAACAAGGTCCTCGATGCCTATGCCGGTTGATTCAAACTTTTTGGCGATATAGACAACGAGCCGCAGATTATGTACGATAAGGCAGTTTCGTGCATCAGGGTCATGAGTGACGAGCCGTGTGAAGACCTCTTCTTCCTCCTGCCGTGTAAGAGGCGGCGGCAGAGTATCCGAGCCGTTTACATAGAAGACCTCGCCTGTGAAGAATTTTTTCAGCAATAATTTCAGTTTTTTGATGATGTTCATGATTTTCTCCTTCTTTTGCTTATATTTTCAGAAGCTTCGGGTTGAACACGGCTTTTCCAACGTGTTCACCAAAGCCAATAACTGCATCGACTGTTTTGCGTTCGCCGCTTGAACTGCTGGTGATAAGCACTTCGTCGGGACGGAATACAGGGATAAGTCCGTCGCCGCAAACGGCGGAGCAGGGGATTATCCTGAAGCCCTTCGGGAGTTTTGCAATATCAATGTGTGAGCCTGTAAGCTGTGCGTAGCTGTCAGCTGAGCAGACTATAACAGGTGAGCCTGTGAACCAGTCTACAAGGCAGTTGCCTGTATCGGCAAGTCCGCTTACGGTGAGGATCTTTTTGCCTGAACGAACATATATCGTATAGTTCCCTTCGGGAGCGCGGTCAGTCCACAGGCGTATGAGCCATATGGCGGCATAAAGGGCAGCAGTTGTTATAATGAGTATCATCAGGGAAAAGTCTATGTAGAAGCTTCCGTTGTTGAAGTGTACGAAGCTTGGACTGAGCAGGGAGTAAACGCTGTAGACTGTACCTGCGAGCACAAAATTTGCCGCAAAAAAGGCGATTGTATTTATGAGCAGCCTTTTTTTGCCGTGCAAGCCGAAGGCAAGTGCAACGATGCTTGCAGCAGCCGCAGATTTTACAGCAAGATTAACTGCGTTGTTAAGCTCTGGCAGAAGTATGGTCAGGGAGAAAAAGCTCCCGTAGACCGATGAAAGGATACATCTTCCCGTGCGCAGCGGCGAGTGCGTGACAGCTGCGGTGATGCGCAGAAGGAAGAAATTGACATAGATATTCAGGACTATAAGTACATCAACGTAGATGGTTTGCACGGGACACCTCCTGACTTGCTGTCTGTAGTAATATTATAATGCATCTTGTGTGCGGAATATGTCAAAGCCTGTCATCGAAGTATATTGATGCAGGCATAAAAAAACAGGGCTGAAGCATTATCGGCTTCAGCCCTGACGATATTATCTTAAAAACGGAAGTGAGATAGCACCCAATATCATAAGTACAGCCAATGCAAGGATCGCAATACGAGTCCATGTAGGC
Organism: Ruminococcus sp.; assembly: GCF_024691275.1. Classification (GTDB taxonomy): domain Bacteria; phylum Bacillota; class Clostridia; order Oscillospirales; family Ruminococcaceae; genus Ruminococcus. The sequence goes on along the minus strand of NZ_JAILNU010000045.1, from coordinate 7,396 downwards.
TTCTGCGGTTTATTGTTACGGCTCATTCATATCACCTCTCAGTGTCTTTTTTTCGTGCGTTTTTTACGGTTTGGTATATAATCCGAGTAGATCTCGGCTTTTTTTCTGTTCCCGTAAGCGGATTTTTTGCGGTCAAAACGTGGCTTTTCGTCATATCTGCGGTTTTTGTGGTCATTGAAGCTGCTGCCCTTGAACAGCTTTACCTCGACCTTGTTGCCGTTTATTTTCATGGAATCGGTGCTGTCGATTATGTACTCGCATTCGGTCTCGGGAACTTCAACAGTGGTATGCTCGTCGAATATGTCGATCTTGCCGAAATCCCTTCCTGTCATTCCTGTAGCGTCAACAAGTGCTCCGAGAATGAAATTAGGAGCAATGCGGCGGTTCCTGCCGATATTTATGACTATCTTTACAGTCTTAGCGCCGCTGTTCCTGCCCTTTTTGAGCGGACGTGCGCTTTCGAGGTCGGGAAGTGATTCTGTAGCAGCGTTTAGCTGCTTTGCGATCACTCTTGCAGCAGCTTCGCGGTAATCAATACCCATTCCTGCAAGTCTGTCGAGGATATCATAAGCGTTGTGACCTGCTTCTGCCTCGGATATCTCCTTGACGACAGCTTCCTTGGTCATGGCGATGATATCGGACTTTTCGGGCAGCGGCATCTCGCGTATTGTTGCGTGAGTGTATTTCTCGATGGCACGTAGATCGAAAAGCTGCTTTCTTCCGCTGATAAGCGTGTAAGCAGTACCTGTTCTGCCCGCTCTGCCTGTTCTGCCGATACGGTGAATGTAGTATTCGTTGTCCTGAGGCAGGTCGTAGTTGAAAACAGCGTCAACGCCTCTTACGTCGATTCCGCGGGCAGCAACGTCGGTTGCAACGAGTATCTCAGTCGTATTGTTCTTGAAGCTGTTCATGACCTGAGTACGCTGTATCTGTTTCATATCGCCGTGAAGCCCTGCTGCACGGAAGCCGCTTTTCACCAGTTCTTCCGTAAGCTGATCTACCATAGCCTTTGTATTGCAGAAAACCATTGCGGAAGAGGGCTTATAGGCAGCAAGGAGAAGTCTGAGAGCGTCGGTCTTTCGACCCATAGCGACTTCAAAGTAGAACTGCTCGATAAGCTCGACAGTCTTCTGAGCGGATCTTATCTTTACATGAACAGGATCGGTCTGGTATTTCTCGGTGATCGCCATTATCTCCTTAGGCATAGTTGCCGAGAAGAGCACGGTCTGTCTGTCCTCGGGGACATCTGCGAGTATGGACTCGATATCCTCGCGGAAGCCCATATTCAGCATCTCATCAGCCTCATCGAGAATAACTGTGCGGAGGTTTTCCAGCTTCAGTGTCCTTCTGCGGATATGATCCATTACACGTCCCGGAGTACCGATAATGATATTTGCGCCGCGTTTCAGTTCGTGGATCTGTTTTTCCATGCTTGCGCCGCCGTATACAGCGGAGGTCTTTACGCCCTCCTTGAATTTGGCGAATTTGCGTATCTCATCGTTTGCCTGCATAGCGAGTTCGCGTGTAGGGCATAGGATAAGGACTACAGCCGATTTTTTGTCGGCATCTGTGATGCTCTCAACGGCAGGTATTCCGAAAGCGGCTGTCTTGCCTGTACCTGTGTTGGAGCGGCCCACAACGTCGCGTCCTTCGAGGAGCAGAGGTATGCTTTGCTGCTGTATCTCAGTCATCTCCGTATATCCCAACTCATCTACAGCACGGAGAAGCTCATCTGATAAATTCAATTCATTAAAATGCATCTTTTATCCTTTCTCGTCTTCTGTTATTCCAATACTCTTTATCATAGCACAAAAAGCTGAAAAGGTCAAGGGATTTTGTGATCCTCGGCTCATGTTTCCGATTCATTTCCATTAAACGCCGACTGTTGACAAAAATGAGGGTATGACGTATAATATTTATGATAAATTGCTGCAAAAGGAGGATCATATGATACAGGATATTTACCCGAGCAGGCTCGACAACAGCTTCGCCTGTCATGAGATACGTGAAGCCGATACTCTTATATGCTTTGATAAGGACGGAAGGCTGCTTGTTGATGTGCAGAGCGGAGAGATACGCTTTCCTGACGGAAAGTACGCGGATTGTGTCAGGAATATATATGCATTTTCCATTGATGATAAGCGCTATTTCATTGCCCTTTCGGAGCTTCGGGCACCGGATAGTGCATACGTCTGCATGACTTTGCGTGAGCTTCGTGACAGCTTTTGCGGAAATGAGCTTTTTGCAGCTTTTACAGCGTATCACCTGTGGAAGTGGTATAACGACAGCATTTACTGCGGCAGATGCGGAAGGAAACTCGTTTTTCATGAGAGCGAACGAGCGATGCGCTGTCCTGAGTGCGGAAACGTCATATATCCGAGGATAAATCCTGCGGTTATTGTCGGTGTTGTTAAAGGTGACAGCATACTCATCACACGCTATCGCCGAGGCTACGCTCATAATGCACTTGTTGCGGGTTTCACCGAGATAGGGGAGACCCTTGAACAGACTGTAGAGCGCGAGGTCATGGAAGAAACAGGAGTCAAGGTAAAGAATATCCGCTATTATAAGTCTCAGCCGTGGGGAATGGCTCAGGATATGCTTGTGGGATTCTTCTGTGAGGCGGACGGCAGCGGAGAGATACATATGGACGAAAATGAGCTCAGATATGCAGAATGGGTAAAGCGTGAGGATATAGTATTACAGCCAAACAATGCAAGTCTGACAAATGAGATGATGAAGGTGTTCAAAGTCGGAAAGGTCTGATGGACACTGTACGGAAAAAACAGCCCCGAAAGCACCTGTTCAGGCAGCTTTTGGGGCTGTTGTATTATTTCCTTGATCTGACACCTGTGAGGTCTTTTATGACCTCGCCTGCGATGATAAGTCCCACAACTGAGGGGACAAACGCTGTAGAACCTGGTGTGGAGCGTCTTGACGAGCCTGTACGCATATCGGTCTGTCCGGATCCGTCATCGACAGCCTTTCCCAGTGGTTCTATTGGAAGTTCCTTGGAGTATACCACTTTCAGTTTTTTTATCCCGCGGCGTTTCAGCTGATACCGCATGGCTTTGGCAAGTGGGCATACCGATGTTTTGTAGATATCCGCGACCTCAAAAGCGGTCGGGTCTAGCTTATTGCCCGCGCCCATGGAGCTTATCACAGGTATCCCTGCTTTTTTAGCCTGTTCGATTATTTCTATCTTGCCTGAGACAGTGTCTATGGCATCAACAACATAATCGTACTGTGAAAAGTCGAGTTTATCGGCAGTCTCTGGCATATAGAACAGCTTGTGGCAGGTGACCTTGCAGTCGGGGTTGATGTCGCGGATACGCTCTGCGGCAGCATCGACCTTGTACATACCCACTGTGCTGCGGAGAGCGATGATCTGGCGGTTGATATTGGTCACGCACACCTTGTCATCGTCAATGAGGTCAAGCGCACCCACTCCCGAACGTGCGAGAGCTTCAACGGTATATCCGCCCACACCGCCGATGCCAAAAACGGCAACACGGGATCCTGCAAGTATATCCATAGCTTCATCACCCATGAGAAGCTGAGTTCTTGAAAAAATATCAGACATATTCTTCTCCTTATCAAAGAGTTTTTTCCATATAGCCGCAGGTGAAAGGGAAAAAGTCGAATTTCTTTGTGTCTGTGTGTACAGCTCCGTTCTTCTCGTACCATTTGCGCAGTTTTACGTTCTCTTCGACTATGCTGAAAACCATTTTCACGCAGCCCGCAGCCTTTGCTGTTTCGCAGGCGTGGCTGAAAAGCTTGCTGCCGATGTTATTGTGCCTGTAGTCCGGGAGTACGCAGAGGTTATTCAGCTCACACTCGTTGTTGTCAAGTTTGAGCAGTGAATAGAAGCCTATTATTCTTCCATCTTCGGAAAAGTATGCATACATCGGACGGTGCTCATTGTCATACTGCGAGAAAAGCTTTTCGTCAGTAGTTGCAAAAGCAACAAATCGCGGTGCATTTTCAACAGTAAAACCAAATTCATCAGCTACAGTCATAAAGCTTTCTTTTATGACCTTTACACATTCGGGAATATCGTTCCTGTTTATTTCTTTTATAGTGGAATTACTGATATCCCTGAACTTTTCAAGGCGGTAAAGGTGCTCCTCGTCAAGCTCTGCAAAGCCGTTCTTGTAGTCGTAGCCGAACTTTCGGTAGAACTGGCAGGCTGTAATGGACGATGGGATCTCTATGCGCTTTGCACGGAGGAAATACTCGTCCTTTTCGAGAGTTTCCATAATGAGCCTGCCAACGCCTTTGCCCTGCCATTCGGGGAGCACAAATATCGTGAACAGACTGCTCTCGTCCTCCTTGCCCCAGAAAGGGCCTATAGCGCCGCAGCCGATGATATTATCATCTTCCTCCACAACGTAAAAGTGTGTCCAGCCTGCGCGTTCGAGGATATTTTGCGGCTGCTGTGACTTTGCAAGCTCTTCCATGATCTCGGCAGGATAGTCCTTGACGTTGGAGATCCTTATGGTTTTTATTACGAGAGCCGAAACAGCTTGGGCATCTGAAGTTACAAATCTTCTGATATTCATATTATCCTCCTTATGTATTGCTAATTTTCTCGTACAGGCTATGGTCGGCAGATGTTGCGAGTATTGTCATAGCTGTGGCAAGATCGAGTATCGCGTGAGATATCATTATGGGCAGCGGATCGTGTTTTTTGTGGTAGTGGATACAGAATATGAGCGTGAGCGGCAGAAATGAACCTGTATATCATGTACTTTGCATCGAACAGCGTTCGTAAGCTGCAATTATGGGTAGTAATCTATCCTTCAATCAAACAAAATAGCTTTTTTGAGTATCAATCTGTTTTATCGTATGCCCCTGCTTAGTCCGCAAGGGAATTTCTTTTGTTTTTCAGGGGCTTGTCGATTAGTTTATAGTAGATGTGTATGTCTCGGGGATCGCTTCTCTTGTCGGGATTGCGGTCTATCGTGATATACTCGATCAGGTCGAGTGCCATCTGCCTTGTAAGCTCCTCAGCCCCTGCATAGGATCTCAGGCGGCGGATATATTCGTCCACATCGTCCTCGATCTGCTTTTCAGTTTCGGCACTCTCTTTCAGCACCTCATATTCTTCCTGCAACGTTTTCAGTTCTGCCTGATATTTTTCGATAAGGCGAATACAAACATCTTCGGGAATTTTACCGCTAAACTTGTCCTCATAAACGCTCTGGATAAGTCCGTCAAGTTCTTCGAAACGCTTTCTGACTTCCTGATAGCGTTTCTTATTGGAATGTTCCTCAGCCTCTTCCTTCTTACGTTTTCTTGCAAGATTCTTTTCTCTCGCCTTGCTGTCATTCGTCACAAAGTCAATCTGTCGCTGAATATCTTCAAGCACAACTTTTTCAAGAGCTTTCTGCGTGATGTAGTGTGAAGTGCAGTGTGACTTGCCGAAATTACCGTACAAGGTGCATACATAGCCGACAGGACGTTTACTGTTAGCAGTTGCTGTCTGCTTCATTTTTGTTCCGCAGGTATCACAGTAGCAAAGTCCCGAAAGTGGTTTTACAACACCTGTTTTTGTGTTCTTGCCATGGTTTACCGATGCGTCAATTTCGCATACTTTATCCCATAACTCCTGAGAGATAATGGGCTCATGATTATGCTCCATAATTATCCAGTCGGATTCATCCTTGTTGATGACCTTGTGGTTTTTGTAACTCACGGTTGTACGGCGGAGCAGTGCGAGGTTGCCGATGTAGATAGGGTTATGCAGAATACTCTTGACCGTGTTGTTGCTCCACAGATGATGTGAGTATTTTGGATCGGTCTTGCCGAGCTTCTGATACCTGTACACGGATGGCGAAGGAATACCCTCATCGTTCAGCACTCTGCATATTTTTGTAATGTTGTAGCCTGCCGCCCTCATCTTGAAGATACGCTCAATGATAGGAGCAGTTTCGGGATCGATCATAGGCGTACATTTTTCATTATCGCCCTTGATATAACCGTAGGCTGCCGAGGTGGTTTTGTACTTGCCTGCCTTTGCTCCTGCCTCAATGACTGCACGAACTTTTTTGGAAGTATTTGCGGCGTGCCATTCATTAAAAACATTCATGATCGGGAGCATATCCATACTTGCACTGTCTGAATTAGCTGTATCAATGTTGTCCGTAAGAGCAATAAAGCGGATATTATACATTGGAAAAATGTAGTCTACATATTGCCCCACCATGATGTAATTACGACCGAAACGACTCATATCCTTACAGAGTATCCGGTGTATCTCTCCTGCCTTTGCATCTTCGAGCATCCTCTGCACACCTGGGCGATCAAAAGTCACGCCTGAGATTCCGTCATCCACATACTCATCGTACAGAGTCCAGCCCTGTTCTTTGATGTAGGAAGTCAGGACTTTTCTCTGGTTTTCTATCGAAAGGGATTCACCCGAACGCTCATCATCACGGGACAGGCGGAGGTACATTCCCACATTGTAATTGGTCTGCTTTGGTAACATAACAACTCCTTTCTCCCAAAGCGACCTTTTACCGCTAAGACTATTATAGCGCGCCTTTGCGGAAAAGGCAATAGCTTTTGAGAAAAAGTTTTAAGCTGTTTTAGGGACGATACCGAGCATTTCACTCATCGCCCTGTCCTCAGCGTACCGATACATTACATCGTTTATGTCACGATCACCGATGAAATGGCTATGCACTCTGTAAGTGCGACCGTCCACCTCATAGGTGTTGACCTGAACGGGACAGTCCTTGTACTGCTCGTTCATTTCCTGCATTGTTCTGTTGTTATTCATAATTTATTCTATGGACTCGCTTAGACTTTATTATACATCAGATTCCTTTTGGAAGGAATACGTCCGTAAGCGTCAAATAAACCGCTTTCCATAAGATACAAAAATATCGTAACCGCTCAATAACATACCACCTTTAAATGGTAGATCACCGAGCTGTGGCTCGGGGATTACTCATATTGCTTTACAAATTTTCTGCACAGATTCATTCCAGGGCAGAAGCTCTTCAAGTATATCCGGATTTGTCAGGAAGGCCATACTTGGCAGTACAGTGAGAAGCAACTCAAAATACTTGAAAACATCAAGTCCGTTTGCTTTGGCAGTTTCTACTATGCTGTAGACATCGGCACTTGCTTTAGCTCCTTTGGGAGTATCACTGAACAGCCAGTTCTTTCTGCCAACTGTAAATGGTCTGATAGCATTTTCGGCTATGTTATTTGAGATGGCGCAGTTGCCATTCTCAAAATAATTACCGAGATATTCTCTGCGCTTGAAAGCATAATCAAATGCCTTTCCAAGCTGCGTCTTTGAAAGTACTGTCGGATATATTTTTTCTGCCCATGACCAGAAAGCCTCAAACACTTCTTTTTCCTGTGTCAGACGCTTATTGTATCT
>NZ_JAILNU010000039.1 GCF_024691275.1 Ruminococcus sp. | reverse complement strand
GATCTCCATTGCTATTGCCACTCCTTGTTCCTCCTGTACACAAGCTCTTTCTCTTATTATACAGGATTTTTATTTTAGTGGCTCATTTTTTTATTATCATTTTGAGGCTAACTGGCTCAGTTTTATTTTAGCATACATAATAAGGTCGGTATTGGTGTGCGTGAGTATCTCCACAACATTCGCAACTTCCAGCTCATCAAAGGTCAGGTGACGCTCACTGCCTTCGCCCAGGCATTCTTCCATGAGCCTTTTCAGGAACGGGTTTGTATTCGGAATACACTTGATAGCTTCCTGCACATCGAAATCACCCTGCGTCTTATCCATACACCTTGCCGAGAACAAGCCGTAAACAACGGTCTGAGCGTACATATCGGCAAACTGCTGTTTTGTCATATCATGGATAAGGTTGTCCTTGAAGTCAGAAAACAGCTTGTGTACATAGCCCTCTTTGTTTTCAACAGCGTATATATCGAGGATACGGTCACGGATAGCCTGAGCCTCCGCCGCCAGTTTGACTGTAAGCGATGCAGAGTCCCTGATAACCTGATGATATGCCGTTACAAATGCAGACGACCACTGCAGATACCATGCTTCGGTATCTGCTTCGTTCTTTACCCATGATAAGTGACCGATTCGCTCCTCAAAATTGCGTATCTGCGTGAAATCTTCAACCGCAGGCGCACATGAGATCATCTTTATCTGCGGAAGTCCTGCGTCCTTGTCCTCGAAGTGAGCAATGCCGATGGTGCGGTTATTATCCGTCCCCCAGAAACAAAGGAACAGCAGGTCTTTCTGCGCCCATACAGCGTGATCTGCGGCGTTTCTTCTCTTTGGGATAAGTCCCGACAGTATCTTTCAGAGTGCCGACACTTCAAACTTGTTGCTGTCGAACTCTACGCAGAATATGCCCCATTTCTGCTCATCGCAGAGCGGCTGCAACTGCCGTAACGATGATATTTTTGCAAACGCTTCTTCTTTCAGCCCGATATCGGCAGCGTCAAAATCGTATGTAATATCGTCGATCTCATCAAAATCGTCAAGGTCGATATTCCAATTCAGTTCCTCGGTGAAGTATATGATAAGATCATCAATGCTTTTTATATTTCTGATATCCATAGCCTGTACCCCTTATAACATCTGAAGCCATGTGACCAGCTTGACTTTTTTGCCCATAGGCGCCTGTATCGCTTTCAGATATTTTTTCTTGATGTAGTTTTCTATCACTTTGCGTATCTCGGAGAACTGCTCCTCGTTTGCGTTAAAGGCTCTGCTCTCGTCACGCTCACATTTAACGGCATTCCATATCTCGTATATATCTTCCGTGACCTGCTTGGTCTCGGGATCAACAACATACCAGCGGTAAATGCCGTCACCGTCCGACCATGTGCCGTCGGCTCTCTTGGTAGGCAGTTCATAACAGAAGAAGTATCCTTTTCGGGTAGAAGCCACTTTACCGCTGTACATCTTCCTCGGCAGTTCCTTGACCTGTTCAAGATAGTCGGGATTATCCGCTAACAACTGCTGATATGCAAGGGCGATCTCCTCCTCTGCGGAAGTGCTGCCCTCATAATGTGAATTGAACTCTTTCAATGCTTCGTATTCATCATCGGGTGTGAGGAGCTTTTCGCCCTCTATACCGAATGTCTTGGAAATACGGAGCGTTTTCTTTGATACGGTCTTATACAGCGATAATAGCTGTTCCAACTCCTGCGGAGGCAGGAAGTTCCAATAATATGCATTATCACGGTCTGCGTTCAGTTCAGGGTGATCTGCAAGCAGGCGGGCTTCGGTATCGGCATCACGGCGGCGGTCGATACGACCTATCCTCTGCATAAGTCTTACGGGGTTCCAGTGCAGTTCGTAGTTGATAAGGCACGATGAATCCTGCAAGTTCAAGCCTTCTGCGAGAACATCGGTAGCTATGAGTATCTGTATCTCGTCTGTTACCTCAGCCGATGAACAGCCGTTATAATACGGGGCAAAACGCTGTATCATTTCATGTCGGTCTCCGGAAGTCTGACCGTCGATCTCAAACATATCTGTGAATCCTGCCTTTTGCAGTTCACGATAGATATACTGTGCTGTTGCCCTGTACTCGGTGAAGATGATGACTTTCTTGTTCTGAATGCGTGTATCTTCATGCAGGATACGCTTTAGCTCCCGTATCTTATCATCGTTTTCGGGCTTGAATTCCATCATATCTTCGATGAATTTGGAAAGCGTGTCCATATCCATCATGGTATCAACAAGCAGGGCGTTTATGTCAAAATCATTGACATCAAAGGTCTCCTGCGTATTCCATACATAATCGGGCAGGCTGTCCTCAATATCTTCAATAGAGGTCTGATTCAGAGCGGCATATTCTTCCGCATACCGCAGTATTTCTTCCTGCTCTGCCTGTTTACGCTCTACACGGCGCTTGCTGCTGGCATTAACGTCCTTATAGTCATTCAGGAACTTATTCAGGCGAATATAGATTTTGATACAAGTCTCCTTAAAGGCTTCGATAGAGCTTTCAAAGCGTTTCAGCAACAATATACGGATAAGGTTTACTACCTGCTGCTGACGACCTGTTACCATCTCGTCCATCTTGGACTTGTCCCCGATGAAATAATCATCGCTGTACGGTGAATATATAGCAAGGGACAGAATGGTTATCGTCCTTCAGTTCTTATCTTTACGGTCAAAGGATTCCTTGAAGTCTTTTATCAGCCTGCCGTATGATTTTTCAAGAGAGTAGTTCGCTACGGTAGGCGGCATTCTGTTGGAGAATAAAACGCTGTTGCCCTGTTCATTCAGCAGGCTGCGCTTGACATAAGCACGGCTTCGCTGTACAACAAGCTCGGTCACAAGTTTATCTGCACGGATAATATCTCCGGATATATCAAGAGAATCACTTATCGCAGTACCCGATACCTGATCGAGCTGCTTTTCCATCTTCTTGAAATGTCCTGCAAGGCTGTGTATGCCCAGCGGTGCGGAAGAAAAATAGTCCTCCTGCCTGTGCGTAAAAAGCTCGATAAGGTGCTGTAAGTCAAGGAAACTATTATTTATAGGTGTGGCTGTAAGCATAAACATCTGCTTTTTACAGCCAGCCTGCATCATGTCAAACAGCTTTCTGTATCTGTTAGAGGAGCGGTTGCGGAAATGATGAGCTTCATCTATGATAATGATCTCTGCCTGCTGTGCAATCTGATTCATAAGGTTCTGATTTTTATCAAGCAGCAGGTCAGTATGATTGATGATTTTGAACGGATAGAATCCTTCAAGTATCTCAGAAATAAGCCTTTTTATAGTTACTTCCCATACAGATACCCTTGCAGACGCAGGAACGATAAGCACGACATTCTTACGCTCCTTCTTTACGAAACGCTCTATCAGCATCATGCCGACAAAAGTTTTGCCCAGACCTACGCCGTCACAAAGAAAGGCGCCGGAGTAACGCTCTGCTATCTGAATAAGGCTGTTGTAGCCGTCCTTCTGATACTGCGACAGTCCTTTATATACGACCGATTCATTTTCTTCCCATTCGGATACGGTCTCTTCATGGCTCTTGAAATACTCATACATGGAGCGCAGATAAATATCATAAGGGCTGAACTCACGACAGTGCATCTCCATGACCTTCAATACAGCCTCGGTAATATCCGTGCCGTTCTGCCAATGCTCATCAAACCACTTCTGAAGCTGTTCGACTTCATCTTTTACCTGAACATTCAGCTCGATATTCTGAGTCAGTCCTGCCTTTGTAAAATTGCTCGAACCGACCAGTGCGTATCCCGAAGGAATATTCATAGCCGATATGAACTGATCTCTATATTCATCACGGAAATATGTGATATATGCCTTAGCGTGAAACTTATTGCTGTCATATACACGGCAATCGATCTTTCCGGCTTTCATAGCTTTGATGATAGCAGGGACGCCTATCAGGAACTCATTCTTTTCCTGCTCACGCTCCATACTGGTACGGAAACGCTCTATCATAGTCTGTGCGACTTCTTCGATAACATCTTTGGTGCGCTTAGTTACTTCGTTGCCGAGGATAATGCGTATTTTATCAAGTTTCTGCCAGTCTTCTCCTAAAGTAAGCAGACCGCCGATCTCAAAGTATCCTGTTGCGATGTCCATCTGCTTGGAAATCGAACACCATTCGGAAAGATAATTCTTGACCGAAGCCTTGTCGCTGCTGTTGTCAACTATATATAAAGTATCGTGTGCCATTACAATCCCCCTGACTGTTGCGTAATAGGGATCAGATGCTTTCAGCGGTGTATACCTTTATATTGCGGTGTTATACTATGTAGAGTATCGGGGAGATTTCTCAAAACAGATACATTCAGGATAAGACCCATAAAACAGCGTAAAACCGCAATTATTCAATTTTCAAGATACTGTTCTGACAACAATTTACAACTGCATACACATATTCATCAGCCTGCGTTCATAGGTGTGGTCGGGGTGAATATATCGGTTTAGTGTCAGGGTGACGTTGCTGTGACCGAGAACGGTAGACAGAGCCTTCACATTAAAGCCTTTCTCTGCGGAATTGGTCGCAAAAGTGTGGCGGAGCTTGTGATAATTATGATTACCAACATCGGCAGACCGCAGTATCTTCTTGTAACGATACTGCATAGTGCGAGGCTCGATTGGCTTATCCGTTCCCGATAAAATGAAATGATCAGCTTCATCTCGGAACATTTCAAAATACTTCATGAGCGTATCGGGGATAGCGATCTCTCTGAACGATGTCGCCGACTTCGGAGCGGAGATAACGACCTTTGTTTTTCTGTCGCCGTTAGAGGAGCTGATACGCTGAACCGTTCTCCTGATATACAGCGTCTTATGCTTAAAGTCCACATCTTCCCATTTCAAGCCACACAGTTCACCGATACGCAGTCCCATAAACAGCGACAGCAGGATACCGAAAGCAGTCAGCGACATATTCGCTTTCAGATACGAAACAAGCTTTTTCTGCTGTTCATCGCTGATTCTCTCTACCTGTTTCTTTTCGGCTTTTGGGAGAGTGACGTTTTCAGCGACAGCCTGAATCCGTATTCTTCCTGTGCATATTTCAGCATCGTTTTGAAAACAGTAAATATATCACGAACATAGCTTGCAGATAACCCGTCTGCGAGCTTTTTGTTTATGAAGGCATTTATCCTGCCTGTGGTCAGGTCTGCACACGGCACATCCCTGAATTCGGGGAGAATATGCTTTTCAAACTTGTTTTTGTAGTTGGCAAGTGTTGATTCCTTGACACGGTTAACCACGGCATTCAGCCATTCCACATACACATTGCTGACAGTAATATATCTGCCCGACAGAAAGCGAGACGCTATTTCATGCCCAATCAAAGCCTTGTTTTCTGCTTCTTCGTAGGTCTTTCCGTAGACATACTGATACTGAGCCTTGTGATCATCTCCGTATCCAGTGACGAACTTTCCCATGTATCGTCCGTCTTTACGCATTGTAATACAAATACCTGCATTTTCCATTCAGTAACCCTCCATACGCTCACAGATGAGCAATCTGCACATCTGCGTTGCCCCTGTTGTATACAAACTGCCAATTTTCGGCTCGATACTTGAAAATCCTCTAAAAATACTGTATAATTTCAATATGGGATAGTATGTCATTTAGCGGCGATACCTGCCATAATAGCGGATTTCGTTAAAGTATCTGTTTTGAGAAATTGGCTATTGTAATTATAGAATGGTACTGCGCCGAATCAATGTGATACGCGCGCCAGTATTGCGCTACTTGCGCGCCGAATATGTGAAAAAAGCTCTATACTATCTTGCAGAGAGCTTCATAAAAAGATAAGGCTCCCAGAACCACTCTGAGAGCCTTGTTTCATATTTATGGATAACAGAACGGAAACCATATCCGAAAGCCATTACAGACCATTTCCGTTCGCCTGAAAGCATAACGCCTGCACTGTCAGAAAATCTGCTCCGAATTAACGTCTACCTTAACAGCAAACCTGTTCTGAAAGTGCAGTTCTTCTACAATGATGACTGCCGTATTATCGGGAGCGTTCCTGAGCGAACCCACAAAGGTGATCGTACCGCCTTTGGAATAAAGAAAGCTCACGGCATTTGCATTGTCATCAAAGGCAAGACAGGTGAACGTGTCTGTCTCGACAGCATCAATGCCTTTCTGTTTAGGCTGGTCAACGGCGATACTGAATTTGCAGTATCGGAGGTCGTCCTTGGTGGTAACAGCAGGCTCAGTCAGAAGCCTGCCTGACATCATGATCTTGTTCAACATAGTCCACTCCTTTCAATCATCGTCCGAACACTCATCAAGCCCGTGCATAAGCTGAATATATACACATTCTGCTCGGTCATGCTCCTCGCCGTCCGTGGACATCATGAGTTCAAGAAAGTATGCCTTTGCTTCTTCATAATCGTCCCAGACCTCTTTCTTACCGTTGCATACGGTGGTGACTTCGTTTGTTCTTGACATCGCCAATTCAGGTGTTTTCAACATAGCTGTATACCTCCATAAGTTTTATTGTGAATCCATTATATCCGATAAAACTACCGGAGTCCAGCATATCGGAATGATTGTAATAATTCTTGTGAAAGGCGCAGCAAAATGTGGATTTTCCCCAGTGCATTGCGCTGTTACACAGATTGACTTTTTCGGGTATTTATGCTATGATATGCTTAACAAAGAGTGTGTCAGGAGGATACTATGATTGAAACAGAACGATTAAAGATTTATCCTGCCTCACAAGAGCAGATGAAGGAGTTTATCGAAACACAGACTGTTGGCAACTGTAAATTGGCATACAGTCAAATATTGAACGATGCTCTTAAACATTCAGAACAATGGGATAACTATACGATATGGATGATTGATCTCAAAAATAATGATCATATCGGGGAACTGTGTATCAACAGACTTTCTTCGGAAGGAATCCTTGAAATAGGTTGCGGTATTGATTCCTTCTATGACGAACAGGGATATGCGAATGAAGCAGTTGAAGCTTTTGCAGATTGGGTAGTTCATCAGGAACTTGCTGCAATACCAAACACTTTGACAAATGAACGATTTGAAGCTTTTAAGGAGATATTTGATAAGTGCAGGTATGTTTCAATAGGAGCGCACAGAGAATTAGTTTTTCGGTTCACATTTAAACTTAACAGCGAGGGTAATATCGAAAATGATCTGTCATCTTTGACGCTCTATGAAGTATTTAGAATACTGGAAGATAAATATGGCTACTATGATATCGAATGTGAGCTTGATGAATTTCATAAACACAACAAAGAAGATGAGCTGCTGAACTATTTCTATGATCGTTTGACTAATTTCAAAGTCAGTGACGAAAAAAAGATTTTATATGAAGCCCTTGATATGCCAGCTCAAGTAATGTTTATTGCACTCACTGACAAGTATGGTGACGGATGGAAGTTGCATAAGCTGTTAAAGCTCTACCCTGACGATGATCTTCCACAAGCACTTGATTCTCACTATGATTATCTTGATAGGGTAGGTGATTTATACTCTTATCTGAAAGGAATAGGGTATAATTTGGATGATATCTAATTAAAATCACTATATTATAGAATCAAGGCGCAGATAACCAACATCTGCGCCTTGATTTTATACCTTTATTTCCCCATTGCAGATGCTCGCATACACATCTTCCGGTATCATCGGCGAGCATATCTCCGTAAGCAGATCATCATCAATTTTTCCTGTCTCCGCATACTGCTTTCCTGCCTGCTTTACAAGCTCCAGTCTCGGCATAGTCACCTCTGCCGCTTCGGGAGCATTGAACATCGGACTTTCGGGAACGGTAATGATAGTATGATCATTCGGAAACATCAGCTTGAACTGCATCACCGCAGGCTCAAAGTTCTGCTTGCTGTTTGGAAATCCGCAGCCGCATATCATCATGTATTTTAGGTGTGAAAAGTCCGCCTGTCCGATGTGAACATACCTGTCGCCCTGCTTCTTCATCGTCATACTTGAAAGCGGCATTGTGCGGTCTGCAAAAGCCTTCATGGGCGCAGGCATTCCGTAGCAGTAAAGCGGATAGCTGAACAGCAAAAGATCGCTCTCCAGAACTTCGCCGAGAAGCTCTCTCATATCATCATTATGGATACACTCACCACCGTTGCGCTTGCAGATAAAACAGCCTGTGCAATATTCGATATGCTTGTCGATAATATTGACGATGTGAACCTCCTGTGGAGCGGCTTCTTTCATGCCGTCAAGGAACGCTCGTGTGATGTGCATAGTGTCGCTTTTCTCACGCTTGGGACTGCCGTTCAGAACAAGTATTTTCATAGTGATTTTTCTCCTTCCGTCTATCAGTTTTTCTTCTGATATTTTTATTATAAATCAGTGCGGAAGTCACGTCAATCCACGCTCCGTAGAGTGGTCTTTTCGATGCATTTTTCTCAGCTCAGATTCGGGGGATTGGGGGCATCCCTCAGCAAGCATTGTATGTCGTTTCTCACGAAACTTGTGGGAACGATATACCGTGCTTGCTGGATTGGTTTTTTCTCTCTTTTTTAGCATTCAGTTTTCAAGTTGTTTGTTTCATGATTCGGGGGCTTGGGGGAGCATCCCTCAGCAAGCAATGCGAGGCGTTATCACGGGTTTCCGTGGGAACGAATTGCCGTGCTTGCTGAGGTTGAATTATGCTCCTTTGTGGCATCTCTGTTTCCGAGCCATCAGGCTCGGTATTTTTGCTCACTTGTGGTTCAAGGGATAGCATAAGTTCTTGTATAATTTCTCAGTTGGGGTCATAGGGGCAAAGCTCCTGTCAAGCTATGTATCACAGCATTCAATTTTCCAAAATTGTAATGCGGGGATACCGAGCTTGCTGGAAAAGCTTTCGCTCTTGTGTAGAGAGGTCGCAGCTGAGACTTTTTCAGCGATATTTTTCTTTATATCAAGTGATATGTCGTTGACTTTTTCAAAACTATGCTATATAATAATTCTAACATCAAGCAAAAATGTCATGGCAGGGAGTGAGATCATGAGTTTAGGATACGGGGGTACTTGCAAAAAAGAACTTGAAGATGAGAATATGGTTATTTATTCCTATTCTTCTTATAATCTGAACGAAGAACAATTCAGAAATCCTGATAGGATCTATGACGGCACTATTACCATCAACAAGTCTTGTTTAATTGAACCTGAGATACATGAGAAGATGAAAAGAATGCCAAGCGGCAGAAAGAAACTTATTGTAAAACGAATTCTTAAAAACATTGATATTTCCGCAATGATAGAACAAGGACAATTACAGATTGAAAACAGTAAGAATACATGGAAGACACTTCAAGGCTTTGATTATATAGCTGTTAGTCTGTGCAGGATGATTTTTCATGATTATCAGTTAAATGGTGTTCTTCCTGATATTTGCAGTTATAACGTGTAATAAGACAGAACTAAGGAATTCATAAGAATATGGTTTTCAAACATCATTATATTTCTCAGCTCGGCAGCATAACCCTCACCAGTAACGGCGAATCAATCACCGGCTTATGGTTCGACGGACAGAAAAACTTCCCCCATAAGCTCATATCTGAAAGCACCAAAGCAAAGCTGCCGATATTCACGCAGACTATTAATTGGCTTGATACATATTTCAGCGGCAAAGTTCCAAACTTCACTCCACATATACATCTGAACACAACTCCGTTCCGCAAGGCGGTTTATGAGATACTGCTTTCGATACCATACGGGCAGACCATGACCTACGGCGAGATCGCAAATATCATCGCAGAGCAGAAAGGCATTGAGCGAATGTCAGCCCAGGCAGTTGGCGGCGCTGTTGGTCATAATCCCATTTTGATCATTGTCCCGTGTCACAGAGTAGTCGGAGCAGACGGCAGCCTGACTGGATACGAAGGAGGTCTTGATAAAAAGATCGAGCTGCTGAAACTGGAGAACGCATTATAAAAAACTATTCAAGCATCAAGTGTTATGAACTTGGTGCTTTTTTCATATTTCCAGTATAAATTGCACTGGGGAAAACTAAAATCCAACCCAAAGTTCATGCGCAATGAATCTGGACTTTTAGTATCAGTGCGCGCTATAATTGTTATAGTCGCAAAATACTCGGTCGGCTGAAAGGAAGAAATACCGACCTTGTGACTGCATAGAGGGTAAGATAGATAAAGCGATGCCCTCACCAATGCTTAGAGATATAAATGCAAAGGAAAGATCGCTATGAACAACAACACTACTGCCGTAGAAAAGGCAGAGACAACTTTTAACGCAACGTCCGAATACAAGATCGGGCATACTGTTTACACGGTGACCACCGTGTTCAACTCTGCTTCAAAGGAAAGCCTTTCGGAAATCATGAAAAGGCTTATCATCCGTGAGAGCGAAAAACTCCTCGGTGAATCCGGACAAGAACCTGAGAAGCAGGCTGTGTAACTTTGGAATATCGGCGCATTGAATCATTTTCCGATGCGCGCTATAATGATAACATAGCTTGCTGTATCTGTCGGAAAGAGAGGTTTATTATGACAGACAAGATCACAGCATTGTATTGTCGTCTGAGCCAGGACGATATGTTACAGGGTGAGAGCAACAGCATCACCAATCAGAAGGCAATCCTCAAAAAGTACGCCGATGAAAACGGCTTTGGTAATCCTGTCTATTATGTTGATGACGGTGTTTCAGGTACGACCTTCGACCGTGAAGGCTTCAAGGCTATGATGGCAGATGTAGAGGCTGGCAAGGTCGCAACAGTGATTACTAAGGATTTGAGCCGTTTAGGGCGTGACTATCTGAAAACAGGCGAATACATCGAGATTATATTCCCTGATTATGATGTCCGCTACATTGCGATCAATGACGGCGTGGATACATTCAAATCCGAGAACGAGCTGATGGCTTTCAAGAACATTTTTAATGACTGGTACGCAAGGGATACGTCGAAGAAGATCAGAGCCGTTTTCAAGGCGAAAGGTCAGTCAGGCAAGCATCTTTCCAATCCGATCTACGGGTATAAACGCTCGGAAACGGATAAAAACCTGTGGGTGATCGACGAAGATGCCGCAGAGGTAGTTCGGAAAATCTTCCGCCTTTGTATTGACGGATACGGTCCAGCGCAGATAGCACGCATTTTGACGGAAGAAGGAATCCCTACACCAACGGCTTACGCATTGTCGCAGGGAAGGGATAACGGTCATAAGAATGCCAACCTCAATCGCTGGGGAATGGAAACTATTTCGGGCATCCTTGAAAAGCCCGAATACGCAGGTCATACTGTGAATTTTCGTACTCATGTGAAATCTTACAAAAACAAGAAGCGTGTGGATAACCCGAAAGAGGACTGGCTTATCTTTGAGAATACCCATGAGCCTATCATCACGCAGCAGGAGTTTGACTTGGTGCAGGAGCTTCGCAAGAATAAACGCCGTCCGACAAAGCACGAAGAAGTTAATCCGTTTTCAGGCATCTGTTACTGTGCCGACTGCGGAAAGAAGTTGTATCTCTGCCGTGCGACAACCATGACTGCCGACCAGGAGCATTTGAAATGCGGTACCTATGCAAAAGACAAGAACGGTTGTACAATTCACTTTATCAGGACAATCGTGCTGAAAGAGATCATACTCGGTGAACTGAACAAGATGATTTCCTTCGTCAAAGAGAATGAGGACGAATTTATTCAGGCAGCTATGGACAACTCCGTTCAGAAGCAGTCCTCTGAGCTTACCAAGTCCAAGAAGAAATTGAAAGAAGCGGATAAGCGCATTGCAGAACTGGACAGGCTGTTCACAAGGCTCTATGAGGATAATGTTTCGGGGAAGATTTCCGATGAGCGTTTTGCTATGATGTCGGCAGGTTATGAGGACGAACAGAAGAAGTTGCGGATAAGTGTTGCCGAGCTGACCGCCTACATTGAAACAGCGGAGCAGAAGTCAGCCGATGTGAATGCCTTCATTCAGGCTGTACGGAAGTATGGGCATATCACGGAGCTTACCCCTGAGATCATGCAGGAGCTTATCGAGAAGATCGTCATTCACGCCCCTGATAAAAGCAGTGGTCATCGCACTCAGCAGATCGAGATTCATTATCGTTTTGACGTTGCCGTAGCTACTGCCGTTGCTGACAGTATGAAGTACGACAAAAAGAGAAAGGCTGCGTAACCGCTTGGTTACGCAACCTTATCTTCAAAGTAATAAAACTTCTTTATTAGTACCCGTCTATATGTTCCCGAGTTTTTTATTGACTATATATTGATATATGGATTTGATATGGATATATATATAATATAGAGGGAGTATGAGAGAAGTGTCAGTGAAGAACGTCTAATAAGTGAAGGCAATAAACAATGCTTTGCGTGTACATTGAGGTGTGTACCGCGAGGCGGTCTTTACCTTGAAGGAGGTATCATTATGAAAAATACTAAGTTATTGTCAGCTTTTCTTTCCCTTTCAATGGGAGTGACATCTTTGCCTTACATAAGTTCATACGCAAATGCTTTTGATATTCCTGTGATCCCGGGCAGTTTCAGTGTGAAAAGCGGCGATATCGAGGTAGTCCCGGGCGGTTCTGTAGATGTTGTGCTCTGGGTATCACAGATCGGCACGATGACATTCATACCTGATGATCCGAGTATCACTGTAGAGCCCGACTATATGAAAGAGCCGCAGCTTAAAAACAACGATTACAATACAATAACTATCAGATGTGCCGAGGGTGCAGCTGTAGGAAAAACTAATATCACTGTACGACACACCAATTACCTTTCGGGCGCAGTCAAAGAGGATACTATTGAGATCAACGTCGTTGAGCAGAAATCAGTTACCGCAATAGGCGCATCTTATCTGGCACTCAAGACAAACAGCTATTACAGACAGATAAAGGGCGATTGCATTACAGCAGACGGAAGATATGATGTTACATGGGATATAAGTGGGTATACAGACTATATCAGTGCGGCAGACATAAGCCTTCTTGTAGACAATTACGAGCCGTTCGATCTTGGCGTCAAGGATAAATTCGGCATGGCAGTCGAGGAGATATGGCTGGACGGTGTGAAGTATGAGGGCGATATTGCAGAAGCGCCTGTGTACCGTGCTTCAGACTACGGCTCGCACAATGGAAATATCCTGAATTCGGAAGTTCTGCTGAGGAAAGGGGATACAGCTGGATTCAGTGCGGCTGAGTCGGTGAGAGTGGTGTTCACTCTGAACGGACTTGCTTCGCCTTTGCTGGAAAATGGAGCTATCCGCGGTGATGTTAACAGTGACAATAGGGTGGATTCTGTTGACGCATCGAAGGTCTTAGCGCACTATGCTCTTGTTTCGACAGATCAGGAGGACGAGCTCAGCGCTGAGCAGCTTGCGGCAGCTGATATTGACATGGACGGAGAGGTCAACGCAAATGACGCATCGAAGATACTTGCATACTATTCAAATGTTTCCACATGATCTGACAGGAGAAATAAAAAGAGCGCACACTGTGCGCTCTTTTGCTGTTTATCAGTAGTAAAAGTCCTGCTGCCTTTTGTTGACTCGATATAATATGGTAAGTACAGATCCTAATATAAAGAAAAATATGCCATATACAGCAAATCCCTCATGTTCTTCAGCATCATCATTGATGTAGTAGCTGTTCGGGTTGTTGGGATCGTAGTGAATAGTCACTATTTCTCCCTTGGTAAATTCAGTAGTATATTTTGAAATAGATTCTATGGTAAATACATTGTCTGTTTCGACCGATATGTAAGCAATGGTAATTGTTTTGGTATAGTGTATTCTTTTACCATTGCTTATTCTCGTTTTATGCTCTGTCTTTTTATCAACTTGGGTGACAATACCGTTAACTTTGGCAGTGCATTTTTCTATTTTGGACAGTGCGTTTTCAGAACTCACAAAAGATATAATTAATACAAACGCAGAGATCGTAAAGGTTGCTACAATATGGTATATTTTTATCTTTGAAGCAAATCCGCCCCAAAAACTATTATCTTCCATTATTATTCTGATAGTCCTTTCAGTTTTGTGAGTATAACATTTGCAGCATCGAATTTGCTCATAAGTTCAAGCTCCTCATCGCCGTCCTTGGTTATCATGGTGATGATATTGGTGTCAGTACCGAAGCCCGAACCTGCCTTGCGGAGAGAGTTTGCACAAATCATGTCGCAGTTCTTCTTAGTGAGCTTCTTGCGTGAGTTCTCGATAACGTTATCGGTCTCCATTGAGAAGCCGCAGATAACCTGTCCTTCGCGGCGGTTCTCACCGATATATTTAAGGATATCGGTAGTGCGCTTCAAAGGTATGCTCATATCGTCATCGGACTTCTTTATCTTGCTGTCGGCAGTAGTTTCGGGAGTATAATCCGCAACAGCAGCAGCTTTTATGATGATATCAGTCTCGCTGAGGCGTTCCTTTACTGCATTGAACATATCCTCGGCAGACTGAACGGGAACAACATTCACGAACATTGGCGGCTCGACATCGGTATGAGCTGCTACCACAGTTACATCAGCACCGCGGAGCATTGCAGCTCTTGCAAGTGCGAAGCCCATTTTGCCGCTGGAATGGTTTGTGATAAAGCGAACGGGGTCAATGCTCTCACGGGTAGCGCCTGCGGTAACGAGTACACGTTTGCCTGCGAGGTCTTTCTCGAAAGCAGCCTCACGGACGATGTACTCCAGCAGGGTCTCCTCGTCGGGGAGCTTTCCATCGCCGATATCACGGTTAGCGAGCATACCGCGGACAGGCTCAACTATCTCGTAGCCGAATTTTTTCAGCTTTTCGATGTTGTCCTGAACGATAGGGTTGTGGAACATATTATGGTTCATGGCGGGAGCGATTATCTTCTTGCAGGTACACGCCATGACAGTTGTAGTGAGCATATCGTCCGCGATACCGTTTGCTATCTTGCCGATAACATTTGCGGAGGCAGGCGCTATCATGACAACATCTGCCTTTTTAGCGATAGATACGTGTTCAACGCTGTACTCGAAATTGCGGTCGAATGTGTCGATAAGGCACTTGTGCTGAGTAAGGGTCTCGAAAGTCAGCGGGTGAACGAAGTTAAGTGAATTCGGGGTCATTGCAACGTGAACATCTGCTCCCAGCTTTGTGAGCATACGTGCGAGGTTGCAGATCTTGTATACGGCAATAGAGCCGCTGACTCCGAGCAATACGGTTTTTCCTTTAAGCATGGCGAACTCCTCAGATGTGTAATTCATTAGCGCACTCCTCGCCCTTATGGCAGGCGATGAGATTGTTTACTGTTGTCTCAGCGATGTTGCTGAGAGCTTCTTCGGTGAGGAAAGCCTGGTGTGAAGTTACGATGACGTTGGGCATCGAGATAAGACGTGCGAGGGTATCATCAGCGATGATATGTCCCGAGAAATCCTGAAAGAACACGTCTGCTTCTTCTTCGTATACATCGAGGCAAGCAGCGCCTATTTTACGTGCCTTTATTCCTTCGAGCAGAGCTTCTGCGTCGATAAGAGCGCCTCTTGAAGTATTTATAATGACAACGCCCTTTTTGAGCTTTTCCACTGAATCAGCGTCTATCATATGATAGCTCTCGTCTGTGAGAGGGCAGTGGAATGAGATGATATCGCTGCGGCTGAAAAGCTCATCGAGCTCAACATATTTTATATCGCTGTCCTTTGCAGGGAATTTATCGTATGCAATGACGTTCATACCGAAGCCGCGGCATATATTGATGAATATTCTGCCGATCCTTCCTGTTCCCACAACGCCCACGGTCTTGCCGTGGAGGTCGAAACCGATGAGACCGTTCAGCGAGAAGTTGAAGTCCCTTGTGCGGATATATCCCTTGTGGATACGGCGTATAGATGTGAGAAGGAGTGCCATAGCGTGTTCGGCAACAGCGTAAGGGGAGTACGCGGGAACGCTTACGACCCTGAGTTTGCCCATTGCATAGTTGATATCCACGTTATTATAGCCTGCACAGCGCAGAGCCAGCACCTTTACACCAAGACCGCAAAGTTTGTCGATAACGGCTGCGTTGACGGTATCATTTACGAAAACGCAGGCAGCCTCACAGTCTTTTGCAAGCTCGGCGGTGTCCTCATTCAGCTTTGTCTCATAGAATTTGAAGCATATATCATTTTCCTTGCCGAATTTTTCAAAAGACGGCATATCATAAAGCTTAGTGTCGAAAAAAGCTACCTTCATGACGGAACATCCTCCTTTTTGAGCCTATGGCTCTCAGTCTTATTATGCGAAGAAATCCAGCAGATATCAGACTATTTTTGCGAATATTCCTGCCAGAGAAGCTATGTACGTCTTCTGGACGATTTCGGCAGGTATTACCTCACCATTTATCTCAAGATCCATAGTTGCGCAGGCATTGGCTACGAGAGTGACGTCATAGCCGTGATCCATGGCAGCACGGACTGTTGTATCGACGCACATATGTGTCATCATGCCGCATACTATGAGCTTTTCAACGCCAAGACTGCGCAGGCAGTCATTGAGCTCTGTGCCGAGAAAGCTGTTAGGGCAGTATTTAACGATAACTGTATCAGTTGGGAGCGGCTTTATGCGGTCTGAGATCTCACAGCCGTATGTACCCTCGTTGAAGAACTGGTCGTCGTCGGGATTTATATGTTTGACATAAATGATATGTCTTCCGATCTTGCGGCTCTCCTCAATAAGTTCAGCGATGTGTGCTTCGGCTTCACGAGCCTTATGAAGTTCGCAAGCGCCGCCTTCAAAGTAGTCGTTCTGTACGTCGATGATAATTAAAGCTTCTTTCATAATACATATCTCCATTTTTGCGCGATCTGATAACTTCCTTTTTTACAAATACCCTAAGTTATCAGATATAAAAAAGTTTTTTTTAAGTATACCACAATCAGTTATATATGTCAATCATTTTGCACATTGTCATTATAACGAAATCTAAGGTGAAAAGAGAATAAAAAATGTGACAGACTGCGAATTACAGGGAATGGTTAAAAGTCGGGAGAGTGAGTGTGCGACAGGCGTTTTTGTCCTTCCTTCCTATTATAATATATAAAAAGACAGACGAATTTGCTCGTCTGTCTTTTTGCGGATAGTATTCCGTTATGCCTGTGTGTAGATCTGACCGCCCTGAAGAGTCTTGCCCTTTGCTGCGAACATCTCAGAAATAGTTACGTTAGCGTATCCGTTCTGTGCGAGCCATGGGAGGACTTCTTCCATAGCAGCAGCAGTTGTTTCATAGTTCTCGTGGCAGAGTACGATCTTGCCTTCGAGCGAACCATTCTGAGCAGCCTGCTTGATGGTATTTACGATCTGATCCTTTGACGCATTATCCCAGTCCTTTGTGTCGATACCGCATGATATGAGCGGGATATCATAGAGCGCAGACTTTACCTGTCCGCCGCCGTCAAGGTAAGGAAGTCTCATAAGGTGTGAAGGTTCAGCACCGATGATGCTTCTGAGCTTGCTGTTGCACTGCTCCCACTCACTGCGTATCTGCTGTGAACCGAGCGAGCCAAGTGACTGGTGTGACTTTGTATGGTTAGCAACTTCCATACCGTTCTGATATGCGAACTGTACCTGCTCGTTTGAACGGATCCAGTCGCCTACATAGAAGAAAGTTGCGGACATATTATTCTTTATGAGCGCGTCCATTATCCTGTATGCAGGTGACTGTCTGCTTGTTGCACTTGCGCCGTCATCGAAGGAGATAGCAACGAGCTTCTTGCCGCTGTTGCTCTGACCGTTGTTAGCGGGCTGAGCATTATTGTTCCAGCCGTTATTCTGCTGCTGATTGTTCCACTGGTTGTTCTGCTGCGGCTGAGAGTTGTTGTTTCCGCCGCTGCCTTCGCTGATAGTGAGCTTTGTAACGTTAGCCTTGCCGCTGCTCTCCCAGCCTTCAACGTTGAGTGCAACTTCTGTGAGGTTGCCGATGTTCCAGCCTGCGTCTGCCCAAGCCTTGAAGTGGTCGGATACTGTGATAGTGCCTGATGTTCTCTTAGACTTGCGAACGCTGAAATACTGCTTGAAGGTACGTGTATCGCCGAGGATAGTAGGACCTGTATGGTCGAGTTGGAATATCTCGTATTCAGCTCCGTCGATAGTAACGGTCTTGCTGCCGCCCTGAGCTGATGGGCACCAGTTTACCCAGTCCTCGATGATGTAGTATTCTACAAGAGGATCCTTCATCCAGCCGTAAACGCAAAGACGAGAGTTGCCCTGTGAGCTTGCAGAATAGTCAGCTGCATAGTCCATTACGATAGGACCGTACTGAGTTGCTTTTTTGGAAGCGTCATAATTTCTGCCGCGGCGAGCGAGGAAGTTACCTGCATTGACCTGAGCACTCCATTCTGTGCTGAATGTTCCGCCGCTTCCGAGAGTCATTGAACCGCTTCCGCCTGTATTGTCAAGCCATATCTCGTAGCTGTAGCCGTCAACGTTATCATTAGCAAATCTGTTCTGACCGTTGCCGACGCTGAATGTCTGACCGCCTGATATAGGAGCAGAATTATTATTCTGCTGGTTGTTCCAGTTGTTGTTCTGCTGATTATTCCACTGGTTGTTCCAGTCATTGTTCTGCTGCGGCTGCTGGTTGTTATTGTTCCAGTTGTTGTTCTGCTGCTGGTTGTTCCAGTTATTCCATGCATCGCTCTGATTCCAGTTGTTCTGGTCAGGAAGATTCGGAATGAAGCCGAGGAGATAGCTCTGGAGTGAAGCAGCGTCACTGTTTGTTATACCGCCGCCCGGCTGATAAACGTCTGCGTTCCACATACCCTGCTCAGACAGCTGGTGATTGTTTGGATTAGCAAGCGACTGCATGATAGAAACTGTATCGCCCATGTCAACGGACTTATCATTGTTTGCGTCGCCCCATTTAGTTACGTTGTTTGTCCAGTCAAAATTCCAGTTGTTCCAGTCATTGTTCTGCTGCGGCTGCTGATTGTTCCACTGGTTGTTCCAGTCATTGTTCTGCTGCGGCTGCTGATTGTTCCACTGGTTGTTCCAGTCATTGTTCTGCTGCGGCTGCTGATTATTCCACTGGTTGTTCCAGTCGTTATTCTGCTGCGGCTGCTGATTATTCCACTGGTTGTTCCAGTCATTGTTCTGCTGCGGCTGCTGATTATTCCACTGGTTGTTCCAGTCATTGTTCTGCTGCGGCTGCTGATTATTCCACTGGTTGTTCCAGTCATTGTTCTGCTGCGGCTGCTGATTGTTCCACTGGTTGTTCCAGTCATTGTTCTGCTGCGGCTGCTGATTATTCCACTGGTTGTTCCAGTCATTGTTCTGCTGCGGCTGCTGATTATTCCACTGGTTGTTCCAGTCGTTATTCTGCTGCGGCTGCTGATTGTTATTATTTGAGTTGCCGCTGTTCTTGTATGTTACCCACTGATAACGTGCTGTGAGCGGAGTTTTTCCGTCATAGCGGTCGAGCCAGTCGTCAACATCTTTGCCGGGCCAAGCGTTCATCATGATCTTGCCTGCGGTCTTTGGGATATTTTCGGTAGCTGTGTAAACAGGCTTGCCGTCCACATACCATGTGATGTGGTCAGGCTGCCAGTCAAAGCCGTAGGTATGATAAGCCTCTGATGAATCGAAGCCGAGGTCATAGAGCTTCTCATGTTTGCCCTGTCCGTTGGTATAGTAATTGAACTGAACCTGATTTGTGTTCTTACCGAGTATCTCGATATCTATTTCGTCCCATGGATTTCCGTCGGATTCTCCTGTGTAGGTGAAGAACGAAGAAACAACGCCCTTATTCTTTATAGCCTGCATGGAGGTCTCGTAATATCCATAGTGGTAGAAGTCGTTTGATCTGTACTCAGCGCCTGCGTAGTTGTACTTGCCTGAGTAGTCCTTGTCTATTGAAAGTGTCAGCGCACCGTTCTGGAAGCCTGTCTGAGCTTTGTACCAGCCGCAGTCGAATGGATCTCCGTTTGTCCAGCCGTCTGAAGCGATAAAGTGCTTTGAAGAGCCGTTTCTGAAGTCATCTGACATGGTAGCAGAGCTGTCCATAGCAGTACCTTTATCCTGAGTGTTGGCAGGCTGCTGATTATTCCAGTTGTTCCAGTCGTTATTCTGCTGAGGCTGCTGATTATTCCAGCTGTTCCAGTCGTTGTTCTGCTGAGGCTGCTGATTATTCCAGTTGTTCCAGCCATTGTTCTGCTGAGGCAGCTCGTTAGTTGTTGAGCTTCCTCCTGTTGTAACTGTGATGCTCTTTACGTTTGCAGAGCCGTTTGATCTGAAGCCCTCGATGTTGAGGGAAACTTCGTAGAGAGAGCCTGACATATCAAGACCCTTTTCAGCCCATGCGTCAAAGTGCTTGGATACATCAACAGTGCCCTTCATATAGTTTGTCTGATTGTTAGCCGAGCCGCTTGTCTGGCGAATGCTCCAGTACTGCGGGAAGGTCTGCGAGCCATCTATAGACGGCTGATTATAGCGCGTTGTCTTAGCGATATCATATGTGTTTCCGTTGATGGTAACAGAACCCTTTCTTTCTCCCTCGTTTCCGGGTGGTCTCCAGTCGCCCCAGCCTTCAACGATATAGTACTCCACGAGCGGATTTCTTGTCCAGCCGTATACACACATATAGGAGTTGCCTCTTGGTGTATATTCAACGTCATAAGTCAGTGTGATGTTTCCGAAATCCTTGTAATTTTTCTTCTGGCTGTCGAAATTCTTGCCCATTCTTGCAAGGAAGTTCTCGATACCGCTCCATGAACAGGTGAAGTTGCCTGCACCGGGGTTCATTGATACTGTACCTTTGTAGTCCTGGTTCCACATCTCATAGTCGTAGCCGCCTATGTTGCCTGTAGTCCGCTGATCAGCGGCAGAAGCAACAAAAGGAATGCTTGACGCGATCATCAAAGCAGAAACAGTACCGCTGATGATCTTTTTGAGTTTTGTTAGCTTCACTTAGATCACTCCTTTGAGTTTTAGATATTAGTTGGTTAAGTAATCCGAAAGTGCTCGAGCTTGTTTCTCTTTCTGTACTAATTGTAATATATTAACAAAATAAAACACAAGTCAAAAATTGTTACTGACACGCTGGCTGACCAAATGTTGCGGCAGAGAACTACTGAAAAAATGGCTTGAAATAGCCTTTATCAACGCATTACCGTGCTTTGGGTGATCAGCAAGATTTAAGCTGAATAATAGGTAAATATTCTTTTTAAGTGCAGAATATTACTATTTTTTGAAAATTATTCTTATTTCACGTTGCCATTAATTGCTTGGTGAGATTTGACAATAACTTTGTATATAGCGAAATTGGGAAGAAAACTGATAGATCTCACAGAATGGCTTGCCTATTACCTCTATATTCAAGTTGCTATTTTGATATGAAAGGTACTTCTTTTAAGTAAAAAGAAGCAAAATATGAAGAAAAGCAGACGTGAAAGTTTTATTTAACAATTTTTGCGGTTTTTTTAGATTATATTGATTTCTATTATGGAAATTGATATAATTATTATGTCATAGAGGTTTCAGATCGTTTATGACATAATCATACGATCAAGAAAGAGGAGGTTTTTTTTATGTGGAAAAACAAACACAAAAAGCTCAGCAAACGTGTACTTTCAGCTGTTGCGGCATCTGCGATAGCAAGTAGTCAGATGCTGTCGGCAATGCCGTTGAGTGCAACAGCGGCTGATGTTTCACTTCCAAGCAGCGTAACACCGAACAATTCACTGTGGTGGGAGGGGGCAGCTACTGTTACTTACGGCGATGTAAACCGTGACGGTATGATTGATTCAAAAGATGCATCGCTTGTAATGAAGATTGTTGTCGGAGAAATACAGTCTGATGAAGTTGATGCTAAAGCTGCTGATGTTGATGGTGATGGTAATATCACTGTACGCGATGCTTCGCTTATCCTGAATCATTACGCGCTGCTTGCAACAGGTGGGAAAGGTCTTACGTTCCCTTACATAGATGCTAATGTCTATGTTACTATTACTGATGATAACAAGCAGGCAGGTCTCGTTCAGGAGAGTATCCATGTTACGGATATAAATAATGATGGCAAGCTCACCGTTGATGATGCTCTTGTTATCGCCCATGACAAGTTTGGCGGTACAGAGCATACTTATGAGTCGGTAGTGAATGATTACGGACGTGCGATAAAGAAGCTCTGGGGAGTTGAAAATGGGTACGGATACGGCTATTATGTAAATAACGAGCTCGCAAGCAGCCTTGATTATGAGATCAAGACCGGAGATTACATAGATGCGTTTGTTTACAGTGATATGAAGGCGTATTCTGATGCTTACACCTGCTTTGACCTCAGAAGTGGCGATGATATCCGCGTTGATTCACAGGTGAAGCTCAAGATTTCATATGCATCATTTGATGCAGCGTATAATTTGGTGTATAATCCTTTGAAAGGCGCTAAGATAACCATAGACGGCAAGGAAACTGATTTTGTTACAAATGATAACGGCGTTGTATCTGTCAAGTTCACTGAGCCGGGCAGCCACATTATCAGTGCTGTTTCAGACGACAAGAATATCGTTCCGCCGTACTGCACTTTGAATGTTAGAGATGGCGCTGCAACTACTGCGGCAGGTTCTGCGGCAGGTCAGGAATACAATACCTCTGGACTTGCTGTAACAAAGGCAACTGTTAAGCCGACACTTTCAGTTAGCCAGGAAACTGTTACGTTAAATGAAGCAAGAAGCAATCCTGTTCGCAGGGTAACAATTGCCGTTTCTGGTGCTGATAAAAAGTATTCAGCTACAAGCTTTATGGTTCAGTGGGATTCAAGGCTGTCATTAGTCGGAGATGACCAAAAAACAGTTCAATTCGGCAATGCGTGCAGCAGAATGTCAAGTTATTTCAATAAAGCAAGCGATAACAGCTTAGTGTTTGCTACAGCATCTAATAACGATGGCGGTGGAAATGGCATATACGCTTCATTCGACCTTCAGCTGCCTGCTGATGTACAGTCCGGCGATAAATTCCCTATAGAGATAGCTTACGCTAATAAAGCAAACTCTCAGTCCATGTTTACAAATACTGCACATGATGAAGAGGGCAGGCTTATGGAAGCATGGGTATTTACTCGTGGTATCCGACAGGGCTTTATCGAGGTAGCAAAGGAACCTGTTGCTGAAACAACTACAACTGCTACTCAGACAACTCCTGCACCAACAACTACCACTACTACGGCAACAACTGCAGTTCCAGTTGTTCAGATAGGTCCTGCGGCAGGTATGGAATACAATACCAAAGGTCTTGATCCTACAAAGGCAGCCGTTAAGCCAATACTTGCGCTCAGCAGAGAACGTGTTTCGTTGACTGAAGCAAGAAGCAATTCTGTTCGCAAGGTAACACTCAGTGTTTCAGGGGCTGATGGAAAGTATTCAGGTACAGGCTTCCACATTCAGTGCGATCCAAGACTTACGATTGTAAAAAATGGTAATAGTGTTGTTAAATACGGTGATGCATGGCAGGGGATGGCGAAATCGGATAGTCTTATAAGTAATAGCAGCTTATTTTTAGCTGCAATGGCTAATGGCGATTATGGTAAAGACGGTATATGCGCTACATTCGACGTTCAGTTGCCTTCTGATGTTCAGCCGGGCGATAAATTCCCGATAGAGATAGAGTACCGTGAAAATGCAACCGCTAAAGATATGTTTTCAAATGCTGCACGCGATGAAGAGGGCAAGCTTATGGAAGCATGGGTGTTCACTCATGGTATCCAGCAGGGCTGTATCGAGGTAGTTTCTGACGAGGACTATGTAGCTCCTCCTTCTGGAAACTATACTGTTGTTAAGCAGGAAATGACATGGGAAGAGGCTAATGATTACTGTAATAACGTTCTCAACGGTCATCTTGTTACTGTAAATTCGGAAGAGGAACAGAATATACTCAACGAATTCATCAAGGGAACAAGCGAGCAGATAAGCTTCTGGATAGGTGGCCTTCGCGGAGAAGACGGTGAATTCCATTGGGTAACGGGCGAGCCTATGACATATACCAACTGGAATGCAGGCGAGCCTAATCTCTATGATGAAAAGGGCATAGAGATGTACTACTGGGATTATGGTAACGGAAGATGGAACAATGCAGTTACTGACCTCAAAAAATTCTTCATCTGTGAGAATGACGGTCTTACTGCTACAACGACTTCTTCTACCACAACTACAACAACTACAACTACCACCACAACTACTAAAGCTACAACTAAAGCAACTACTAAAGCCACAACTAAGACTACAACTAAGGCTACTTCCAAAACAACTACCGATACTACTACATCAACGACCACAACAACTTTAATACTTCCAGACATCAGAAAGTATGCAGTTATCAACGAATCAATGTCATGGTATGATGCGGAAGCTTACTGCCGAAGCCTCAACGGACATCTGGTAACGATCACTTCACCTGAGGAACAGATCCAGGTAGATAATGTTATCAGGGAAGGCAGTGTAGGCGATTGCTGGATCGGCGGCATACGCGATGAAAACGGAAACTTCACATGGATCACAGGTGAGCCTATGTCATTCCTCAACTGGAATAAAGGTGAGCCAAATAACAGTGGCGGCCGTGAGGATTGTATCCATACATACACAACAGGCAGATGGAACGACGAACCGGGAAGCGGCAACAAGTGGTTCATTTGCGAATGGGAAAAGGTATCAGACAGACCTGATGACTTGTCCGACGGAGAGCCTACTCGTCTGAAGATAGACGGCGAACTCAAGGTAACTCCAATGACTAAGCAGCAGGTAATTGATGCAGGTATCGACCTTGAAGATGATGACAATTTCAACAGCTTCAAGTATTCTATCGAAGCTGATTTCAATACATCAGGCGTTGTTATCGAAAAGGTTGTATCGTATGACGGCGACGGTGTTCCTGTTCACGACCGTGTAGTTATCAACGTTGCAGGAAACACAGGTGTTGTTATCCCACAGACAAACACTCCGACATATGTTCCGGGTATCGGAGCTTATGTTGAACGTGTTCGTACTGAAAAAGTTGAAGAAGAGATGTACATGATTATCTACGGCAAGAGCAAGTGGCTCAAGGAATTTTATGATGTTCAGCTCATTGTCGTAAACAATGATAAACAGACTCTTACCGATTGCACAGCTAAGCTCAATGTTCCCGACGGTCTTACACTTGTAAAGGGCGATGAGACACAGGAACTCGGCGATCTTGCACCGCAGGAAGTAAAGACAGCAGACTGGAATGTCCGCGGCGATAAGCAGGGCGATTACAATCTCACGGCTGATTTTATCGGCAAGAACAGGGGCGAAGAGTTTAAATATACCTTCAAATCAAAGGATTCGATCCATGTTTATTCTTCTTCGGCACTGAAAATGATAATTGAGCTTCCTAAGTATTCATACTTTAATGAATTCTATACGATAAAGGTAAAGCTTAATAACGTTTCTGACAAGCCTATCTACGATCTTGAAAATGTTATAACAAGAGTTGAGCAGGGTTCAAATGCTACACTTTATATGACACAAGGAGCTGATGAATCAAAATTAAAGCCTGTAGCAGGCAAGCATATGGAGATTTTCAGCAAGAATAATCCGGGAAGCATCAGCGTTGATGAGCTTGCTCCGGGCGAATCAGCTGTTATCGAGCTGAAAGTCAAGGATCTCTGGAAGTCTGTATACGAACAGTACATTGAGAGAGAGACAAGAAATTTACGCAGATATAATGCTATTATTGCAGCATCGGGAAGACCTTGGCTGTATGGCTATTACTTCCTGAACGATCTTTATTCGGAAGAGTTAGGTGAGCTTCCTGTTGAGCATATCCTCAATTCAGTATCCGTAAACTTTGCAGGTTCTGAAATGACAGTTCCCTATGAAGTAAAGATAGTTGACAATGGTACAGGCAATGAATCACCATACAGAGTGATCCGTACAACTACAGCAGTAGATACGCTCAGAAATGCATTTTACAGAGACAGATATGATTCCCGAGCAACATATACCCGTTTCAGAAATAATTATATCTTATCACCTTACATGACGGTATACCCCTTTAACAACTCTTCAAGATACATGACATCAGGTTACATACCTTATGTTACAAGCAGATTTCCACAAAGCAGCAATACAATATTGATCCATTCCGCAACGCTGATAACAGTAAACAGACCAGCAGCAGGAGTTACTGCAACTGTATATGTTGAAGAACCTGACGGTACAAGAAGGAGACCTGCTCCTTCGGAAACAGGTGCAGAATTACAGGCTGAGGATCAAGGCAAGGCATTTGAGATCACTGAGATGAACGGCGTTGAGCCTGATGCTGACGGAAAGATAACCGTAACAGAAGATACAGTCATCATGGTAACTCCAAAGGAAGCAGGCAGAAGCGGTATCCTCCACATTGAGTATTCTGACGGCACAAAGTATGAGCAGAATATTACCAGCATTGATGAGCATGAGTGCAGCTCAGCAGTCGGATACACACTTGTTGCAGCTCCCGGAGAAGGACAGAAGGGTCTTGCTGTAAAGGTATGCGATACCTGCGGTGAGGTATTTGACAGCAAAAATATCAGCGAACAGGCTGTTGTAATGCTCAGCAACGGAATGACATCTGACAGCATCGAATATGCAGTTAAAAAAGCTGTTGAGGCAGGCGAAAAGACTGAGATCACTCTCTTCGGAAAAGTTGAAGTAAGAGAAGACGTTACTATCCCTGATTATATCGACGTTCTCATCGCTCCTGATACAGTTATCAAGGTAAACAAGGGCTTCAAGCTCATTGCAAAGGGCGATGTAAAGGACTTCAGCGGCTATAACTACGACCTCAGCGGCAACGGTCCTATCGTTGTAACAACTGCTGCAACTACAAGCACAACAACATCAACTACAACCGTAACAACTACTACATCATCTGCTGCTTCATCTACTTCATCTTCAACGACCTCCTCTACATCAACATCAACAAACACAACAACTACATCAACAAATACATCTACCATAACATCTTCCACAACTTCTGATGCAAACAACGGCAAAACACTTCCTGATACAGGTTATCCTGTACCATATAAGGCAATTGCTGGATTTGCAGTTCTTATGACAGCTGCCGGTGCAGTTATCGCAGTAAAAAACAAAAAAGAAGATGAATAATTGACTGTTAAAGCGCCGATCTCACTGATCGGCGCTTTCATTTTGCCAATGAGTGGATCTGAGGAGATGCGCTTCAGATAATAAGATATGAGCCTATAGAGACATATATATAAAATCTATAGGTTTAATGTGACATTATATACAAACTCTATTAGCAATGCGCTTGCAGTTGTGGTTAATAATCCGATTTTGGCGAGATTGGTGAATTATGGGTTGACAAATGAGGTTCAATGTTGTAGAATGAAATCATAGTAAAACGATATGAATAATCTGCATGGAGGTACGGATATGCTTTGCAAATATGACAGATGTTATGAAATGAATATGATGTACACGATGCAGAGCTCCGAACTTGCCGTATCATAGATTTGTTATGCTCTATGAACAGACAGTAAGGTATCGGAGACAGGTATGATCTCCGATTTTTTTGTGAAAGGAAGAATAAATATGAAAAAAAGAATATTATCGGCTGTACTGGCATTTGGTTTAGGTGTTTCCGCAGTTTCATGCGGCAAAAAAGATGAAGGCAGCGCAAATACTGTTAAAATAGCATATCTCCCCATAACTCATTCGCTTGCTGTTCTTGAGGAAGCTGAAGAACTTGAGAAGGAGTCGGGACTGAAGGTAGAGCTTGTAAAGTACGGTTCATGGAACGAACTGCTGGACGCGCTCAACTCCAACAGAGTTGACGGAGCATCTGTACTCATCGAGCTGGCAATGAAGTCAAAGCAGGAGGGTATCGGCATAAAGGCAGTTGCTCTCGGACATCATGACGGAAATGTTATCATAGTATCTAATGATATTGATACAGCAGCCGATCTCAAAGGCAAGACCTTTGCGATACCTCACAGACAGTCGTCGCACAATATCCTGCTCAATGATGCGCTGGCTACAGCAGGACTTACCATAAATGATGTGAATGTTACGGAGCTTGCTCCCACAGAGATGCCTTCTGCACTTGCAAGCGGTCAGATAGACGGCTACTGTGTGGCTGAACCATTCGGTGCAATGGGAGTAAATCTTGGCGCAGGAAAGGTTCTTTTCACTTCCGAGGAACTGTGGGAGAATTCCCTCTGCTGCGGACTTGTGCTCACAGATAAGTTCATTGACGAGCGTCACGATGATGCAAAGTCATTTGTCGAGAATTACAAAAAGGCAGGAAATTCCCTTGATAAGGACAAGGCAAAGGCGACTGCAAAGAAATACTTCACCCAGAGCGACGAAGTGCTTGATATATCCCTTCAGTGGATATCATACAACGATCTCGAAATAACAGAAGAAGAATACAACACCCTCGCAGAAAAGGTCAAGGAGTACGGTCTTTCCGATAATCCTCCCACCTATGCGGAATTTGTAAAAAATGATTTCTGATAAGGCGTGATATCTATGAAAAAGCTACTTTCATTAAAAAATGTTGTGATCTCGATCGCAATACTTATACTCATATGGCAGATACTCTTTTCCGTGAGCAGTTACAATAAGGCACTGTTCCCGTCGCCGAAAATGGCGTTCGATGCCCTGTTGGAGATGATAGACAACGGCAGGCTGTTTGAAAATATCAAAACAAGTATGTACCGATTCGGCATAGGATACCTTAGTTCTGTCATAGTGGCTGTAGTTCTTGGACTTATTCTGGGCAGGATACCGAAGGTGTTCCAGTATGTAAATCCTGCCGTTCAGCTCCTGAGACCTATCTCGCCGACAGCATGGATGCCGTTTATTGTACTGTTATTCGGCATAGGCGATGTGCCCGCTATCGTTATCATATTCATCGCTGCATTTTTTCCTGTGCTGCTCTCGACTGTGTCGGCAGTGGGAAATATCGACCCTATCTACCTGAAAGTATCAAAGAATTTCGGCATAAAGCAGCCGTCACTGACATGGAAGGTCATCTTTCCGGCGGCTTTCCCTCAGATAGCAAACGGTATCCATCTTGCACTGGGTACGGCGTGGATATTCCTCGTTGCAGGCGAAATGGTCGGCGCACAGTCGGGACTGGGCTATCAGATAATCGACGCAAGAAACAATATCCGTGCGGATATACTTCTTGCAACTATACTTGTTATCGGTGTCATAGGAATACTGCTGGACGGTATCCTTAAACTAATAGAAAAGGCTGTAATGAAGTCGTGGGGAGGTGCAGTGTAATGTATATCGAGATAAAAGATGCCTGCAAGAACTATGTTCAGGACGGCAAGGAGTTCACAGCTCTCGACCATGTTTCCCTTAATATTGAAAAAGGCGAGTTCATATGCCTTCTCGGACCGTCGGGCTGCGGAAAAAGTACACTGCTCAACGCACTGGCAGGCTTTGAAAGAGTCAACAGCGGAAGCGTAAAGATAGACGGCAAAGAGGTAACAGCTCCTTCCATAAACAATATCACTATTTTCCAGAATTACGGACTTCTGCCGTGGAGAAACGTGCTCAGGAACGTGGAGCTGGGGCTTGAGTCGAAAA
Organism: Ruminococcus sp.; assembly: GCF_024691275.1. Classification (GTDB taxonomy): domain Bacteria; phylum Bacillota; class Clostridia; order Oscillospirales; family Ruminococcaceae; genus Ruminococcus. Next base: position 14,037 of record NZ_JAILNU010000039.1, on the reverse strand, counting down.
AAGTTCCGAAAGAGAAACGTGCTGAGATCGCAAAGAAATATCTTGAGCTTGTAGGTCTGAGCGGCTATGAGAAGCGCTATCCCAAGCAGCTTTCAGGCGGTCAGCAGCAGAGAGTGGCTATCGCAAGAGGACTTGCGGTCGACCCCGATATCATCTTCATGGACGAACCCTTCGGTGCTCTCGACGCTATCACACGTATGAAGCTTCAGGAGGATATACTCAGGATATCACGCGAGGAGAAAAAGACCATAATTTTTGTTACCCATGATATTGAAGAAGCAGTTTTTCTTGCTGACAGGATAGTGGTAATGATGGCTGACCCGGGAAGGATAAAGAGCGTGGTAAAAGTCCCGCTCGGAGATCACCGTGACAGAACAAGCGAGAATTTTCTGTATGTCCGCGACAAGATATTTGATCTTTTCAATATGAAGTCGAACGAATATATCGAATACATTATCTGATCTATAGGAGCGGATTTCGCTCTGAATACGCCTGTAAACGCTCCCGTTTCGGTTTGGGGGCATTATTTCTGACCTGAAAAAACAGGGCATATTTTATTCAGGTATTGAAGTTTTCATAGTAATGTGATATAATTTGTACATATTATCGTTTAGGAGCTGATACTATGAGCAAAAAAGATAATGAACACTGTCATGAGCATGAACATGAGCATGAGCATACTCACGGACATCATCATTCGCACGGTGATTCACCTGCGCATATCCATTCACACAGAAATATCATAGGCTTTGACGAGCACGGTATCCCCACGGTCATACTGAAAGCAAGTCACGGTGAGGGAGAACAGGACGATCCGCAGGCATTCATAAAGGACTATATGAACGCTGTTTCCGAGTACAGAAAGACTTTCCCCACTAAGCAGGACGTTATCGAGCAGACTCCCGACCCTGCCGTAAGGGAAATGCTTCTTCGTATGGAGCAGCTTGGGATAGATACTGCTTTTGACCGCTTTGACAAGCAGAAGCCTCAGTGCAATTTCGGACTTGCAGGTATATGCTGCAAGATATGCAACATGGGACCCTGCCGTATCACGGCAAAGGCACCTAAGGGCATCTGCGGAGCTGATGCCGATCTTATAGTTGCAAGAAATCTTCTCCGTTCGGCTGCGGCAGGTGCTGCACAGCACGGTATGCACGCAAGAGAGGTAATGCTTGCGCTTAAATGGGCAGCTGAGGGCAAGCTCGATGTGCCTATTCTCGGCGAGCAGAAGATCCGCGCTACAGCAGAAGCTTTCGGCATCAAGCAGAAGAACCGCCGGCTGAAAAATGTTGCCCGTGACCTTGCGGACGCTCTCCTTGAGGATCTGTCGAGAACTGTTCCGGGCGAGTACAAGACGATATCAGCCTGTGCTGTTCCCGAGAGACAGAAGGTGTGGAAGGAGCTCGATATCTTGCCCATAAGCGCATATCACGAAGTTTTTGAGGCTTACCACAAGTCGGGCTGCGCTACTGACGGCGACTGGAAGTCGATAATGCAGCAGTTCCTCAGATGCGGACTTGCATTTACTTTTTCGGGAGTTGTGGGCGCTTCTATTGCTACGGACAGCCTTTTCGGCGTTGGTGACAGAGTTACCTCAAAGGTGAATATAGGCGCTCTTGAAAAGGGCTACGTAAATATAGCAGTTCACGGACATCTGCCGCTGCTCGTAAGTCAGATAGTTGAAGCAGGCAAGAGGGAAGACCTTATCGAGCTTGCAAAGTCAAAGGGCGCAAAGGGCATAAGATTCTACGGCATATGCTGCTCGGGACTTTCGGCAATGTACCGCTATGCAGGCGTTATACCGCTTTCAAATGCCGTATCTGCCGAGCTTGTTCTCGGAACAGGAGCACTGGACTTATGGGTAGCCGACGTTCAGGACGTATTCCCGTCCATCATGGAGGTCGCACACTGCTTCAAGACCACAGTTGTCACCACCAGCGAATCCGCAAGGCTTCCCGGTGCCGAGCGCTATGAGTACGATCATCACCATGCAAATATAGGCGAGACAAAGGCTCTTGCCGAGAAGATAGTACGCCGTGCTATCGAGAGCTTTGAAGCTCGAAAGGGCATACCTGTATACATACCGCCTTATGAGGTGGAAGCGGAGGTGGGCTTCTCCGTTGAGTACCTTTGCAAGCGCTTCGGCAGCTTCAAGCCCATTGCCGAGGCTATCAAGGACGGCAGGATACTGGGCGTAGTAAATATGGTTGGCTGCAACAATCCGAAGGTGCTGTATGAGAAATGTATAGTTGATGTTGTGGACGTGCTCCTCAAAAACAATGTGCTTATCCTGTCCAACGGCTGTGCTTCCTTCCCGCTGATGAAGCTGGGATACTGTGCTGTATCGGGCAAGGAAAAGGCAGGGGACAGCCTGAGAGAGTTCTTAGAGCCTGATCTGCCGCCTGTATGGCACGTCGGCGAATGTATCGACAACACCCGTTCTTCGGGAATATTCGCAGGCATTGCAGGAGCTCTCGGACATAAGATATATGAAATGCCGTTTGCATTTTCATCGCCTGAATGGGGCAATGAAAAGGGCATAGATGCCGCACTTGGATTCAGACTTAACGGTATTAGCTCATATCACTGTGTTGAAGCACAGATATACGGTTCAAAGAATGTTATCGAGTTTCTGAAATACGGTACACTTGAAACACTCGGCTCGTCAATGAACGTGGACACCGATCCCGTTAAGCTGGGCGAGAAGATAGTTGCTGATATGAAAGCTAAGAGAAAAGCTCTTGGCTGGGATAAATAATTAGGAGGAGTAAAAATGGCTTGTTTTTTAGTACCAACAACTGAAGCTATAGTTACAACAGTTGTGCAGAAGGTAGTCAAGAAGAAGGAAGGCGAAAAAAAAGAAGGCGAGACAAAGCTTCGTTTTTCCGATAAGCTCAAGTGGCTCAACGGAATGCTCTGGGGCGGCTCGGGACTTCTTGCTTTCGAGCATCTCTGGCACGGCGAGGTAACACCGTTCTTCCCGTTCCTCACAGCTGCAAGCGATCCTGCGGACAGAGCCGAGATGCTGCACGAAATGGCAACATCAGGAACAGCTATGGCTGTGCTGGTAACGCTGGCATGGCTGGGAGTGGTCTTTGTTACAAGCAGGATAGAGGCTTCGCAGCCTGCAAATGAAAAGAAAGCAGGTGTAACGACATGACATTGCTTATAACTATTATTGCGGCTGTGATATCTACTGTTGTTTGGTATACCAATGCCAACGCCCGTGAGCTTAAAGTGGGAGTACTTCTCTATATGTTCTGGGGAGCTTCACTTATGTGGCTCGTTGACGCAGTTGTTGAATATATCGAGGTAGGCGCTGAATACTTCACACCTGCGGCAGAAGATATGCTCAATGATGCATTTCTCGGAGTATCTGTGGTTGCGCTTGCTCTGGTAGTATGGGTGGTATATGTGCTTATAAAAGACCCGAAGCATACTGTAAGAGAAAGCATAAGAAAAAAATGAACGCTGAGATCGGCGGTTTTCAGAAGACGGCACACCAAATATCGGTGCAGCCGTCTTTTTTTCGTGGAGAGGTATAAAGTAAGTAGATTTTTTTATTTTTTCTCGGAAATAATGATTAAAAGCTTGATTTTTGGCGCAGAATATTATATAATTTTATTATATTATCACTTTTGCAGATTGGTAAAAAGAAATAACAACTGTGAATCGCACTGAAAGGAGGTTAAAGTATACTGATTTTTCGGCATTTGAGCTTAAAATATCGGGTTTACGGCTATATTCGGTGATTTTGTTAAATATAACAAGACTGTATGTCGAATTGTTTTTTATGTTCAAGGATTTTCAATGATATATTAATGATATTTCATATTTTGTCTATTGCATTTTGAGTCGTTATCAAGTATAATTAAAATAATGTGCGTTAAAGAAAAAACATTAAAGGTGGGAACCGATAATTATCGGAGAGATAGTATTAAGAGAATGATTTTATACGTCGTCGTATGAATGTAAGCTCAAGCGCTGTTATACCCTTGCGGTGGCTTTGAAATTTCATACGGCTGCGCGATTCAGAGTGTTAAGAGCAATAGCATAACGGGGGAATGTTATGCATTAAATTAAGAGGAGAAATATTATGAAAAAAAGCAAAGCCGAGGTCGGGAAAAAGAAGATCATCGAGAAAACGATAGATGGTCTTTCCGAAAATACAAAAGGGTCAATGTGTGGGTACATAATTTTAGTGCTGGTCTATGTTGCTGCTTGTGTTATCGTAAATACGTTATCAAGATCGGATAAGGTATTTAATATTTCGGGCTCAATATTGCCTTTTAGTTCTTTTGCAGGCGTTCTGGCATCATTAAATAATATGTGCGTTATTTTTATGGTCGTATATTATAAGAGACTGGGCTATTTTACCGCGCTTCTTGCACTTGTTGTCCAGATGCCCGTGATAATCCTGACTGTTGTAAATCATAAAACTCTTACAAATATCCCGGGTCTGTTTACCGATGTCTTTACGATAGTTGCCATTACGATGCTGTTTAAGAACGGTGAGGGAGTGCGCAGATATCAGGAAAGACTACAGGAGCAGGCTCTGACGGATACTCTGACAGGTCTGCCGAACAGGTTTGCCTGTACAGAGCTTATTGAAAACCTCATCAAACGCAGTGAAAAATTTGCGATCGTCTTCATCAACCTCAGGAATTTCAAGAGCATAAACGATACGATGGGCTTTAACGTGGGAAATGAAGTGCTTATAGAGATCGCATCACGCTGGAGGAACGTTGCGGATTCGGATCTTACTTCGACCCATGACTTTATCGCTCGTCTGGGCGGCGATGAATTTGCACTGATAATAAGAAAGTATCATTCAAATGAAGACGTTCTGAATACGATTAAACAGTACGAAGCAGCTCTCGGAAGCAGACTTACTATCGACGGCTGTGACCTTTACATCACAGCTTCCTTCGGATACGCGAAATATCCGAATGACGCAAAAACGACAGATAATCTGTTCTCTTATGCAGATGCGGCACTTGCATCAGGAAAAAAACTTGGTTCATGCAACAATATTATTCGCTTTACACCTGATCTCCTCAAAAAAGAGCGAATAATCGACATTGAACGCAAGCTTAAACTGGCGCTGCAAAAGGATACCATGTACTTCAATCTTCAGCCGCAGTATGATATAAACCATAAGCTTCGCGGATTTGAAGCTCTGGCACGTATGAAAGATGAGAACGGCAATGTAGTCAGCCCTGGAGATTTCATTCCTGTTGCCGAAAAGGTCGGCATTGTTGACAAGGTGGACGACGCTGTAATAAGAAAGTCCACGGAATTCTTCGGAGAGCTTATCAAGAAGATAGATACCGATATAACACTCAGCGTTAATGTCTCTGTAAAGCATCTTATGAAAAACGGGTTCCTCGATGAGCTGAGGGAAGTGCTTGAAAACAGGGATATACCAGCAAATCAGCTTGAGATCGAGATAACCGAATCAATAATGATAGATTCGGCGGACAAGGCTCTGAAATGCATTGAAGATATCAAGAAAATGGGCATAAAGATAGCGATAGACGATTTCGGAACAGGTTACTCGTCACTGAGCTACCTTAATAATTTCCCTGCTGATCTGCTGAAGATCGACAAATCCTTCATTGATAAGATGAATATAAGCGATTCTTCAAAGCAGTATGTTGCAGCTATCATCTCTATGGGTCACGTTATGGGATATAGCGTTGTATCCGAGGGAGTTGAGCAGCAGGCTCAGGTAGATACTCTCAGGGAGATCGGCTGTGATTACATACAGGGCTTCTTCTGGGGCAAGCCTATGTCTGCTGAGGAAGCAGAAAAGCTTGCTATGGAAGAATGTAATCTGACGACTGTATGATACATAATGAAAAGAATATGAAAAAACCTCGGTATTACCGAGGTTTTTTATTGCCCATTTCAATTAACATTACTTATAATATTGGCTGTACCATTCAGCAAAGTTCCTAAGTCCTTCTCTGATGCCGATATGAGGCTTGAAACCGTAGTCGTCTTCAAGTGCTTTGCTGTCTGCAAAGGTCACAGGGACATCGCCCGGCTGCATCGCAGTGAGCTCGCGGTGCTTTTCAAAATCATAATCAGCGGGAAGAACCTTGGCGTTGACAAGCTCCTCCTGTAGAGTGTTGATAAAATCGAGAAGATTCTCGGGGGTGCCTCCGCCGATATTGTACACAGCATATGGCGGCAGCGGCAGACCGTCCTCGCCGTTGGCTTTTTCGGGAGCTCCCTGCATCACGCGGTAAACGCCTTCAATTATATCGTCGATATACGTGAAATCGCGCTCGCAGTTGCCGTAATTGAATATTTTGATGATCCCGTCTTTTGCGAGTGTGTTTGTTGCAGAAAAATAGAACATATCGGGCCTGCCTGCGGGGCCGTATACCGTGAAGAAGCGCAGTCCTGTAGCAGGGATATTGTATAGCTTTGAGTAGGCATGAGCGAGCAGCTCATCGGATTTTTTCGTAGCAGCATAAAGTGATACAGGGTTATCGACTTTATCATCTACGCTGAACGGAACTTTCTTATTTCCGCCGTATACTGAGCTTGAACTTGCATACACAAGGTGCTCGACGGGATATTGTCGGCAGGCTTCGAGGATATTGTAGAAGCCTATGATATTGCTCTCGATATATACGTCGGGGTGGTCTATGGAATACCTCACGCCTCCCTGTGCAGCGAGGTGGACAACGATATCGAAGCGATACTCTTCAAAAAGCTGTGTCAGCAATGCTTTGTCAGCTATCGAGCCCTTCACAAAGATATGCTCAGTATTCGCTTTCTCCGCCGCTTTTTCTATGAGTGAAAGCCTGTATTCTTTTAATTTCGGGTTGTAATAGGCACTCATATTGTCAAGAGATACTATCGTGCCGCAGTTCATCTCTTTAAGCAGCCTTAATACCAGATTTGCACCAATAAATCCGGGAGACCCCGTAACGAGTATTTTTTTTCCATTAAGGTCGATCTTTACTTTTTTCATGTGCAGTTCCTCTTGAACAGTTCTTTATGTAACCCTTTGCGGATATACGTTTGAAATTATTACAAAAACATTATAGCATAAGCGGCATGGAAAGTCAATATTTGTACGTTTTAAGGGGATTGCGGAGCAGCGGGAAAGCGTATATCGACTGCTTTTATTTATTTTTTGAAAAAATATACAAATACAGGCAAAATTTACAAAGTATTCAATAAGCTACAATGCCGAAAAATAGCAGTTTAGCTCGAAACAGCGTGTAGTTCTCCGTATAGCAGTATATTGACACTTCGGTAAAAATTATGTTATACTGTTACGTGGTAAATTGTTCTCATTATTAAACGCAACATACTTAACAATGATGCGCTTTTGATAATAGAGGATCGGGGGAAGATCGGTCGGCTCGGATACAGAAGCATGAGCAGCCTTTGTATTGCAGTAGGAATAAGCGATGTTTTCACGATTGAAAAAGGAAGGGAGATTATAATGACAAAACACCTCATACGCGACCTGATGTATCTGTACCAAGCGGTATTCCTTGCAGAAATGAGGAATCTTGTGACACAGGCATTCTTCGATGACTATTATCCTGATAAAAAAGAAACACTTGTGGCTTTTGCGCTGTTTTTCAGTACGTTATTTACAATGTTTGGAATAATGGCTTCGACAAAGCTGATGAGGAAAAATATGGAATCGGAAATGACAAAAACCAGCAAGTTCCTGATGACTATCGGCGTAGTTCTTGCGATAAGCGTGTCATTTACCGCACTTTTCTGTGTTAAGAACTATCTGGTCTACATAATTATCTTCAGCATCTTCAGCTTTTTCCTGAACTTTATATATAATATTTTCGATGTGTTCATAAGCGGAAATGTTCCGCATGAGGAAAAAGAGAAGAATGTACGAATACTCGTAGCGTATCAGATGTTGGGCTATATAGTCGGACCCCTGCTGTATTCGTTCTTTTCCAAGCAGATAATCATGTTTATAGGCGTATCAATAGTACTGCTCTTTATATGCTTTTTCCCTGCAAGCCGCGAATATATATTGATGTCAATGAACAAAGTAAACAAGCTTTCCGAAAAAAAGAAGCCTGCGTCGGGCGTTCATGCAGCAGATGAAGCTACGCGGAATGCTGATAAAATAGCTCTTATGTACAGCTTTATGATGTTCTGCGCTACAAATTCACTTACGCCTTCCATTGCTTATCTTATGAAGGATTACCTCATGGTCGAAAATTTCACCACAAAGAGCAGCTATTTCCTTGCAGGAACGGTTCTTGTATCGGTCATAGTGATCGTAATGATACCTGCGGTAAACCAGTGGAAAATACGTGTACTTGCGCCTGTTTCGTTTATATTGGCAATAATTTTTATAATGACTATCAGGAGCAGCAGTGCGCCTGCACTTGCACTTTATGCTATTCTCTGTGGTTTCGGGAACGGTGTGTTCCTTTCCGGAAGCCGTTATTATGTTAGTTCAGCAGGAGCTGAACGCGGTCTTGTCGCTAAATATAACAAGATAATGACTATCGGTACACTGTTCGGATTTACTGTCACAGCTGTTATAAGCTGGATCTGCATCAGGAATCACACAGATGTTATCCCTGTCAAGCTCATGACAATAATGTTCATGTTTGGATTTGCGGTCGTATTTTCATTTTTGCAGAAGTCTGACAGCCGCGCAAAGGCAACGAATAACGCTGCATGACGGTGTAATAAATGTTTGTTCCTCCGAATATCATTCAGTAGGAAATTCCAGTTCGGAGGGAGAAGATAATATGAAAAAGGTATACAGAAAGATCATCAGCGGAGCACTTTTGTGCGGCTGTTCGCTGTTTGCGCTGTATGGTGCATCTACTGTTGCGGAGAAAAGTGAGAAAGGAGCTCTTCCTGTATCGCTGAGTGATCTCGATAATGAAAAGCCTATAATTGTTCTGGACGCAGGACATGGTGCGTCAACTAAAACATAGTTTGTTTCTGATCCTTGAAATGACGTAATAGAGGCGTTTATCGGCTATATACCAGCATTTGCTTTTGTTCTATATGTTTGAAAGAGACAGCTCTCAGGAGCTGTTTTTTTATTTCATTATTCTAATTGCTTCTTTAAGATATATAGTATAAGTGCATTGAATATGGCAAAAAATGGTCAAGAAATGTAAATAAGGGTATTGATTCTTTAGAATATTTATTGTATAATGTATTTTGGTTGAACGCATCTTTTGTTTAATCAAATAACGATGGAAGAAGAGGTCAGAAAAAATAAAGTAATTAGTTCATTTTTTGTTTCGAGCATTTTGTATAATGCAAGCATCAATAATAGAGAGTTGATGCAAAGTTGCAGATATACAATATCAGTTTACTTAAACAATAAAAGGAGAGTGTAATATGTATATTCCAGATATACCAGATAATAGCTTAAAAAAAGAGTTTATTGAAATTATGGAAATTACAAAAAAATTAGAGAGCATAAAAAAATATGAATTCAATCCACCAGCAACAAATGTTGAAATAGATGCACTTGAAGAGCATCTAAAATATACATTGCCAGAAGAATATAAGGATTTTTTGAAGTTTTCTAATGGAATGACTCTTAATGGATTTACAGCTGAGTTTTTTAGCACAAAAGAAGTAATTGATTTCTATGATAGGGAAAAGGCAGATAGTTTTCCAAGCGACTATATTGTATTAGCGTTTTTAATTGGTGATGGTGAAGTTTTGTGCATATCAAGTAAAACAGGAAAATTTATACGCTATTATGGTGGCGAAGAGACAGAGTTCAATACTTTTAAAGATGCATTAGTAAACATAATAGATCATATAAAAGTTATTGAAGAAGATTATTTGTTAGAAGATTAATTTAAGAGGTGTTAACATGACGGTTGAAGAATTTATTGAGGAATTAGATAAATTATCATCTAAAAAGAAGAAAAGTGATTATGTAAACTCTTTAAGTGAAGCAGAAAGAAAAAGTATTTTTGAAAATCTTACTCCTACTCAAAGAGCAGATATAATGAACAAAGATGTTTTAACGGCAAGAGCTCAGAATAATTTGTTTACTGCTGCTGATGTTAAAGTAAGAAGAGAGTATATTAATTCACTGGGAAGCGAAGAGGCTGTTAAGACATTTAGAAATAGTATCAGAGATTATGCAGTTGAAGACTTTTGGAATAATGAAAGGGAGCTAATTAAGCAGGGAAAAGGAACATATAATTGGACTCCCGACCAGCAAAGAGAAATTCTTAATATAGTTGATGGCGTTGAGCAGCCAAATGCGGGCAGACCTAAAAATCTGACTACAGGAGAAACTTTCCAAGGTCATCATATGCTTGATGCACATGATTTTCCTGAGTATGCAGGTGATTATAGGAATATACAGCCGGTTGACGGAGATGCACTTACAAAAACCTCATCTCATTATGCTGCACATGGTGGTAATCCTTCTAATACAACAAAAGGTTACTATGATGATGCTTTGAAAAGTATGACTGATTTTTCTACGTCAAATCTTGATGATGGTTATCCACCGAAAATTGAACTTACTGACCCTTGTAAAGAAGTTAAAACAATGGAGTCTTTTAAAAATGCGGAACATACGAATTTTTCTGAGAAAATTCCGTTTTATGATTCTTTGGACGATGAGGGTAAAATTATAGCACAAAGAATGGAATATGTGCGTGCACAACAAGGAAAAGGTAATTCTGATATTCCTGATAACTTCATGGATTACTTGATTGAAAGTGATGCTGGCAAGAAATTTAAATCTTCAGATGGATATGGCGAAAAAGCATCATCTAAGCTGATGAATGAAATGTCAGAAAGCGGACAAAAGATTGTATCAGAATATGCACGTAATAATTCAGAAAAGCTTCTGGCTGATTTGGGCGAAGAAGAAAAAGCGTTTACATTTTTTGATTCAAAGGGAAATAAAGTCGGTCAGTCTTATGAAGGCACTAAACTTGGAAAGTATATTGAATCGGAAGTACCTGGTGAATATGAATTTAAACTAAGTCAAGCAGAAGCCAAGAATTATAATTTAGATAAACACGCTGATGAGCTTGAGATGATCATGAGGTATGGTGATGAGTATAAGAATGCATCACCAAGAGAAAAACTGGATTTTAAGGAGCTAAACTATCTCAGCGGTTCACTCAACGAATGCAAGAATGAAGCTAAGGTTCTGGAAGCTGCAGCTAAGTACATTGAAGGTTCAGGAAAAACAGCGGAGTCATTAAATGCTGTAGATAAGGCTCTTATCAATTTCTGTGCTAATGCAAATCTTGGAAAGGTCGCAGATCTGGGATTTGTAAAAAAAGCAAACGGATTCCTGGAAGCAGCACAGAAATCAGGAAAGCTTGCTAAGTTTTCTTCAGCTGCTTCAAAGATCGGCAATGTTGCTATGGGTGTAACAATTGCTGTTCAGTCAGGTATCGCTATCTATAATGCTGCTAAGGCTTTAGATGAAGGAAAGCCATTTACTGCCGGATCTTATATAGTCGGTGCAGGTGCTAATATGGCTATAACATTCATTGGCGGAGAAGCATTGACAGGAGCGATCGCACCGTACTTAATGGGCCTTGGTATGGCTGTAGGCGGCCCTGTAGGTGCTCTTGTAGGTGGATTACTTGCAGGTGTTATCGGCTATGGTGTTGCAGGTTTGATTGGCGGAGCAGCAGATAAACTGATCCAGAAGCTCGGCGGCTGGCTTGATAGTCTGTTCGGAGATGCCTGCGAAGCAAACCCACCTCGTGATCCGCTTGTAGTTGACCTTGGTGCTGTTGGCATAGAGCTCAATTCTGTAGTTAACGGTGTCCACTTCGACCTTGATAAAAACGGCTTTGCAGAAAAGACCGGATGGATCGGAAAAGAAGACGGATTCCTTGCACTTGACAGAAATGAAAATGGATTCATTGATGACGGCGGCGAACTGTTCAGCGATCAGGTAGCATTAAAGAACGGCGAGGTGTCTAAGTCAGGATTTGAGGCACTTGCCGAGCTCGATGATAATGTTGACGAAGAAACAGGAAAAGTCGGTGATGGAGTTATTGACGCAAATGATTCTGAGTTTGAAAATCTGAGAGTATGGATAGATGAAAACCAGAATGGTATTTCTGAAGAGAATGAACTGAAAACTCTTGATGAGCTCGGAATTACTTCCATTAGTCTGGATCACTCGGATAAGAACATCGTTGATGAAGAAACAAGAACAATGGTTACCGAATCAGCTAATGTCAGCTTTAAGGACGGTTCACAGCGTGATATCAGTGAACACTGGTTTGAAGCAAAAACATATGATACGGTGGAAAGAGATGGTAACGGACAGACGATCCATAGTGATTCAATAGAATCATTTGGTAATGTAAGAAATCTTGCTTCTGCTATTAAAGATGATGAAACAGGTCTGCTTGGAAAACTTGTAGATGAATTCCAGACTTCAAACAGTTATTTGGAAAAGCGTGTTATCATAAAGAAGATCCTGTTCCGTATGACTAATTCCGAGGAGATATTACCTGACAGCCGAGGCGGTAATATTGATGCGCGTGAACTGAATGTTGTCGAGCAGTTCATGGGACGTGGCTTTATCGGTACAGAAGGCAGTTCAACTCCTAACAGCAGTGCAGCATCTATATTAAAGAGATTATATAATAATATTGAGACTACTTACTTTAATCTTCTTAATAAGGAAACAGCTGTCGGTGATTACCTTAGATTTATTTATGTAAAAGAAGATGAAGAAGGAAATAAGACATTAGACTTCTCATTGTTTAGATTTGTTATAGACAATCAGATAGCTCAGGGAGAAGATGTTGACGACATTGTTATAGGTGTTGGCTCATGGTTGCAAACTTATGACTATACAAATTCTTATGATGCGTTATCAAAGTATGAAGCTGATCTTTCTGAAAAATATGAACAGTATAGCAACTTAAAGGATATGATAGTTAATACCAACGTTATTATCGGCGGTGATGAGAATGATACTCTCAACGGTAACAGCGGAAGTGACTATATTGAAGGCGGCAAGGGCGACGACGTTCTTTACGGTAAAGCAGGAAATGATGCCTATGTTTATACTAAGGGCGACGGCAACGATGTCATCTTTGATAATTCAGGAGTTAACAAGATCGTATTCAAGGATCTCAGAACCTCAGATGTATATGTAGTATACCCAAGCTCAGGCTATGATGCTGTACTTCACGTTATCGAGACAGGTGAGACTATCACTATCCAGGACTTCAGATACTCTTCAAGCTACAGGAACTTTACTCTTGTATTTGAAGACAAGACTGTTGGTGTTGCAGAAGCAGGAAGCCCATTCCTTGATGTAAGAGGAACAGATGCTGATGAGACTATCCCGATGTTCTTCGGCGGCGGTACTGCAAATGGTTATGAGGGTGACGATATTATTAACGGCACAGGCGGAAATGATAATATTTACGGCGGTGCAGGAGACGACACTCTCAACGGCAACGGCGGAGATGATACTCTCGACGGCAGTATAGGCAGCGACAGTCTTAACGGAGGAGCAGGCAACAATACATATATCTATGGCAAGGGCTACGGCAACGATGTTCTCTTTGATAATTCAGGCAAGAACAGGATCGTATTCAAGGATCTCAAGAGCACAGATGTATATGTAGTATATCCAAGCTCAGGCTATGATGCTATACTTCACGTTATCGAGACAGGCGAGACACTCACTATCCAGGACTTCAGATACTCGTCAAGCTACAGAGACTTTAAACTCATATTTGAGGATAAGGTCGTTGACGTTGCAGAGGAAGGCAGTCCATTCCTTGATATCAGAGGAACAGATGAGAAAGAGACTATCCCGATGTTCTTTGGCGGCGGTTCAGCATACGGCTATAAGGGTGATGATATTATCCACGGTACAGGCGGCAACGATTATATCAGCGGCGGTACAGGAAATGATACCCTCAACGGCAACGGCGGTGCTGATACAATCGACGGCGGCACAGGCAATGACGGCCTCTATGGCGGAGCAGGCAACGATACATATATCTACGGCAAGGATTACGGTAAGGACGTGCTCTT
>NZ_JAILNU010000028.1 GCF_024691275.1 Ruminococcus sp. | reverse complement strand
GGGATTCGAACCCACGTCCCTCAAGGGGCATCATGATTTCGAGTCATGTCCGTTATGACCACTTCGATACCACTGCGTATTTAATTTAACTATAAAACTGCGAGAAAACTGCGAGAAAGCCAATTGCAAACGCAATCACAGACATCGCCGAAACCACGCAGAACAGGGATAAATCAAAGTGCGGCAAGCTCAGAAACGACTATGTTTCGAGTCACGTCCGTTATGACCACTTCGATACCACTGCATAAATTTACTATAATATTATACCACAACGTTATAATAAAATCAAGAGTATTGTAAAAAATTAATATTATAACTAAAAAGGCAGGATGCTCCCCCTGCCTTTTTCATTTTTTCGTGAGCAGGAACATTCTTCCGCTGAACGGTGGGATCTCCATGATGAGCTTTTCTTTTTCACATGAGAACCGCGTCTGTCCGTCGGGAGTTCTTCCGCTGTATAGCTGGTCATCGGAATCAAGCAGAAGATCAGCTGTGTATCCCTCGCCGATATTCACGGAATAATCAAACTGACACCAGTCCGAAAAATTGAATACAGCCAGTATATCGCCTTCTGAAGCCTTTCTGCGGACAGCATATACACAGCGCTCGATAGAGTTGCAGTCTGCCCACTCAAAGTTCGTAGGATCATAGTCATAGTGAAGCGCATTATACTTCAGATAGATGTGATTGAGCTTCTTTATATATTCACGAAAAGAATCATGCATTGGATATTTCAGCATATCCCAGTCCTGCTGACGCTTCTCGTCCCATTCGCGCAGCTGAGCAAATTCGCTTCCCATGAAATTCAACTTCTTGCCGGAATGCATTATCATATACATATATAAGGCTCTTGCCTGCGGGAACTTTACCTCGTACTGACCGTTCATTTTCTGTGCGACTGTCGCCTTTCCATGAACTACCTCATCGTGAGACAGCGGCAGTATGAACTTCTCATTGAAAAAATACAACATTGAAAATGTCAGCTTGTGGTAGTCCCTGCTGCGGTACATAGGAGCACTCTGGAAATACTCAAGGGTGTCGTGCATCCAGCCAAGATCCCATTTATAATCAAATCCAAGGCCTCCTGCAAACACAGGTGCCGTTACATTCGGATATGAAGAAGAGTCCTCCGCTGCGATAATGGCAGTTGAATGTCTGGCTTTAAGTCCGCAGTTCATGGATTTTATGAATTTTATCGCATTCTTGTTTTCCCCGCGTCGCTCATCTCCGTTCCAGTATATCATATTGCGGATAGCGTCCATGCGCAGACCGTCAAAATGATAAACGCTTAGCCAGTAATCAGCTGCGGACTGTATAAACGAGCGCACTTCCCCCTTTGAATGGTTGAAGTTGCGGCTTCCCCATTCGTTATAGCCTATGTCGTCACTGGGATACTCATACAGCTTAGTGCCGTCATATTCAGTAAGGGCATAGTGGTCAACTGCAAAATGCACGGGAACAAAGTCCACTATTACGCCGATGCCGCGCTCATGACACTTGTTCACAAACTCCATAAGATCCTTCGGAGTACCGTATCGTGAAGTTGGCGCAAAAAATCCCGTACACTGATATCCCCATGATTCGTCACAGGGGTGCTCACTGAGAGGCATCAGCTCAATATAATTGTAGCCGAATTCACATACATAGTCTATGAGCTCGTCAGCTATCTCCAAGTAGCCGTACCAGCCGTTCTCGTCCTCATCAGAACGCCTTTTCCACGAACCGAGGTGAACTTCGTAAATATTCAGCGCTTTATCACGGCAGTCCGAACGCTCTCTGAGCCACTCCCCATCTGTAAACTCAAAGCCCTCTATACTTCTTATGACAGAGCAAGTTCCCGGACGAACCTCCATACCAAATCCGTAAGGGTCACAGTGGTCGATAAAATTGCCATTACTGTCGTAAATACGATACTTATAGCGCATTCCCTCTTTAGCCTCGGGCACCGTTATCTCGTACATTCTTCCGTCACAAACAGGCTTCATAGGGATATCCTCCCAGCCGCTGAAATCTCCTATGACCGCTGCCGCAGACGCATTCGGTGCATAGGTGCGAAAAACAGTCCCCTTATCACTCAGATGAGCGCCGAAATATTCATATGCAGCAAACTCATCACCATTGTAAAAATTCCTTATGTCCATAAGATCAACTCCGTTAAACCAAATCCTCTGAATTTGATTATATCACGATATATCGTCAAAGTCAATGACGTACTATTAGACAAAAAAGGCGTTTGACAGCTATACAAAATCACCATTTACTTTATCGCTTTGCGTCTGTAAACTGTTAAATTAACGTGTTGACACAAACCGGTTATAGTGGTATAATTTAAGAGTGCTCTGATGTTATTTTCGCTTGATATCGGAGCTTTAATCGGTTCAAAGGAGAGGTAAAAATGAAAAATACCTTCGGTTCAAGCGTTTCCATTACTTTATTCGGTGAAAGTCACGGAGAAGCTATCGGCGCTGTCCTCGACGGAATGGCAGCAGGTATCCCCGTTGATGAGGGATTTATCGAACAGCAGATGAAGCTCCGCCAGTCTATAGGCGCGCTCTCTACGGCAAGGCGCGAAGCAGATAAAGTCAGCATAGTCAGCGGAGTTTTTAACGGCAAGACCACAGGAACTCCCATTACGTTCATCATAGAAAATCAGGACACAAGAAGCAAGGACTACGGCGAACTCGCTTATAAGGCTCGCCCAGGTCACGCAGACTTCTCTGCACAGATGAAGTACCACGGCTTTCAGGACTTCCGCGGCGGCGGTCATTTCTCGGGAAGAATAACCGCAGGCATCGTTGCAGCAGGTGCAGTTGCAATAAGTGCTCTCCGCGCAAAAGAAATAAAAATTGCTACACATATACTCTCCTGCGGCGGAATTTTCGACCGCAGCTTCAATAACATCGACGCTGATATCGAGCAGCTCAACTCCATGGAATTCGCTGTTCTCGACAGCGCAAAGGCAGACGCTATGCAGGCTGCCATAACCGCTGCCAAGGAAGACGGCGACAGCGTTGGCGGCAGGCTCGAAACTATCGTTACAGGACTTCCCGCAGGCGTTGGCGAGCCCTGGTTCGACACTCTCGAAAGTATTCTCGCTCATGCTCTTTTCGCTATCCCCGCAGTCAAGGGCGTGGAGTTCGGCGCAGGCTTTGCCGCAGCCGATATGCTGGGAAGCGAGTGCAACGACAGCTTCAGCAGCGAAAACGGAAAGATCAGCAGCTCCACCAACAATAACGGCGGCATACTCGGCGGCATAACAACTGGTATGCCTGTACTTTTCAGGACTGCAATAAAGCCTACTCCGTCTATCTACAAGGAGCAGCAGACTATCAACATCAACACTTTGGAGAATACCTCTCTCCAGATAAAGGGCAGACACGACCCTGCTATCGTTCACCGTGCAAGAGTCGTTGCCGACAGCATCACCGCTCTTGTGCTCTGCGACCAGCTCGCTATGCGCTTCGGTACAGACTATCTTATGTGAGCGGCGTTACGAATATATTTGAATCAAAATGTAAGGGCGGATATTATCCGCCCATTTTTTATTATTAGCGGACGACCAATGGTCGTCCCTACGTTTATTTCAGTTTGCGGGCGGCGGAACGCCGCCCCTACAATTGATTCGTATTATTTTTCATGTACGCATCAGCTGACACATTTTATTCCGAATCCAAAACAGGGAACGCCTTTCGGCGTTCCCTCAGCTTGTCGAAAAAGTCGATTTCAACTAATAACGGGATTCCAAAGGGACTGTGTTCCTTTGGCAGAGTCCAGAGGCAGCGCCTTTGGTAGGGTGTGGGGCAAAGCCCCACAAATAGCCTCAAAGCGCCTCGCAAAGGGTGAATTAAAAAACAGTCCGGTGGACTGTTTTTTAAGAGGGAACGCCTTGCAAGAGAAGGCGTTCCCTAATGAAATTGGGGTTTATTGACAGACTGGGGCGGATATTATCCGCCCATTTTTTGTATCATGCTGTTGTTTGATCATTAGCGGACGACCAATGGTCGTCCCTTCGTTTATTTCAGTTTGCGGGCGGCGGAACGCCGCCCCTACAATAGCAAGGCAAAAGAAAAGGAACGCCCAAAGGCGTTCCCTGCTAATTATTCGCTGATAACAGCGTTCTTCATTTCCTTTACGTATTCACCTACGTATGGTGCTGCGTCCTTGCCGTACTTCTCAAGTATCTTGATAATAGCTGAACCTACAATCGCTCCGTCGGAGATAGCTGCCATTGCCTTTGCCTGCTCAGGCTTCGAGATACCAAAACCAACAGCACAAGGCACGTTTGTGTTCTCGCGGATAACCTTTACGATGTCGCCGATATTGGTGTTTATCTCACTTCTTACACCTGTAACGCCAAGGCTCGAAACTATGTATATGAAGCCCTCTGCTTCCTTTGCGATCATTGCGATCCGATTCTCTGATGTAGGTGCTATAAGCGATATAAGATCAACTCCGTACTGCTTTGCAACTGACGAGAACTCATCCTTCTCCTCGAAAGGAAGATCGGGAAGGATTATGCCGTCAACGCCGCACTCGCAGCATCTTGCCATAAATCTCTCTGCATCATATGAAAATACTACATTTGCATATGTCATGAATACAAACGGAATCTTTACATCTTTGCGAAGCTCCTTGACAAGCTCGAAGACCTTGTCTGTTGTTACTCCGCCTGCAAGAGCACGGATATTGGCTCCCTGAATAACAGGTCCCTCAGCTGTCGGGTCTGAGAAAGGTATTCCCAGCTCGATAAGATCAGCTCCGTTTTCAGCAGCAGCGCGTACCACCTTTGCTGTAGTTTCAAGGTCAGGATCTCCGCAGGTGATGAATGGTATAAATGCCTTTCCGTCAGCAAAGGCAGCTCTGATATTACTCATAAATATCCTCCCCTCTGTAACGGGCAATTGCAGCACAGTCCTTGTCGCCGCGTCCCGAAACAGTCACAATGATTATTTTGTCCTTGTCCATAGTTGGTGCAAGCTTCATAGCATAAGCAACTGCATGAGCTGACTCGATAGCAGGGATTATGCCCTCTGTGCGTGAAAGATACTCGAATGCGTTTACTGCTTCGTCATCTGTTATCGGTACATATTCAGCTCTGCCAATATCGTGAAGATTTGCGTGTTCAGGTCCTACACCGGGATAGTCAAGACCTGCGGATATAGAGTAAACAGGAGCTATCTGACCGTACTTGTCCTGACAGAAGTAGGACTTCATACCGTGGAATATGCCTATTCTTCCTGTATTTACTGTTGCAGCTGTCTCAAATGTGTCGATCCCTCTGCCTGCTGCTTCACAGCCAATAAGACGTACTCCCTCATCAGGGATAAAGTGGTAGAAGCTTCCGATAGCGTTTGAACCGCCGCCTACGCAAGCTATTACAGCATCGGGAAGTCTGCCCTCTGCTTCGAGGATCTGTGCTCTTGCTTCACGGGAGATGACTGCCTGAAAATCGCGGACGATAGTCGGGAAAGGGTGCGGTCCCATAACAGAACCGAGGCAGTAATGAGTATCTGCGATACGTGATGTCCACTCACGCATAGCCTCTGATACAGCGTCCTTCAGAGTAGCAGTTCCGCTCTTTACAGGGATAACATCAGCTCCGAGGAGCTTCATGCGGTAAACATTGAGCGCCTGACGCTTTGTATCCTCTTCGCCCATGAATACTACGCACTCCATATCAAGAAGAGCCGCAGCAGTTGCAGTCGCAACACCGTGCTGACCTGCTCCTGTTTCGGCGATAAGACGAGTCTTGCCCATTTTCTTTGCAAGAAGTGCCTGTCCCAGTACGTTGTTTATCTTGTGCGAGCCTGTGTGGTTGAGGTCTTCACGCTTGAGGTAGATCTTTGCTCCGCCAAGCTCTCTTGTGAGCTTGTCTGCACGATAAAGAAGCGAAGGTCTGCCTGCGTAATTGTTGAGGAGCTCCGTAAGCTCTCGGTTGAAGTCGGGGTCATTTTTATAGTGGTCGTAAGCCTGTTCAAGCTCGATGACCGCATTCATAAGTGTCTCGGGGATATACTGTCCGCCGTGAACTCCGAATCTTCCTTTTTTATCTGACATATTATCTTTCCTTTCGTTATGCATTTCTTACTGCCTGCGCAAAGGCAGCCATTTTATCGAAGTCCTTGAAGCCGTCTTTTTCGAGACAGGAGCTTGCGTCCAACGCATATGGTGCAAGCTTTTTTACCGCCTCGGCAGCATTTTCCGCGGTAAGACCTCCTGCGAGAAAATAGTCGCGCTCCACGCCCTTTATGAGCGACCAGTCGAATACCTCTCCCGAGCCGCTTCCCGAATCGAGCAGAACATAGTCCGCACAGGAGCTGTTTGCTGCGGCGATATCCTTATCGTTCTTTACCTTGAAGGCTCTGATGACTGTAACGTCTTTCTCCTGCAAGCGTCTGATAAGCTCGTCGCTCTCGTTTCCGTGGAGCTGCACCGCTCTGATCGTACCTGCGCCGACGATGCTGTATATCTCGTCGAAGTCGGAATCCACGAAAACTCCAACAGGAACAATGCTCTTGTCAAGGAGCTTAGTTAGCTCCGCAGCCTTTTCGGGAGCAACATAACGCTTGCTGCTCTTTGCAAAAACATATCCTATATAGTCGGGACAGAGCTTATTGGCATACCCGATATCCTCATCGCGGCGAAGTCCGCACATTTTTATCTTTGCCATATTATCCTTTCAGCTCTGCAAGCTTTGCCTTCTTGTCAGCTGCCCTCATGAGAGTTTCACCAATAAGCACGGCATTTACTCCCGATTCGCGGAGAAGTCTTATATCCTCTGCCGACTTTACGCCGCTCTCGGAAACGAAGCTCACATCTTCGGGAGCAATCTCCCGAAGACGGCGGCTGTTGCCCGTGTCAACTGAGAAGTCCTTCAGATTGCGGTTGTTTACTCCTATGATGCGTGAACCGGCAGCAACAGCCGCGCGAAGCTCTGCTTCGTCGTGAGCTTCGACGAGAGCAGATATGCCAAGTTCATCACAAATTTCGATGTATTCGCTTATCTGCTGCTGTGAGAGTATGGAGCATATGAGCAGCACAGCCTTTGCTCCCAGAAGCTTTGCCTCGTATATCATGTACTCGTCTACTGTGAAGTCCTTGCGGATACATGGGATACTCACGTTTGATGCTATCTCGCGGAGGTATTCGTCACTTCCGAGAAACCACTTCGGCTCGGTGAGGACTGATATACAGTCCGCACCTGCTGCTTCGTACTCCTTTGCGATATCAAGATAAGGAAACTCATCGGCGATTATGCCCTTTGACGGAGAAGCCTTCTTGCACTCGCATATAAAAGCGATATCGTCCTTTTTCAGCGCCTTTTCAAACTCGAACTGTCCCTTCGGAAGCTCAAGTGCCATTTTTTTTACGTCATCTGCGGAAAGCTTTTTCTTAGCCGCAGCCACACGCTCGCGTGCGTGGTCAGCAAGCTGATCGAGAATTGTCATGCCGCACCTCAGTTCTGTGACTCTGCAATGAACTTGTCAAGAGCTGCAAGAGCTGAACCGTTGTCGATAAGCTCTGCTGCCTTCTTAACACCATCAGCCATGCTCTCAGCCTTGCCGCCGATATAAATTGCAGCACCTGCATTAAGGAGGACTGCATTGCGCTTGTGTCCCTTTATGCTGCCGTCGAGAATACCGCGTGTGATAGCTGCGTTCTCCTCGGGAGTACCGCCCTTGAGGTCGTCCTTTGTGCAGCGCTCGAAGCCGAACTGCTCAGGTGTGATCTCATAGTTCTTCATCCAGCCGTCCTTGTACTCGCATACAGCTGTCGGAGCACTCAGTGAGATCTCGTCAAGCTTATCCTTGCCGAATACGACCATACCGTTCTTTGAACCCAGCTTCATGAGAACTTCTGCAACAGGTTCGAGAAGTACGCTGTCATATACGCCGAGGAGATGGTGATTCGGGCAAGCCGGATTTGTGAGAGGTCCGAGAATATTGAATACTGTACGGAATCCAAGCTCCTTGCGGATAGGTCCTACGTACTTCATGGAAGTGTGATACTTCTGCGCGAAGAAGAAACAGAAGCCTACGCTTTCAAGAAGCTGTCTGCACTTCTCGGGTTCAAGGTTGATATTGCCGCCGAGCGCTTCAAGACAGTCGGCAGTTCCAGAAAGTGATGAAGCTGCACGGTTGCCGTGCTTTGATACCTTGATGCCCGATGCTGCGATAACGAATGCGGAAGTTGTGGAGATATTGAAGCTGTGAGCATTGTCTCCGCCTGTTCCGACGATCTCAAGGAGATCCATGTTGTGCTCGAACTTTGTAGCTGCGTCACGCATTGCAGCTGCACAGCCTGTTATCTCGTCGATAGTCTCAGCCTTCGTGCTCTTTGTGGAGAGAGCTGCAAGAAAAGCCGCATTCTGTGTGGGAGTAGTCTCTCCTGCCATTATCTCCGATATTACCTTGTATGCCTCATCGTATGTGAGGTCTTCCTTATTTACTATCTTTACGATGGCTTCTTTTATCATGATAATTACCTCCTGATTATTTTCTGTACTCTTTTAACTCCGTATTTATAAAGCCCGATATCATGTTCCTGTATACTGTTTCCGCGATATCGGGAGATGCACCGTATTCCAGTGCCTTTTCACGGACATTTTTTATAACGGCTTCTACTCTGTCGGGAGCTTTTACGCCGTCCTCCGAATCTTCATCATACTATCCGCGTTTCTCTGGAAACGATACCCTGTTTTGAGGATCTCTACCTTAAAAACGCGGTGAAAATGCTCGATCACCTGTTCCACAAGATGTAATTCTCTGCCGTCAAGATCCCCCAGTGGGAATATCCTCACCTCTTTGCACACTCTCAGCATCTCACTGAGCGCTGCTATGTGGAAATCGTACCCAAGCTGATCGTACATCAGCAGAAAATGTGAACTGAGCCCGATATCGAACGTGCCGTCCTCATAAGGCAGTCTGTCGGGAAGCTCATGGCAGATATATCTGCCCTCGGCTTTTCCCTGCTCAAAGTCGTCAAGGAACATATCCATTGCCGACATTCTTATATCTTCAAGCTCCCGAACGCTTTTTATCCTGTCCCATACATAGTTATCGGAGTTTTCCTTCATCTGAGGTATGATAATATCTCTTACCTCGTTTATGCGGCTTCTGAGCTGCTGCGCCGAAAAGCAGTATATCGGGTCGAATGAAGTAATATCCGCACCCTCTGCCGTCGCCTGACAGTTGAAGCTTGCAGGACCGTCGCCGAATCCTGCTATCTTCTTTTTCATATCGTCGTCATCAAGGAGGAACATCGACCTGTACTCGCCGATATTTCTCCCCCACGGGACGACCTTTTCCAATTTCATGCCCATGATATCATCAGAGGTCTATGAAGTTCTTCAGCATAGTCCTTCCGTCAGGAGTCATTATCGACTCAGGGTGGAACTGCACTCCGTATATCGGGAACTCCTTATGCTGAACAGCCATTACCTCGCCGTCATCTGCAAGAGCTGTTACCTCGAAACAATCGGGAAGCGTACTTGCGTCGGCTGCAAGAGAATGATATCTCGCAACGGGAGCTCCCTCGTCGATATCCTTGAATATCAGGCTGTTGTTCATAAAGCTTATTACGGACTGCTTGCCGTGCATAAGCTCCTTTGCATAAGTAACTGTTGCGCCGTAAGCTGCGCATATAGCCTGATGTCCGAGACATACTCCGAGAGTAGGTATCTTCCTGCATACTGTCCTTGCAGCTTCTATTATTATGCCTGCGTCCTCGGGTCTGCCCGGTCCCGGAGAAATGATTATCTTGTCGGGAGCAAGCTTCTCGATCTCCTCAACGGTCATCTCATCATTTCTTATGACCTTGATATCGGGACAAAGCTCACCGACGAGCTGGTAGAGATTATACGAAAAACTGTCGTAGTTATCAATGAGAAGTATCATAATTCTTCCTCCCCTGCAAGTTTAAGTGCATTCACTACAGCCGCAGCCTTGTTTATACACTCCTGATATTCTTTTTCGGGAACTGAATCCGCAACGATGCCTGCACCGCTTCTTACGAATACCTTGCCGTTCTTCTTGTAGGCGATACGGATCGCAATACAGGTATCAAGGTTTCCCGTGAAGTCGATGTAGCCGATAGCGCCGCCGTAAATTCCGCGCTTGTTGTTCTCAAGCTCTGCAATGAGCTGGCAGGCTCTGATCTTTGGAGCACCTGAAAGTGTTCCTGCGGGAAGTACTGCGCTTACAGCGTCAAGTCCGTCGAACTCCTCGCGTATCTCGCCGCGGACTGTTGAGCCGATGTGCATAACATGGGAATAGCGCTCGATGCTGTGGAGCTTCTCCACCTGTACGCTGCCGAACCTGCTTATCTTGCCGAGGTCGTTTCTGCCGAGGTCTACCAGCATATTGTGCTCTGCAAGCTCCTTCTCGTCGCGGAGAAGTCCTTCTTCAAGCTCCTTGTCCTCAGCCTCCGTCTTTCCTCTCGGACGGGTACCTGCCAGAGGGAAGGTATGGAGCACACCGTTTTCAAGTTTTACGAGAGTTTCAGGCGAAGCACCTGCGATCTCCACATCTGTGCCCGAAAAATAGAACATATATGGCGAAGGATTTATGGTTCTGAGTACGCGGTAGGTATTCAGCAGGCTTCCCTCAAAATCTGCACATAAGCGGTTCGAGAGGACTATCTGGAAGATATCTCCCTCGCGGATATGCTTCTTTGCCTTCTCCACCATATCGCAGTACTGCTCCTTGCTGAACAGTGCTGTGACCTCGCTCTTGAGATGACCCGAGGGCTCCTTCTTACGGATACCGTTCCTGAGAAGCTCAGCCATCTGTTGAAGTTCCATCTTTGCCTTGTTATAGCCCGATTCGCCCTCAGAGAGTCTCATATTCGCAATGAGTATGATCTTCTGGCGGAAATTGTCGAAAGCGATCACCTTATCGAAGAGCATCAGGTCAACGTCCTTGAAGTTCTCGGAATCGCTGACATCTATACGGAGCGACTTCTCTGTATAAGCAAGAAAATCATATGAGAAGTAACCCACAAGTCCGCCTGTAAATGAAGGGAGATAGTCGAATTTAGGGCTCCTGTAGTTTGAGAGTATCTGTCTTATCTGTACTGACGGGTCATCTGATGTCATCTCAACGTCGCCCACTATGAGCTGACTGCCGCTGGCGGTTATCTTGGTTTTAGGATCAAATCCGAGGAAGGTATAGCGTCCCCACTTTTCATTTTCAGCAACTGATTCCAGCATATAGCAGTGTGTTGATACGTTCTTTAATGCAGTCATTGCTTCGATAGGTGTGCATATATCCGACAATATCTCACAGCTTACAGGAAGAATGTCGTACTTTCCGCTTTTTGTGATCTCGCAGACCTTATCGAATTCCGGTAAAAAATTCATTAAAAGCACCTCCGATGAACTGTCAGGCAAATAAAAAAGTCCCTGACAATTCAGAATTGAACTGTCAAGGACGAATATACTTATCCGCGGTACCACCTTGATTCATGACATAAACGCCATGCACTTTACAGGATACTATCATACCCCTGATGATTAACGCACATCTTAACGTTGCAGAATACTTTGAGCAAACATAATTTACACCCTTATACAAAGCTGTATTTCCGATGTACTCATTTGACTGCACCCTCAGCGGTCCATTTGCTAACCTGTTTTTCACCCAACTCTCAGCACCGTGGGCTCTCTGTAGAAGCATAATTAACTTTATCTCCGCGTCAACAGTTTAATTTTCTATATTATATCACCGGTCTCGCAAATTGTCAACAGTTTTTCTATATTTTTAATTTTTAACAATCACACCCCCTCTATTGTCATTTCCGCTTTCGGCATCATATAATATAGTGTACCGCAGATACTGCTGAACTGCGCAATATACAGCAGCAAGGGGTGATACTTCTGGAAAAATGCATTTTTGATATGCCGTCATACACTTATGCTGTAAAAGCTCAGCGCCTGCTGCGTACACGCGGCTATCCGTGCAGTATTGAACGGCGCGTAAGAAGCTCCGAACGCAGCTGCGGCTATTCGCTCATTCCCGAGACAAACTGCCGCGCCGCAGCAGAACTGCTCAAAAGCTACAATGTTCCCTTTTCGCTGAGGATCGGCGGAGGTGAGGATAATGATAAACTTTGACAATGCGGCAACTACCTTCCCGAAACCGCCTGCCGTTCGCAAAGCCGCTGCCGATGCGATAATGCATTTCGGCGGCAATGCAGGCAGAGGCGGTCACGAACTCGCCATGCGGACATCTGAGGCGCTTTACTCCGCCCGTGAAACTGCCGCTGCCTTTTTCGGCGCAGAACCCGAAAACACCATCTTCACACTCAACTGCACTTACGCTCTGAACATGGCTATACAAGGCGTTATGTCCAACGGCGGTCACCTGATAATAAGCAGCATGGAGCACAACTCGGTTTCCCGTCCCGCTTTTGCACTTGCGGAGAAAAAACAGATCTCGCTCTCTATTGCCGAGGTATTTACAGAACACGAACGCACCGTGGAGAGCTTCCGACGGCTTATCCGCAGCGATACACGCGCCATAGTCTGTACCCTCGCCAGCAATGTCACAGGTCAGCTCCTCCCATACCGTGAGATCGGAGAGCTGTGCCGCAGCAGCGGTATCTGCTTCATTGCAGACGGCGCACAGACCTGCGGCATATATGATATAAAGCTTTCTGACGGTATAAATATCCTCTGCACAGCGGGTCACAAGGGGCTTTACGGCATCACAGGTACAGGACTGCTCGTCACAGACGGCACATATCCCATAAAGCCCATTATACAGGGCGGTACAGGCAGCGATTCCCTTCGCCTGATCCAGCCGTCACTGCTCCCCGACAGTCTCGAAAGCGGCACTCCAAATATTATCGGCGCTGTAACTCTCGGCGCAGGCATACGCTTTGTCAGTTCCTACGGTATGAACAGGATAAGAATGCACGAGAACAAGCTTTGCAGCTATCTGGCTTCAGAGCTGGAAAATATGGGCGGCGTGACCGTTTACCGCGACAGCGCGGCTGAATACGCACCCATAGTCTCTTTCAATATATCTGATATGAGCTCCGAGGAAGCTGCTTCAAGACTGGCAGAACAGGGCTTCTGTCTGAGGGCAGGCTATCATTGCGCTGCCCTCGCACACGCTACCCTCGGCACTAAAGGCGGCACAGTGCGCTTTGCGCCCTCGGTTTTCAATACCGAGGCTGAAGTAAAAAAATTTGTATCTTTTGTTAAGACATTGAAAAATTTACAAAATTCTTAAAATACTATTGAAATTATCTGAATTTGTGGTACAATAGTATATGCAGGTATTGCGCAGTCAGCTTCGAGGACAAACGTCCTCATACATAAACAGATATATAAAAATAATATGTGTAAGTTTTCCCCGAGGGGGTGCATTAATGTCAAAATTCAGTATCCAGGATATAGAGAATGTTTTCAACGCATTTCTCAGCGTCATAAGTACTTTCGAGTTAATCGACATAATTGATGTTTTTATCCTGACTTATGTAATATATTTAATTCTGAAACTTATCCGCGAGACCCGCGCCGGTCAGCTCGTCAAGGGCATCTTTTTCCTTGTTGCCGGCTATTTCATAAGTGGTGCGATCGGTCTCAATGTTATAAATTACATACTCGGCAAGGCTCTCGGCATGGGAGTCCTCGCCATGATAGTCCTGTTCCAGCCTGAGCTCAGACGCGCTCTCGAAAAAGCCGGCCGTACCAAATTCGGTATACGGCTTTTCGGTCTCGGTCAGAATTCCGACGAACTCATGCAGCTGTGGAAGCCCGCTATTGAGTCGATCTGTGATTCCTGCGTGGAGCTTTCCGCCACCTGTACGGGCGCTCTGATAGTTGTGGAACGTCAGGTTCGACTGGGCGAACAGATCGAAACAGGTACTCTGCTCAACGCAAGACCCAGCAAGGAGATATTCGGTAATATATTCTACCCTAAAACTCCCCTGCACGACGGTGCGGTCATTATGCGTGACGGTATCATCCTTGCAGCAGCCTGTTTCCTGCCTAAGCCGCAAAAGGACGCATTCATCAATAAGAAGCTCGGCTCACGCCACAGAGCTGCTATCGGTATGAGCGAGAATTCAGATGCGATCGTTATCGTCGTATCAGAAGAAACAGGTCAGATCTCCGTGGCTCTAAACGGCGAACTCACCCGCGATTATACTCACGACAGGCTTAAAGCCCTGCTCGAAGACAAGATCTTCAACGACAGGACCGAAATTGCCATCGGAAGAAGAAAGTCCCTTTCTTCAGTATCTGAAGGGGAGGAGAAAAAGTGATCTTTCTTAAAAAAATTGTAAAACGCAATATCAAAGAGGCTAAAACAAACCTCATGCTCCTCGTCATCGCATTTATTTGCGCTATTGCAAGCTGGCTTATTATTGCGATGACCATTTATCCCTTCGTATCAAAGACCGTTACGGATATTCCCATATCCTTCGATACTATCGGTACATCTGCCGCAGATAACGGACTGTCGCCTATATTCAAGAGCACAGACCATGTCAGCGTCAGCTTTGATTGCAGCAGAACTGCCTCAAGTCAGCTCAATAACGCAACTATCAAGGCGTATGTGGACTTCGACAACGTGACCACCGCCGGCAAAAGACCTTTCAGTATCAGAATAGAGGGGCCAAACGGTGTTACTATGTCAAATGTCGTCGTTCACCCTTCAACTGTTACTGTCGAGCTCGACCAGTTCTCGCGCAAGGAGTTCACACTTGAAGCAAAATATCCCAATATCACCTCTGCCGACGGCACTATGCTGAGCGATTCAGAGGTCACCTGTACTCCTGCTGTGGTATCAGTATACGGTCCGTCTTCACAGCTCGCAAAGATCGACAAATGCTACGCTGTATGTGAAAAATCAGAGGTTATCAATTCCACCAAAAATTTCACAAGCGAAAAATACGAGCTCCTGTATGAGGACGGTACAACTGTCGATCTTTCGGAAAAATCTCATATCAAGATTGAGAATTCCTCGATAGTCAGCATATATGTACCTGTACTCACTCTGAAGACAGTACACCTTAAACCGCTGATAATGGGAGCTCCGTCCAATTTCGACACAAGCTGTCTGGACTACACCGTAACTCCCGATACAGTAACTATCGCGGCAAAGACCTCCGATACAAATCTCACCGATCCTCTTGAATTCAAGGTCGCTCTCAGCTCTCTCGATATCGGCTATTCTCAGGACTACGACCTGAACGCTCTGCTCTCTGCAAGCAATGTTGTGAATATCTCCGATATCTCAACGTTCAACTTCAAGCTCAACAGCGATAACCTCGATTCAAAGGAGATCGTGCTCACCAAAGATGATATCAGCTTCCTCAATGTTCCAAACGATAACTACGACTATACTCTCATGACAGACAGGCTCGTGGTAAAGCTCATAGGTCCAAAGGGCGAGGCTTTCGATGCCATTACTGCAAAGGATATCTCGGCTGTCGTCGATTTCCTCGGCGCTGATGTTTCTATGAACCAGTACCAGTACGATGTAAAGATATCCTGCAACACCTCCAACAATGTTTGGGAAGTTACAAATCCAAAGGTCAATGTCAAGAAGGCCCTTAAAGAAGGCTATACTACCTCGGCTAACGTTTCTTCCACAAAAACTACAAATACAAACTGACAAGGGTTCCGCTGTACAATTAGTGCAGCGGAACTTTTATTATACTACAAGTTATACACTTATAAATATATACAAATAATTTACAATATATGAATTTTTTATGCCGTTTTTTACCAGTTGTTAACAGAATGGTAACATTCACCGATTGCAAATGTGATATAATGTGCGTGTACAAACACATTTTGCACATTTTTTTTATTTTACTTTGAAAGGATGATACTCAATGAAACAACTTCTCACCAACCGCGTAAAAGCATCTGTTGTAAGCCTCGCTATGGCAGCTTCAGCGATCCCCCTCTGTACTGTTCCCGTAAACGCAGCTACTCCCTCAGGAATGATCGTTCAGGCTGAAAACGTCGGTCTTTCCCAGACCATGAAGGTCGACTCCGTTTACAAGGGCACTTTCCCTACAGACGGTGCAGACTCCGTTACCTTCAAACTCAGCACCAGCTATTCGGGTCAGAGCTTTTCTTACGGCTTCGGCTGCTCAACAGCTGACTCCCCCTACTGGCTGGAACTGGATAAGAGCGGCAAATGGATGGAAGGCGGCGCAGGCTCAAAGGTCGAAGGTACAGCCTGCAAACTGGACAAAGCTACAAGCGAGATCACGATCGACCTGAAAAAAGCAGGCATCAAGCCAGGCGGAAGCTTCGAGTTCAGATGCTACTATTCGGCTCACTGGGACAACTCAAAGGGAGATATGGTAAATAACTCCGTAACACTGACAGGCGTTGACTTCTCAGGCGGCAGCTCATCATCAGACGGCCCTTCACTCTCCTCCAAGAACAAGAAAAGCGGTTCATGGAGCTTCAAGGACAACAAGGACGGTACTGCTACTATATCCTCTACTGTATCAAAACAGCTCGACGAACTCGACTATAAACTCACAGTGGGCTACGATGAGGATTACTACGCAGGCAAGGGCGTAGAGCCTGACAAAGACGATCCCATAAACAGCCACAAGTTCAAGTATTCCGACTTCGGCATTTCCGAAACAAAAGATATTACTATCGAATCCCTTTACGTGGTGGTGGAATCAGATTTCGACGTTGACAAATTCATGTACGGCTGCGGAACCAACGTTGCGGAAGGCTCTCCTGCCGATACAGAATACGCCAAGAGAGGTATCATCAAGGGCAAGGACAAGGCAGGTTACTGGTACAACGAAATGGGCGAGGAATCACGCGAAGAATTTGAAGAACAGGGCGTTGAATTCGGACTCAAGAGCATCGGCGAGGGTACAACACTCGAAGGCGCCGGAAAGTATATCGAATGCCTCTGGGACGTTCCCGCTGATGTCCAGAAGTATCAGACCACAGGCGCAGGAGATTCTATCGGCTTCCAGTTCTGGTATGGCACTAAGGACGCTGCAAAATATACCGAGATAACCGAAAAAGATCCGCTTACCATTACAAGCGCTGTACTTACATATACTATCACGAAAACAATACCTTATACCGGTTCTACAAAGACATCTGTCGGTAAGTCTCTCGACTGCACCGCTTCATCAGACTCAAAGAAGAACCTTGAAGTTGATTATTCCGACCTCGACATAAAATCAAATATGAAGGTATACGCTATCCGCTTCGATGTATCCGCTAAAAAGGACATCAAGAAGCTCGTTTACGGTACAGGTACGGGTACTACCAAAGTCGTTAATGATTACTGGTATCAGGAGCCTGTGAACTCAGTTGTCCTCGAAGCAGGCAAAAAAGCTGAGATCATGTGGGTGCTTCCTAATGAAGTTGTCGGCGATTCACCTGCGAAAAACTGCGCAAATCCTGACGGAAAGATCGTATTCGGCTATTATTACGGCGAGTCAGACGCTATTACTGTAGACAATGTAGAGGTCTATTACTACGAGGAAGAAGAACCTTCACTCCCCGAGGTCACATTATGGGGCGACGCAAACTGTGATAACGGCGTTGACCTCAGCGATGCGGTTATTATCATGCAGAGCCTTGCAAATCCTAACAAATACGGTTTGAACGGCACTGATTTAAAACATATCACTTTACAGGGTACTGTCAACGGAGATGTATGTGAAAACGGCAACGGTATCACTTCTGCCGATGCATCATCTATTCAGAGAAAGCTTCTCGGACTCATTCCTTCACTTCCTGAGTCCTATAAAAAGTAATTTTTTTCAGGAGCTGCCTTAAACAGGCAGCTCTTTTTATGAGAACCGACAAAAAATGTTAATAAAATTGTAACTTTGGAAATATCATATTTCATTACCAAGCTTCTTGTGATATAATGTATATTGTACTTCCATATTTAATGGCAAGGCTCAACAATATATATCTATGCAGTTTATTAAACTGCAAAAACATTATTAATAGAAGGAGAAAGAAATGAGGAAAAAAAAGATTTTAGCATCTTTGCTGTCTTTTGCGATCTGTGCAGGAACTTTCCCTGTTTCAACCGCTTCGGCAGCGCTCGGTCAAAAAATGCTAACCATTTCTGACGTAAACACATCAGCCGCCGAAAATTCGGCAATACCTGTCAAGGTCGCTGCAACCACAACTACATCCGCAGCTCCAAAGACAACGACTACCACAAAGGCTGCGACAACTACGAAGGCTGCGACTACTGTAAAAACAGCAACTACCACAAAAGCTGCCGCATCGACTACAGTCGTCACCACAACTTCTTCACAGCCGTCCGTTCTTACTATAAAGCTCGGCGACCTGAACAATGACGGCTTCATTGATTCAAATGATGCTTCGACCGTACTGGCAGCATATGCAAAATCAGCAAGTGACAAGGATTCAGGGCTTTCCGCTTTGCAGTCAGTCGCTGCCGATGTAAACGAAGACGGTAAAATTGATTCGGTCGATGCCTCAAATATCCTTGCTTACTACGCTTATCTTTCAACTAACGGCACATTGAGTCTCAAGGAATTCATGCAGAAAGGCAAGGACCCGGCTTCACAAACTACAGGTACACAAACAACTTCTACTGCAAAGACTACTACAACTACTACAAAACCTGTGACCTCAACCGTCGCTCCTAAGACAACTACTACAAAATCAGCCACAACTTCAACTACAACAACTGCTAAACTCACTACCACAACTACTACAACATTAGCTCCTGCTCCACTTACTACTACGACTTCTACGACGTTAGCTCCTGCTCCACTTACTACTACGACTTCCACAACGTTAGCTCCTGCTCCACTTACTACGACTTCCACAACGTTAGCTCCTGCTCCACTTACTACTACAACTACTACAAATTATGTTGACCCGTACAAGGTAAGCTCTATTAAACTGGACAAGACCTCGATGGCACTTACAGCAGGCGGCAGCGGTGATATAGCAAACGTTACTATGTATCCGAGAACTGCTCTTAATCAGAACGAAAGCTGGACAAGCTCCGATACAAGGATCGCTACCGTAAACTACGAAGGCTGGGTAACTCCTCTTGCCGAGGGCGTTTGCACCATAAGAGTTACAAGCGTTGACAATCCGAATGTATACGCTGATATCAAGGTAACAGTTACCGATCCAAACAAGATAACAGAAATCAAACTTTCAAAATATGAGATCAATGTCCCTGTAGGCGGCGGCGATATATCTATCGTTAATATGCTCCCTGCTACCTCAACACAAAAGGGCGAAATATGGCAGTCATCTAATCCTAATATCGCAACAGTCAACAGCGAAGGCTGGATAACAGGTATCTCACCGGGTGTTTGTACTGTAACGGTCTACAGCAAACACACTCCGTCAGTATATGCATCTATCAAGGTCACAGTTACAGGCACCGATCCTAACAAAATAACCGATATAAAGCTCTCAAAGTATGAAGTGAATATCCCTGTAGGCGGAAATGATATTTCCTATGTGACCATGCTCCCTGCCACTTCAACACAAAAGGGCGAGATATGGCAGTCATCTAATGCTAATATAGCAACAGTCAACAGCGAAGGCTGGATAACAGGTATCTCACCTGGAGTTTGCACCATAACCGTTTACAGCAAATATACTCCTACAGTATATGCATCAATAAAAGTAACCGTTTCTGCTGTTGCTGACCCTTACGCAATTACGAATATTAGTCTTTCAAAATATGAAACGACCATTCCTGTGGGCGGAAGCGATATGGCTTACGTAACTATGTTCCCTGCTACATCTCCTTACAAGGGCGAGTTGTGGAGATCATCAAATCCGAATATCGCAGTAGTTGATGAAGAGGGTCTTATCACAGGAATCTCACCGGGAGTATGCACCATAACCGTTTACAGCGCACATAATCCAAATGTGTATGCATCAATCAAAGTTAACGTTTCAGACGTAACAGGTATCATTCTTACAAAGTATTCAATGGTCCTTTCTATTGGCGAGCTGGACCAGGCTTTAGTAACAATGCTGCCTACAACCGCTATTAACCAGAACGAGATATGGAAGAGCTCCAACCCCGCTATTGCAAAATGTGATTCCTACGGCTGGGTAAAGGGCGTATCACCCGGAAGATGCACTATCACTGTTACCAGCGTATCAAATCCTAATGTATGGGCTGATATTGATGTAACAGTCGTCGGCTGACACAAATACTACATAAAAGCTGCCGCAGTTTTACGGCAGCTTTTTTATATCAAAAGCAGCCGTCAGGAGCTCCGCCATATGTCGGGAAGCTATCCGCGGGAGCTTTGCTCCACCTCCTGACGACGTTGCACATATTGCCGCTTACATTATATTATGCAGAAAATACAAAAAAGTACAAAGAAAATTCTTACAGTAACTCTTGTCAACAATATGTAACCTATTTAACACATTCCGTAAGCATTTAATACCCAAACTGTATTCAAACCGAAACGGCTCTGTTATTGCAAATATTACCATTCTGAGATATAATATAGTCAGTAAAGGAAATAAAAAAGAATTCAACTTCATTGTTTCTCACTAAGCGTCGATCATACCTCCCGACGCTCCCCCCCGCGGTGACGCACACCACCGCTCATGAACACACCTTTCGGAAAAGAGAATGACCGCTGGCGCAATAGTGTCGGCGGTTCTCTTTTAAGTATACTAAAAATTTAAAGAAGGATACGTATTATGAAAAAACATACTCACAAGTTTATCATTATTTTAATCGTCGTTGTAATTGCTGCTGTTTATTCTCTTGTATCTCCACCAAAAGCAAGTTTTTATATAGAAAGCGGTAACGTATTTTTTGTTAATAACAGTTATATATACACTGATGGAAATAAAATATGCCAAATGAATAATAACAATGATGTAGAAGTAATATACCAGTCAGAAGATTGTTATTCAATATATTGCGATGATGAATATATCTATGCTGTTGAATATATTAATGATGACCTTAATCCTTATATCGTAAAGCTTGATAAAAAAGGCAGTATTCTTAACAAAGTACATCAAAAAATAGAATCAGATTCTTATGGCGATAAAAGAGGATATAAACACAGAATGTCCATAAAAGCTATTATAGATGGCCGTATATATGCTATAGGCGACCATGAAGGCGAAACATATCTTTTCGACAAAAACAGTCTTGATCCGATTGAATTAAAATTAGATAACGGGAAAAAAATAAATGGCGATTTAATGGTATCTGAAGCAGATGATATGTATTATTTCTATTATTGCAATAATAAGAAAGAAATACAAATTGAATCTATTGTAAAAGATGATATCATTTATAAATTTAGGGGGATATGGGGCGGTAATTATTGCAATGGTAAATATTTTATAAATGATAGTCAGTTGTCTGATTTTCTAACGTATGACTTGAAATCAGGAAATATCGAAAGAAAAGAAGATTATTTTGAGCAAAGTAAGGCGAATGGTTTCATAATTACTTCTAATAAAATAGAGTCAAATAGAATTATAATTACATCAAATTC
The DNA here is from genome assembly GCF_024691275.1 of Ruminococcus sp. Classification (GTDB taxonomy): domain Bacteria; phylum Bacillota; class Clostridia; order Oscillospirales; family Ruminococcaceae; genus Ruminococcus. Next base: position 7,121 of record NZ_JAILNU010000028.1, on the reverse strand, counting down.
GCATACACGATTAATTGATAAAGATTACTATAAGATGCATGATTGTATTAGTATAATAGATGCTGATACAACTAATATTGTTTCAGAACACTTATTTCATTTAAAAGAACAAATAATATATGCTGATATGGAAAAAGTTGTGACTTATTATCATGGAAAGTATATAACTTATTCTGTAAAAGACTGGAAAAAGCTTAATTCGCAGAAAGCTCCTGAAATCAAGAAAAACGGAAAATATTCATTTGATACCTGTGGTGATTATATCTTTGTATTTGATGACGATACTGGTAAGCTTCTCAATAAGATATCCATTGAATGATCCGCAATTTCTCATACTAAAAATTTTTCAGAAAAAATCTGATTTTTATGTCACAAAATCCTCAGCTGATACGTTTATATAAATAGTGATGCTTTTTCATAATATTCTCTTATATAACACACAAAGCGGCAACTCCAAAATAAAGGAGCTGCCGCTTTGTATTTTTTGCAAACGGAAAGCCTGTACTGTGATGCTCTCACAATACAGGCTTAGTTTTTTATGAATGACCGAGATAAAAGATCGCTTCAGCTCTTACTTAGATGTTCCAGGAACAAGCGTTTCTACCTTATGGAGCAGATACTCCTGTATACGGAGAGAATCTCCTGCTGTGATTCCCACTGACTGTTTGTCAACGTCACCGTTTAAAAGTCCCTGTGCTGTGATATGAGACTTTTCAGTGCCGTTCAAGCCGTATTTATTAGGATTAGCAAGGCTCTGCATGATGATTACAACGTCAGACATATCTACATTGCTGTCGCAGTTAGCGTCGCCCCAGACGATCTCGCCAACAGGCTCTGATGTAGTAGTTGTTACCTTAGGTGTGGCAGTTGTTGTCTGCTTGCTTGTGGTCGAAGTTGTTGTAACAGGCTTTGTGGTAGTTGTTGTAGTCTTGTCAACTATAACAGGCTCACCGCCGCCTGCCTTGCCGCCGTCGAGGTTGCTCTTAGCACCTGAGCTGTAAAAGCCGTTGAGTGAGAGACCGTTGTCTCCAAGAGCTACCTGATGATCGAGACCTATGTACTTTCCTGCATCTGTCTGCCACAGCGACTCCTCAAAGAGCGAGTACTTATTATCGTCCCAGTTCATGAATGTAGGATCGAGAAGTCCGCCTGTATCGCCTGAGTTAGGATTGAGACACCAGAATGTATGGTTGATATGATTGTCTATCATATAATCACGGATAAGCTCCATCCACTTCTGGTTCTTGCCCTTGTCCATATGACCGCCCCACTCACCGATGAGGAGAGGTGCGATATTTTCTTTGTTGATGTAAGCCCATGTTTCGGTCCAATAGTCGTCAAGGAGAGTCTGTGTTGTGAAGTCCTTTTTGAACCATGTCTGCGCAAATACTGACGGGCCGTAATCATGAGGAGAGTATACTATCTGACCTGATTCGGGAAGAACAGGAAGATCCCTTACGCCTCTGAGGTTTCCGCCCCACCATGCGCCATACCACTTCTCCTCACCCGGCTCAGGCTGGAACTTGTCAGTATCGTTCCATGTGTAGCCCCTGTTAAACATAGGAGACTGCTCGATACCTTCGATAAGGATAAGAGCATGAGGATTTACAGCAAGGATCGACTTTGCACACTCCTCTGAGGAGTACTTCCAGTTGTTCTTGTCTGTGGAATCGTCCCACTTAGCCATGTTTGCAGGGCATTCTGTTCCGTTATAGCCGCGCTTGCCGTGAGGCTCGTTCTTGAGGTCGTATGCGAGGATAGTATCATCATTTGCGTATTTCTTTGCAAGCCATGTGATAGAATCCTTCCAGTCGTCCCATGTGATCTTCTTCTTTGAGAAGTGACCTGTAGCCATACCGTCGCAGTCCTCGGCTGTCGGCTCGTAATACCAGAGATTATAGTTATGACCCGAATTGTGTGAAGCAGGGCTGTGAACGTCGATAAGTGCCTTGATACCGTACTTCTTGCACTTCTGCATGATAACGTCGAATATAGCCATCGAGTCCTTCAGAGTCTTTCCGTCTTCCTCAACGAATTCCCTGTTGATATTGCCGTACTTGCCTGCGGGAGTAACAGTTCCGTCCTCACCTACCTCGTCCTTTGGAGGGTTATAGCTTGCCTGAACAGAGCTTACAGGAAGCGGAGAGCCGTCCATCCATGAGAGCAGGAGCTCTGTAGAAATTGGGAAACGGATAATGTTGATACCGTGATCCGCAACACTCTTGAGAAGATCGTCCACATCTCTTGCATAGAGACCGTGAGGAACGTTTTCAGTACAGTTGAGTCCGAACCAGTTTGCACCTGTCAACCATACTTCATTTCCGTTCATGTCGTAAAGGCGGCTTCCCTTTGCGTGGAGCCAGTCATCGTTGCAATCATCGGCAGCAACTGCTTTTCCGAGCGAATCGGGTCTGACCGACGATGTGTAGTAAGCAGCACTTGTGAACGTCAGTGCTGCGGCAGCAGTAACAGCTGCCACTGAGCGTAAAAGTTTTTTCATTTGATTTCCCTCTCAAAATATATTTTTGCTGCGCAGCACCAACGGCACTGCGCAGTCAAATACTTATATCAAATTTTTATTTTATAGGAAGTGTCTTGTGTATTCCGAGCAGGTAAAGCTGGATAGCAAGAGCATCTTCTGTAGTAAGACCATTGTTTCCGACAACATCGGCATTTTTCACGCCCTGCTCCTTCAGACAGTTCTCGTCGCTTCCGTTCAGACTGTATTTATTAGGATTTGCAAGGGACTGCATGATGAGCACAACGTCTGCCATATCGACCTTGCCGTCACAGTTAGAATCTCCATACACTCTATTACTGACATCTACTGTTGTAGTAACTGTAGTAGTTGTCTTTGAAGTCGTTGTAGTCTTTGAAGTAGTAGTTGTTGTTGTGACCTTCTTTGAAGTAGTGGAAGTTGTCTCAGCAGGAGTATCCGAATTTATAGGCTTGCCGTCTGAAGTCTTGCCGCCGTCGAGGTTGCTTCCCTCAGATGAAGCATACTTTGAATAGAACTCATTGAGCGAGATACCGTTCTTGCCGAGTGCTACCTGATGATCGAGACCGATATACTTTCCGCTGGTCTTGGTCTGCCAGAGAGCTTTCTCAAAGAGCTCGTACTTTGGCTCGTTCCACTTGATAGTTGTTCCCGAACTCTGTGTGAAGCCGAGGCTGTCCCAGAGTCCGCCTGTATCACCTGAGTTTGTATTGAGGCACCAGAAGGTGTGGTTGATATGATGTTTTATCATATAATCACGGAGAAGTGTCATCCACTTGAGGTTGTCGCCTTCCATATGACCGCCCCACTCGCCGATGAGCTCAGGGCCGATCTCCTCTGCATTTATGTAAGCCCATGTTTCGTACCAGTAGTCGTCAAGGAGAGTCTTCTCTGTGAAGTCCTTGGCGAACCATGTCTGAGCAAATACCGACGGACCGTAGTCATGAGGTGAGTATACTATCTGCGAAGTACCCTGCTTAGGCTTGATAGGATACTTTCTTGCGCCGCGGAAGTTTCCGCCCCACCATGCACCGATATAAGGTGAATCTACCTTTCTGTCAGGCATACCCCAGTAGTCGCCTTCCTGAGCGCCGCTCATGGACTGCTCAACACCTTCAACGAGGATAAGAGCATGAGGATTTACATCGAGGATAGCTTCTGCACACTTTGTAGCTGCATAAGCCCAGTTGTTCTCGTCCTTTGAACCGTCCCACTTTGCAGCTGCCTCACCTTCCTGACCCTTGCCGTGAGGCTCATTCTTGAGGTCGTAGCCGATGAGAGTATCATCGTTCTTATACTTGTCAGCGAGCCATACCAGTGAATCTATCCATACCTCCGTAGTAACGCCTGCTTTGCCGTACCAGAGGTTGTAGTTGTGACCCGAATTGTCTGTATGCGGGCTGTGAATGTCGATAAATGCCTTGATACCGTGCTCCTTGCACTTCTTCATCATGATATCGAATACCTGCATACTGTCAACAGGAGTTTTTCCGTCCTCCTGACAGAAGTCTGCATTGATCTTATATGCAGGATCTGTGTTGCATGAGAAGCTGCTTACCTTGTTTGGCTCGCCTTTCATCCACGAAACAATGAGCTCGGTAGCGATAGGGAAACGGATCACGTTGATACCGCGGTCAGCTATCTCAGTAAGACAGTCGTCAGCATCAGCAGACCACAGATAGTGCGGACAGTTTTCGGAACAGTTGAAGCCGAACCAGTTTGCACCTGTGAGCCATACCTCATTGCCGTTCATGTCATAGAGACGGCTTCCCTTTGCATGGAGCCAGTCGTCGTTGTTGGTATCGACAGCATTTGCTGTCATCAGTGTGGTTGTCTGGCTGATACAGGGTGCTGCTCCTGTCATAGCCAGTGCCGCAGCGGAAATAAGCGCTGCAACAGAGCGTGTGAACTTTTTCATTTTAAATTACCCCTCTCATGTACATTTACAGTGTACTATAATTAACAACATTGTATCATTTCAACAATGAAATGTCAATAGTTTTCGGCTCAATATATCATAATGTGCATATTCGATAACTAATATTTACAAAAATTGCTGATAATCTGTAACAAGCTATACTTTCCCTAAGTATATAATCGCTTAATATAAGCAAAAACAGACATATTCACCCAAATTCTGAAATATTTAAACCAAAATGCACAAAGCATCATTTCTCCTGAAGCTCCTTTATCTTGTCGCGGAGATATGCTGCGTGTTCAAATTCAAGCAGCTTTGCCGCGTTTTTCATCTCCACAGTGAGCTTATCTATAAGACGCTGCTTCTCGGCAGCAGTCATTTTCTTCTTTTTCGTCTTCTCCTCAAGATTCTTCTTGGAGGTTATTTCAAGTACATCGCGTACTTCCTTGATTATTGTCTTCGGAACTATGCCATGCTCCTCGTTGAACGCCATTTGCAATGAACGTCGGCGCTCGGTCTCGGTAATAGCCCTCTCCATAGAGCCCGTTACCGTATCCGCGTACATTATTACCTGTCCCTGTGCATTTCTCGCTGCTCTTCCTATTGTCTGTATCAGTGAAGTCTCACTTCTCAGGAAACCTTCCTTGTCTGCGTCAAGTATAGCGATAAGACTTACCTCGGGGATATCAAGTCCCTCACGGAGAAGATTGATTCCCACAAGCACATCGAATACTCCCTCTCGCAAGTCCTTGATTATCTCCATACGCTCGATCGTGTCGATATCATGGTGCAGATACCGCAACTTTACGCCCAGCTTCTCATAGTATGAAGTAAGATCTTCAGCCATTTTCTTTGTAAGAGTAGTCACCAGTACTCGCTCATGACGCTCAACGCGCTCATTGATCTCCGAGAGAAGGTCGTCCACCTGTCCAAGTGTGGGCTTCACGATTATCTCTGGGTCAACAAGTCCCGTAGGACGTATAACCTGCTCAACGATAGTATCCGTCTTTTCGCGCTCTATCTGCCCCGGAGTTGCACTGACGTATATCGCCTGATGGATATGCTCGTTGAACTCGTCAAAGTTCAGCGGACGGTTGTCCATTGCGCTTGGCAGTCTGAAACCGTAGTCAACAAGGGTGGTCTTTCTTGCGCGGTCGCCTGCGTACATGGCGCGTACCTGTGGCAGAGTAACATGGCTTTCGTCAACTATCAGAAGGAAGTCTTTCGGAAAGTGATCCATAAGCGTCAGCGGAGTACTTCCTGCGGGTCTTCCTGCAAGTACACGGGAGTAGTTCTCAACGCCGCTGCAATAGCCCACTTCACGGAGCATCTCCATGTCGTAGTGCGTGCGCTGCTCGATACGCTGAGCCTCTATGAGCTTGTTGTTCTGCTGAAAGTAGTCTATGCGATCAGCGAGTTCGCGGTCAAGCTCCGTAAGAGCTGCTTCAAGCTTGTCATCGCCAACAACATAGTGAGATGCAGGAAAAATAGCCGCATGAGAGACTACCGCCCTGACCTCCCCTGTTACAACGTTCACCTCGGATATGCGGTCTATCTCGTCGCCGAAGTATTCAACACGTACTGCCGTATCTGTTGACATTGCAGGGAAGATCTCCACAACATCGCCGCGTACTCTGAACCTGTTACGCTCAAATGCAATATCGTTTCTCTCGTAGCGTATCTTCACAAGCTCCTCAATGAGCTGGTCACGGGGCTTTTCTGCTCCCTGACGTATGGAAACGCACATGGAGCGATATTCCTCAGGACTTCCGAGAGAGTAAATGCACGAAACGCTGGCAACTATGATAACATCTCTGCGCTCAGCAAGTGCAGTTGTAGCAGAGTGGCGGAGCTTGTCTATCTCGTCATTTATGGAGGAGTCCTTTTCGATATAGCTGTCCGTGCTTGGCACGTAGGCTTCAGGCTGATAGTAGTCGTAGTAGGATACGAAGTACTCCACGGCATTCTCAGGGAAGAACTCGCGGAACTCCGAACAGAGCTGCGCCGCAAGTATCTTGTTGTGAGCGAGTACAAGGGTCGGCTTGTTCACACGGGCAATAACGTTCGCCATGGTGAAGGTCTTTCCCGAACCTGTAACACCAAGAAGTATCTGCTCCTTTTTGCCTGACTGTATACCGTTTACCAGCTTGTCGATAGCCTGGGGCTGGTCGCCTGCGGGAGCGTAGTTTGAGCATAGCTTGAAGTGATCCATATAATTACCTTTCTGAAAAAAGTGATTGAACGTATGAAAGGGATTCCAAAGGGACTGTGTTCCTTTGGCGGAGTCCAGAGGCAGAGTCTCTGGCAGGTTTGGGCAGAGCCCAAAATACGTAAGGCGCATCGCAAGGAGTGAATTCAAAAACAGTCCGGTGAACTGTTTTTGAAGAGGGGACGCCTTGTAAGAGAAGGCGTCCCCTTGATAGTATCGAATAATTTTTTGTGTAGGGGCGATGCCCACATCGCCCCGTAAATATACATTAATTTAGCCGTAATAGTCAGCCATATCTGAAAAGATATTTTCCAGTCTGCCGCTTAACCTGAAATAGGCATACACCGCACAGCCGAGTATCAGACTTATCAGTACCCCATAAACGAGCCTTATCTCATATATCCTTGAAAAAAAGCCTTCTTCTTTGTAATAAAAGAATCTCTTTTCCTTGATCTGTGATTTTCTATGATCGTTTATTATACGCCTTACAAGAAGGA
>NZ_JAILNU010000010.1 GCF_024691275.1 Ruminococcus sp. | reverse complement strand
GTCAACGCGTCCGCCTGTATCAACAAGCTTCTGCTTACCAGTATAGAACGGATGGCACTTTGAGCAGATTTCAACCTTGATGTTTTCCTTTGTAGACATAGTCTCGATCACATTACCGCAGTGGCAAGTAATTGTGGTCTTCTTAAACTCAGGATGGATTCCCTCTTTCACGATTGTCACCTCTTTCGATTTATTATTGTAAATCGAGCAGCCCATCAGTTCCTTTAGACAGTAGTGCCGAATGTACATTACATTAATTAATTATATCATATTGGATTGACCGTGTCAATACCTTTTATAATATTTTTATTATTTAACTTTACCGAATATGAATTCGCCTGTTCTGTATATCTTGAAGTTCTTCAGCCCCTTTGGTATATCTTCTTCCTTGAAGAACGAGTAGAGCACGTCCTTTCTGCCGTTTCCTGAGGTAAGGAGCTTGTACTGCTCATCTGCGTAACGTGCGATAGAGTCGTTGTCGGAACGTGCAAGGTAGAAGCTGCTGAGCTTGATTCCCTTCTTTGATGCAAGATTTGCAACCTCGAAATAAAGTTGTTTGTAAGCTCTGAAATCAGGATCAAGTGGAACGAATGCGACTTCTTTCACTCCCTCAGAGAGTTCTTCCCACTCCTCAGTTGTGATATTCTCGGGAACAATGTGGATATATGCGTACTCATCATGGAGCTCTGTACGGAAGTTTCTTACGTCCATTCCCTGGAGCCATACGCATATCGTAAGTGCAGCGGCAGCGGATTTTTTTCTCAGCTTTGTGACGAGCCACATTGCCGTAGTCATTATTATGAGACACGGCAGCCATACGAATCTGCCTGTTGCACGGAAGATAGAGAGCTTTCTGATAATGAAGTCGGGGAGCGTGATGCTGAATACAACATTCTGGTTGTAAGCGACAGTCGTGCTCAGTGCCCACAGGAAGCTTACGATGAATACAGCGCCGAATGCTATGAACTCGATGCGGTACTTCTTGATATATGCAAACGCATTCTTTATTACAGATCCGTTCTTCTTTTCTAGTCTGGTGAATATGATTATGATACCGAGGAAGCAGCATACCAGCATACCGAATCCGAGGTAGCCGTAGCCCTCGTACTGACCGGGAGTGGTATTAAGCATACGAATGTACTTTGAATGACCCATGCTGTTGAAGAATGTGTTGATGTTTGCAGAGTAGAAACCGTAGCCGCCGTCTGCATAGCTGCTTTTGCCCTCGAATGCACCGATGACATAAAGTGAGAGAACTGAGAAAACAGTTGATGAAATGGCTACAGCAGCTGCACGTATATACTTCTTGTCCTTGAACACAACGAGTATTAGGTAGCCTGTCATTGCGAAGTAGATCATAGGTATGAAGTAGATGTGTATGAGAGTTGCTGATACGCAGGCAAGTGTCCAGAGTACAACGGGAGTGAAACCATGCTTGTACTTGCGGTTGTGGTCGAGTGTGAGTATAATTGCTATCATAATCAGCCAGATAGCTCCAAGTGAGTTGTGGTGAGTAATACGGGTAATGCTCGGGAAGAATATAGTATAGAAAAATGAACCCAGTGACGTGAAGATGATATTGTTTTTTATACGGCTGAGGAGGAGTGCTCCGAATCCGCCGTTAAGCGCAAAGCAGAATACGCCCCAGATGCCGTAATACTGGAAGGTCTCGGGAAGGAGAGGGGAAAGTATCTTGAAGAATATCGCAAACAGCGGTATCGAATCGGTGTACATACATGACACCATGCCGTCGGAGCTTAATCCGTCGGTCATACAGATCGGGAACGTCCATGGAGTGTTCCTGTAGAATACCCAGCCGAGATAGTGCTGGGTCGAATCATCGGGGTGGGCGAATATCCAGCTTGTATTTGACGGCATCAGGATAGCTCTGCCGAAGATGCCCATAAATACCAGTGCGCCGAGACAGGCGCCGACAATGAATATGAGCAGGGTGTAAAGTCCGTTCTTTTTGATTTTCATTTTGTAGCTCCTTTTTTATGTGTGATATGATAGTGCGTGATCGTGAGATATCCGACTGAGCAGACGAAAACGGCGGTCGGGGAGTTCGATCTGAACGGGAAAGAGGTCTCCGTATCTCACAGTAAAGGGCGAACCGAAGTTCGCCCTCGAAAATTTTATTTCATGCTCTGAGTAAAGTCTGCGTAGATCTTCTGCTCGATAGCTTCTGCTTCCTCGCGTGTAGGAGCTTTGGCTGTAAGATAAGTCTTTATCTTTGGTTCTGTACCCGAAGGACGAACGATAGCCTTGCAGCCGCCTTCAAGATAGAATGCAAGAACGTTTGACTTAGGAAGTGTGAGCTCCTTGACCTCGCCTGTAGCGATATTCTTGGAGGTGCTTGCCTTGTAGTCCTCGAAGCGCTCGACCTTTAAGCCGCCGATAGTTGTCGGGTGGTTCTGACGAAGCTCTGTCATGATGTCGTCCATGTGCTTCATGCCGCTTGCGCCCTCGAACTCGAAGCTGTAGAGTGTCTGGAGGAACATACCGTACTTCTTGTACAGTTTTTCACGAGCCTGAATGAGAGTGATGCCCTTTGTGCGGTAGTATGCAGCCATTTCGCAGATGAGCATAGAAGCGTCAACAGCGTCCTTGTCTCTTACATAGCCGCCTGAAAGGTAACCGTAGCTCTCCTCGAAACCAAAAATGTAGCGCTTTTCTTCGCCCTTAGCTTCAAGGAATCCGATCTGTTCACCGATGAACTTGAAGCCTGTAAGAACGTCGATTATCTCAACGCCGTATTCCTTACCGATAAGGTTTACGATGTCTGTAGTAACGATTGTCTTTATGGCGATTGGATCCTTAGGCATTGTGCCCTTCTTGATACGCTGATCGCAGATGTATTCGAGAAGCATTGCACCGACTTCGTTGCCTGAGAACAGTGCGTAGCCGCCCTTGCCGTCAGGAACTGCGATACCTACACGGTCACAGTCGGGATCGGTAGCGAGAAGAAGGTCAGGCTTTACTTCGTCGCAGTATCTCAGACCGACCTGAAGAGCCTCGCGGATCTCAGGGTTCGGATAAGGGCAGGTGGAGAAGTTGCCGTCAGGATTTTCCTGCTCTTTAACAACTGTAACATCGGTGATGCCGATACGCTTGAGAATCTCACGAACGGGTTTGTTGCCTGTACCGTTGAGAGGAGTATAAACAACTTTGAGTCCGCTGCTTGCACAGAGGTCTGTATTGATGCCCTCTGCAAGAACGTGCTTGTAGAAGTCCTCGATAACGTCATTGCTGATATAAGAGATATTGCCCTTGGCTAACTCAGCTTCAAAGTCTGAAGACTTAACATCGTTGAATATATCAAGAGAATTGATCTTTTCGAGAATTATCTCAGCTCCTCTGAGAGTGATCTGGCAGCCGTCCTCGCCGTAAACCTTGTAGCCGTTGTACTTAGCGGGATTGTGACTTGCTGTGACCATGATACCGCCCTGGCACTTGAGAGCGCGTACTGCCCATGAAAGGCAAGGTGTAGGCATGAGCTGATCGTAAATGTGAACCTTGATGCCGTTAGCTGCGAGAACCTCGGCTGCTGCCTTTGAGAAAACATCGCTCTTGATACGGCTGTCGTAAGAGATAGCAACACTTGGGTTCTTGTACTCCTGATTAAGGTAGTCTGCGAATCCCTGAGTAGCGCGTCTTACAGTATATATATTCATGCGGTTGGTGCCAGCACCGATAACACCTCTGAGACCGCCTGTACCGAATTCAAGATCACGGTAAAATCTATCGTTTATTGCGTCGCTGTCGTCCTTGATCTTAGCAAGTTCTGCCTGAAGATCGGGGTCTTCCTTGGCATTTTCACACCAAAGGTTGTAAAGTTCCATTTCTGACATTTAAATACCTCCTGAACAGATATATAGTAATTATAGCACATTTTGTTCGGCTTGGGAATAGTTTTTTGAAAAAAACTTGATTTTCATAATATTTAATCAGTTCATAATGTCGGATAAAGGCATAATATAGGGCGTAATATATGATATATCAATTTATAATATAAGTATTTTATATTATATATATAACTATATGTATACTCAATTGAAAAGGCAGACTGCAGGGTCTGCCTTGGGATCAGTCACCGAACGAAACGCCGATATCACGGGCTGCGATGACGATGTGATCCTCGACATCGACAAATTTCGTCTTGCCTGCAATATCTTCGAGTTTGTTTGAGGTGATCTTGTTGCCTATTTTTGCGACAGTTCTGCCGTAGCGCTCCTTTGCGATGAGGTATGCAGCATGAACGCCGAACTGAGTTGAAAGTACACGGTCGTAAGCGCTTGGAGCGCCGCCTCTGAGCATATGTCCGGGAACACATACGCGGGCTTCAAGACCTGTATTTGCCTGTATCTGTGCAGCTATGCGGCTTGTGGCGGTGAGTATGCCTGCCTCGGCACGTTTTTTTGCACGTTCCTTCTTTTTCATTTTTGCTTCGTTGATATCGAATGCTCCTTCTGCGACAGCAACGATGGAGAAGGTCTTGCCGCTGGCACTTCTTGCCATAACAGCGTCGCAAACCTTGTCGATATCGTAAGGTATCTCGGGGATAATGATAACGTCAGCACCGCCTGCGATACCTGCATTGAGAGTTAGCCAGCCTGCTTTATTGCCCATTATCTCGCAGAGAAGAACGCGGGAGTGGCTTGCGGCTGTTGTATGAAGACGGTCGAGAACGTCTGTAGCGATGTCAACAGCGGTATGGAAACCGAAGGTAACATCTGTGCCGTAGATGTCGTTGTCGATAGTCTTAGGCAGACCGATAACGTTGAGACCCTCGTCTGCAAGGAGCTTTGAGGTCTTGTGTGTGCCGTTTCCGCCGAGAGTGAGGAGGCAGTCCAGTTTCTGCTTCTTGTATGTCTCCTTCATATTTTTAACCTTGTCAACGTTGTCCTCGCCGATGACCTGCATCATCTTGAAGGGCTGACGCTTTGTACCGAATATAGTACCGCCCTGAGTGAGTATGCCTGAAAAAGCGGACGGAGACATATCCTTGCAGAGGTTATTGATGAGTCCGTAATAGCCGTTTGAGATGCCGACTATCTCAACATTGTCCTCACCGAAACGTTCATAGCAGGCTTTTGCTACACCACGAATAGTGGCGTTAAGACCAGGGCAGTCACCGCCGCTGGTAAGTATTCCGATTCTTCTTTTCATGCTTTTTACCTCCGTTTATTTGTTTTTTGGGTGGAGCGGGTTTCAGTAATTCCTCGGCATTTTCAAAATAATCCTGGATCTTTTCAGGTGGCATGGGCTTTCCGTAGAGGTATCCCTGTGCGTAGTCACACCCTGCCATACGCAGGATAGACTCCTGAACGTTATTTTCAATGCCTTCCGCGATAGTTTCGATCTTTTTGGATTTTGCTATTCTTATGACAGCTGACACGATCTCATAAGCGATATTATCGTGTTCGATATCGGTGATGAATGAACGGTCGAGCTTCAGCAGCGTGATAGGAAGTATCTGCAAATAACTCAGTGATGAATAGCCTGTGCCGAAGTCGTCCATTGCAAGCTTTACGCCGAGTTCGCGCAGCTTGTTCATCTGATCTACTGCAAAGTCTATATCGCTGAGAGCGAGGGTCTCTGTAAGCTCCACTTCGAGCCATTGCGGGTCGAGACCTGATTTAGCCAGCGCGTCGAAGACTTTTTCCTTCAGGTCGTTCTGATAGAAGTCGGACGAGGCGAAGTTTATTGACATAACTATAGGGGGATAGCCCATTTTCTGCCAGAGTTTGTTCTGACGGCAGCCCTCATTGAGTACGAATTCGCTGATTTTGCCGATGAGGTGAGTGCTTTCGGCGATAGGGACGAATGAATCGGGGGTAACGATAGTGCCGTCGGGCTTTATCCAGCGGATAAGAGCTTCAACGCCCATGATCCTGTTTGTAGCGAGGTCAATCTTAGGCTGATAGTAGAGCTGCAATTCGTTGTGATCTATGGCAAGGGCGAGGGATTTTTCCAATTCGGTGTTGCCGATGATAGAGTCGTGCATACTCGGCTCATAGCCGCAAATACTGCCCTGTGTGCCGTCGTTGGATTTGAGGGCGAACTCGGCGTGTTCCAGCACATCGAGGAAGGATTCGCCGTCCTCGGGCATTTTTGAGTAGCCTGCGGAACAGGTAAGGCTTATGGAGGCGAGCTCGTCAACAGCCATTTTCGCAAATTCTTCCTGTATCGACTTGAATGTACGCAGCGGCATTTCGTCATCGCCGTAGTCTCTGAGCAGAAGCGCGAAGTTATCGCCGCTTATACGGGCTGCGAGACCGCCGGGAGTAACGAATTTATAGAGGATATGCGCGAAGTTCTTCAGTACATAATTTCCGTTGGAATAACCGATGGTATCGTTTATTATGTGGAATCGGTCGATATCGAGAACGATCACCCAGAAGGAGTAATTCAGTATATTGCAGGAATCGTATATCTCCTGACCTGTTCCCACGAGTTTGTTGCGGTTTGCGATCTCGGTAACTTCGTCGATATAAGCAAGACGCTCTATGAGGACATCTTTCTCGTGCTCCTGAGTAACGTCGATGACAGCTCCGCCGAACAGCGGCAGGGTATTGCCTGTACCGGGGATCGACTTGAAACGGTACGAGTACCAGCGGTAAACGCCGTCGGCACTTTTCAGCCTCATTTCGATATTCTTTATCTCGGAACTGTCCTTGGTGCGTATAGCTCCGTCAAACTGTATCCTGTCATTGGGGTGTACAAGTGAGCGGAACTCCGCAATATTGATAGTGCTGCTCCTGAGTCCCAGCATACGTGTAAGCTCGGGAGAAGCGCGGTATATCTTCCTGTCGGTGCTCATAATAAGTCCGATCTCGGCAAGTTCCATGGTCGAATTGAAGAAGTCGTTGGCGCTTGCAAGGTTTACCCTCATTTTTTTCAGCTCTGTGAGGTTGAAGCCTGTGCTGAGGTATACCCACTGTTTGCGGTACTTCTTGACAGGGGAAGTGCTCCAGGCTATGGAAACGAGAGTTCCCTGCGGATTGCGGAAGGAGGATTCGTATGAATAGCTGCCTGCGATCTTTCTCAGAGCGCTGGCGTCGGGAGTGTTTATTCCGAATGCTGTCCAGACGGCTTCCTTTTTGTCGGTCTTCTCGGAGGTTATGCCCAGAAGATCACGTAATTTTTTATTAATATAAACGTAAGAGAAGTTTTCCGACCATATTATCATCTCGGTGTTGAGATTCTCGATAACATGGGTTATTTCTTTCTCGTCTATAGAAGTCTTCTTGTTTTTATATATCCAGCCTGAAATAGCAAGTATCAGTGTTGCACAGACCATTGTACACACATAGATTATCAGAGTTGAACGAGCGTATTCAGGATTAAAGATGCAGTAGCTTATTACGAGTGCGCTTGCGGCAACTATGATTAGAGCCGCGGCAAGCGGATTGAAATGTCTTCTCATAGATACCGCCTCCCTTCATATACAATTATCCATAAATATTATAGCAAAATTAACTGAAAATGTCAATCAGGAATTTAGCTATGCTATTAGAATTCATAAATTTGACGGAAAAATACAAAAAAACTTCACAGAATGTACACTTTTATCTGATATAATGCTATAATATAAACAAGGTATAGGGCGTAGTACGCTGAAATGTACGTAAATTTGTTATTTTATTAAAATTGACGGAGGTAAAATATGGCACATATTCTTATAGTAGATGATGAAATAAATATCAGAAAGGTAGTCCGTGAATATGCCGAATTTGAGGGCTATCAGGTAACTGAGGCTGAAAACGGCATGGAGGCGGTTAATCTTTGTCATGACAATGATTACGATCTTATCATCATGGACGTTATGATGCCGCGTCTTGACGGATATTCCGCCTGCAAGGAGATACATAAGACAAAGAATATCCCCGTTATCATGCTTTCGGCAAGAGGTGAGGAGTACGATAAGCTTTTCGGCTTCGAGATTGGCATAGATGACTATGTTGTAAAGCCCTTCTCGCCTAAGGAGCTCATGGCAAGAGTGAAGGTCGCTCTCAAGAGGAGCTCACGCCAGGAAGAGCCCGGACAGGTTGACAAGTACGTGTTCGAGGGACTTGAAGTCGATATTTCGGGACGTGAAGTTTACGTCAACGGCACAAAGGCTTCCATGACACCTAAGGAGTACGACCTGCTGTTCTATCTTGTAAAAAACAAGAATATCGCGCTTTCACGCGACAAGCTCCTTGAAGAAGTGTGGGGCTATGATTTCTTCGGCGACGACAGAACAGTTGATACACATATAAAAATGCTCAGAAACAGTCTTGGAGAATATCGTAAATTCATCGTAACACTGAGAGGAATGGGATATAAGTTTGAAGCCGATTAAGCATTTTAAACGGGCAGGCAGCAGGATACCTCTGAAGTTTACCATATGGCTGTATTTTGTACTGTTTACTGTTGTAGTATTCGCTCTCATGTGGATATTTCAGATATTTTTCTTCGAGAAATTCTACGAGCGCATGAGGATAAGAGCTGCTGCCAACAGCATGGAGACTATCTCTGCTGTCTACAATAAGGCAGACAGAAAAAAAGGCTACGACAGTGCTATCGAGATCATCATTGACGATGATGCGAAGGAACGGCTTTATGATATTGTTGATGAGGTCGGTGAGAATAATGATCTGTGTGTTCTCGTGCTTGATAAGTATGGCAGAGAAGTCAAGCGCAAGCACGTTATGGGTGAATGTTACATACACGGCAAGGATAACAGCAGCTTCTACCTGACGCACCTGATAGACGAGGCAGAAGACCATATCATAAGAATGAGGGTCAAGCACGAGAAAACAGGCAATGATATGCTGATATACGGCTGTGCTCTCGGCGACTCGTCTTCTATCGACGGCTATCTGCTGCTGAATTCAATACTTGTGCCTGTAGGAGCTACAGTTGATATTATCAAGCGTCAGCTCATGATAATAACAGTAATACTTATAATATTCGCTTTTTGCATATCACTGTACCTTGCAAAGCGCATATCAGCGCCTATCGACAGGATAACAAAGTCGGCTGAAGAGCTGGCTAAAGGAAAATTTGATACCAGATTTGACGGCAGAGGCTACCGCGAGGCTAAAAAGCTGGCAGATACGCTTACTTATGCGGAAAAAGAACTCTCCATGGTGGATACCATGCAGAGAGATCTTATCGCAAATGTATCTCATGATCTGAGAACTCCGCTCACCATGCTCAAAGCCTATGCGGAGATGATACGCGATCTGTCGGGCGATAATCCTGTTAAGCGGAATGAGCACCTTGAAATAATCATCAGTGAAACAGACCGACTGGCACTTCTTGTAAACGATATGCTGGACCTTTCAAAGCTCGAAAGCGGAAAGCAGAAGCTTGCACCGTCGGAATTCGGCATAAAAGCTAAGCTGAGCGAGATAATCGACCGATTCAAGGGGCTTTCCGAGAAAAACGGCTATCAGATACACTTTACTCCCGACGAGGAGAGAACGGTCGTATGCGATGTGGTCAAGATAGAACAGGTCATTTACAATCTTATAAACAATGCCATAAACTATACAGGCAAGGATAAGCAGATATTTGTCCGCCAGATAAATAAAGAGGACGGCGTTGTGGTCGAGGTCGAGGATACAGGCGACGGAATCGAGGAGGACAAGATCAAGCTGATCTTTGATAAGTATTATCGCTCCGAGAACCATAAGCGCGAGGTGGTCGGTACAGGTCTGGGACTTTCTATTGTTAAGGCTGTGCTGAAAATGCATAACTACGATTACGGCGTTCGCAGTACTATCGGCAAGGGTTCTACATTCTGGTTCAAGATAAGCGACATCAAATGAACTCAACAAGAGTAACAACTGATGTGTTTGTGTTCCCCAGAGCTTTTTACAGGATCTGCTGAAAGAAAAAATGTAATATATGTTCTGTAATTTGACAGGTGTGGAATACTGTTTGTAATATTTTGAGTGGACAAAATGAATATGTATCGTGCAAGATTGATAAAAACACACTGAAAAAGCTTGCAAATTTCTATATCTCTTGTTCTGATTTTTCACAAAAAATACATATTACTATGATATAATAATAATCGCTGAGGGAGATATCCCAAAGCTGATTTTCATGGTAGTTTAATGTTTACCCCAACATTAAATTATTAAATCCCCAATAATCCCTATATCATGGCAGATGAGCTTCCTTAATCGGAAGCTCATTTGTTTTATAGTCATTTTTGAGATGAAAACCGAAGACAAGTCGGTAATGGCGATGCGCCTTACAAAATGAGGTCGGTACTCAGATAGTAATTTTATATTAAATTATCGGGGGGGACTTTTCTGAGATCATCAAGGCAGCAAAGCTCAAGGTGGAACAGATATGCCTTGAAAACGCCTCCGAGCAGATCAAACATACTGATAATGTCCGCAACTATGAGAAGTATCTCATCAGCACGTTGTTCAACGAAGCCAACGGCAGGCGCTTCAAGGAGAATGCCGAGTATGTTGCGGTTATTGACAGATTATGCACGATAAAGTATAATATCATATTGGGGTGATAGAGTGAATAAGAATCTTGATCTGTTCTTGACCTTTATGAAAATAGGAGCATTTACATTTGGCGGCGGATACGCAATGATACCGCTGATACAGCGTGAGGTCTGCACAAATAAAAAATGGCTGGACGAAAAAGAGATCAGCGATATTGTTGCAATATCCGAATCAACGCCAGGACCGATCGCGATCAATGCGGCGACGTTTGTAGGATATCGCACCAACGGTTTCATAGGTGCCTGCGTTGCTACGCTCGGCGTGGTGCTGCCTTCATTCCTTATCATATCGTTCATATCTTTCATTCTGAATGAATTTCAGAGCTTCAAGGCTGTTCGGTATGCGTTTATGGGAATTCGCGCAGCTGTTCTTGCATTGATCCTGAAAGCATTGTGGATGATGTTCAAGTCCGCGAAAAAGAACATGATCTCCTATGTTATCATGGGCGTGGCACTGATCCTGACAGCGTTCCTGAAAATAGATGCCGTATTCGTTATCATCGGGTGTGGCTTGTTCGGTTTTATGTGGTCACTACTGAACAGAAAGGAGCAGAGCAATGGTGCTGATTGAGCTGTTTCTGATCTTTCTGAAAATTGGTACATTCACCTTCGGCGGCGCATATGCCATGATCGCCATGATACAGTATGAAGCTGAACGGCACGGCTGGCTTACGCAGGCGGAGCTTATTGACTTTGTAGCTCTGAGTGAGAGTACTCCCGGACCTCTTGCAGTTAATATGGCTACATTTGTCGGTATCCGAACAGGCGGTGTTCTCGGTGCTGTGATCGCAACACTCGGCATCGTGCTTCCGTCTTTCATCATTATCCTTATTATAGCGAAGTGCTTTGAAAAGTTCAAGGATAGCAAAGCAGTCAAAGGCGTAATGTCCGGCTTGAAGCCAGCCGTTGTCGGCATGATCGGCGCGGCATTTCTTTCGGTCGGCAGAACGGTATTCCTTCCCGATGGGTTGCAGACAAGCTGTTTTACAGATGTATCATTCTGGATATTTCTTTGCCTGTTCGCAGTATCGGCTGTTCTTGCCTTTAAGAAGATGAATCCGATCAGGATCATACTGCTTTCAGCTGTTGTCGGGATCGGGGCAGGATACGGCTTGGGTTTGTAGAATTTCTCTTTAAAAAACGCAGATGGCTCAATCGGTCATCTGCGTTTTCTTTCTATACCATTGTATCTGTTCGCCCCTGTATAGAGCGATAAGCTGTTCGCACATGAACTCCTTCATCAGCTCAAATGCGGATATGCCCGTACAGTGACCGCTGTAAAAGACCGCATCGTTTGCAGTATCCTGATCGGGCGCAAAGCTTCGGTAGTCTGTGCAACAGCATATACGGCGTGATCTCTGCGGTTTCCTTTAAAGTGTAGGTTAATCTTAATAGGTATTGTCTATATAAAACGAAAATAATATAGGAATAATTTATAGCAATGCTCCAATTGAATTTCAGTCTGAAAAGATGTATGATACTACTTACGCTCATATAAGGAAAGGTGAAATAAGTGAATCGGTTCAAAAAAATGCTCCCTGCATTCTTCTCGCTTGCTTTAGCAGCGGGTATGGTTACAGCATCGGAGCTTTTACATGATAAGGAGATCATATTTCCCGAAATAACAGCAATTACCATTGGAGCACTCGCAGCTCCGAAGCAATCATGGAACGCATTAAAGCTCAGATTACTGCTCACGATTACCGCAGCAGCAGTGAGCGGCGTGGGGCTTGTCGTTTTCATTCCGTTGGCTCTTGTATTCAAAATACCGCTTGCGATGCTTTGTGCGATAACCTGTGTGACGATATCAGGAACAGACTTCCTACCGACAATATCAGCCTGTGTACTGCCTGTCCTGTTAGAAACACGAAGCCCTGTTTATATAGGCACAGTCGTGGTAATGACATCGTTGATATTGCTTGCACAGCTTTTGCTTGAAAAGTTAGGGATACGGGACAAAAGCACATTCACACCCGTAAAACCTGACAGACAATTGCTGATGCTTCGTATAAGGCAGATCATAGCAGCAAGTCTGATATGCATAATGCCTGTAATGACAAATGAGATATTCTTCATTGCTCCGCCGTTGATAGTTACTTTTTTTGAAATGTCAAAGTCTCAAAGCAAACTTATGGAACACTCATATAAAGCAGCGTTGCTGATTATCATAGGTGCTGTCAGCGGAGTGTTATCACGATTTGTGTTTACCGAAAAGTTCGGACTTCCGCTTGCTGTTTCAGCAATGGCAGCAACTGCGGTCATACTGGTCTCAGTCAGCAGAACAAAGATGTATTTTCCGCCATGCGGAGCGATAGCGACATTGCCGTTTATCATATCTGAAGGTGCATTACTGAAATTTCCGTTCGAGATAACCGTCGGCGCACTTGTTTTCGTTGCATTTGCCTACGCTCTGTCGAAAGAACGCCGTATCGCTATCAAAGTTAAGAGAAGACTAAGACCGCAGAATTGAACTGCGGTCTTTATCATTTATTGAGAAGAAAAGAGATATGAGTAAAACACTTGTAAAGTCATGTAAAATCGTTTATAATATCTTATGAAGGCAATTTATACCTGAACAGCGGACAGCTCTGCGGATGCTTCGTTTTTCTCCGATAGGGAAGTTGCAGAGTTTCTGCTTTTAAGATACATTACCATGCAGATGACAGCTAAACCTGTTTCTACGACGCACTGCGTAGAGATCACACCATTCAGACCAAACAGCTTGTTCAGCAGAAGAACGCAGGGGATAAACAGAAGGATATTTCTCATAAGCGTTATAAACAGAGAATTGAAAGCCTTGCCAAGTGCCTGATAATATGCAGTTACCATATTGATGATGCCGAGCATAGGTGCTGACAGGCAGAGTATACGCAAGAACAGTGCAGACTGTTCGATCAAAGCCTGTTCGTGCAGGAATATCGCAGACAAGGGCTGTGAGAGTGTGAGAAACAGTACCGTGAACATTCCTCCGAGAGCAATGCCGTATGCGGCAACAGCGTCCGAGCCGTAAATACCTATCGTGTTGTTCAGTACGATATTGGATACGCTGAGAAGAATGGTTATCAATGCACCGGGGATACCTATTTTGATGATGTTCTTAAAAAGCTCTCCGGATATGCTGATATGCTTCGGCGACAGCGAATAAAGGTTTTTATCGGTGGACTTTCTGAGCATACAGGCAACATTATAAACAGTCGCACAAAGGAAACCGATAGAGGTAGCGGCTGCGGCTCCGGCTGTTCCCATATCCATGCGGACGATAAAGAGCCAGTCAAGCACGATGTTGATACCGTTGCCGATGATAACTCCCATTGTTGCTTCTTTGATAAGACCTGTTGAACGGAAGATGTGTACCATACCGTTGGAAAGAATGATAAACGGCGCACAGAGGAATATCCATTTCAAATAATCACAAGTGAATGCGAGGTTCTCCGAGTCGGCTCCTGCAAGCTTTGCGACAGGCGTGATAAACAGCATACCGAAACAAAGAATGGCAACGCCTGCAGCGATCATGGCATAAAAGCAGAACGATACACTGCTTTTTGCGCTCTTAGTATTCTTTTCTCCGAGCAGACGGGCGATGACGCTGCTTCCGCCCATACCGCATACGCTTGAAACAGACATGATGATGAGCAAGATCGGCATACTGAGCGTAACGGCTGCGATCTGAGCCGCATTATTTGTCATTGACACGAAATAGGTGTCTGCCATGTTATAGATCAGAGTTGCAAGCTGACCGAGAATTGCAGGAAGCCCCAGCTTCAGGATAGCTTTCTGTGTGTTTTTTTCTTCAAATACGTTTGACATATCATACCAGCCCCTTATAATTCTTGTTTTTATTATCTCAATTATAGCATTGACTCAAAAAGAAAAACA
Source organism: Ruminococcus sp. (assembly GCF_024691275.1). Classification (GTDB taxonomy): domain Bacteria; phylum Bacillota; class Clostridia; order Oscillospirales; family Ruminococcaceae; genus Ruminococcus. The sequence goes on along the minus strand of NZ_JAILNU010000010.1, from coordinate 3,503 downwards.
GGACATCTGTCCTGTTGTGAGGTGGAATATGAAAAGAATTTATGATAAAGAAAAGGTCGCAGATGCCGTATCTAAGAGTATCTACCCTGATATGCTTGAAAATCTGCCTGTTGAAGTGTTTCTGATTGAATACGAAAAGGGCGAGTTCCTGACTTCGGGAGAACGTACCACTCAGATGATACAGCTCGTTTCAAACGGCACAGCTGCAATTTACTATATCCGTGAGGACGGCAGCAGCTACGCTTTGGAGCTTTCTGCTCGGGATTCTATCCTTGGTGATATGGAGTTCTTTGGTGTGAGAAACGAGGGCGTATTTGCAGAAGTCTCCGAAAAACTGACTTGTATCGCTTTTGCAGTTGACGGGAATAAGGATAAGCTCCTGCAAAACAGCGAGCTTCTGTGCGTTCTTGCAAAAGAGCTTGCGGAGAAGCTCGCAGCAGTCACGATGCAGAATGCTGCACCTGTATCGCTGAATGAACGGGTGTAGGCCTATATGTTCTACAAATGTGAAGAAAAACGTCTGAAAGGCGTGGAAAACGCAGCGTTTCATTTGCATTGCAGTCCACGGCAGTTACAGCGGATACTGAATGTGTTTGTTGAGAACGGGATAGCCCGAAAGGTCGGGAAAGGCACTTATGAGTTGGTAAAGTAACAATTAATGTTTCTCGTTATATGATCTCAAAATGGTTCTTTCTACACTGTATCAGTCCGTCTCTCTGCATTTTGCTGAGTTCGTTGGAAAGCACGGAACGCTCCACGTTGAGATAGTCTGCAAGCTGCTGACGGTCAAATGGTATGTCAAACTCACGGGAATGCTTCTGAACTGATACGGTATTCAGATAAGCCATAATACGTCCACGCACCTGTCTCGGAGCAGTATGAAAGCTCCGACTTGACAGGTGCAGATTTTTTCTTGTGGTGATAGTCAATAGATTCATGAGAAGTCTCGATCTGACGGTATCACCGAGTTTTTCAAGGGATTTCATGCTCATAAATATGATACCGCAATCTTCTGCGGCACACACATCGACAAGCATAGGCACATCGGGCAGGAGCGCATAGCTCTCCGCAAAGAACTGTCCCTCGCTCACAAGGTTGAGTATCGTGCGGTTTCCCCACATATCGTTGCTTTCAACGGTAACGCTTCCTGTGGTCACAAAGCACAGCTTGTCGGTGATCTCTCCCGATGAAAATATCATCGTACCTTTTTTGTATTTCTTTTCGGCTGCATTAAGGGCTTTCAAAAGCTCCGATATTTCGGTGTCATCAAAGTCCCTGAACAGTATAGAATTACGCAAAACTGAAATATCCATAATTATCTCCTGAAATGTTGTAATTACAACATACTTTCTTCTCTGATTATACTATAATGGATACAGAAAGTCAAGGAGGTATTGCTATGATACGGAAAATAATTGAAATAGACGAAGAAAAATGCAACGGCTGCGGTCTGTGTGCGAAGGCTTGCCATGAGGGGGCAATCGCTATCATAAACGGCAAGGCGAAGCTCATGCGTGACGATTTCTGCGATGGCTTCGGTGACTGTCTCCCTGCCTGTCCTATGGATGCTATCCACTTCACCGAGCGTGAAGCGGCAGCTTATGACGAGAAGGCAGCGCAGGAAAACAAGCAGAAAAAGTCCGCTTACAGCGGTTTCACCTGTCCGGGCTCGGCTTTGCAAAGCTTTACGCCAAAAGAAGATGACAGCGATGTTCGTGTTCCAAGCTGTTTGAGACAGTTCCCGATACAGATAAAGCTCCTGCCCACAAATGCACCTTATTTCAACGGTGCTGATCTGCTTATCGCTGCCGATTGTACAGCTTACGCCTACGGAAACTTCCACCATGATTTTATCCGTGGGAAGATCACGCTCATCGGCTGTCCGAAGCTCGATGCTGTTGATTACTCCGAAAAGCTGACAGAGATATTCCGTAATAACGATATAAAGAGCATCACTCTCACAAGAATGACCGTACCATGCTGTGGAGGTATGGAGTATGCGATAAAACGTGCGATAGAAGCAAGCGGTAAGGATATTCCGCTTGAAGTTGCTGTCATTTCGCCGAACGGCAGTATCGTTGAGATAAGAAAATAATGGAGGAATATATCATGGAACAGAAAATGTTTTGTTATCAGTGTCAGGAAACAGCGGGCTGTAAGGGTTGTACCGCTTGCGGTGTCTGCGGTAAACAGCCCGAAGTCGCAGTAATGCAGGACTTGCTTGTGTACGTTACAAAGGGGCTGTCTGCGTTGACAACTCAGCTCCGTGCTGAGGGACAGGCGGTCGATAAGACTGTTAATCATCTTATCAGCGTGAACCTGTTTATCACGATCACCAATGCGAATTTCGATCTTGAAAGCATTACTGCTAAGGTCAAGGAAACGCTTGCAGTCAAGGAAGAATTGCTCGGAAAGGTGCAGGATAAAGGTAACCTGCCCGAAGCTGCTCTGTGGAACGGTTCGGACTATGCCGGGAAAGCAAAGTCCGTCGGCGTTCTTGCGACTGAGAATGAGGATATACGCTCTCTGCGTGAGCTGATAACCTACGGTCTGAAAGGACTTGCGGCATATACAAAACACGCAAACGCTCTGCTGAATGATGATGAGGAGCTTGATGCTTTCTTACAGTCGGCACTTGCAAAAACGCTTGATGACAGCCTGACGGTCGATGACCTTGTGGCTCTCACGCTTGAAGTCGGCAAATACGGCGTTCAGGGTATGGCTGACCTTGATGCGGCAAATACCACAGCATACGGCAATCCTGAGATCACGACAGTTGATATCGGTGTCCGCAAAAATTCTGCAATACTGATCTCAGGTCACGATCTGAAAGACCTTGAAATGCTCCTTGAGCAGACAAAGGATACGAGCGTTGATGTTTATACGCACTCGGAAATGCTGCCTGCGCATTATTATCCGTTCTTCAAAAAGTATCCGCATTTCGCAGGAAACTACGGCAATGCGTGGTGGAAGCAGAAAGAGGAATTTGAGAGCTTTAACGGTCCGGTGCTGATGACCACAAACTGCATCGTTCCTCCGAAGGACAGCTACAAGGACAGGCTTTGGACAACAGGTGCCGCAGGCTATCCGGGCTGTAAGCATATTGACGCACCTTACGGTGAAGTAAAGGACTTCTCGCCGATCATCGAACAGGCTAAGAAATGTCCTCCGCCTGCTGAGATCGAAACCGGCTCTGTTATCGGCGGCTTTGCCCATGAACAGGTATTTGCACTTGCCGATACAGTTGTAAAAGCTGTAAAATCGGGGGCTATCCGCAAATTCGTAGTCATGGCAGGCTGTGACGGCAGAGCGAAGTCCAGAAGCTACTATCAGGAATTTGCTGAGAAGCTGCCAAAAGATACAGTTATTCTCACCGCAGGCTGTGCGAAGTACAAGTACAACAAGCTCGACTTAGGCGACATCGGCGGTATTCCGAGAGTTCTCGATGCAGGACAGTGTAATGATTCTTATTCTCTGGCGTTGATTGCTCTGAAGCTGAAAGA
>NZ_JAILNU010000116.1 GCF_024691275.1 Ruminococcus sp. | reverse complement strand
TGTAAAGGCTACACTCTGGGGCGATGCAACTTGCAACGATAAGGTTGATATGGCTGACGTTGTTCTTATCATGCAGTCACAGGCTAACCCTAACAAGTATGGTCTCGGCGGAACAGATGCTACTGCTATCACAAAGCAGGGCCTTGCTAACGCTGATGTTGATACATCTGTTAAGGGCGTTACAGCTGGTGATGCTCTTAAGATCCAGGAATTCCTCCTTGGCAAGATCAAGTCACTTGATCCTACTAAGTAATTCCTTACTTAATACAAATATCAAGCTGCACGGCAATTGTCGTGCAGCTTTTTTGTGCAGTATCAGGCAGCTTCCGTACTGCCTTCAGCAGCGGCATTATTTTCATAAAAGACTTGCATTTTTCTTATATTGATGATATAATAATATAATAGCATATTTATGCGAAAAAATATTCAGAAGAAAGCAGGCGATAAGGTGCTTAGAAGTATGACAGGCTACGGAAGGGCTCAGCAAATACTTAACGGACGTGATATCCTCGTTGAGATACGTTCCGTAAATCATAGATACTATGAGTATTCGTCAAGAATTCCCAGGACCTACAGCTATATAGACGAAAAGCTGAAGGCTCTGCTTAAAACAGGCATTTCCCGCGGCAAAGTCGAGGTGTCTGTTACTATAAACAATATAGAAGGCAAGGATACAGAGATCGCTATCAATAAAGGCGCTGCCGAGGGATATGTCAACGCGCTCAGAAGCATCGCTGATGAGCTCGGTGTCGAGGACGACATCACTCTCTCAAAGCTCATGAAGCTCCCTGATATCTTTAATATACAGAAAACTCCCGACGATGAGGAACAGGTCTGGGAGGACGTTTCCAAGGTGGCTTCCGAGGCCATCAGCCGTTTCGTCGAGATGCGCAAGACCGAGGGCGAACGCCTTAAAGCCGATGTCACTGAAAAAGCCGAGGGCATACTCGCTATGGTGGCTAAGGTGGAGGAGTTCTCACCCATTACTGTCGAAAACTACAGAAACAGGCTCTACAAGAAGCTCAGCGAAGTGCTTGAAGGCAAGGATATCGACGACCAGAGAGTCATCACGGAAGCTGCTGTTTTTGCTGAAAAGATCGCCGTCGATGAGGAAACTGTCCGCCTGAGAAGCCATATCGCTCAGCTGGAAAATATGCTGGCAGGCGATGAGGCTGTGGGCAGAAAGCTGGATTTCATCGTGCAGGAAATGAACCGCGAGGTAAATACTATCGGTTCAAAGGCTCAGGACCTCAATATCACTAAGGTAGTCGTTGATATGAAGGCTGAGATCGAGAAGATACGCGAACAGATACAGAATATAGAGTGATACGCCATGAAGCTTATCAATATAGGTTACGGTAATATGGTATCGGCTGACAGGATAGTGACTATAGTAAGTCCCGAGTCAGCTCCTATAAAACGCCTCGTTCAGGAGGCTCGCGATGACGGCAGAGCTGTTGACGCAACTTACGGCAGAAAAACCAGAGCCGTGATGATAATGGACAGCGGTCATATAATCCTGTCCTCCCTCATCACCGAGACTCTTGCCGCAAGAATTAACGGATCGGGAGGATCTGATGACGATGAATAAGGGTAGACTTATAGTTTTTTCCGCCCCTTCAGGCTGCGGAAAGGGAACTATGCTGGAGGAGATACTCAAAGACGAACGCTTTGCGGTATCTGTCTCTGCTACTACAAGAGCTCCGCGTGAGGGCGAGAAGGACGGTATCAATTACCACTTCCTTACACGCGAGGACTTTGAGCAGAGAATTGCTGACGGCAAGTTCATAGAACACGCTGAATATTGCCAGAATCTTTACGGAACACTTGCTTCCGAGGTGGACGGCAGACTTGAACAGGGACTTAACGTTATCCTCGAAATAGAGCCGCAGGGCGCTATGAAGATACGCGAAAAACGTCCCGATGCTATGTTTATTTTCATTGTTCCGCCCTCTGTCGGCGAACTCAGACGCAGACTCAAAAAGCGCGGTACTGAGAGCGACGAGGTCATAGAGGAACGTGTTTCAAAGGCTGCATGGGAGATATCCCAGGCTGAAAAATATGATTATATCATCGTCAATGACGCTCTTGAGGACGCTGTAAGCGACTTCTTCGCAGTCATTCGCGGTGAACAGCTTAAAACCGAATTCTCGGGTAATATTATAGAAGAGGTGTTAAAAAATGCTTAGACCAGCAGTAAACCAGATCATCACAAAGAATGAGAGCTGCTACTCTCTCGTTATCGCTGTTGCAAAGCGTGCAAGACAGATCTCGGAGGAGCTTTACGAGAACGGCGAGACCCTTGAGGAGAAGCCTGTAAAGACTGCCGTTGAGGAGCTTGCAAGCGGAAAATGCAAGATAGTCAGCACAGTTCCGCAGAATAACGAATAATGCCCCTTATTGCGGAGGTCGCAGTGAGCGGAACAGCTTATTCCTTTGATATGCTGTTCAGCTATGCTGTTCCCGAAAATTTCTCGGACACCATCGCCTGCGGCTGTAGAGTGTTGGTGACCTTCGGAAAGGGAAACAATCGCAGGATAGGTGTGGTCATGAAGCTCACCGAGGGGGAGAGCAAGGGGCTGAAATCCCTTGTCGCCGTCGTTGACGAAACTCCCGTGATATCGGCGGAGCTTCTGAAGCTTGCCTTCTATCTCAGAGAGAATACCTTCTGTACGTATTTCGATGCGGTAAAGACTATGCTGCCGCCTGCTATGAGCGTGAGCGCCAAAGAAACGTTCAGGCTCGTTAAGAATTTCACGGACATAAGTTCCCTCAGCCCACAGGCTGCGGCTCTGCTGGAAGATCTTTCTGTAGTCAGCGGAAGCCGTGAGCTGAATGAGCTGGCGGAAAAATATATCATCAGTCACGGCAGACGCGATATCGACGAGCTGTGCGATGCCGGAGCTCTGGAAACAGATAATGTTTTCAGACAGGCTGTCGGCGATGCAGCTGTGAGAATGGTGCGCCTGACCGAAAAGTATATGGCTGAGCCTGAGTGCTTCAACCTCACTCCAAAACAGAAGAAGGTCGCGGATTTCCTCGGGGAATTCGGGGCTGCCGCTGTTAAGGAAGCTGCATATATGTGCGGCGTTACTGATGCCGTTGTGAAGCGTCTTTGCGCAAACGGTGCGGCTGAGGAGTACGAAGCGGAGGTGCTCAGAAAGGTGGAGGACTTTGCCGACGAGCAGAGAAGTCCCGAGGATATCGTCCTGTCAGAGCAGCAGCAGAATGCCCGTGATGCGGTATTTGCTCAGCTCAGCGAACGTAAACCCGCAGTATTCCTGCTGCACGGCGTTACGGGAAGCGGCAAGACCTCGGTATTTGAAAAGCTTATCGACGATACGGTTAAAATGAGAAGGCAGGCAATGCTGCTCATTCCCGAAATAGGTCTTACACCGCAGATACTCAAACGATTCAGGTCGATGTTCGGAGAGAGGGTCGCAGTCATACACAGCGGTCTTTCCCTCGGTCAGAGGCTCGACGAATACAAACGCATAAAACGGGGCGGCGCGGATATCGTAATTGGTACGAGAAGTGCTGTGTTTGCTCCCCTTGATAATATCGGCCTCATTATTATAGATGAGGAGGGTGAGCGCTCCTACAAGTCGGACAGCTCGCCGCGGTATATCACCCACGATATCGCCAAGCAGCGATGCGCGTATCACAATGCGTCACTTCTGCTGGCTTCGGCGACACCTTCCATCGAGAGCTATTACCTCGCCGAAAGGGGAGCGTACAGGCTGCTCGAAATGAATGAACGCTACGGCAATTCGCCGCTCCCCGAGGTAAGTATCATTGATATGAACCTTGAGCGAGGTGACGGCAACCGCACGGAATTCAGCCGCAAACTTGCAGAGGAGATAAGTCTCAACCTCAAAAACGGGGAGCAGTCCATACTCCTGCTCAACAGGCGCGGCTATCATACCATCATAAGCTGCTGCGACTGCTATCAGCCTGTGTACTGCCCGAATTGCTCCGTTCCACTCACTTACCACAAGAAAAATAACAAGCTGATGTGCCACTACTGCGGCTACGTCAGCGATCCTATAGAGGAGTGCCCGTCCTGCGGCTCAAAGCACCTGAAAAATATGGGCTTCGGTACGCAGAAGCTGGAGGAGGAGCTGAATATGTTCTTCCCGAAGGCAAGGATACTCCGCATGGACGCGGATACTACTTTTTCGCGTTACTCCTACGAAAAGAACTTCACGGACTTCCGCGAAGGCAAATACGATATCATGATAGGTACTCAGATGATAGGCAAGGGGCTTGATTTCCCGAATGTCACGCTGGTAGGGGTCCTCTCAGTTGACAAAGCTCTGTATGCAGGAGATTTCCGAAGCTATGAGCGCACCTTCTCACTTATAACTCAGGTGGTGGGACGAGGAGGCAGAGGACAGCGCCGCGGCAGAGCAGTGCTCCAGACCTTTATCCCCGAGCACTACATCATGAACCTTGCGGCGGCTCAGGACTACAAGGGCTTCTACAATGAGGAGATAGCCATACGCCGCGCTATGATATTTCCGCCGCTTTGCGATATGTGCATTTTCTGCTTTTCGGGAAATGAGGATATCTCCGCAAGGCTCGGCGCAGATGCTGTCCTGAAGCTCATGAACCTGCGGCTCAGGGAATTGCAGCCGAAAACTCCCGTGAGAGTGCTCGGCCCCGTCCGATGCTCATACGGCAGGATCAACGGTAAGTACCGTTACAGGATAATCATGAAATGCAAGAACAACGCTGAGATGCGCGGCTTTATCAGCATTGTGCTGACAGAGGCGGCAAAGCTTAAAGAGATGAAAAACATTGCCCTTTACGCCGATATGAACGGCGATGTGGGCGTTTGAAAAGGATATGATAAAATGGCACTGAGAAGAATTTTAACCGATAAGGACGAGATCCTCCATAAGGTTTGCAAACCTGTGGAAAAGTTCGACGAGAAGCTGGCACAGCTCCTTGATGATATGCATGAGACTCTCAACAAGGCTGAGGGCGTAGGTCTTGCAGCTCCGCAGATCGGCATTTGCCGCAGGATATTCATTATGCACCTTGACGAGAACGACAGCATCGAGGCTATAAACCCCGAGGTCACCAAAAAAGAGGGCAAGCAGAGAGTGCAGGAGGGCTGCCTTTCCTGTCCTAACGTATGGGGCTACGTTACAAGACCTATGAGCTGCCACCTCAAAGCTCAGGACCGCAACGGAAACTGGTTCGAGCGTGATTTCACAGAGCTCGGCGCTCAGTGTACCTGCCACGAGAATGACCACCTTGACGGTCATGTATTCACAGAAATAGTCGAAGAATTCTTTGTACCAGAGGAGACGAAGCAATGAAAATAGTATTTATGGGAACTCCCGACTTCGCCGTGCCTTGTCTGCGCACTCTTGCCGAGAGCAGCCACGAGGTCACAGCGGTGTTCACACAGCCCGACAAGCCAAAGGGCAGGGGATACAAGCTTATCCCTACTCCCGTAAAGGCTGCGGCACTTGAATACGGACTTCCCGTTTATCAGCCGCTTTCACTGAGAAAGGGCGATGACGCAGCTGAGGCGATGAGCATACTCCGCGAAGCTGCTCCCGACCTCATCGTGGTAACGGCTTACGGACAGATACTTCCCAAGGAAGTGCTTGAGCTGCCGAAATACGGCTGTATAAACATACACGCATCGCTCCTTCCGAAATACAGGGGAGCTGCTCCCATAAACTGGGTGCTGCTCAACGGCGAAAAGGAAACCGGCGTTACTTCCATGCAGATGAGCGAGGGTCTGGACACAGGCGATATGCTCATCAAGAAGAGCACTGAAATAGGCGAAAACGAGACCTATGAGGAGCTCTATGCAAGGCTTTCCGCTATGGGCGGAGAGGTGCTTGCGGAAACTCTCGCTGCACTGGAAAAGGGCGAATTGAAGCCTGAAGTGCAGGACGACAGCCTGAGCTGCTATTCTCCTATGATACGCAAGGAGATGAGCGCTCTTGACTTCACTAAGACAGCTGCGGAGGTACACAATACTATCCGCGGAGTTACAGGTTTTACAATGCTTGAAGGCAAGCGCCTGAAAGTGTTCAGGTCAGAGCTTGCCCATAAGAGCTGTCCTGATGCCGAAAACGGCACAATTGTCGATACAAAGCGCTTTGCCGTTAAATGCGGCGACGGAAACGCTGTCGTATTCACTGAGGTGCAGCCCGAAGGTAAAAAACGCATGAAAACAGAGGATTTCCTCAGAGGCAAAAAGCTTTCAGAGGGAGAAACTCTTGGATAAGGAGGATTTTATATGTATATCACAAACTTTATGATGGTCGCTTTGAGGTACTATTCCTCATATGGTTACAGATCAAGCAGCAGGTACAGCGGCGGTATTGAGCTCTTACTGCTCTTCGGAATGCTTATCATACCGATAATTGCTCAGATCAATGTAAAGTCAACATTCAGCAAATACAGTAAGGTTGCCAATTCAAGAGGTCTGACCGCAGATCAGGTGGCAAGAAAAATACTCGATGCCAATGGTCTCTACTACGTTAATATCGAGCATATCCCCGGAAAGCTCAGCGATCACTTCGATCCAAAGGCAAACGTTGTAAGACTTTCCGATTCAGTTTACGGCAAGACATCTGTTGCAGCTATCGGTGTTGCAGCTCACGAGTGCGGACACGCTTGTCAGCACGCTGAGGAATACAGACCTATCGTTTTAAGAAGCGCGGTAGTTCCCGCAGTAAGCTTCTGCTCAAAACTCTGGTACTTCTTATTCCTGATCGGTATTTTCATAAGCAGCCTTTCTATTGGTACTACACTTATATATGTATCTATCGCAATGTTCGCAGCTGTTGTACTCTTCCAGCTCATCACTCTCCCTGTAGAGTTCGATGCAAGCGGCAGAGCTCTCAAGACTCTTGAGCAGGACAGCATACTCGAAAGCGCAGAGATCCCTATGGCAGGAAAGGTGCTCAAGGCAGCAGCTCTCACATATGTTGCATCTCTTGTTGCTTCACTCATGCAGCTTATCAGACTCGTTTTGATAGCAAGAAAAAGATAATGACTGATCCCCGATATCTCGCTGTCAGGCTGCTGGATAAAACATTCAGCAGCGGCAGCTACTCTAATATACAGCTTGACAGCGGTCTGAAGGGCTCAGACCTCGATGACCGCGGCAAGAAGCTGTGCTCGGCAATATACTACGGTGTCATTGAGAGGAAGCTCACCCTTGACCACATCATCGCAGGTCTCAGCTCGCGCCCTATCGAAAAGCTGGACAGCATAATACTCAATATACTGCGCTGCGGCGTTTATCAGATAATGTACATGGACAGTGTGCCCGATAATGCTGCGGTAAACGAGAGCGTGGCTCTTGCGAAGAAATTCCGCAAGGTAAGCGCTTCGGGTATGGTAAATGCTGTTCTGCGGAATTTTATCCGCAGCGGCAAGGAGCTGAAACTGCCGAAAGACAGCATCAAGGCAGCTTCTGTGAAGTATTCCGTGCCTGTGCCGTTCGTCAGAGCGCTTACTGCCGACTACGGAGCAGAGTGGACGGAAAATTTTTTAGCAGCTTCTCTTGAAAAAAGTGTCACATTTATGCGCGTGAATGCGAATAGATGTACAGAAGCGGAGTTTCTTGCGGCTCTCGGTGATATCAGTGCCGAAAAACTCAGCGAAAACTGCTATTCCGCGAAAAATGGTGATGTTACCGCTACAGAAGCCTTCAAAAAGGGATATTTTCACGTTCAGGGGCTTTCTTCACAGTTCTGCTGCGAGGCTCTGGCTCCCGCAGAAAACGATATCGTTCTTGATATATGCGCAGCTCCGGGAGGAAAGACCTTCACAATGGCGGAGCTCATGAACGGCAGGGGCGAGATATACGCCTTCGACCTTCATGAAAAACGTGCGGAGCTTATCAGCAAGGGCGCTCAGCGCCTTGGACTTGCCAATATCAGGGCAGCGGCAGGCGATGCGACAAAGTTCAATGCAGACCTGCCGAAATTCACAAAGATACTCTGCGATGTCCCGTGTTCAGGCATGGGAATCATCGGCAAGAAGCCTGAGATAAAATATAAGGATTTGACTGATTTTAACGGGCTTCCTGACATACAATATAAAATAGTGACCAACGCATTGAATTATCTCAGCGTTGGCGGAGAGCTGGTGTACTCGACCTGTACTGTCCGCAAAGCAGAAAATGATGAGGTTTGCGACAGGCTTTTGAGTGAGCACCCCGAGCTTGAAGAAGTCATGCTCCCTCAGTGGAACGGGCAGAGCTTCGGGAGCCGCGTGACGCTCTCACCGATGAACGGGTCCGACGACGGATTCTTCATTGCAAAATTCCGAAAAATAAGATAGAAAAGGGTGCAGACGATTTGGAAAAACGGGATATTTTGAGCATGGACCTGTCCGAGATAGAGGCTGTCCTTGTTGATATCGGAGAGAAGAAATTCCGTGCCAAACAGATCTTCCAGTGGCTGCACGTAAAAAGGGTCTTCGATTTCGACAAAATGACTGATATATCTGTCCAATTGCGCCGCAGTCTGAATGAAATTTTTTGTATAAATGGACTATTTGTGCAGAAAAGGCTTGAATCTGCCATAGATAATACGGTAAAATATCTATATAGGCTTTCTGACGGCAATTTTGTCGAGACTGTCCTTATGGAATACAGCTATGGCTACAGCATTTGCGTGTCCACTCAGGTGGGCTGCAAAATGGGCTGTAACTTCTGCGCTTCCACTATCGCAGGATATGTCAGGAGCCTGACACCTTCTGAGATACTCATGCAGATATATGAGGCAGAGCGCGACCTGGGCAAAAAGGTCTCGGGCATCGTTCTCATGGGCATAGGCGAGCCCCTCGACAACTTCGACAACGTTATGAAGTTTCTGGAACTCCTCTCCCATAAGGACGGCAATAATATGAGCCTGCGCCATGTTTCGCTTTCCACCTGCGGCATAGTGCCGCGTATATATGAACTGGCAGACAAAAAGCTCCAGCTGACGCTCTCGGTATCCCTTCACTGTGCGGACAACGAGGGCAGGAGCACTATAATGCCTGTCAACAAAAAGTACGATCTGCCCAGCCTCATGGAGGCTTGCAGATACTATATCGAAAAGACGGGACGGCGTGTCACATTTGAGTATGCCGTTATCGACAACGTCAATTCATCTGCCGCGGACGCCGATAAGCTGGCGCATCTGCTGCACGGTATGAATTGCCATGTGAACCTTATCCTCGTCAATAAGGTCAGAGAACGCAATTATCATACAGCTCGCTCAGGAGTTGCTGAATTCGCACAGCAGCTGGGCAGAAGAGGTATAAATGCTACCGTGAGAAGAACTCTCGGCAGCGATATCGAAGCGGCTTGCGGTCAGCTCAGACGCGATGCCGCCGAACAGAGTAAAAGAAACGGAGGTGCGGATACTTGAGGTTTCGCTTCGGCACGGATATCGGTCTTGTACGCGAAGAAAATCAGGACGCAGTAAGATGTGAATATTTCGGCCACAATGTGCTTGCCGTGGTTTGTGACGGCATGGGAGGCGAACGCGCAGGCAAGGAGGCCAGCGAGCTCGCAATAGAAGAATTCTTTCAGCGTTTTTCGGCTGACTACAAGGAAAGCCTCAGCGATGAGGAGATCCGTAAGCTCCTTATTTCGTCGATATCGGCAGCCAATTCCGTGATATATACGCGGGCGAGGTTCGATTTCAAGAACTTCGGCATGGGTACTACCTGCGTGGCAGCTTTCGTCAATAAAAATACAGCATTTATAGCCAACGTCGGTGACAGCAGGGCTTACCTCATTACCGATACAGGGCTTGTAAAAATAACTACAGATCACAATGTTGCCGCTGTGCTCTTTGAACAGGGCAAGATAACCGAAGAGGAAATGGAGGTCCACCCTCAGAAGCATATGCTCGTAAGAGCAGTCGGAGTTGATAAAACGGTGCTCTCCGATACGTTTATGCTCGACTATGAGGGAAAGATCAGCCTGCTGCTATGTTCAGACGGCCTTTCGGGTTATTGCAGCGACGATGATATATACAGCGTCATACTTAACTCAGATTTTGATGATGTTGCAGACGAACTTATAAAATTAGCCCTCAGTAAGGGCGGCCGCGATAATGTAACAGTTGCGGTAATTTCTGACTAACGCAGGAGGAAAGGAAATGGACAAGAATATTGGCAAAAAGCTCGATGGAAGATACGAGATCACCGAGCTTATCGGCGTCGGAGGTATGGCTGAGGTCTACAAGGGCGTTGATGTTATCGACAACAAAACGGTAGCCATTAAGATACTGAAAAAAGAATTTGCGGAAAATGAGGAGTTCCTTCGCCGATTCAGAAATGAATCCAAGGCGATCGCTGTCCTCTCTCACCCCAATATCGTTAAGATCTACGATGTCGGCTTTTCCGAAAAGATACAGTATATCGTCATGGAGTATATTGACGGTATCACTCTGAAAGAGTATATCGAGGAGGAGAGAGTCCTTTCATGGAAGGATACGGTACACTTCGTTATACAGATACTCCGTGCTCTCCAGCACGCACATGATAAGGGCATCGTTCACCGCGATATCAAGCCACAGAACATTATGATGTTCACCGACGGTACTATCAAGGTCATGGACTTCGGTATCGCCAAGTTCGCCCGCGAAGAAGGTAAGACTGCTACCGATCAGGCTATCGGAAGCGTTCACTATATCAGTCCGGAGCAGGCAAGCGGCAACGTTACCGACGCTAAGAGCGATATCTACTCCGTTGGCGCTATGATGTACGAGATGCTTACGGGCAGAAAGCCTTTCGACAGCGACAACCCCGTTGCTATCGCTGTTATGCATATGCACGATATCCCAGAGCGCCCGAGACAGATCAACCCTGATATCCCTGACGGTCTTGAGGAGATAGTTCTCAGAGCTATGGAAAAGGCTCCTGAGGACAGATACCAGACAACTGCCGAGATGATAAGTGATATCGAAGCATTCAAGGCTGATCCGCATATCTCCTTTGGTTACTATACCGAGGATACCGACGAGAACAATGCCGAGATCCTTGACGGTACTGTGACAGGCGGCGATATCCAGACCGAGAGCAGACAGGAAGTTGCTAATGCCTACGCTTCAAAGGCAAAGGCTCCTGTTACAGCCGCTGTAATGGCAGGCGGTGCGGGCGCAGGTGCAGGCGCTGTTGCACAAAGATACAACGATGCTTACCCGAGTAATAACAATTACAGCGACGAGGACGATGAGGACGAGGAAGAGGAACGTTCATCACTGGTAGTTCCTGTTCTTACAGCAGTCGTAGTCGTAGTTATCATAGTTGCGGTAATATTCGTAGCTACAATGTTCAGCGGCTTCTTTAAGAATATGTCCTTCGGCGGCAAGAACAAGATGCCTGACCTCTATGGCGTTGACTACAACATGGCAGTCTCCAAGTGGGGCAACAGCATCAAGTTCGAGATCGAGGGCTCGGAATACGATGAAGCCGATGAAAACGCTATCATCAAGCAGAGTATCGAAGCCGGATCGGCATTCAGCAAGGGCGCTGTATGTAAGGTAACAGTAAGTAAGGGCATGGAGACTGTTGAAGTTCCTCATGTTGAGAATATGAACATTGAGATCGCTAAGGCTCAGCTCACTGAGCGCGGACTTGAACCTGATGTTCGTAAACGATCACATGATAAGGTGCTCCCGAACTACGTTATAAGCTCAGAGCCGAGCGAAGGTACTCAGGTACACAAGGGCTCACAGGTAATCCTCTATGTCAGCATGGGTGCTAATGCTGAGCAGATGGAAATGGAGAACTACGTCGGCAAGACTGCTGACGATGCTGCAAAACTTGCAGGATATAAGAACCTCAAGGTCGTTACAGAGACTGAGCCTTCTTATGAGAAGGAAGGTATAGTTGTACGTCAGGATCCTGAAAAGGGTACAAAGATCGAGGGCGGTTCAACTATCACACTTTACGTCAGCGACGGTACTATCCCTGACGGTAAGGTAGATTACAGTATATCATTCCCGTCAGATGTAAGCGGACGTTTCTGTATCGACTTCATCATCGACGAAAAGGGCAAGACAAAGACCGAATCTTCAGGTACTATCATCTGTCCTCAGATGGGAAGCATCAATAAGACTATCAGCGGTTCAGGCAAGGATGTCAATGTAACTGCTATCCTTACAAACCTGACAACTTCAAAGTCAGAGACATTTGCTTCCTACACATTCAACTTCGCAAACGGAAGTTATACAAAGAATTCCGAGGACATCTACGGTGCGTTTGAGAGACTTGGCGGATTCCCGCAGCCTGAGACAGAAGCTCCTACAGATCCTCCGACACAGTATATCGAGCCAACAACCAATAACAATAATACTCAGCCTACAACACAGGATCAGTCAGGACGTAAACCGGGCGTGAACGGTATCTATGATGATAACGGCAACTGGATCGAGTATAAAGAATATGAAAATGGCGACTGGGAAGGTCCCGGAAACAGTTGGCGTTTCTATTGATGAGTAATATCAATACCGGCGGAATAATTATAAAATGCTTAGGGGGACTCTACACAGTAGAGTCCCCTGACGGTATATATGAGTGCAAGGCGAGAGGTGTTTTCCGCAACAGGGGTATCAGTCCCTGCGTCGGCGACCGCGTGACCGTCGAGGACGGCGTTATCTCGGAGATAGCTGACCGAAAAAACTGTATCATCAGACCCCCCCTTGCCAATCTTGATCAGCTCATATTCATAGTCTCGACCTGCGAACCTGTGCCGAATTACCTTATTCTCGACAAGTTCATCGCCATCGCAGAGTATAAGAATATTACTCCTGCGGTGGTCATCACAAAAACAGATCTCGGTGACAGTACACCTATATATGATATTTACGGCAGAATAGGCATTGACGTGGCGGAAGTCCGCTATGATGATGAATCCACGATCAATGCGGTCAGAAAACTGCTGTGCGGTAAGATAAGTGCTTTCACGGGCAACTCGGGTGCGGGAAAATCTACGCTGCTTAACGCTATCGACCCGACACTGAACATCGCAACAGGCGAGATCAGCCGCAAGCTCGGCAGAGGAAGACACACCACAAGACACGCGGAGCTCTATAAACTCAGCGGAGGGGGGTATATCGCAGATACTCCCGGTTTCTCCACATTTGATACTAACAGGTACGATATAATCCGCAAGGAAGAGCTTGCAGGCTGCTTCCGCGAGTTCGCCGAGTATACGGAGAACTGCCGTTTCAGGGACTGCGCCCATGTCTGCGAGAAGGGCTGCGCTGTGGTCGAAGCGGTGGTGCGCGGTGATATATCGGTGAGCCGTCATGAAAGCTATAAGACTATGTACGAAGAAGCTAAACAGCTCAAGGAGTGGGAACTGAAATGAACAGATGTGCAATAATTGCTGGCGGTGATCTGCCGCAGAAAGACAACGGCTGGAAGGAAGAACTGCGCAGAAAGACAGATCTTATCATTTGTGCAGACTGCGGATACAGACACATGAAAGAGCTTGGAACAGTTCCCGATATCATTGTGGGAGACTTTGATTCTTATACAGAACCTCTCCCCGAGAATGTTGAGATAATTTCAAGTATCCCCGAAAAAGACGATACTGATACTCTTATGGCTGTCAAGAAGGCGATAGAGCTGGGATATAAGAATATCGACCTCTACGGAGCACTTGGCGGAGCACGTTTTGAGCACAGCTTCGCCAATATCCAGACCATGATATACACCTATCAGCAGGGCTGTGACCTGAGAATAATAGGCGACAGTATACTCAGGATACAGAGTGCGGACGACGGCGAGGTGACTTATCCCGACGAGCGTGGCGAGCTTTATTTCTCAGTATTCGCTCTTACGGAGACAGTTAATATCGACTACCTGAAGGGGGTCAAGTATCCCCTCGAAAATCACTGCCTTGTGCAGTCCTTCCCCATCGGTGTCAGCAATGAGATAACCGAGGGTGCTGCAAGACTTTGCGTAAACAGCGGACTTGCACTTATAATTACAACTCCTAAGTAACAAAAACGCCCCTGATGAATATAATGTAATATATCATCAAGGGAGGTACATACATTGAAGATAGTTGTTATCAGGAGCCCTAAATTCATATCGGGTATCCTCAGAGCCATATTCGGCATCAAAAAGGAAGAACAATAAGAAAAGGCTGAGAGCTTACGCTCTCAGCTCAGCTCGTCAAAAAACCCCGCATTAAACCTCAAATAACAACAAAAAAGCTCTTCATGAAGCCACATGGAGAGCATATTTTTTGATATTCATTGCAGCAAACTTAAGCCTGACCCATTTTGAAACTTGGGAGAGGCCTCTG
>NZ_JAILNU010000115.1 GCF_024691275.1 Ruminococcus sp. | reverse complement strand
TGTAAAGGCTACACTCTGGGGCGATGCAACTTGCAACGATAAGGTTGATATGGCTGACGTTGTTCTTATCATGCAGTCACAGGCTAACCCTAACAAGTATGGTCTCGGCGGAACAGATGCTACTGCTATCACAAAGCAGGGTCTTGCTAACGCTGACGTTGATACATCTGTAAAGGGTGTTACAGCTGGTGACGCACTTAAGATCCAGGAGTTCCTCCTCGGCAAGATCAAGTCACTTGATCCTACTAAGTAATTTCCAATAAAATAAAAGCGGCGCTTCGGCGTCGCTTTATTTTTAATCAATAAGGAGGGGATATTCTGGCAAATATTCTTGATTATCTTGACTGGCGCGGTGATGTCCCGTTTACTGCCGATCCGTTCAACGAGATAGATGGGCTTATATTGTCTCAGTTCTGCTATGTTCCGTTGGAGGGCGTTGTTTCAGCAAGCTTTAGTGAGCATATAAGCATTCCTGATGCTTTTCGCAGATATAAAGCTGACGGTATTGATAAAAAGCTGCGGATACTTACATTTGAGCAGGATAACCTTCTTTTCCGTAAGCTGGCTGAGTCGAGGCGCTTTCGCGGCACTATGCTCTGCGGCTATATGAGTATCGTTGAACACGCTGAAGATATGCAGTTTTCCGCGCTGACCTATCGTCTCAGCGATGGAAGCGGATTTATCGCATTCCGCGGAACGGACGGTACTGTCGTAGGCTGGAAGGAGGACTTCAACCTCAGCTATATGCAGCAGACTTCAGGACAGCAAAAGGCTATCAGCTATGTGAATGAGGCTTTTGCAGATGACAACGAGACCATAAGGCTCGGCGGACATTCAAAAGGCGGTAATTTTGCGATTTACAGCTCCCTTTTCTGTGAGGACAGCATACGCGACAGAATAACTAATATCTATTCATATGACGGCCCTGGATTTCGTGAGGAGATACTCGGCTCGGAAATATATAAAAAAATGCTCCCACGTATAAGGAGCTACATACCGCAGGCGTCTATTGTCGGAATGTTGCTGGGCAGCGGAAGCGACCCGAAGATCGTAAGAAATTCCGCTATTGGCATCAAGCAGCATTTTGCGTATAACTGGGAGCTGAAGCGTAATCGTTTTATGCTTGCCGACAGACTCAAAAAGTCAGGAAACGTTATCAACAAGGCTATATCAGGGCTTCTTGATGATTTCAGTGATACCGAGCGTCAGATATTTTCAGATGCTCTTTTTGAGATACTGAGGGCACCGGATAAGGAAACTCTCAAGGAGATAAGCAAACTCAGGTCGTATCCTGCGCTTATAAAAGCTTTTTCCAAGCTGCGTCCCGAACAGCAGGCAGTGCTGAAAGAGGCGCTGAAAAAGATAGCACAGGGCGGTACGGGAGCTCTGTTCAAATCACAATAACAAAAAGGCTTCACATTTGTGAAGCCTTTTATTAATCAGTGATCAAACACCGTACTTAGCTGTAGCAACAGGAACACCAGGACCCATTGTTGAAGTAACTGTGCAGCTCTTGAGGTAAGTACCCTTAGCAGCAGCAGGCTTTGCCTTAACAACAGCTTCCATAAGTGTGTTGAAGTTCTCTTCGAGCTTAGCAGCGCCGAATGAAGCCTTACCGATTGGGCAGTGGATGATGTTTGTCTTATCGAGACGATACTCGATCTTACCAGCCTTAGCCTCTGTAACAGCCTTTGCAACGTCAGGAGTTACAGTACCAGCCTTTGGGTTTGGCATAAGTCCACGAGGTCCGAGAACCTTACCAAGACGACCAACAAGACCCATCATGTCAGGTGAAGCAACAACTACGTCGAAGTCCATCCAGTTTTCCTTCATGATCTTGTCAACGAGGTCCTGACCGCCAACGAACTCAGCGCCTGCAGCCTGTGCAGCCTCGTACTTGTCTTCCTTACAGAAAACGCATACACGAACAGTCTTACCTGTACCGTTAGGGAGAACTACAGCACCTCTAACCTGCTGGTCAGCGTGTCTTGAGTCAACACCCAGACGGATGTGAGCTTCGATAGTCTCATCGAACTTAGCCTTTGCATTCTTGCACACGAGGTCGAGAGCCTCTGTGGAATCATACTGCTTTGCATAATCAACAGCCTTTGCGCTGTCAACATATTTTTTGCCGTGTTTCATTATATTTCCTCCTATTTAAGTGGTAATACCGAGAAGCTTATAGCTTACCCGATTAGCGGAATTTTCCTCCCACCAATAGAACTCTGAACGGGAATAGCTCCCACTTCATCATTCAAAAAATTGATTAGTCAACAACTACAACGCCCATAGAACGAGCTGTACCAGCGATCATGCTCATAGCTGCTTCGAGTGAACCTGCGTTGAGGTCAGGCATCTTTGTCTCAGCGATCTTCTGGATCTGTTCCTTAGTGATGTTAGCGACCTTAGTCTTATTTGGAACTCCTGAACCGCTATTGATGTTGCAAGCCTTCTTGATGAGGACTGCTGCCGGTGGAGTCTTAGTGATGAAAGAGAATGAACGATCTGCGTAAACAGTGATAACAACAGGAATGATCATTCCGATATCGTTCTTTGTTCTCTCGTTGAATTCCTTTGTGAATGCCATGATATTAACACCGTGCTGACCGAGTGCCGGACCAACAGGTGGTGCAGGAGTAGCCTTTCCTGCTGCGATCTGAAGCTTAATGTAGCCAACTACTTTCTGTGCCATGTCTTCGCACCTCCATAAATGTGGTACATGGCGAGGGAAGAATTACGTTACCACTCCCACTGAAGCCCTTGGGCTTCTGATTTTGACCTTGATTAATCCTACCCGGTAAGTACCTGAGTGATAGGCAGTGTAGTGGGGGTTTCTCTGCCGAACATTGATACGAGAAGATCAACTGTACGGTCTTCGAGATTGATGTTCTGAACAACGCCGATGAAGCCGTCCGTATCAGTACCCGAGATGCGCACACTATCGCCGACCTTGAAATTGACGGTAACTGATGCTACCTCAATACCGAAGAGCTTCTGAACTTCCTCTTCCGAAAGGGGAGTAGGCTCTGAAGCGGGTCCGACGAAGCCTGTAC
>NZ_JAILNU010000093.1 GCF_024691275.1 Ruminococcus sp. | reverse complement strand
ATATTCCTTGATGCTTCTTTGTTCAGACGTGACGAGATCAAATTTGTTGAGCGTGACGACGATACCAACCACAGTGTTCATTATGCACTCTCAGACTTCAAGACTGCTGACGGTATCCGCAAGGGCGAGGATTATATGAATAATTATTTTGTCAACAGATATGGTGCTATCAAAGAAGTCGATTTCTCTGATTTTATCGAGCAGATGATAAAAGGTAAAGAGGTGGCGGCAAATGATTGAGAGAAAGGAAACAAGACAGTACACCTTAACCGTTGAGGGCGAGACTGAGAAAATGTATTTTGAATGGCTTCAGAAAGAAATAAACACTTCTGAAAATGCAAGATACAAGGTAAAGATCAACGCAAGTATTCAGCAGTTCCCACTCTCGTATATCAAAAAGCTAAACACCAAGTCTACGCCTTCTGTGGTTCACATCTGTGATGTTGAGGGTAAATCAGCTGAGAATATTGAAAAGTTTCATAGTGTGCTGTCACAGTTAAAGGAAGCCAAAGAGCAGAAACATATAGAATACGGGCTTGGATATACAAACCTGACTTTTGAACTTTGGATGATACTGCATAAAAAAGATTGCAATGCTCCTTTTTCCGACAGGTCTCAATATCTTACACCGATCAACTCAGCTTATAACGAAAAGTTCAATTCACTGAAAAGCTACAAGGAAGAACGCAATTTTAAACGGTGTCTCTCAAAGCTTAGTCTATCTGATGTAAAAGATGCTGTCAGGAGATCAGAGAAGATCACCCGAAATAATAAAGAGATAGGAAATCCTCAGAAAAGCTATAAGGGCTTTAGGTATTATCAGGATAACCCCTCACTATCAATTTGGGAGATAGTTGAAGAGATACTTACAGAGTGCATACAATAGCATATCACATAGCAGTCCTTTCGGGGACTGCTTTTTCATTTTTCCAGTGCAAATTACACCGGGGAAAACCGAAAATCATTCCAAAGTTCGTGCGCATTGAATCTGGACTTTTACTATCGGTGCGCGCTATAATATTATCAGCCGATGGAATTCGGCAGAAAAACAGAAATATAAAAAGATAGAAAGCAGGGGAAGTACCTGCTATGGAGGGACAAAATGACATCAGAAAGAAAAAGAACGAATGTCACACAAAATGCGACTAAACAGGAGATCGGGGCGGCTTTGAAGCTCATCGGTCTGTTGTACGAACAGGGTGAGATACCCAAACACGTTTACCGCAACATTTGCAATGAGTATTACGGCAAAGGGCTTGACAATGGCGCAGATGCGCGCTATACTATACCACACACAGAAGATAAGGAGGTGGTATGATGTACGGATATAATGCGGTAGCTGTGCCGAAGAATGTGGTCATCTATGCAAGAGTTTCCACTGAGCACGAGGCTCAGCTTTCGGCTCTGGAAAATCAGCTGGACTGGTACAAGCCGTTGCTTGAACAGCATCCTGAATGGACGCTTGTGCGCAGTTATGTTGACGAGGGTATCACGGGAACATCGGCGAAGAAACGTCCGCAGTTCATGCAGATGCTCAGTGATGCAAAGAAAGGCGACTTCAATCTGATACTTACCCGTGAGGTATCACGTTTTGCACGAAACACGGTTGACACTCTGCAATACACCCGTGACCTGAAAAGGCTGGGAGTGGAGGTGTTCTTCATCAACGATAACATCAGGACATTTGACGGTGACGGCGAGCTTCGTCTGACCATAATGGCGACACTTGCTCAGGACGAGAGCCGAAAGACTTCTATCCATGTGAAAAGCGGTCAGCAGACATCTATGGAGAACGGCGTGTATTACGGCAACGGAAATATCCTTGGCTATAACAGAGTCGGCAAAGAACTTGTTATTGATCCCGAGCAGGCTAAGACAGTGCGGAAGATATACGACTGGTATCTGGACGGTATGGGTGTCAGACAGATTCAGTTCGAGCTTGAAAAAGAGGGTGTACTCACTGCTATGGGCAAGACCAGGTGGTACGAATCCAACATCAGCAAGATACTCAAAAATCCGTTCTACGCAGGTATACTGGAGTACCACAAGCAGTTCACTCCCGACTTTCTTGAACAGAAGAAGATCAACAATTTCGGTGAGATAGATAGGCTGCGAGTTGATGGCAGACACGAGCCTATCGTTACGCTGGAGGAATTCAACAGGGTGCAGGAGATAATGGAAAGTAAAAGACTGAAAAATCCTGCCAACAAGACAGGACGCAAGGAAAAAGGTAAGAAGCCCGTTTCGGACGTATGGTGCAGACTGCTGGTATGCTCCTGCGGATGCACATTCAACCGCAAGGTATGGCACACCACATCAAAAGGTACGCAGTATGGGTATATGTGCTACTCGCAGATACGAAACGGAACTATACGGACAAGGCTGAAAAAGGGACTGCCTACGGACGGTATTTGCACCTCGCAGATGATACCGGGCTAGAAGTTACAGTTCATGGCGAAGAACCTGTTTCGTGAGTTTCTGAGGAACACCGACAGGATACTTGACATCGCCGAGGAGATGCTTGAAAAACATATCGACGATGAAGAGGTCGTTGAGGATAATACCGAACTCATCGCACAGAAAAAGGCTGAGCTTGAAAAAATGGAAAAGCGTTTGAACAAACTGATCTCCATGAGGGCTGACGATGAGATAACGAAAGAGCAGTTCATGAACATGAAGTCGGAAGTCGATACGCAGATAGCTTCTTTGCAGGAGCAGATATGCGAGCTTTCGCCTACGGAGAAAGTCACAGAGACAAGTGATGTTCCCGACTACGACGAGCGAATAACTCTGCTGAGGTATGCTCTTGAACGGTACACGAATTTCGACTCAGACGAGGATATTCCCGAGGCAGTTATCGAAGCATTTGTTGAAAAAATAGTGGTGAATGAGAACTCCTTCGATTGGTATCTGCACTTCTCGGGCGATGACAAAACTCCGAAAACGTGCAATGTGGAGGGTGACAAAAAAACCCATAAAATCGAGCTTTTCGGGGCGTCTTATGCGCCTGCGTTGGTGGAGGGCTGCTCAGGCTGCAATCGCTGACAAGAAGTAATTTAAGTATATATAAGTATACCTATTAAACGTTTTTAACGTTATGTGCTCATACGGATAAAAGAGTCCCTCACAGTTTCGGCTGTGAGGGATTTTTATTGTTTTATCATATGAACTATGCTATAACAATACATAGTAAATCACTATGATAAGAAACAACCATAGTATCAATACTTATCTCTTTCATTCGCTTCGGCTGGAAGGGACTGGAACGTGATATGTAATGGCGCTAAATTATCTACTTGTCATTTGATTTTTTACCTCTTATATATTTTGGTTTCTTTTTTAATATTCGACCATTTTTTGTATTATAATGTTGTTCATGCGCTTTTACTTCATGCTCATCTGGTGATTTGCGAGGTGAGTTGTCAGCTGTAATATCTTCTTGTTTAGAATCATATTCATTATCTAAGTTATCAAATTCATCATTACTTGAAGGTGGATAATCATTATTAACTTTATCACTTTGAGAACCAGTACTATTTTTAGCCTTTTTGGAAACATACAAAATCGCTACTATTGCTATATATTTTTTGTGTTCGACTATCCGGGAGCATACTGGCTTAAATTTTTTATATGTTTTCCCTAGTTTTTCTTTTGCACGAGCTAAGAATCCTTTTTCTGACAATTTCGTTTTAGGCGGCACATTTTTCAACATATCAGAAATCTCTATAATTGGATTGCTAAGATCAATAACTTTACATGGTATATATTTCCCCTCACCAAAATCAATGTACTGATGTGTTACAGGATCATAATACCCATTTGATGCTTTACGATAATCACCTTTATGTGCTTCTTTATGTTCTGGCTTTGATAAAAATTGGATATTTGCCGAATCGCCTTGGAATTCAGGATATGCTTCAACACTTTTCATATGATGACCGTCAAATGCTTTCCCATCATTTATATCGTTCGGGTCATCGCTATGATAATATGCTCTGCCTAATTCAAGTATTTCCTTTTGCTGTTCTTGAGTCCAATCTCGAGTTCCTTTTCCTATACGAATTCGTTCTTGCTCTTCTTTCCATGCTTGTCTAACGGCTTTATTCGCTTCAGCAGTTCTATTTGACATAGAGGATCACTCTCCTATTCCAAGAATGGCATAAAGATCATTTACAAATGCAAAGAAATCATCATACACTTCATCATCTTCGATTCTTCCTGCCTCCTGATTAAATATAGACACTGTTTCTGATTCTTTTTTTATGAGCACAGGGTCGCCATTGGACAAGGCACCAATTACAATATAGTCGTCATCAGGTCTGCTATCATCATTTACGTCTATCAATGGCTTATGCGCTATACCATAAAATTGAACACCAGCTGGTAAATAGCATTCTCCACCATCAGAAAATAGCAGCCACTCTCTGAATTTTGAAGGCAATTTGAGACTATTTTTTTTCTCAAAATCATAAATTTGTTCTTCTTTAACTCCTTCTAAAAATTTCATTTGACCTTGTTTTTTCAGTAAGTCAATAATAAGCTTTAATTCATCTGACATCATGCAATTCACTCCTTTTCATAACTACTTATAATGATTTTTCTTTTATTATATTATAATTGATTAATTTCTTCTTTTCAATACAATCTTATTAATTTATATATAAGCTGTTATCAGAATAACACTTGATAAGTGACAGATGGGCAGTATCAATTTTTCCGTCGAATAAATATAAAAATACGCCTCCACAGACCTAACTGCGGAGGCGTTCTTATGCTCAAAAGCCGCACAGGTACTTTGGGAAGCATACCCGATGCTGCTTCTTTGCCGTTAACAAACTGTCGGAGCGCACTAAAAAGCAGCCGACGTGTTCATTATTCAGACAAATTTTCCATCGTCAATATACCACAGCTCTCGAAAAATAGCAAGGCGTTTTTTGTTAATCATTTTGCATTTATTGCTGACCACCTCTTGCTATCATTTAGCTCCGCTTAATACCATTTATTGCGCCATTTGCTCTCAGCCTTGACACTTATCGCCCATACTGATATAATGTAATAGAATAAACATTTGTTAAGGAGGAGCACTATGTCGATAAACAGTATCATATTCAAGAAAATGTGTGCCCGCAGCGATGCTGTCAGAGATGCAGGTCTCACAACACCGCCTGAAATAGAACGCTTTGATGATATACAGTACGGAAACGATCCCAAGTGGCAGGTGCTTGACGTGTACCGTCCGAGGGCAGAAAAAGGCAGACTGCCCGTTATTGTCAGCTTCCACGGCGGCGGCTGGATATACGGCGACAAGAACGTCTACCAGTTCTACTGCATGGATCTGGCAATGCGCGGATTCGCAGTTGTGAACTTCTCATACCACCTTGCCCCGAGACACCGCTTCCCAACACAGTTCGAGGACGCTAATGCAGTATTTGTATGGCTCATGGAAAATGCCGAAAAGTACGGATTTGATACGGAAAACATCTTTGGTGTCGGCGATTCCGCAGGAGCAATGGGCATTGCTCTGTATTCATGCATACTCACCAACAGCGAATACGCGAAGAACTACAGCTTCACCCCGCCTGCGGGGCTTAAAATAAAGGGGCTCGGACTTAACTGCGGCATCTACAGCATGAACGATCCCGAGCTTGTAGGCGGTATCAAGGACTTTATTCCAAAAGATCAGTTCCCTGCTATACTGCCTGTACTGAATATCCCCGACAAGATAACGAGCTCGTTCCCACCCTGCTATATACTCACAGGGAATGCCGATTTTCTCCGCAATGAGCCTGACGCGCTCATAAAAGCCCTCGAAAAGTCAGGGGTAAGGTACGGCTACAAGCTCTACGGAGATGATGCGCACCCACTGGGACACGTTTTCAACTGCAATATAAAGTCAGAAGCCGCAAAACAGGCAAATGACGACGAATGTGATTTCCTGCGATCACTGATATAACAATAAGGAGGCTGCCATGGAAAAGATATACAGCGTTCATCTGGGCAGAGCAAAATGCGCTCTGGATCTTGGCGACGGCAGCGAACGCGGCGAATACGTAGATCAGGACTATATCCTCAGCCGCCTTGGCAGACCTCACCGCAGTATCAGTCTCATGTACTGCTATTATCCGCTGGATAAGGAATTCCCTGCGCGTATATCCGAGGCGCTCCGCGGCAGCAAGGTCGCCTTCCAGTGGGACTACCCCTATGATGACTACTTCCCATATCTTGGCGGACTCGGCGGCAGTACCGACGGCGAGCCTTTCACCTTTATGCGCGATATACGCCGTCACGGTCAGGACATTACCCTGACCCTTACCATAGACCCTGCGGTCTCCGACGAGCATCTTGCGGCTATCGGCGATGACCTTCGCAGCTTCGGCAGGCTTTTCCTGCGCATCAACCATGAAGCTACGGGAAACTGGTTCGCGTTCAACAAGAGAGCGTCCTATCAGGAAGTGGCGGACTTCTACTGCCGAGCCGTTCGCATTATCAAGGCTCACGCCCCGAATGTGCAGACTGTACTCTGCATAGGCGGCATAGAAGACCAGAATGCTGCGGAAATGGTCAGAGAAAAGGAGTTCGCACAGGCTGTCCGCGAAACGGATATATGGTCTGTTGACAAATACATGGCGCTGAACTGGGGCTTTCCTTACGAAATGGCTGAGGACGGCGCAGAAAGCTTCTTCCGCTCGTCTGTGAACGAGGTATACGAGCTGTCCCGATGCAGCTTTGAACGCTTCACGTACCTGAACGGCGGCAAGCCAAAGCCTATGGTCATATCTGAGTTCAATGCGGACGGCGACGTTACGGGGCCCTATGAGCAGGCGGAAATGCTCAGGCTTTTCTGCAACAAGCTCACCGAGGACAGCGCCGACTGGCTCACGGGCTTTACATTATATCAGTTCCGTGACCGCGGCAGGCTCGGACTTGAGATGCAGGATCCAAACAACCCAAATGTGGGCATAGAACAGCCCGTTTTCCGCACATACAGGGAGATACTGCACGAAGAACGGTTTCTGCCGTCAATGGAGCTCGGCAATGAACAGCAGCTTCCCGTGAAGCTCCGCTGGGGCAGCTCCGAGGACGCGGAGGGCATAGCGATACCGCTCCACTTTGATGCGCCGCCCCATTTCTGCGAGCTTATCTTCGACGACAGCTCAAACCTTATGATAGAGCTGAACGGACGCTGGTTCTACAGATCACCACAGGCAAAAGTCATCGACCTTATGCCTGCATTCTTCGAGAAGCCCATAAAAGCTCCTGCGGATATGACACTGAAAATATTTGCACCTCCCGCAAGCGGTGAGAACGACATCTCACAGCCTGACGGGATATACAATTACTATTATATACTGGAGAAGCTCCCGAGGATACTCATAAGGACTTCTCCCACCAGTCCCAGCAAGGACAGATAAACAGCCGCACAGCGGCAGAACAGAGGTAAACATGAAAACATCAGCAGTAATAGTCTGCGCCGGAAATTCCACCCGAATGGGCGGCGTGAACAAGATACTTCTCCCACTTGGCGAAAGAAAGGTGATCGGCGTTACCATGCAGGCTTTCCAGAGCTGTGAGAGCATAAGCGAAATAATCATCGTAGCCCGTGAGGACGATATCCCTGCCATACAGGCAGAAGCAGAAGCCGCAGGCATAACTAAGCTTGCTGCCTGCACTACGGGCGGCTCTACCCGTCAGGAGAGCGTAATAAACGGTATCCGCAAGATATCCAAGGAGTCTGAACTCGTGGCAGTCCACGACGGAGCGCGTCCCCTTGTCAAGCCCGAACATATCGAAAAGGTCATCAAAGACGCTTCTGTATTCGGCGGTGCAACTCTCGGTGTCCCTGTAAAGGACACTATCAAGACCGTTGACGGCGGACTTATCGTAGATACTCCGCCGCGAAGCTCACTGTATATCACCCAGACTCCGCAGATATTCAAGCGCAGTCTTTACTTTGAGGGCATTGACTTCGCCCTTGAACACGGTCTTGACTTCACCGACGACTGTCAGCTGGTAGAAGCTATCGGCGGCAAGGTCGCAATGACCGTCGGCGACTACACCAACATAAAAATAACCACCCCCGAGGATATCGCCATTGCAGAGGTACTGCTCAAACAGCGGTAAAAAGGAGGCATACTATGGGATTCCATTTCACAAAGAGCTTCAAGATAGGCAAGCTTTTCAGATTCAACAAGACCAAAAAGGGCGGGAGCATAAGCATTGAAGGTCCGAAAATCGGCAGCAAAAAGGTCAAGCTCACCGTAAATAACAAGAAAAAGGCTACCGTCAGCCTTCAGGGTACAGGCATCTCCTATGATACCAACCTCGGCGGAAAGAAAAAATCAGATAAGAAGTGAATAGCAGATAATGAAAAAATTACTCTTTATAGGTGACGTTGTAGGCAATGGCGGCTGCGAGTTCCTTACAGAGAAGCTTGGCAGCCTCAAGCACGAATACGGCATTGATATTACTATAGTAAACGGCGAAAATTCCGCGCAGGGCAACGGTATTACCCGTGCGTCCGCAGATATGCTCGTAAGAGCAGGCGCTGACATGATCACCACAGGAAACCACGCTTTCCGCCGCAAGGAAGCCCTCGACATATTCGAGGAGAATTACATCGTCCGCCCTGCGAACTACCCCGAGGGCGGCTGCGTAGGCAGCGGTGTGCGTATTCTCGATATGGGAGCATACTCCATAGCTGTCATAAACCTTATGGGAACAGCCTATATGGAGCCTCTCGACAACCCATTCACCAAGATCGACGAGCTTCTTGAGAGCATTGATACGCCGAATATATTCGTGGATTTCCATGCGGAAGCTACATCAGAGAAAAAGGCTATGGGTCATTACCTCACAGGCAGAGTCAGCGGCGTTTTCGGAACTCACACCCATGTCCAGACCGCAGACGAATGTATACTCGGTGAGCATACAGCATATATTACAGATGTGGGAATGGTCGGAACTGAGCTTTCATGTCTCGGTGTCGATATTCAACCTGCCATAGCCCGATTCCGTTTTCATATGCCCGTCCGCTTTACCGAAGCAAAGGGCAAAAGCTTCCTTTGTGGAACTATAGTGAACTTTAACGAAAAAAACGGCAAATCGCACAAAATAGATAGGATAATTATAAGATAGTATACAAAGTTTCAGGGAAATACTTGCATTTTTCACGCCAATAGGGTATAATACAATTGTACAATAGCCTTTTGGCATTAGCTTTTTAAACGTACAAATATTTTTAACAGGAGGGTTATTTGTCATGGAAATTCTGAAAGTATCATCACATTCATCACCGAATTCTGTTGCCGGAGCTATTGCCGGTGTGATAAGAGAACAGAAAGCTGTTGAAGTACAGGCAGTAGGTGCTGGTGCAGCAAATCAGGCGGTAAAAGCGATCGCCATTGCGAGGGGATATTTAGCACCTATAGGAATCGACCTTATTTGTATTCCTGCCTTTGCCAACATTCAGATTGATGGTGAAGAAAGAACCGCTATCAAGCTTATCTGCGAGCAGAGATAACCGGTAATAACCTCAACGGGCGGACGATCAGTCCGCCCTTACTTATTTCATAACGATAATTATAAGGACTGCTTCGGCAGTCCTTTTTTATGCCTTCGGGACAGCTTTATCAGTCAAAGCACACAAATTGCAGACCTCAAATTGTGCAAGTATACAAAGGCAAAAATTATTTTTCTGAAATTCAAGGCTTTTACCTTGAATTTCGCCCTATTTCGTACCGCTTATGAACGGCGATCACGTTCAAGCACGAAAGGAGGTCATACTTTCTTGAAACGAAACACTAAATCAACGCTGAATCAATTCTGCTGCAATTATGTATTGCTGGGCAGCGTTGAGGAGGCTGCGGTCAAAGCAGGTTGCCCCCGCGAAAATGCACTGTCGGACGGTGTAAATATGCTGAAAAGCCGCAAGTGCCAACAGCTCATAGGTCAGCTGAGAGCGCTGCTGTCAGACAGCGGGAATATTGCATCGGGACTGAACAGGCTTGCGTTCGGAAGCTGCTCCGATGCGGTATATCTTCTTTTCTCGGACGAGCTTCCGCCTGCTGATGCCATCAAAAAGCTCGACCTTTTCAACGTTTCTGAAATTAAACGTGTGAAAGGAGGCGGAGTCGAGATCAAATTCTTCGACAGGCTCAAAGCACTGGAAAAGCTGTTCGAGCTGGAAAACGCCTTCTCTGACCAGAGCAAAGCGGACAGCCTGATAAGAGCACTTTCCGCAGACGGGGAGCGTGAGGATCTTGACGATAACTGAATACTCCCCAAAACAGCTCCTCACTATGAAATGGTGGAATATGCGGCGTTACGGCGACCGCGACGCTATCATATGCGACGGCGCTGTGCGAAGCGGCAAAACTCTGTCTATGTCACTTGGCTTCATATTCTGGGCAAGCCGCTGTTTTGACGGCGGTTCATTCGCAATGTGCGGCAAGACTATCACTTCACTGCGGCGAAATGTGGTAACACCACTGCTTCCGCTTCTCAGGGAGCACGGGCTCGCTGTAAACGAAAAGGTCAGCCAGAACTACTTCGACATCACACTTCGCGGCTGTACCAACAGAGTTTATCTTTTCGGCGGCAAGGACGAAAGCTCCGCCGCTCTGATACAGGGCATGACTCTCTCGGGAGTATTCTTCGATGAAGTTGTTCTCATGCCGCGTTCCTTCGTGGAACAGGCTCTGGCAAGATGCTCTGTGAACGGCTCGAAAATGTGGTTCAACTGCAACCCCGACAACCCCGCCCACTGGTTCTATACCGAGTGGATAAAGCAGCTCAAAAAGAAAAACGCCCTGTATCTCCATTTTACTATGGACGATAATCCTGCTCTTTCTCAAAGTGTACGCGAACGCTATAAGCGTATGTACTCGGGAGTTTTCTATGACCGCTTCGTTCTCGGCAGGTGGACTGCTTCTCAGGGTGTGGTATACCCTATGTTCAACGAAAAGGAACACGTTTTCAGCGGCGATATCGACTGCGAGAGATATGTTATCTCCTGCGATTACGGCACGGTAAATCCGTCCTCATTCGGGCTTTGGGGACTCAATAACGGCATATGGTACAGACTGCGCGAATACTACTACGATTCACGCAGAGAAGGCAGCTCCCGAACCGATGAGGAGCACTATGCTGCTCTTGAGGAGCTTGCAGGCTTACGAAAGATAGACAAGGTCATCGTCGATCCCTCCGCGGCAAGCTTTATAGAGTGCATACGCCGACACGGACGGTTCCGCACAGTAAAAGCGGATAACGACGTTGTATCCGGAATAAGGCAGGTCTCTACAGCTCTGAAAGAGGGCAGGCTCAGAATACATGGATCGTGCAGGGATATACTCCGCGAATTTCAGCTCTACAGCTGGAATGAAAAGACAGGTGCAGACGCTCCCATAAAGGAAAACGATCACGCAATGGACGATATGCGCTACTTTGTGGCGGATATGTTCAACTCTCAGGGCGGCAGCGATCTCATAGCACTTTCTGTCGCCCGATAGATCACCGTTCAATACTACCAAAAGGAGGTACTATGAAGCTTTTTAAGAAGAAAAAAGCCGCGAAAGCTGCTCCTGAGCTTGTGAGTACTCAGCGCTTCGGCTGTGACAGCTTTGCACTGCCGTCAGCCATTCAGCCATACGAAAAGGAGCTCTACGACAGGCTGCGCTATGCAGTTCCTATCATCGACGCTGCTATCATGAAAATAATCAGGCTCACAGGAGGTTTCAGAGTGATATGCTCGGACGAGAGCTGTCAGCAGGAGCTCAGCAGCTTCCTCGAAAATGTCCCCGTAGGTCTTACAGGACGTTCTATAGGCTGTTTTACGGATAATTTCCTTGACAGTCTCCTAACCTACGGAAGTGCTGTGGGCGAGATAGTCACAGACAGAGAACAGCTCCGCATTGCAGGACTGTGGAACGGCGACGTTTCACGAATACGCATAACATCGGGAACCGATCCCTTCAGCAGAAAATATTCCCTTATTACCGACAAAGGTAACTCCACAAGGATCTCACACCCCGAAAATATACTCTACACATCACTTACAGGCGGTCATTCGCTGCTCCGCGGACTTCCGTCACTCAGCGGTATCCTTATGAGGATATACGAATGTATCGGTCAGAACTTCGACCGCGCAGGAAACGTCCGCTATGCAGTGACCTACAAGCCGCAGGGAGAAGCAGGCGACCTTATGTATTCACGCGAAAGAGCACAGCAGATAGCCCGCGAATGGGCTGACGGCATGAATTCGGCTAAGTACGGTCAGGTCAAGGACTTCGTTGCGGTGGGCGACGTTGATATTAAGGTCATCGGAGCTGAAAACAAGCTTTTCGATACCAATGTGCCCGTAAGGCAGCTCCTCGAACAGCTCATCGCAAAGCTCTCCATACCGCCGTTCCTGCTGGGGCTCTCGTGGAGCTCCACTGAGCGTATGTCCTCTCAGCAGGCTGATATACTCACCTCTGAGCTGGAATACTACCGCAGACTGCTCACACCCGTTATATGCGACGTGGGCAACGCTTATCTTGCTTCCATAGGCTCGGAAGCGACCTGCTCGGTAGAGTGGGACAACATCAATCTACAGGACGAAACAGCTCTTGCAGAAGCAAGGCTGAAAAACGCACAGGCGCACGAAATAGAACTGCGCCTTGAAAAAGAATATTCTTAACGGAGGAAAATGTATGTATAACGATATCAAACTTGAAAAGGGACTCTATAATCTCAGCGGAAAGTCATTCACAGCTGCTCTTGAAGAGCTCGACCCTACATCTGCTTACGCAGGCACTCCCCTCGAAAAGCTGGACGCTTTCGAGAGACAGCTCAAACGCTTCAATATCAGGATAAACGGTCAGGACTGCGACTGTGTGGAGAAGTTCTTCTCGACTACGGAAACAGCCGTGCTTTTCCCTGAATTCGTCACAAGATGCATCAGAAAGGGTTTCGACGAAACTGTTCTCAGCTCTGTCTGCGCTGCCAAGACTGTATGTTCAAGCAGCCAGTACCTCGGCTGTGTGCTCGATGATACTACTGTTGCATATGCACCTACCGAGGAAGCCGCAAAGCTCCCTGAGGCAACTGTCAGAGAAGGCTCGACAGCCACTGTTCTCTCAAAGTTCGGCAGACTTATCAGCGCTTCCTATGAAGCTGTCCGTAAGCAGAGACTTGACGTTTTCGGCGTAATGCTCAGAAGTGTGGGCGTAAGACTTGCAGTGACCGTGGTCAAGGAGGCTGTTGACGTACTCGTTGACGATGTTACACCTATCACCACATCAGCCCTCACATACGATGACCTTGCAGCTCTCTACGGCGAGTTCGACTGCTTCGACATGACAACTGTTATCACCTCTCCTGAGCTTGCTTCAAAGATCGCCGCTATGGAGCAGCTCAAAGACTGCTCGGCAAATTCAGACGGTAAGCTTATCCTCCCATTCGGCTCTGAGCTTATCAAGACATCGGCTGCCGATGATGATACGATCATTGGTATCGACCGTAATTTTGCTCTCGAATTCATCACAAGCACTGACCTTGTAATGGAGACTGACAAGCTCATCGACCGTCAGCTCGACCAGATGACAGTATCTATCACCTGCGGTTTCAGGAAGATAACTCCCGACGCGGTAAAGGTGCTTACTGTTGCAGCTAACACGTAATATCGCCCCGATTCAGGGGACGCTCTCTCTTGCAGGGTGTCCCCTTCTTCCCAAACAGTCACCGACCCTTGCGGAGCGCTTTGTAACTTCCCGGACTAACCGTCCCAGCCCCTCTGTCGCTTTGCGGCATCTCCCCGCACTGTGGGGAGTAACCCCACAAGGGCTGTAAGCCCTTGACCTGACCAAAGGAACACAGTCCCTTTGGGATACCGTTCATGGGTTCAATTCAATTATTCCGAAAGGAGAAAGCATGGAAAAAACAATTCTTGATAAGATAAACAAGTTCACGCGGAGAAAGCTTTCCGAGGACGAGGTCTACGTGTTCTCGGTGATCCTCTGCGATAACGACATCGACCGCGACTGCGAACGCTTCTCGGACAATGCCCTCGAAGCCCTTAAATCAAGCTTCATTGGCAGGACAGGCATCTTCGACCACAATGTCTCCTCCCTGAATCAGAACGCCCGCATATTCGACACCGAACTCGTCACAGATGATTCAAGGCAGACTAAATACGGCTATCCTTACAAGTACCTCAAAGCCAGCGCCTACATGGTACGAACCGACGAAAACCAAAACCTCATCGCCGAGATCGACGGCGGCATCAAAAAAGAAGTGAGTATCTCCTGCTCTGCTGCAAAACGTATCTGCTCGGTCTGCGGTAACGACAAGAATACATCTTCTTGCAGCCATGTCAAGGGCAAATACTACAACGGAATCCTTTGCCACACTATCCTCGACGATATCACCGACGCCTATGAGTGGAGCTTCGTGGCTGTCCCTGCTCAGGTCAACGCAGGTGTGACCAAGAAATACAGCGAATCCGATACCCTTAAAGCTCGGGCTGATACTCCCGTTACCGCCGCAGATGAGGAGCTGCGCCGCGATATACGCAGACTTGCTTACTTTGTCGGCGGAAGAAATGCTGCGGATATAGCTTCACTTTCCGCCGCAGCCCTCGGAACAGAACAGCTCATAAAACTGAAAAAGTCCTTCGAGGCTCAGTGCGGACAAAACGGCATTTCTGTTCAGCTTGACTGCTCAGACGCTCATGACGACTTTACATCTGATTTTTCAACAAAGTAAGGAGGTGCTTTCTTATGGACGTACAGGAAATAAACGATCTCTTTGAGCTGCTTACGGGCGAACAGAACAGTCAGACCTACTACAACTTCATAAACCTGTCTATGTATGAGGTCAGTGTAATGCTGAGATCACAGGAATGCAGCACAGATTACAGACTGAATTTTCTCTGCGCTGCCATAGCCTTCTACAGGGTACAGCAGATGCTCGCTGCGCGTGAACGAGCTGCCGTGACCTATGCGGGAAAAATGCTGAAGGAATCACAGAATACAGCTTACGAATACTCAAAACTGCTGCTGAGAGACTATTTGCAGATATGCAATGATCTGCTCAAATGTCAGAACTTCGTGTTCAGCAGCTTTTCAGGAGAGGAGGACATCACCTGATGTTTACGGATATCATCAACGGAATTATCAACAACCTCAGAACTCACGGTGTAACACCTGTCTACAGTGCATTTGACGCTGTAGATACAACAAATAAGAGCAAAGAATTATCAACTATCGTCGGTATAGGCGCTTTTTCATGTGAAAAGCCGATATACTCACAGTATTCCATCTATTTTCCGTTCAAAGCTGAGATAGATATTAAAATAACCGCTTCCGAAAAATACTCCCTTGCACAGATATACAGCTATTACGACGAAAAGCTGGAACCTGTCATCTCCGATATGTCGGGTCTGACCTGCGTTCTCTCAGGTCTCAGCGCTAAGTTCGATACTAATATCCAGCGGCTCGTCCTCAATATACGGCTCGACGCAAACGGCATATCAAAATTTGAAAGGAGCTCCACATGAGCACGACCTCTCTTACAAAACGTGAACCCGTCCCCGTCACTATCAGCGGCATCACCCTGTACTGCGAAAGCTTCAAGGCTTCCGCAGTACGCGATATCAGCGAAAGTTCCACCGTTATCGGCGGCACGGTCATCACTAACAACTCGTCACGCAGCACAAAGCTTATATTCTCGGGCAGGATATGCGCGGAGGATACTCCTGCCGATTTCATTTTCAACTTCAATGCCCTCGTTCACTCAGCATCAGCCTTAAATGTCTCTTATATGGGACTCGATTTCAACAACTGCCGTATGCTGTCCTATTCTTTCAGCGATAAGGGCGAAACATGGTCAGATGCTGCGGTAACTCTCATAACCGCCGATACTATCACAAGGAGTGTTTCATCATGACAGCTGTTCTCACCGTAAAAACTGAATCAGGAACTGTCATCGCTGAGGAAAATATACTCTCTTTCAGCTTCAAAAAAGACATATATGCTCCGTATACTTCCCTGTCAGCCAAGATACGCGCCGATAACAACTCCTTCGATAACGCCGCAGAGGTGCAGCTGTCCATCGACAGCCATATGATACACCACGGTCTCATTGACGACCTGAAATGGGAAAAAATAAGCGGCACAGACTTCCTGTATGTGCGCTCTCGCGGATTCTCTTCTCTGCTCACCCAGAACCAGATAGAACCCGGTCTGAAAATGAACATCTCGTTCAATATGCTCATGGAGGATTTCTATACTCTGCCATACGTCACCCACGAAAACAACTCCGATAACAGCAGCTATATCTACGTCAGACCCAATACCTCCATGTGGGACGCTGCCGCTAATCTCGCATACAAGCTCCTCGGCACTTATCCCTATATCCGCGGCACCAATACCGTTATGATAAGCCCTTTCCCTACACCCGAAAGCTTCGACCTGAGCAGCGTCCCTCTGCTTTCTTCAGGCTCGGAAATTTCAGGCATACACCTCGCAAGCCATTACCATATGGCTGATATCAACGGTAACTACGGCTCTTTTGAGCTGAGCGACCAGGACGTTATCAATATGAAGATCATTCGCCACAAGTTCTTCGACCTCGATATGCGCTTCCTCTACGCTCCGCAGCAGGCTCTCACTTTCCGCGATAAATTCGACTTCCGCGGCTGCAAAAAGACCTTCTGCTCCTACAGCGGCTACCTCGGCGAGGATATTTACGACCTCGTGTCCTTCGG
Source organism: Ruminococcus sp. (assembly GCF_024691275.1). GTDB lineage: Bacteria > Bacillota > Clostridia > Oscillospirales > Ruminococcaceae > Ruminococcus. The sequence continues at coordinate 12,993 of NZ_JAILNU010000093.1, read as the reverse complement.
GACAGTTTCCGCAGCTCCTATAGGCTCGCTGACCATTACGGGCAGCAGCAAGGGCATTTTCACCGAAATTGGCGTGTATACCGACAAATTCCCTCATACATAACAAAAACGGCTTCCACTAAGGAAGCCGTTTTGACTATATTATTTTTAGTTGTTGCGAATCAAAGTAATTTGATGAGATTATTTTGATTCCTTGTTCCAGTAAATTATTCCGTGACTACCATCAATGTAACGCATAAATTCACTTAAACTGATTCTGAAAATGTTGCTTGAATCATTCCATGATCCACATCCTACACCATGCCAAGCAGGATCTCTGATAAGAAGTGTATAGCCGTTATCTTCATATCCGTCTACTACGAACCAATGTCCCGTTGTATTAGGATAAATTCTTTCGGTATTGCCTGCAAAGCCAAGTTTTATCTTAATATTATAACTTATTATTTTAACATAACCATTATTATCTTTTACTTTATAGCAAGACTGTCCATTTGCGAGAACACAATGATTATGATCTATACTATTCATGATTTTATATCTAACATTTGTTGCGTTGAACTGTAAATCTCTGTTAGTATATCTGCCTAATATCTGCCAGTCATAATCTGTCATACGCTGAAGAGTTGCACAAAGTGGGTTGTATCCTCTGTTTGATGCCTGGCTACTATCATTACCTGTAAACCACGCGGTTTCATGAGTAGAGTCAACATTATATCCACCGCCATATTTTTTAATAAGTCCAACTACATCTTTCTGACTTTTGCTACCTCTTGCGTCAGATTTAAGTTTACTTGAATTATGACTGTTTTCATTCCTAAGTAAAGCCTGTAACGAAGCTACGCCGCAGTAATAATCCTGTTCCTGAGGATTTATAGTTGCATATAATACTCTTCTTGTAGCAGCATCTGCTATAAGAGCTGTTGTAAATGCGCTGACAAGTATCATGGAAACAAGCAGCGTAATAATTGATTTGAATTTTTTCATTACCAATAACTCCTTTTTTATTAAGTTTAATTGTATATTTTTAGCTGAATATCAAGTATATTATTCAAGCAAAGATAAAACTTTTAATCAAATCAGATGCAAATAAAAATAAATTTTTTGTAGTCATTTTTTGATAAACTTAAAAGCGCATTTAATTGAAAAGTTGAAATTTCTTTAGTTTGAATTATACTTAACGTCATAATTATAATATCACTTGTGCAATTTGTCAAGCATATTTACTCTTTTTTACATTACAAGCATATCATTAGCCCAAAAGCTAACTGAACTGTTATATATTTACAAAACGGCTTCCACTAAGGAAGCCGTTTCTTATCATGTTTCTATTCTATTTTTCTTTAGTCCTTCACAGGTATCTCTTTTATAAGGTGAAGCAGGTATCTCTGTATTGCTCCTGCGTCCTCGGTCGTCATGCCGTTATTGCCGATAACGTCTGCGTTCTTGAGACCCTGTGCTGTGATGTGGGTCTTAGCTGTTCCGTTAAGTCCGTACTTGTTCGGATTTGCAAGCGCCTGCATTATCATTACTGCGTCAGAAAGGTCTATCACGCCGTCACAGTTGGAATCGCCTGCCTTGTAGTTCTTGTCTGTTGTTGCAACAGGCTTTGTTGTGGTAGTTGTCTTATTTGTAGTTGTTGTAGTATTTACAACAGGCTCGCTGCCTGCGATTTTTCCGTATACGATACCGCAGCCGACTGTTGACATATACACCTTGCCGAACTCGTCCATATCGCCTACGATGTAGTTGCCGTTACCTGTACCGCCGTAGAGGTGGTCCTTATTGATGCATACCCATGTTGCACCCTCGTCTGTTGAACGATAGATGCCCTCGGGATCGGTCTTCTCAGGCTGACCGTAGATGTAGAGGGTATTTGCATTGCCCTTCTTCTCAGGTGCGCCGTAGCCGATACACTTTGCATATGCAACGTTTTCAAGGTGCTTTACAGTCTTGCCCTTGTCGGAGATGATGTAAACTCCGTGGTTTGCACCTGCAAGAGCTACTGTGCCCTTCTTTACGTAAGCAAGGTCGCCTGTGTGCTCGAACTTCCATGTGAGCTCCCAGTTATATGGGCAGATACGTGTCTCTTTGAAAGTTGCGCCGTAATCTTCACTTACAAAGTATGAGTAGTGTGCCTCGTCATATGTAGGCTCTTTCTTTGACATATCAGATGACCAGTACTCGTTATACTGAGCACCTACAGCGTAAACTGTCTTTGCGTCCTCGGGATCAACGAGTGTATATGCACCCTTTGAAGCCTGTATGCCCTGACAGTCCTTCCATGTTGCTCCCCAGTCGTCTGAATAGGAAGCGCCGCCCTTAGGACTTGTGTTTATAACTCTGTACTTGCCCTTTGAAAGCTCTGTGATAGAGAGCTTACCGCCTGTGCAGGCAGGCTTGAATGTTTTCCATGTCTTGCCGCGGTCGAGGGTATAGTAGCCGCTTCCTGTATTGTTGCCGTCGCCGTTTGCTGTTCTTGCCCATACGTCTGTGTTCTGAGGGCATACCGTAATAGCAGATGTAGAGCCCATATTCGGGTTGTACTGAGCAGGGATACCGTCAACCTTTTCGTGAACGAATCCGTCATAGTCGCCGATAGCGGAGAGGTCGAGACCGTCAGCTGTGCTGTAGAAGTCAAGGCTTACGCACTCCTCAACGCCGTCAGGCTGGAAGTAGAACTGGATATCCTTTTCTGCCCATGCATTATCGCAGGCAAATACACCGTTACCTGATGTGAGGAGTATTCTGTCACCCTCGGGGTCTCTTGGGTCTATAACGATACCGCTGCCCCAGTGGCAAGCCTTACCGTATATCCAGTCATAGCCGTTTGTATCGAGAGGAAGTGATTTGAACTTCTTTACGCCTACACCTGTTGTATAGTCTGTAGGGCCTTCACCGGGTGTTATGTTCTCCCATGTCTTTCCTCCGTCAGACGAACGGAAGAAGTAGTCGCCCCATGCGATAGTGCCTTCATTTTCAGGTGTGGAAGGATCGTCCTGTACCCACTCTGTACCGCACCACTGAGCCGACCAGATACCGCAGGTACGTGCAAACATCTTGTTGGGGTCCTTCTTGTCAACTTCGATCATTCCCACAGCATTGTCCGATACGGTGAGCTTTTCAGCTTTACCCGACTTGATATTATACTTGTATGCACCGCCTGAAGCGCCTGCAAAAGCAAGTCCGCCGATATATGTGAAGAAAAGGTTTCCGTTGTGGTCGCTGGTTATAGAAAGCGGATAGTTTGCGTTCGGGAGCGCCTTGATAGGCTCGAACTTGTCGTCCTTTACGCTTGCAACGTGGACATTAGCCTGTCCTGTTACAGAAGTACCTACATAAACCTTGCCGCCCTCGATATAAACGCAGCCGATACCGTTCTGCTCGTTGTAAAGCTTAGCAGGCTCGGTGCCTCTTACCATATGATCTGTCCATGAAGGATACTTGAGCTCGCCCGAGAAAAGTCCGAGCTCGTCATAGCCCATTACAGGAGCCCATGTTTTACCGCCGTCTGTTGACTTGATAAGAGCCGACTTGCCTGCGGTCACGTCGCCGCCTGCATAGATAGTATCGGGGTTATCGGGGTCAACAGCGATAGGCTCGATACATTCACGGCCGTCGCCGTTTCCGTGTACCTGTATATGGTCTGTGACATCAACGCTTGTAAATGTCTTGCCACCGTCGGTAGTCTTGAAGATGACCGTCTTTGCGTTTGAGAAGTAAGCGCAGCCGCAGAGGAAGTAAGCTGTCATATCGTCCTTAGGGTCGATAGCGATACCCTTGCAGCTGAGGAGTCCTCTGTCGTCCTCGTTGATAAATCCGAAGAGCTGTACCCATCTCTTCTTGCTGTAGTCGTATCTGTAAGCACCGCCGACATCAGTACGCAGATACATTTCCTTTTTTCCTGTAACGATGCCTGAAACGAAACCTGCTCCGCCTATTTTGAGCGTGTCCCATTCCATTGTTGAAGATATGTCCTTTGTTGCCGCCAAAACAGTGCCGATGCCGTTTTCCGATGTGCTTATCACTGAAACAGCACCTGCGCTTAAACAAAGCGCACAAAGACCCGCCAAAGTCTTTTTCATTGCTTTCATTTGTAATATTCCTTTCCGTTTTGTTATTTTTATAAACGTATGTTTTCCCTCTTTTTCAAGATGATTCTAACACGTTAAAACCACGGTGTCAAGGGATTTTCGGCGTTATGACATTATAGGACATAATGAGAGTACAATATTACAGAACCGCTTTTTTGTATATTTTTGTGCTAAGGGCAAAAAAAAGGGCAGCCTTTCGGCTGCTGTGAGGTGATGTTGTACAATGAAAATGTTTTTATATTTGGGATCATTATATGTTACTGTATGATTTTTCCGCTTTCTCTTTCTATGTTTGTAGAGAAAGGAGACACCGCAGCCTGCTCACACGATCAGCAACCGCATGACAACGTTTTTCCCCCCAGAAAAAGGCTACAGCGTCTACTCCCTTTCTACATTCACGATATATACATATATCTCATATCCCGTGATTGTATTATACCATACCCTGTTCCACACGGTTCAACAAATAACAGGGGTTTATGACCAAATTTTACAAAGTTTTTGAAAATCGGCATTTTAGCATATTATTGCAGTGAAATGTTTACTCTCATTTTGCACATTGCGCAAAAACATTCTTTTCATTTGTATAATCATTTCTTTACAAACCACGCAGAATGTGGTATAATACTAATATATAAATGTTAAATACCCCCTTGCGCAAAAATAATATACATTTTTTCAGGATTAAGGAGGTGCATATTTGTCTCTGATATCATATCTTGTCAGCTATAACTTTCTGTCAGTCGCTCTCATACTATCTATCGTTTTCCTTCTTATAGAAAACCGCCGTGAACGTCCTACAGGAACAGGTCATATAGCTGTTATAGTAGTGCTTCTTTCTATTATTGTCGTAAACGGCGCCATCAGAGAATGGTTCTTGCAGGCGATATATAACAAAAAAACCGATTATTCTCATGCTCCTGCTATGACTTTCATGTACCTTCGCGCTGCTCTGGAACAGATCATGTTCCCGCTCATCGCGTATATCATGCTTCTCCTTGTTCTGCCGCCCGACAGAAAACTGAGATTCCTCACTTTTCTCCCCGAGCTTGTTGTTCTTATCACCGAGATCATAAATCTTTTCGGTCCCAAGATCCTGTTCTATTATGACTCGCACCTTAAATCAAATGACAATCTATTGTTCCTGATGCCTTATTTTGCGGGTATGCTCTACCTGCTCCTGCTGCTGAGATACTCCATAATATTCTTCAAGACAAAGAACCTCGGAAAAGGCATCACGCTGGTCTTCATAGTTTTCCTCACACTGCTGGAATGCTACCTCGAAGCCGCTTATATCGTCATTGATCTTATGGACGAGATCGTTGCTCTTGACGTTATTGCCTTCTATTTTTATATCGTTACTATATATCAGAGCGATATCAAGCTGAGGCTCCGTACAAGCGAGCTTGAACTGGAACAGAGCAAGCGCCTTCTCGCTGTATCTCAGATACAGCCGCATTTTATGTACAATTCGCTCACTTCTATCATTTACCTCTGCGATAAGGACACCGCAAAGACCAAAACTGCCCTTATCGACTTCTCAAAGTATCTGAGACAGAACGTCGATGCGATCAGCAAGGTCGGTCTCGTCAGCATAAAGGACGAGCTCGCCCACACAAAAGTTTACCTCTCACTTGAAAAACTGCGTTTCGATGACGACCTTACCGTCGAATTCGATATACAGGACGAGAACTTCATGCTGCCCGTACTCACCGTCCAGCCTATGGTCGAAAATGCCGTAAAACACGGCATAAACGCCTCGGAAAGCGGCTGCGGTACTATAGTTATCTCTACCGTTGAGACCGAAAGCGCTCACAAGATAACTATACGCGATGACGGTGCAGGCTTCGACACGCATACCCTTCATTCCCTTGATAACAGCCATATCGGTATCGCTAACGTCCGCAAACGTCTCGACGACGAATGTCACGGCACCCTCATTATCAACAGCGAACCCGATAAGGGCACAGAGTGCATTATTCTTATTCCAAAGGAGAATCATAATGAAAATTCTGGTAATAGATGATGAAAGATTTGCTTTGCAGCTTCTTGTTGATACTATACACAAAGTCCGCCCCGATGCTGAAATAGTCCCCTTCCGAAGAGCTTCACAGTTCCTTGAATACGAAGAAAAAGACACCTTCGATGCCGCTTTCCTCGATATCCGTATCGGTAAGATGTCAGGCATACAGGTGGCTATAGAGCTTAAAAAGTATTCCCCCATGTGCAATATCGTCTTTGTTACAAGCTATTCCGAGTACGCCTTCGCCGCTATCCAGATGCGTCCCAGCGGCTATATCATGAAGCCGTATACCGAGGAGGATATCAAAAATGAATTCGATAACTTCAGATACCTCCCACAGCCCGAGCCAAAGGACGAAAATAAGCTCAAAATACGTACATTCGGCAACTTCCGCGTGTTCGGCAAGGAGAATACTCCTCTGAAATTCTCGCGTACCATCTCCAAGGAGATATTCGCATACCTCATCGACCAGTGCGGCTACCCTGTCACAAGCAAGGAGATAGCTGCCGATGTGCTTGAGGTAGAGGTCTTCGACAGACCCACTTCCAAAAAAGTCTCCCAGTATGTCTCGGATCTTATCAAGGACATCGAGTCGGCTGGCTTTTCCAACGTTATACTCAAACAGAACCGCCAGATACAGATCAACAAGGAGGCTGTGGACTGCGACCTCTATGACCTGTTCGCCGGCGATGCCGTCGCTGTGAACGCTTACCACGGCGAATACATGATAGACTATTCATGGGCGGAAATAAGCGATTCCGCCGAAAGGATAAAGTCGCTTTAAGCAGTTGATACTGCTAATATATTGCTATTGGAGGATATATATGATCTTTTTACTCAGTGCGCAGGTGCTGCACGTATGAACAAAAACTTCCTTCGCGGAATGTCACACGGTATCCCTATATGTCTGGGATACCTTTCGGTTTCTTTCGGTCTGGGCATTCTCTCCGTGAACAAAGCGGGACTGTCCATATTCCAATCGGCGCTGATCTCAGCCACTTGCCTGACTTCAGCAGGTCAGAAGGCAGGCATAGATGTCATCGCGGCAAGCGGCGCTATCATCGAAATGATACTCCTTCAGCTGACTATCAACATACGTTATTCTCTCATGGCAATATCCCTCTCACAAAAACTTGACAAACGCTTCACCACTCCCCACAGACTGCTCGCTTCATACGGCATAACCGACGAGATATTCGCAGTTTGTTCCGCTCAGAAAGAACCCCTTACACCTGCCTATATGTACGGTATGATACTTATTGCAGGCGGAGGCTGGGTATTGGGTACGGCTCTCGGCGCTGCCGCAGGAGAGCTCCTCCCTGCCGCTGTAAGCGCAGCTATGGAGATAGTCCTGTACGGTATGTTCATTGCTATAGTGATCCCCCCTGCAAAAAAACAGCACAGCGTTCTTTTCGTCGCAGTTCTGGCAGCTGCCATAAGTGTGATATTCCACTATGCTCTGCCTATGGTGAGCGAAGGATTTGCCATAATCATCGCTGCTATCGTGGCTTCCGCGATCGCTGCGGCTGTCTTCCCCATTAAAGATGAGGAGGCTGAGCAATGAGTCTTGCTGTTTACATCATCGTCATGGCAGGCGTTACCTATCTCATACGCATGATACCGTTCACGTTCTTCCGCAAGAAAATAAAGTCGCGCTTCTTCAGGAGCTTTCTGTACTATATCCCCTATGCGGTACTGAGCGCAATGACTATCCCTGCTATATTCTACACGACCCACAACATATGGACCGCTGCTGCGGGTACGGCAGTGGCTCTGCTGCTGGCTTTCCTTGAGATGCCGCTCATCGTCGTGGCACTTGCCGCTTCGGGAGCCGCCTTCCTTCTGGGACTGTTCCTGTAATAAAAAATCAAGCCTGAGAGCGGATATTCTCCGTTCTCAGGCTTTTTGTCATTTTCCGACAGACTCAAAGCAGGATTCAAATGCTGCTTCATCGCCGATCTTTCCCGGGAAAGCTGTGATGAAAAGCATAAAATCATCATCTATCCTGCTTGCGTAAAGGTTCTGGTAGGTATCAGCATCGTCTTTTTCGCTGATCTTGACCTTGACGAACTCTCTGCCGCCAAGCTTTACCTTCTCGGGCTCTGTAATGTTTACGTCGAGAGCTCTTACAGGTGCTATAACGTCCTGTTCTATGAATTCCTCTTCGGTAATGTCAGGCTTATCTGAATGTAGCCTCTTCATATTGTGGAAACCGATATCCACTATAGTCATAGTATCAGGCTCAAATATTTCTGCTTCGGTTATCTTTGACATAAGTCGGAGCTTCTCTTCGCCGCTGACCGCTTTTAAGGTATCCTGAACCATTTCATCAAGCTCGTTCATGTCCATGAATTCCACACCCTCGGGCAATGTGAACCTGATGCCCGCATACTCTGAGGTATAGACGTTTCCCTCGATACTTCCCTTCTTGAAGGCTGTACCCTCTGCGGGATCAAACTCCTCTATATCTTCCGCAGCGTTATCCGAAGATGCTGCTGTTGTCTCAGCTGCTGCCACTGTAGTCTCAGGCTCTGTTTTGGTGTCTTTTTTGGAATCTCCGCAGGATACTGATGCAAATACAGCCAGTATCAGCGATGCGAACAATGCCGCTTTTTTCATTTTTCTATCTCCTTTGCTGTTTAACCGAACGCTTCAAAGCTATTCTCAAATTCTTCACGGCTGCCGAGTATTCCGAGACAGGTCGTGATAAAGATTATAAAGTCATTGTCTATCCTGCTGACATAGAGGTACTCCGCAGGCGCTGTCTTTTTCTCGTCACCCATTTTCAGCATTACAAACTTCCTGCCGCCGAGATAGACTTCTTCCGGCTCAGTGACCTCTATACCCATATTCTCTGCAAAGGGCATGATCTGCTGTCTGAAGAAGTCCTCCTCTGTCATATCCATATTTTCGGGTGCGAGCATATTAAGGTTGTAATATGACACATCGAGCATGGTAGATGTCCTGATATCATATATCTCCGCTTCCGTTATCTTGGACAAGGCTCTTACTCTGTCGTCACCGCTGGTCATCTTTACAGCCTGATTGACCATTTTCTCAACATCTTCCTGTTTCATGAAACTTACTCCGTCGCGCAGCGTGAACTTTATTCCCGCATACTCGGAAGTATAAACATTACCCTCTATCTTCCCCTTCTTAAAAGCGGTCCCCTCTGTAGGATCGAGGAGCTCTTTCTCTTCCTCCCCTGATTCCGTTTCGTAAACATCGGCAGTATCCTCTTCAATGACCGACGCTTTCGTGGTATCGGGCACTGTTATATTACCGCTTTTGCTTCTTGAACATGATACTGCTGAAAGGATCGCTGCTAATAAAGATATGAATAATGCCGCTTTTTTCATTTTCTTTACTCCTATTTTTTTCAGCTCAGCGCTTCAAAACAGCTCTCAAACGCTTTATAGTCCTGTGCCGCACCTCTGAATGCGGCTATCATAAGCATGAAATCGTCATCTATTCTTCCTATGTAGATTATATCATCGCTGTTTTCGTCATCACTTATGATCCTGAATCTTGTAAATTCTGTTCTGCCGAGAGTTACCTTTTCAGGCTCTGCCATATTCAAGCTGCCGCTCTCTTTAGCTGCACTGAGAGCTCCCATGAATATATCCTGATCCAGAAATTCCTCTTCGGTCATATTGCTCATGTCGGGATACTTCTTTTTAACGTTGCTGTAGATAAAACCTATACTTTTCTTATCATCGCCATCATTTTTCAACATCTCGGCATCGGTTATTTCCAGGGACATGAGCCTTTTCATTTCGCCTTCCATGGAATCGAGCGCTTTCTGATTATCGGAAGTGATATCGTCATCGCTCCTGAATTCCCATTTATCGGGAGCTGTAAACTTTATTCCCGTATACTCGGAAGTATAAACATTTCCCTCGACTTTTCCCTTTACAAAAGCCGTACCCTTCACAGGGTCAATATCATCTGTAACTTTGTCCGCTCCTTTCTCTGTTGCTGCCTCGGCTGCATCAGTTGTCACTGCTTCTGCGGTCACTGATGTTTCCGAAGCGCTCGTTGTTGTTTCAGCCGCTGTCTCGCTTCCATTCTTCTTCTCACCGCAGGACACTGCCGTCAGCAGAGAGACCATTACAGCCGCCATGATTACGCTTTTTTTCATCCTCATTATCTCCTTTTTTCGCATAAGTCAACTTATTATATCACAGTAGTTTTCGTTTGTCAATTTAACTGTGATATTTCAGCAAAAATGGACTGTACAGAACAGTCCACTCATGCTTTTTATATTAATTTTTCCGATCATGCCAAAGCATTAAATCTGCTCTCGAATTCTGAAGTGTCATCCTGAGCCTTCGCAGAGTATCTGATATCCAGTGTATACACATCATCTATCTTACTGATATAGTGGTATTCGACGTGATCGGAATAACCGTTGGACACTCTTATCTTACGGTACTCTCTGCCGCAAATATCTACGCTGACAGGTTCTGTAACATCAAGCGTGATCCATTCCGAGCCGTCAAATTCTTTGGTCGGAACGATATCTTCGATAGTTACATCACTCTTTTCGGGGAAACGTGCCTTTGTATCAATAAAGCTGAATGAGACCCTTGAATTGTATTCGTCATATATTCCGCAGGCATCAACGATGATCGTATCTATCTTCTCCCTGTCTTCCTGAGACATAAATCTGCCTGCCATATGTGTCTCCATGTATATATCGTCATCAGCCATATACTCAATGGTATCCATTCCGTTGAATGAAAAACCTGCATACTCTGAGATATACACGCTGCCGTAAGTTTTTCCCCTTTTGAAGCCTGTGGCTGATGTCGGGACAGCAGCTTCGGACTGAGTCTGTACAGGAACGTTCTGTGCTACGGTGTCTGCTGCGGTAACTTCTGAATATACTGTATCACTTATATCAGCAGCTTTAACAGTTGTAGATGTACTTATGTCTGTATTGGCAAAAGTAGTCTCATACGAAACCGATGTCTGGCGCTGAGGTTCTTCTGTTCCGACTATATCCTTATCACTTCCGCATGATATTGGTGCGCAAAGTAAAAATAATATTGCAAGTGCTAATACTGACTGTTTCATTTTTGTTTTCTCCTCTGTTATTTTTTGGGTTTATTTGCGTTTGATATCATGATACCTTTATGTCGTTCTATTATAAGAAACGTTACAGATAATCAAAGTGTGACATGAAATCTGAAATTTTTTCAAAAAATTTTTTAAACAGCAAAACACCATGAAACAGATGTATCTGCGGCGCTTATGTTGACAATGCAGAAATGCTATGCTATAATTGTTGCTAACACAAATCGGAATTTAAGGAGCTGTTATCTATGAAGATCGAATTCAGAAAAGCTGTCTTATCTGATGCAGAGTTGTTAATAGATATTTACAATTCTTCGTTCTATAGCGATTATATAAAGTACGGCGAATGTCCTGCATATGGAAAGACCGTGAAAATGATGCGGCGATCAATCATTGATTACCCAAAATTCATAATTCTATGCGATGAAAAGCCCGTTGGTTGTATCTCATGCAAAGAACTGCAAAAAGGAATATACGAAATCGGCTGCTTATGTGTTATCCCTGAGTTTCAGGGAAAGGGCATCGGAACATCTGCAATAGAATTCGTTAAGTCATATTACACCGACTGGTGCAAGTTTACATTGGTTACTCCAATAGATAAAAGCGAAAATGTCTCATTCTATACAAAAAAATGCGGATTCGATATTCAGTCATCAGAAATGGACGGAAATGTTAAAGTTGCTCGATTCGTCTTGGAAAGGTGAATTTTTACCTTAGCAAAAGTGAGCAATTGGAACAAGCGCCAACGTAACAAGGGTGCAAATACTGCGCTCTTTTTGTTTGCACACCCAATACAAATATTTTTTACAAATTTCGTCACAAAGGTTGACTTTTTTAATATTTTTATGTTATAATTGGTTGAATCATTAATTTCTGTTAGGAGTGATATTATGTATTGTTCAAACTGCAACAGCAACCTTATGGACGGCACAAAAAAATGCCCGTTCTGCGGCACCGACCTCAGCAGCTCTCAAAATTCCCCCCAACAGCAAAATCCCTATAATGCCCCTCGTCAGTCAAGCCCCTACAATAACAACTATGGCGGATACAACAATTATGCTCCTCCACCGCAGCCAATGTTTAGACCGAGCGCAAAAACCAACGATCTGGCTATTGTGGCTTCTATCATTATGTTTATCGCCATTTTCCTGCCGTTCTTCACTATTACGGTCGGCTTGTCGGTAAGCGCTTCCCTGTTTGACGGAAAAGACTGGCTGTTATTTGCAACTATTGCAGTACTCGGCTGTGTTTTCGCCTTTTCAAAAATGAACAAGGGCGTACTTACTGTAGGGATCATCTCAGTTATATTAACCATCGGCGAAGCCCTGCTCTCGTCGGAATGGCGCTTAAAATCCAAATTGGGCGAATACTGGGATCAGATCTCAAGTTATGTGGATATCAACTACTCCTATGGCTTTTACATAATGCTCATAGCTTCTATAATGCTCTTGGCAGCAGGTATATTTGGTGTCAGACAAGGCAGCAGCAGTTCTTTTTAAACTGCGGTCATACGTTCAAATCAAAAGGGACGATGTTTACATCGTCCCCTACGCTTTTAATGCGATATATCAGGATCTGCGGACTGTCAAAGGCTACTCCTACAGTACATTACGAAAAGGGCGGATAATAAGTGGGGTGCTTATACAGAAGTTTTTACGCGAGATATTGAGGAAAACCCTTTTGAAGAAGATTTTCTCTGTATTCCTTCAAGACCGTTATTTCATTTTTTCTATGATAAAGCCCATTAACAAACTGCCCCTTTGTATTAATTACAAAGGGGCTTTATCATAGAAAAAATCA
>NZ_JAILNU010000074.1 GCF_024691275.1 Ruminococcus sp. | reverse complement strand
TAGCTGTTCACAGCAGAAAATACAATAATTTCCCTATGCGTCCGCTTAACTGGAAATCTCCTTCTGATTACATCAAAGCTTTCCTCGAATACGGTCAAGTTTTTTGATTTAATTTGTCTCGCATCATTGACAAACCAACATATAAAATGAGCTGAAACGGCTGTTTGCTATTGATTATCGGGGCAAACTGTGGTATCATATGATTGTAAAACAGTTACCGAACTAAGGAGAAGAATATGCCAACTACTCTTTTCAGTGAAATAGAATATTTAAAGGGCGTTGGAAAGGCTCGCGGGGAGAAATACCGCAAGCTCGGCATAAATTCGCCCTATGAGCTTATATATCATATTCCCCGCGATTATCTCGATTTCCGCACCCATGTGCCGATACAGCAGGCTGTGCTCGGCGAGTACAACGTTCTGAAGCTGACCGTAACGCATAAGATGCCTCCTCAGCGCATAAAGGGCGGACTTGTCATATGCAAGGCGGCGGCTACCGACGGCATGGACGATATCCTTATCGTCGTATATAATAATGTCTATTATTTTCAGGCTCTGAAAGAGGGCGGAACTTACTATATGTACGGCAAAGTGGCAGGGAATTTCCTGCGCAAGGAGATAAGCTCGCCTGTGTATATCAGCGCAGATGAGCAGGTGCTCATACAGCCTATTTACCACCTGACACAGGGGCTTTCCGTGAATATGGTACGTGCAAATATGCGTCAGGCACTGGAAATAATGCGCAGAGAACCCTTCGAGACTCTCTCTGACGCTGTTTTGCAGAAGTATCAGCTGTGTCCGCTCATGTGGGCGCTGGAGAATATACACTTTCCCGAAAGTGAGCTTGCTGCGGAGACTGCAAGGAAGCGCCTTGCCTTTGACGAGCTTCTGAAATTGCAGATAGGTATGATGGCCATGAAGTCAAGAAGCCGCAGGAATACCGCTTTCAAGATGAACAGCGCCGTCAATGTGGGCGAGTTCACCGAGGGACTGCCCTTTGAACTCACCGACGACCAGAAAAAGGCTGTGGGGGAGATAACTTCCGACCTTTGCCGAAATGTGCCCATGAACAGACTTCTGCAAGGTGATGTGGGAAGCGGAAAGACTGCTGTGGCTGCTGCGGCTTGCTTTTTTGCGGCAAAAAATGGAGTACAGTCAGCTCTTATGGCACCTACCGAGATACTTGCTTCTCAGCATTTCCGTACCCTCAGCAGTTTCCTTGAGCCATTTGGCGTTAAGGTCTGCCTGCTGACAGGTTCTATGACCGCGAAGAAAAAAGCGGCTGTCCGTGAACAGATAGCCGCAGGGGAGATAGATGTGGTCGTCGGAACTCACGCCATAATACAGAAGGACGTGGACTATAAGTCGCTGGGACTTGTCATAACCGACGAACAGCACCGTTTCGGCGTTGCTCAGCGAGCAGCTCTTGCCGAAAAGGGCGATGCTCCGCACAAGCTGGTAATGTCGGCAACTCCTATACCGCGCACACTTGCTCTGATAATCTACGGAGACCTTGATATATCCGCGATAACTCAGCTCCCGAAAGGCAGAAAGCCCGTAAAGACCTACGCGGTCACGGGAAAGCTGCGCAGCAGAGCTTTCGGCTTTGTGCGAGAGCGCCTTGACGAGGGTCGGCAGGCGTATGTGGTATGTCCCATGATCGAGGAGAGCGAAAGCGAGCTTTTCGCGGTAAAGACCTATGCGGAAAATGCTGCCAGCGGTGACCTCAAAGGCTATACCACGGCACTTCTCCACGGAAAGATGAGGGCTGCGGAAAAGGACAAGACCATGCAGAAATTCCGCAGCGGCGAGATACAGGTGCTTATCTGCACAACGGTCGTTGAGGTAGGAGTCGATGTGCCGAACGCGGCAGTTATGGTAATTGAAAATGCCGAGCGCTTCGGACTTTCTCAGCTTCATCAGCTCCGCGGACGAGTGGGCAGGGGAAGCTTCGAGAGCAGCTGTATACTCATAACCGACAACACCACCGAGGACTGCGTTAAGCGTATGAAGATAATGTCCTCCACGTCGGACGGCTTCAAGATATCTGAGGAAGACCTGAAAATGCGAGGCCCCGGAGACTTTTTTGGTAATGCCCAGCATGGACTGCCGCCGCTTAAAATAGCGGATATCGCCTGCAATATGGAGCTTATGAACCGTGCTCAGACCTGTGCGAAGGAGCTTCTTGCAGATGATCCGATGCTGGAAAAGCCTGCGAACCGAGCACTGAAAATGGATATAATGCGTCTTTTCAGCAAAGACATTATCGGCTGATCTCAGCCGTGCAGGGGCTGATATTATCCGCCTGTTCATCTATCCCCGCAAACTACATAATATTGACAAAAACAGCACCCTATGATATCATAGGGTGCTGTGTATAGCGGCAGGCGGTTCAATCTTTCCTCGGGGACGAGGTGGTTGAGATGGAAATAATGGAATTGCTAACTTTACTTATAGTTGTAATAGAAATTATCAAGCTCAACGATAAAAGGAAATAACCGCCCCAGTTCCGAATAGGGCGGTTATTTTCTAATAACTTTACTATTTGAGGAGAACCGCTTTTGTTTACTGTAAGCCGTTTTTCTTGTCTGTCATGTTCAGACCTGCCGCAGCTGTTGTGTTGAGCTTTGCTTTTACGGCCTTGATGCTCTGGAGATTTCTTGAATAGTAATTCTCTGTATCGTTGAGCATCTTTGCAACTGATGCAGTAGCGTTCTGCTGGAGATTCTTTGCAGCAGTCTGTGCCTTTGTGAGCATATCCAGAGCCTTCTTCTTAGCCTCTGTTACGATAGCTTCTCTTGATACTATCTGTGCAGCTCTTTCCTCAGCCTTGCGGATAATAGATTCTGCGTTGAGCTTTGCTTCGTTGAGTATGCGCTGACAGTCGAACTCGATCTTCTTAGCTTCCTTGAGCTCGTGAGGCATATTGAGACGAACGTCATTGATAAGCTCTCTCATGCGCTCTCCGTCGATAACTTTCTTATGGGATACAAAAGGGACTGTGGACGCTTTATCGAGAAGTTCGTCCATTTCTTCTAAAATCTCATCAATGCTCATAGTAATTACCTCTCCTTAATTAGTCTTTGTTTTATATCGTCAAGTATCATTTCGGGAACAAAATGGCTTATATCACCGCCGAAGTATGCTATCTGCTTTACTAAGCTTGAACTGAGGTACATATTCTCTGTAGCTGTTGTCAGGAAGACCGTTTCAGCGCCTGCGTACAGCTTCTTGTTGGCAAGAGCCATCTGGAATTCATATTCAAAGTCGCTGACAGCGCGAAGACCCTTTACTATAGCTACAGCGCCCACATTTCTCACGTAATCCGCAAGGAGTCCGTCGAGTATGTCTATCACCACGTTATCGAGATTGTGAGTGACCTGTTCTATCATGAGCATACGCTCGGTAGCTGTAAAGCTGGGCTGTGCTTTGCCTGCGTTTCTGGATATAAGAACGATGACCTTATCAAACAGCTTTGATGCTCTTGTAATAATGTCGAGATGTCCGAGGGTGACAGGGTCAAAGCTGCCCGGACAAACGGCGATCCTTCGCATTATTCAGCCACCTCCTCAGCGGGACGGTAAAAGATCGAGACATTGATCTTGCCGTAGTGGTAAGTTTTTCTCAATATCAGACCTTCGGGAGCAGTCGGTTCGGCTGCTTCCTTTTCGTATTCACATATTATCATACCTCCGCTGCGGAGTTTTTTTGCCGCAAAGGGGAGGATATTGTCAATATGGTTGTGGTGGTAAGGCGGATCAAGAATGATGATATCGAAGGTCTGGGCGGTCAGCTTTATATAATCGTAGCTGTCGCGGTTTATGACCTCAGACACACGTTCAAATCCTGTATTCCGCAGATTCTCGTTCACGCACCTTATGGAGCGGAGCGAGCTGTCGATAAATACTGCATGAGCAGCGCCGCGGCTGAGGGCTTCGATACCCATCTGACCGCTTCCTGCAAAAAGGTCGAGGACGCGAGCTTCTGAAAGCTCAAACTGAACAGCTGAAAAGATGCCTTCCTTGACCTTGTCGGCAGTAGGTCTTGTTTCAAGGCCTTCCGGCGCAACAAGTTTACGGCCTCTTGCAATGCCTGTAATAACTCTCATGTTAAGTGCTCCGAAGCCGCAGAGTGATACTGCGGTTTCCGCATTTACGGTATACGGTTACCGATTTATTTATTCTTTATTATATATTATTTTTCGTGAATTGTCTATATTGTTTCATAAAAATAGGTGAATTTGACTAAAAAAACTTTCTCCGCTTTGTCGATTATATATACTGTAAATAGTGATTTGATGCGGAAATATGAACTTTTTTTGGCTATTTCGATACAGCTATTGACAAGCGTGTATATAAATGATATAATGTATATAACGTATATATACATTATGAGGTGGACTATGGATATTATTATCAGTAACTCATCGGGTGAGCCTATTTATTCTCAGATATCTTCTCAGATAAAGGGACTTATCCTCAACGGTACGCTGAAAGCAGGGGACGCTCTGCCTTCTATGCGTACTCTCGCACAGCAGCTCCGCATAAGCGTTATCACTACGAAACGCGCCTATGAGGACTTAGAGCGTGACGGCTTCATCGAGTCGTATACGGGCAAGGGCAGCTTTGTCAAGGGACAGAATACCGAGCTCCTGCGAGAGGAGTATCTCCGACAGACAGAAGCTCTCCTGACGCAGGTCTGCGAAAAGGCGAGACAATGCGAGCTCAGTCTCGATGAACTTAAAGAGATGCTTGAACTTATTTATGGAGGGGCAGAAAATGAAGGATTATGAAAATGCTATTGAAATTAAAGGTCTGACCAAGAAATATGACGGTTTTACCCTCGATAAAGTCAGTTTCAGTGTGCCAAAGGGCAGCATTATGGGCTTTATCGGTCAGAACGGTGCAGGCAAGACTACTACCATAAACGCAATACTTAATATTGTAAAGAAGGACGAGGGAGAGATACGCTTGTTCGGGCTCGACCACGAAAAGGACGAGTACGAAGCTAAGAAGAATATGGCGGCTGTATTTGACGAGCTGCCTTTCGACGACAGACTCAACGCTATCGCTATCGACAAGATACTCCGTGAGATCTACGAGGAGTGGAGCACGGATACGTTTTTCGGCTATCTTGACCGCTTTGCACTGCCGAGGAAGAAGAAGTTCGGCGAATTCTCGAAGGGCATGAAAATGAAGCTCCAGATAGCTTCCGCACTTTCTCACAATGCAAAGCTTCTCATTATGGACGAAGCTACAACAGGTCTCGACCCTGTTGTAAGAAACGAGATACTTGACATATTCCTTGAATATTTGCAGAATGAGGATCACTCTATCCTTATGTCCTCGCACATAACCTCAGACCTCGATAAAGTAGCCGACAGCGTTACCTTTATAGATAAGGGAAAGCTGCTCATAAGCGGCTACAAGGACGATATCCTTGACAGTCACGGCATACTCAAATGTACAAAGGACGACTATAAGGAAATAGCTCCCGAGGACATTGTAAGTGCGCGTATTAATGATTTTGGTGCAGAAGTAATGGTTTCAGACAAGGCGGCTTGCAGCCGAAAATACTCGGGCGCGGTCATAGACAATGCAACTCTTGAGGATATCATGCTTTACTATGTAAACCGCGGCAAAAAGGAGTGGAGATGAATGAAAGGGCTTATCTATCGTGAATTTTATCTCAGCCGCAAGTCTGTTTTTTTGATGCTTCTGGTATATGTGCTGTTTGTTTTTATGCTTTCGCTGGTCATGATAAGTACATATGCAGGAAATCTTGCTAAAGATCCCGAAGCGGACGAGATGTGTGAATATTTATATTCGTCGATGTACATTTATGCAGGATTTATAGCTATAATAGGTGTTACATACGGTCATAATGATATAATCGAAAAGGATTATAAATCGCACTGGCAGCTTTATTCCTATACTCTGCCTGCTGATGAAAAGAAGATAATAACATCAAAGTTTGTTTATCGCGGCATACTCATTTTATTTGGATTCATGCTTGCTGTACTGGCAGATGCAATATTCTCGATAGCTGCGGGAAAGCCGCTTAGTATGAGTCATTTCAAGAACACACTTATTCTGCTTTTGGGCTATGGTATGTTTTGTATGGCGGATATCCCCATGATGCTCAGATTCAAGACGCAGGGAAAATCAGCAGCTGTTATAATGCCGATAGCAACACCTTTTATGGCTGCGTTCGGCTATGGAACATACAGATTTGTAAAGCTCTGCACTGCCGAAGCAAAGAGGCTCTATCCAAATATGGACGGCGATGCGGCAATGAAAAAAGTTGCTTATTCGTATATTATGCCGTACCGCGATATTGCAGTATGGATATTGCCTGTTCTGGCAGCTGCGGCAGTAGTTCTGTGTTATTTCTGGGCTATAAAAGAAATGAAAAGGAGGCGTTACTGATGACGGGGCTTCTTTACAATGAACTTAAACTGAACTGGAAAAAGCTTCTGGGATTTTTTCCTGTTGTGATCGCTTATCCCGTTATGATAGTGATAGTAATGCTTACAACGAAAGATGATATTTTAGATGATTCAGGTACGGGACTTGATTATCTTATGCTGGGACTTGGTGCATTTATCGCATTTTTGATAGGCGGAGCTTTTGAGGATTCGCTTTTCAAAGAAGGTGAACGCAAGAAGTGGGCGTATTTCGTCACATCGACTCCTACAGGCGTAAAAGGACAAATGGGCGCAAAGTATCTGCTTACAATGATCTTCTCGATGCTTACAGTGACCGTGCTTGTTCTGTGCAACGGTCTGGCAATGGAAAGCGATATGGAGGTACATGATTTTTCTGTAATATATGTGCTTTTCTTCTATGTACAGCTCCTTATGAGAGCGGTGGAGTATCCGCTCATGACGCGTTTTGGCAGCAAAACGGGCAAAGACGTAAAAATACTCCTTATTGGCGTGATATCTCTTATATTATTTATCTATGCACTTTTCGGCGATACATCGGAATTTTCGGATATGTCTAATTTCTGGGAAAAGCTTTTCAAGATTTTCGGTGATCCCGAAAAAACTAAAAAGATAATGCTGTGGTTCAGTATCGGCGCTGTTGCAATACTTCCGATATATTATCTTTCATACAGACTTGCTGTTAAGTGGTATCTGAAAGGAGTTGAGCATTATGCAAAATAAGAAGAAAACTCTCCTCCGTATAGTATTATATCTTATATTGGCGTATGTGCCCGTGTACATACTCGGCTTTGTGTTCTCGGACAAAAAAGGCGGACTTACAAGTACTTTTGCAGGAAATACGCTGATGCTCTATCCTGCAATAGCTGTTTTCATCACGAGAATAGTGACGAAAGAGGGCTTCCGCGATGCATACCTCGGCTTCGGAAAAAGAGACAGCGGAAAATATTACGCGGCAGCTGTAATATATCCTGTAGTTCTCCCGTTTGTGAGCGGACTGATATTACATTTATTTGTCGTAAAAAACGGCAGCTTGTCCGAAAGCATGATAGCTAATGACGGAGTTCCGGCGATTTCTTCGTTATTACTTTCGATAACAAGCGGCTTTGCACTTGCTATCCACGGCTTCGGAGAGGAATTCGGCTGGAGAGCTTACCTCACTCCCAAGCTGGAGGAGCTTATGCCCACGCCTGCTGCGATAGTTGTTACGGGCGTGATATGGGCGCTCTGGCACGGGCCTTTCCTTGCTTACGGCTATGACTTCGGCAGAGATTACGACTTTTTCCCTTACGGCGGATTCATTGCTATGATAGTTATGTGCATATTCTGGTCTGCTATACTTACATGGCTCACAAAGCGCACGAATTCGGTATATCCTGCGGCACTGTGCCATATGCTCGCTGATACCGTTCTTACACCTAACCTTATGCTGTTTGTTTATAATTCGGACGGCGAACCGTTTGAGCTGAGAACGAATGAGTACTGGAGGGATATTATTTCAGTGTTCCCGATGATTATTGTGTGCGGAACTGCTGCAATGATACTCTTATGTAAAAAGAAAAAAGAACTTGTAGGTCATAATTAAGATCTTGGGGCGGACTTTTTTGTCCGCCTTTTGTTTTTGCGGACACCATAAGCTAATGGCTGACAGCTGAAAGCTATCAGCAAAAAATTCTGGGATTTTTCAAAAAAAGTCTGGTTTTTAAGAGCAGCTTCATATTTTTTTGAATTTTTTTTGCCCGAAAAATAGCCTTTTCCAGACTTTTTTAAAAAAATCTGAATTTTTTTTCAAAAAACGCTTGACAAATCTCTTAAAGCGTGATATAATTATTATCGTCGTCAGGGAGAAACACTTCAAACGACAGAATAAAAAGGAATGCGATGTGGGGGTTTAGCTCAGCTGGGAGAGCATCTGCCTTACAAGCAGAGGGTCACAGGTTCGAGCCATGTAGTCCCCACCACATTGGCCTCGTAGTTCAGTTGGTTAGAACGCCTGCCTGTCACGCAGGAGGTCGACAGTTCGAGTCTGTTCGGGGTCGCCAACACGCTTCTGTAGCTCAGTCGGTAGAGCAGGGGACTGAAAATCCCCGTGTCGTTGGTTCGAT
>NZ_JAILNU010000067.1 GCF_024691275.1 Ruminococcus sp. | reverse complement strand
TAGGCTTCCATGTTCTGTTGGAACGTCTGTGTGAGTGGGAAACCTTGATACCAAAGGTTACGCCCTTTCCGCAGATATCACATTTTGCCATTAGGTTGCACCTCCTTAACTAACCTGTAAAAATACAACATGATTATTCTACCACATAATCAAAAAAAAAGCAAGTGTTTTTTTAAAAAAATTCAAAAAAATTTTTTTTGACGTATAAAATCACTTTTTTTACTTGAAAAAAAAGCTGCTGTGTAGTATAATATATGTTGTATAACTATTGGCAAAGTGTATTGCTTTGCTGAAGAAAGGATTTATATGTTAAGTTCTGGGATATCTTCTGAGTTCATTCTGATATTGGTCGCAAGAGTGGCGACTTTTATGCTTGTAGTGCCGATACACGAATCGGCTCACGGATTGATGGCAAAGTGGCTGGGAGATGATACTGCCAAGAGAGAGGGACGCATTACGCTGAACCCTTTTGCGCATCTTGATCCGTTCGGAATGGTAATCATGCTGGTTGTCGGTTTCGGCTGGGCTAAGCCCGTACCTGTCAATATATCAAATGTGAAGCACAGGCGTTTGGGATATTTCCTGATATCACTGGCAGGACCTCTGTCAAATATCATCGCTGCTTTTATCGGAGCAGGTATATATGTTCTCACGGTTTACGCGGGGCTTGCACACTTTGATGATGCAGCTGCCAATGAAAATGCGATGACGGTCATCAGTGCGGTCATGTTGTTCCTCAGGTACTTTGTTACCATTAATGTGGGACTTGCGGTATTCAACCTTGTACCGCTGCCTCCGCTTGACGGCTTCAATCTGTTAAGATCGTTCATGCCTGCAAGTTTTGACCGCTGGGTATGGCAAAATTATAAATATATAGCAGGTGCATTTGTAGTATTCGTGCTCCTGTGTTCAAGAATATCTGAGATAAGCAGCAAATTCACTTATGTGATAAGTATTGTCGAAAACTGGATATGGTTCGCTTTACTGAAGATAACAGCGCTTTTTGTGTGATAATATTATAGAGAGACAGGAATTATATGGAGAAACTTTTCAGATTTCTGCTTGTTCTTATAAGCAGAGGCGTACTTGTGACTGCGCTGATGCCTGCGGCTTGTTATGTAAAGGCGTGGGTGGCGAAGGCTCTCGGCGACGATACTCCCGAGCGTCAGGGCAGACTTAGCCTTGATTTCCGAAAGCATACCGAC
This sequence comes from Ruminococcus sp., assembly GCF_024691275.1. Classification (GTDB taxonomy): domain Bacteria; phylum Bacillota; class Clostridia; order Oscillospirales; family Ruminococcaceae; genus Ruminococcus. Next base: position 22,984 of record NZ_JAILNU010000067.1, on the reverse strand, counting down.
TTTTACGGTATACTTATTACGATGATACTGGGCTTCGGCTGGAGCAGGGAGATGAATAACGACGTTTCAAAGCTGAAAAATATGAAGCGCGATATCACGCTCATATCTCTTGCAGCTCCTGCGGCGTATTTTATCATGTATGTTCTGCTGTATAATCTGTCAGGCTTCATTTTCGGACTTGCGCCCACATCTTTCTTGCTTGCCTGCATTTACAGGATTTTGCGAAAGGCGGGGTTCTCGTGTCTCTGTTTCGGAGTCATCGCGCTCCTGCCCATACCTCCGCTGGACGGCTTTCAGATATTCTATCAGTTCTCATGGCCTAAGTTCAGGCGCTGGTACTTCAGCCGCTACCAGAAGATAATGCTCTGGTCAAGATATATCCTTCTCGGTATATTCTTCCTTGACGATATCACAGACGGCGAGTATTCTTTGCTGAGACCTTTGATATTCATGTGGAGCTGGATATGGGATCATCTGGTATTTTTCAATGTGAACTGGCTGGAAGTCACTGAAAAAATAATCAAGACAGTATTCGGATATAGACTTATATGATCTTCTGAGGGATATATGGAAAGTATTTCATTCAAGCTTGAGGTCTTTGAAGGACCTCTCGACCTTTTGCTTAGCCTTATCGCAAAGCATAAACTGAATATCTGCGATATTGAGATATCAAAGCTTCTGGAGCAGTACCTGCTGTATATAGATCAGGCTCATGAGCAGAATCTGGAGCTTGCAGGTGAATTCCTTGAAATGGCTGCAAGGCTCATATATATCAAGACAGCTTCGCTCCTGCCTCAGCCGGAAGAGGCTGAACAGATGAAGCGTGAGCTGGAGGGCGCTCTTATTGAGTACTCCCTCTGCAAGATAGCTGCTCAGAGACTGGCAGATGCATTCGTGGGCGGAAGTATTTTCGTCCGCAGACCTATGAAAATAAAGGCTGACATGACATATACCCTTGTTCATGAGCCTGAGAGACTTGCTATTGCTTACAGCGCATTGTCGCTGAAAAATATAAAGTCCGAACACGCAAAGCTGCACGTTGAGAATAAGATAAACTCTGTCGTGAAGCGGCGTATCGTTTCGGTAATGACTAAAGTAGTACACATACTCAGAGAGCTCTACTTGTCGGGTGAGGTCTACATGGACAAGCTCTATGACGGCGTTACAGACCGCTCTGAAAGAGTTGCTACCTTCCTTGCTGTCCTTGAGCTGACAAGACACGGACGCATAACTATAAGTGACGATAATATGATGATCTTCTTCAAAGGAAGAAAGAACGGAGTGAAAAAGACTTGGAGATCAAGGAAAAGCTCGGAGCAATAGAGGCGATACTCTTTGCGAGCGGCGAACCTATTGAGATATACCGCCTTTCTGAGGCGAGCGGTGTTGACGCGGGAACTCTCCCGTCTATGATAAGACTGCTCAATGAGCGCTATGAGGACTACGGCAGCGGCATCTGCATAAAAAAGCTGGACAGCAGCTATCAGATGTGTACCCGCGAGGATTTTTCCGAGCAGGTAAGAGCTGCTCTTGAAACAAAGAGGGCAACTCCGCTTTCAAATGCTGCTATGGAGGCTCTTACCATAATCGCGTACAACCAGCCTGTATCAAAGGGCTTTGTTGAGAATGTCCGCGGCATAGACAGTTCATCGGTCATAAACAATCTTGTGGAAAAGGGGCTCGTTGAAGAAGCGGGAAGACTTGATGTTCCAGGAAAGCCCATAGTCTACAGAACGACTTCGGTGTTTCTGAGAAGCTTCGGTCTTAGCTCCACTGCGGATCTGCCGCCTTTGCCGGGACAGAGCGATCTTGTGCTTGAAACAGAGGACGAATTCGTGGACAGGGAACTGTCTGAATCGCAGCAAGAAATACATTAACAGAAAGGAGCGGCAGGAATGATCGTACTGAAAATTCTGCTGTATATACTTCTTGCCGTTGCAGGCATAATATTACTGATACTCGTTGTCCCCGCGGGCGGTGAGGTGAGCTATATCGACGGAAAGCTCAGCTACAAAGCGAAGCTCTGGTTTTTGAATCTGTTGGATTCCGAGGGCGGCGGTCTTTATAACTGGTGGAAAAAGCGAAGGGCAGGGAAACCGTCAAAGCCGAAAAAGCCAAAAGCACCAAAGCCTGTCAAGGAAAAAAAGCAGAAGAAAAAGAAGCAGCGCGAACAGTATGAATGGGAGAAGGAACTGGAAGATATACCTGTTAATGATCCCGAAGCAGAAGCAGCTCCTGACGAAAGTGCTGCCGTGTCTGACAGCGCAGAAAATAATGCCGCAGACATCAGTGCTTCCGAGAGCGCAGAGCCTTCCAAAACGAAAAAAAGTGACAAGTCTGATGATAAAGCAGAGGAAGACCCTTTCGATGACGACGAAGGTGATAAGCCTGATGACGATGACAACAGCAGCTCCCTGAGCGATAAGATCGAGAAGCTCGTCGCAATATGGGAAAGCGCTCAGCGCCCTATGCTGAAGATCTTCAAGGGCTTTAAGCTGTCAGACCTGTATATTGATTTCGTTATTGCAGACGAAGATGCATACGACTGTGCTCTGAAATACGGAAAGTATTCAACACTTATTTACAGTATCATCGCCTTTTTCAGTGAGCTATTCACTGTACGACTTAAAACTGTGGACGTTCAGCCGCAGTTCGGCGTGTCAAAGGGGCGCTGGGATATTTCCGCAAAGCTTTCCGTAAGGCTCGGTACAATGGTTATTGCAGGAGCATGGTTCCTGATAACATATGTGTTCAGAACATTTTTACCTGAAAAGATCAGGAAACATAAAATGAAAAAATCCGCCGCAAGGCAGAAGTGAGGTATATGATATGAGTGCAAAAAATACACCCGTAAGTGAGCTTTTAGGTATTTCTATCGAAAAGATAAAGGAAATGGCTGATGTCAATGCGATCATCGGCGAGCCTATCAGACTTCCTGACGGTACAACTATAATCCCTGTTTCAAAAGTAAGCTACGGCTTTGCATCAGGCGGTTCAGACCTGCCTTCAAAGTATGACAAGGATCTTTTCGGAGGCGGTGCAGGTGCAGGCGTTTCCATAAAGCCCGAGGGATTTCTCGTTATCTCTCCAGACGGCTCGGCAAAGATGGTAAATATGGAGGGTTCAAACGATCCTATCAGCAACGCCATTGAAAAAGCTCCTGCTATCATTGATAAGATCACAGGTATCATGAATAAGAAAAAGGCTGCAAAGAATGAGGTAAAGGCTGAGGGCATCACTGACGAATCAGTTCCGCTCAACTGAGAATAACCTATGGTATACAGGCATATCCTTTAGCATAGATCTTATGCGGAGGTGTGCCTATGAAACGGCTCATAAGTATATTTGCGGCATTTGCTGCCGTATCGTTCGGAATACGCGGTCTTTGTGTAGCATCAGCTGAAAAGCCCGATGTTTCCGCGAAAGCTGCGGTTCTGATATCTGCCGATACAGGTGAGGTGATATACTCCCTCAACTGCAACGAGAAGCTGCCTATGGCGAGCACGACCAAGATAATGACAACTCTGCTGTGTCTTGAAAGCGGCGGGCTCTATGACGAGTTCGTTGTGGACAGCGATGCAATAAAGGTCGAGGGTTCATCAATGGGGCTGTGCGAAGGAGATATCGTTACAAAATACGCACTGTGCTGCGGTATGCTGCTCCCGTCGGGGAATGACGCTGCAAATGCGGCAGCGGTAAGGATAGCAGGCAGCACGGAAGCCTTTGCAGAGCTTATGAACGAACGCGCTCGGGAAATGGGCTTGACAAAGACATTTTTCGTAACGCCTTCGGGTCTTGAAGGCGAGGGGCACGGTTCATCTGCGTATGAAATGGCAGTACTTGCAAGAGAAGCTCTCGGAAATGAGGTGTTCCGCAGTATATGCTCCCGACAGAGCATAAAGCTGGAATTCGGAAACCCTCCATATGAGCGCTGGCTGAAGAATACTAATAAGCTGCTTTCAATGTATGACGGAGTTTACGGCGTAAAGACGGGCTTTACCGACGAAGCGGGAAGATGTCTCGTGTCTGCCTGCGAACGCGGAGGCAAAGACCTGATATGTGTGACTCTCAATGACAGAAACGACTGGAACGACCATATCGCCATGTATGACTACGGTTTTGATACCGTTCGCAGGCTCGATGTACAGCTGCCTGCGGAGCTGTCTGTTGATCTGGTCGGAGGCAGCAGTGATAAACTGCCGCTCATTCCTGAAAAGCCTGTGTTCCCTGTTACTTCCCTTACAGGGAGCGAGGACGATATTACTTATACTCTCCTTTCGCCGCCCTTCGTTTATGCTCCCGTTCATAAGGGAGACATAGCGGCAGAGCTACGTGTGAGCTTCATGGGGCGTGAGGTCGGTACGATCCCGCTGTATGCGGCGGAGGATATGGAAGCTTCGGCGGAAATGCCGAAAAAACCGAAAAAGGGAACATTCGCAAAGTTAAAAGAAAAGCTCGGGAGTATGTTCTCCCGTTAAGGATAGGATAAAAGTGGAAAAAATAAGAATTCAGAAAATGATCGCCGACAGCGGCGTTTGCTCCAGAAGAAAAGCAGAGGAGCTTATTACACAGGGCAGGGTAAAGGTGAACGGTCATCCTGTAAAGCTTGGTGACAAGTGCGGCTTCAAGGACCTTATCACCATTGACGGCGAGCGTATCTATATGCCTAAGAAGCGCAGCTTCCTGTATCTCATGATGAACAAGCCGAGAGGCTATGTCACAACAGTTTCTGATGAGCTGGACAGACGCTGCGTTATGGATCTTCTCGAAGGAGTTGAGGAGCGCGTTTACCCTGTAGGCCGCCTTGACCGAAATTCAGAGGGACTTCTCCTCTTTACCAATGACGGTGAGTTTGCAAACAGCATAATGCACCCGAGCCGCCATATATCAAAGACATACCGCGTAACTGTCCGCCCCGATATCAACGACGAACAACTGGTAAGACTTGCTGAGGGCGTTGAGATCGACGGCAAAAAGACCCTCCCTGCAACAGTAGTTGTCAAGGATAAGGCTGAGGGACGAGTTGTGCTGCTCATTACTATAAAAGAGGGCAGAAACCGACAGATACGTAAGATGTGCGAGGCTGTAGGTCTTGAAGTCGCAAGACTTCGCCGTATAAGCATCGGTCCTCTTAAACTGGGAATGCTCAAACCCGGTACCTACCGTGAACTCACTCCCGAAGAGCTCCGTGCTATCAGAAATGCTATCGGCAAGGAGAAGTAAGATGCTGGAGATACAGGAAAAACTTTCCTCCGACGGATATCAGGAGCTGCGAAAGGCTGCGGGAAGTGCCGAGCTGCATATCACAGAGGCACTCGACCGCGACGATGTTATCGGCTTCATTGCATATTCCTACGGTGCTGATAAGACCGTCGTATATGATTATGACGACGGCGGCGATATGATGCTCTGTGACGGGCTTGTACGCTCAGTTATGCTGAAAAGTACTCTCAAGGGCATAAAGCATATGCTCTTTGAGCTTCCCGATGACGGAAAGTACGAAAGCCTCAGAAAGCTTCGCTTTATCAGCGGCGACAGCCGTCAGTGCCCCGACGTTGAGAGCTTCATGAACGGCTGTCAGCACTGCAAGGAAAAGAAAGAATAAATACGAAAGGATAGATAAGGATTGCCTATAAGGATCTCATCAGAACTCCCTGCATTCAAGACCCTCGGTGAGGAGAATATTTTCGTAATGTCAAGGGAAAGGGCTGAACACCAGGATATACGTCCGCTGAAGGTGGTTATCCTTAATATTATGCCCAAAAAGATAGAGACAGAGAGCCAGCTGCTGAGGCTGCTCAGTAATACTCCGCTTCAGGTCGATGTCGATCTGCTGCAAATGGCTTCTCATACTTCAAAAAATACATCAAGGCATCACCTTGAGTCTTTTTATAAGACATTCGACGAGATACAGAATGACAGATACGACGGAATGATAATCACAGGTGCTCCTGTAGAGCTGCTTGATTACGAGCAGGTGGACTATTGGAAAGAGATATGCAGCATCATGGAATGGTCAAAGACACACGTTTTTTCGACTATATATATATGCTGGGCTGCACAGGCAGGTCTGTATTACCATTACGGTATACCCAAGTATACCCTTGACCACAAGATGTTCGGCATATTTCCTCACAGGGCTGAGGTGAGCAACTGTCAGCTCCTGAGAGGCTTCGATGATGTGTTCTATGTTCCGCATTCGCGTAATACAGAGGTCCGCAGAGCCGATATAGAGCGCATACCTCAGCTTGAGATACTGACCTCATCGGATATCGCGGGAGTTCATATCGTTGCCAATAAGAACGGTAGACAGTATTTCATTACGGGACATTCCGAGTACGACCGTGATACCCTTGCAAATGAGTATCGCAGAGATGTCTCGAAGGGAATAGATATACAGATACCATATAATTATTTCCCGGGAGACAACCCCGACAATGTGCCTGTTTTTTCATGGCGATGCACAGCTAATCTCATGTTTTCAAACTGGCTCAATTACTGCGTTTACCAGAAAACTCCTTACAATCTTGAGGAGCTTGAGGTGCGCAACTGGAACTGGCAGACCAGTCTATAACTTAATTTAAGGAGGGGGATCAATCAGATGAGTGATCTTTTCGGAAATAATGACAACAACAATAACAACTACGGCGGCTACGACAATAACGGCGGCAATAACAACTATGGCGGCTACAACAATAACGGCGGCAATAACAACTATGGCGGCTACAACAATAACGGCGGCAATAACAACTACGGCGGCTACGACAATAACGGCGGCAATAACAACTACGGCGGCTACGACAATAACGGCGGTTATTATAATGGCGGCGGTTACTATGACCCAAACAGTCAGTTCGGCGGAATGTATAACGGTGAAATGACCGATACACGCAAGGGAGCAGGTTTTGCTATAGCGTCATTCGTTATCGCTCTGGTCAATCTGATACTGTGTGCTACTGTTATGAGTTTCATTACAGTGCCGATATGTCTGGTGTTTTCTCTGATATCACTGGTCGGCAGAAGAAGAGGTACTGTTTTTGCTGTTTTCGGACTTGTAATTTCTCTCATTTCGGGACTTATCTTCGGATTCTACGGTTATATCGCGTATAAGCTTACACCTGATATAATTTATTTTTCCGAGCACAGTACAGAACTGAAGGAACAGTACGAAAAGGATGGTACTATCCCCGAGAGATTCCAGAAGTACCGTGAAGAAAAGTACACCAAGTACTGGAAGCGAATGGGCTTTGACAGCTTCGATGACCTGTACAGGGCAATTATGCATGATGATGCACGTATTGAGTATTCTTCGACTCCGAGAAGATCGGAAGATCGTAACTGGGAATCTCAGAATAATCTTGCGCTGGGATATGCTCAGCATCTTGTGATATAAAAAGTATATTCTCTCCGAATCATGGCGATTCGGGGAGATTTTTTGTTATGCGCTCCATATATTCGTCTGTCGAAAGCAGTCCGCTGCGGTTATAACGGAATATTCCGTACAGGCAGTCAGGGCCGCGGGTGATGAAGTTCATTCCCTCACGGCAGGTAAGTGTCATGAGGATACCACTGTCACGGAGCACGGGTAGGCTCTCTTTGCAAAGTGCTCCGAAGGGAAAGGCGAACACAGCAGGTATGATGCCGCAGTTCTGATGGAGCTCTGTTCTGAGCAGTCCTATATCGCTGCCGAAAGTGAAGGCATATTCCTCGTCACTTTCGTCGGGAAGCTTTGCACAGCCCTGTCTGCCGCCTGAACGTGAGTGCATATCGTAGGTGTGGCTGCCTATCTCTATGCGTCCCGAAGCGGCAAGCTCGGATATATCCTCCCATGTGAGGTAGGAGTAGCTTTCGCTGTGGGGGTCGGCGGGTGCATAATCGTCGGTGTATCTGCCAACAATAGATATAACGGCTCTCATATCGTATTTTTCAAGGAGCGGCAGTGCGGCGGAAAGATTATTGTAAAAGCCGTCATCAAAGGTTATCAGGACAGGCTTTTGCGGAAGCTCTCCGCTGCCTTTGGTGTAGCGTATGAGCTGTTCGGCGCTGACGCTGACAAAGCCCCTGCTTTTCAGCCATGCAAGGTCATTGTCAAGCTGACGGGGAGTTACGATATAGTCAGTCGGCTGCTTATTACAGACACTGTGGTACATGATGACGGGCAGCGGGACGAGTGTGCCGCTGTCTGATGCAAGGCAGTTCTTTATTGCAGGGCACAGCCACAGTATGACCGCAGCGGCAAGCAGGCATTGCAGTATATGTTTGGCTCTCAGGCATTTGTACATCATTATCACCTCGATTATTTCTATGCCGAAATATGTGAAAAAATGACGGCAATGAGCCTTTTTCGGACAACTGTCATACAGATGAAGGCAATTGAATATAATTATCTCATAAGGAATAATGTGAGGTGAGCATATGACCCGTCATGAACGCAGAAAGCTTAAAGGAATTGCAAGATGTATGGCAGCGGTGACCTTTCCTGTGGTACTTGCAGCAGTTATGCACGGTGCAGCAGGTGTTAAGTCAGACGAACAAGCCCTTGTAATAAAGTCACAGGGAACGCATGAGGCACGGCTGAATGAAACAGAAGAGGAGAAGATAAGCAGAATAAAGATCGAGGATGAGCTTCTTGACAGCAATGTCATATTATCAGAGGGCTACGGCATAGCCGATGAGAGCGATAACAGGGGAGATCTTCTGAAACTGCCTGACCCTCTGGCGATGAAGGCTGACGATGCAGGAGCTAAGCCCTATCCTGTACAGTGGCAGCCCGATGGCGAGCTCATACGTACTACCTACGGGCGGTACAGTGGAAACTCTTTTTTTGATATCGAGGGAGGCGGACAGGTAAATAATAAGACCGATATCCCAAATGAAGAACTCATGAAGGAAAGCGGATATCTCCCGAATTTCACAGTTGAGGATACCGACGAACCTCTTGTGCTGATATATCATACCCATACTACAGAGAGCTTCGAGCCCTTTGTGCGGGATAAGTACGACAGCTCCTTCAATTACCGCACTACCGACTGCACAAAGAATATGGTCATGGTGGGCGATGCGATACAGGCGGAGCTGGAGGCGCAGGGGATAGGTGTTGTCCATGCGACGGATATCCACGATTATCCGTCGTATAACGGCTCTTACGACAGGAGCCGTGCAACTATTATGCCTATACTTGAGAAATATCCCAGTATCAAGGTAGTTCTCGACATACACAGGGACGCTATTTCGGGCGAGGGATATGCGTACCAGCCCTTTGTTGAGGTGGACGGCAGAGAGGCTTCTCAGATAATGATAATCTCGGGCTGCGACGACGGAACACTGGGTATGCCGAATTATATGGAGAATTTTCATTTTGCCTGCTGTCTGCAAAGCAAGCTGGAAAGCGACCATGAGGGACTTACACGTCCGATCCTTTTTGATTACAGGCACTATAATCAGGATCTGACCAACGGCAGTCTGCTCATAGAGATAGGCTCTCACGGCAATACCTTACAGCAGTCTCAGTTCTCGGGGCAGCTTCTGGGCAGGTCGCTGGGAGAGCTTCTCAATTCCATGAAAAGGAGATAGAAATGCGGCGTAAAAAGAAAAAAGCCGCCCTCAGAGCAGTTTTTGCGTATCTGCTTCTGAGCGGCGGCATATGGATGTTTATAAATTCTTATGCAAATTCATACAATAGACTCAGTGGGAAAAACATTGTTCCTGCGTCAATGGCTGTCACGGACGATAGTGCCTCCATAGAGGTGCTCGATCATCGTGCCGAGTTCTCTCTCTCAGGAATAATGCCCGAAAGCAAAGCCTATTGTGCGGTATACCTGCTTGCCCCTGATGAAATAAGAGCGGCAGCGTATGTTATATCATTATGTAGAATAAACTCTTGATTGTCTTGTATAGTAAAAGGTGTTGAGTTCTCCGCTGTAGATGAGATCAGCATTCGGAAAATGTCTGAAATCATCGGGTGTATACAGACAGAATGTCTTTTCGAGCGGTATGCCTATTTTGTCCATGATGTAAGCAACGAACTGTGAACAGACGAAGCTGTGTTCGCGTTTCCACTCGATGTTCATATATACAGCGAAAAGACCGAGAAGATTATAGGAGTAGATATTACGATTCTCAACAAAGTGGTTTATCAGTTCGTTGTAGGCTTTTTTCTGCTCATCGGTAACACTTATGCGGTATATCTCGCATGGGATATTGCGGTATTGTCCGAGAGTGCCCTGACCGACTATCTCCTGATTGAAGGTAGCAGGCAGCGGCAGAGGCCGATAAGTCCGACAGAAGCTGTACATAGTTGACAGCTCAAGATCTCCTGAGAGAGAAACGTGATTGTAAGGCTTTTTGGTAACGTGTTTGAAGAGTCGTGCGGGTCTTGTACCTGTTTGAGCAACTATAATATAAATATAATCCCCCAAAACTTTCCCTCCTAAATTATTTTTAATAATTATATCACAAAAGCTTGCAAATTTCAAGAGTTTTTGTTATAATAATATATAGCATTATTAATAAATTTTATGCGCCTGTAGCTCAGGGGATAGAGCATCGGCCTCCGACGCCGTGTGCGCTGGTTCGATTCCAGTCAGGCGTACCAGCACAGTGCCTGTGCCCCCTTTCACGGGGGCACTTCTTTTATATTAAAGTTTTAGCGATACAAGAATACGTCCGTAATAAATTCATCATTAAATATCACAGAATGTCGGGGCGACTGAAAATGAAAAAGAAAATAGCATCATTCATACCTTTTGTTATCCGGCTGGCATTTTTGCTGCCCGTCATACATACAGTGTTTTTTTACGCTCCGACTTACAGTTACGACGGCAGTCAGGGACTTTTCTGCTGCGGACTTATTCCCGTTGAGAACAGCTCTTTCAGATGGGGATATGCTGACAAACAAGGCAGAAAGGTAATGATGTGCATATACGATGAAGCCTCCGACTTTGACAGTGCCGAAAGAGCGATAGTGCGGAAAGGCGAGAATGAATACCTCATAGACACCGCAGGAAAATATATAGGGAATTCGCCTTATGAAAGCGTATTTGCGTGTGAAAGGACAGGATACTATATAGTCAAGAAAGGCGGAATGTATAAAGATATCGACAGAAATGGCAGGAGCATACTAAAAAATAATTATGACTGTGTACATGATTGTTGCAAGGAAAACTATCTCTGTGTGGAGCTTGATGGTAAATACGGACTGATCGACTATGATGAAAATATTGTTATTCCTTTTGAATATGACGATAATATATATGATTGGGAAGGTTATCTTTATACAAAGAAAAACGGCAGAAAAGGGATAATAAATTATGATAATGAGATCGTTGTACCTTTTTTGTATGACAGTGTTTCTGTGTCTAAATTTGGTTATAAAGAAGTGACCGGCAACAATTATTATGGACTATTAGATGCTGATAACAATTTGTTCGTCGATTTGTTTTATGAGAGTTTGACTATAGAAACTCCTGACCGATTTATAGCCGAAAAAAATGAGCGATGCGGAGTGATAGACAAAGATGAAAATATAATTGTTCCGTTTGAGTATGATGATATCAGATACAACAGCGAAGATAAGAGCTGGGACGCGACTTGTGGAAAAGAAATGCTGAAGCTTGATTATGACGGCGGTCTTATCCGCAGATACGATGAAAAAGAGATAATTTATTCTCCAAACGGTATAGTAGACGAAGAACGTCTTAAAGAACTCGACAAGTTATACGGGCTTGATAATGGCACTCATATTGTATGCTATAACGGAGAGTCCGCATATCATGTGGAGAAAGGCGGAAAATACGGTTTAATGGATACTCATAGCGGAGAGATGATAATACCGCCTGTATCTGATAAGCTTATATATTTTATTAACGGATATGCAGCTGTATATGAAGACAGGAAAATAAGATTTATAGATAAGAATAATAATACTTTGTTTACAACAGAGGGTGACTATGTCAACTGCTACAGTGACGATAAAATCAGAATATATAATTATGATACCGGTAAATGTAATGTCCTTGATAAGGAATTCAATGAGCTGTTCACTATAAAAGCTTCATATATCAGCCGCTTTGAAGATGACGGCTACGCAGTGTTCACTGAAGAAAAATACGATGACGATTACGGCGTTGTGGACGGAAACGGCAGGATAATGTTCAAACCTAAGTATATGGGCATATCATGGTATAACGACGACGGAGCATAACATATTTTTTATAATTATTATAAAGGAGAGACTTGCGAAAAATGTCTCTCTCTTATTTTTTATAAACAAGGTCAGAAAAACTTTCGTCAAAGCGAGTGTAGTATATGAATGCATTCAAAGGAGTGAAACGATGACAGATAAAGAGCTGCGCTGTAAAATGGAGCAGTCCGCGGAAGATGGCAGACGTGCGCTGTTTGACGAGTACTGCGGGTACGTTTACGCAATATGTGCAAACAAGCTGAAGGGCTGTGGCACAAGCGAGGACGTTGACGAGTGCCTGAGCGATACTTTCGCGGCGGTATTCCGCTATCTCAACAGCCATACAGGAGCGGACGGAGATCTCAGAGGAATAATCGGTACGATTGCAAAGCGTACTGCCATAAGCTATTTCAGGCGACTCTCTCCCAAAAGTGAAACGACGATATCAATTGATTCGGAGAGCTTAGGCGAGCTTCCGTCTGATATCAAGATCGAGGAGAATGCAGAGCGCTCTGCTCTCCGTGAAGCCGTTTTTGACTGTTTGAAAAGGCTGGGCGAGCCTGATTCAACTATCATCGCTTACTTCTATTATTACGGTATGAAAACAAAACAAATTTCCTCACTTGTAGGACTGAGCGACACTGCTGTACAGAAGAGGCTGAGCAGGTCAAGGAAAAAGCTTAAGGAGCTGCTGAGTGAGGCTGGTATCACAGAGGAGGGATATCAATGAGATTTGATGATATATTCAACGATATTGACCCAAAAACAGCAGATAGGCTCTCGAAAGAGTATCCCGTCCTCAAAGACGAGCAGAAAGAGAGGCTGTATGCCATGAGTAAAAGAAAGTTTGATATAAAAAATGAGAATAACAGTATCGACGTTTCGGGAGTTGAGAAATACCGCAGACCTAAGTGGTATAAGGGCACAAGCATTGCAGCTGCGGCTGTGCTCCTTGTAGCCGGAATAGGCAGCAGTATGGTGTTTATAAGCCGTAACGGTCAGACTCCCGCAGCAGATGTGGGGGAGAACGTTGCGGTCACTACAGAAGATGCCACAGAGGTAACTACAGATGCTGAGAACACTATTTATTTGAACGAAGATGTAACAGAAACTGCTGAGGAAACATCAGAAGCAGAGAACGATGTTAACGCTATTGTAAGAGAACTTACAGGAGCATACAGAGATTTTGCGAGTGACCTTCATGCAGGAGGTCTTGAGGTAGATAAGTCGTCTGTTGTTACAAAGACATTTATGTATCCTGAAGGTATGGAAGGGCAGAGGAAGTTCTACCGTGTTACCGACCCGAGATATCCTACATGGGCAGATATTGAAAAAAGATGTTATGAGATATTCGATGCAGAGTTCGGAAAGGTAATAATTGATAACTGTATGTGCGATAAGGAAGAGGATATTAACTGCGATACATTTATGTTTACTTCCGATAACGGATACTATATTGAAAAATCAATACATGACGCAAGCAATGGTACATTTGATTGGGACGAGAGCAGTGTTAATGCCGAGACAGACGAAAACGGTAATATTATCGCAGTTCTCCATAGATCAGATACTAATGGCAATGGTGAGAAATATACTGTTGAGACAGACTTTACGATCACAAATACCGAGAACGGCTGGCGTATAAGCAAGGCTGATGAAAAGCTTTGCGACTAACCCATAGACAACATTAAGACCCGAACAAAAAAATGGACTGCGAAAAGCAGTCCATTTTTATGTTATACCTGCATATCATTGTGAGTGTGGAAAATACAATAGAAAAGCTCCCCATTCGGGGAGCTTTGAATATGCTTAATAATAGAAGCGAACTGCCTGAACAGAATAGCAATATATCGGAACAGGCACACTTGGTGTAGACATTTTCAATGTTCTCCAGTCTCTGCTACAATATACTGCAAGATTGTTATAAGTATAACTTGATGTGCTGCCGTCCCAATGTGTAACTACAACCTTATTACAAGTTGTCTGATAATACCAACCATCTGCTGCGCTTGCTGTGAGTGTGGGTATTGACTGTGGTGCTACATTTTTTGCGATAGCTGTGCCTGCTCCGAGGAGAGTGAATGCCATTGCGATTGCTGAGATTTTTTTGAGTACGTGTTTCATTTGTTTAACATCCTTTACTATAAATTCAAGATTGCAGAACAATCTCGTTAATTGTATTATAACATTTTTGCTGCTGTTTGTCAAGTATTTTTTATTACTGCTTGTAAATGTGAAAACGGGACTGCAAAATAAGCAGTCCCGATTTTTTAATTACAAATTATTAATCAATGCTTCGCGTTGATTATGCCATACCTGCTGTGATGATAGCCATCTTGTAAACTTCGTCAGCGTTGCAGCCTCTTGAAAGGTCGTTGATAGGAGCGTTAAGACCCTGAAGGATAGGACCGTAAGCTTCGTAGCCGCCAAGTCTCTGAGCGATCTTGTAGCCGATGTTGCCAGCCTCGATAAGTGGGAAGATAAATGTGTTAGCCTGTCCTGCAACCTTTGAGTCAGGGCACTTTGTCTTAGCAACTTCTGCGGAAACAGCTGCGTCGAACTGGAACTCACCGTCGATAACGAGGTTAGGATCAATGTTTCTTGCTTCGATAACAGCGTCGTGGCTGAGCTGAACTGTGCCGCCCTTGCCTGAGCCGTATGTGGAGAAGCTGAGAACAGCTACCTTAGGATCAATGCCGAAGAAGTCAGCAGTTTTTGCAGTTTCAACAGCTACCTCAGCAAGCTGTCTTGCAGCTGAAAGGACTACATTGCCGTCCTTGTCAAGTCTGTCTGTGTAGCCGAGGTTGATAGCGCAGTCGCCCATAGCGATCTTTTCTTCCTTGCCGTCTTTCTCACGGAAAAGAATGAATGAAGAGCTAACGAGGTTAGAGCCCTTCTTTGTCTTGATGATCTGGAGAGCAGGTCTTACTGTATCTGCTGTGGAGTATGTAGCACCGCCGAGAAGTGCGTCTGCCTTGCCTGCCTTAACGAGCATAGTGCCGAAGTAGTTTGACTTAGCGAGAGCAGCGCGGCACTCGTCCTCAGTCATCTTGCCCTTTCTGAGCTCGACCATCTGAGCTACGAGAGCGTCCATTTCAGGATATGTATCAGGATCGAGGATCTCGGCACTGTCGATATTGAAGCCGCCGTTCTTAGCAGCAGCCTTTACCTCGTCAACGTTGCCGCAGAGGATAACGCCCATGAGGTTTTCCTTGATAAGTCTGTCAGCTGCGGAGAGGATACGCGGATCGCTGCCCTCAGTGAAGACAATAGTTTTCTTGCTTGATTTAAGATTTGCTATAAGCTTGTCGAACATTCCCATATTGAGAGACCTCCATTGGATTTAAATTTTACCTTTCTATTATATCACAGTCGTCCCGTAAAGTCAAATAGTAATTGTAGGGGACGGCGTTCTCGCCGTCCCGTAAAAACTTATAGAAAGTGTTATTTTATAATTATCTTTTTGAAAACATCTTCAATATCCTCTTTTGCGCCGTCATAATTCGGCCATGCGTTGATATTATCACCGCTTTTTCGCGTGTTTCTTTGGAATGACCAGAATATGTCCGTCAACGTCCTTTGCCGTATCCATGAAAGCCATAGTGCACTCGTCCTCATAGACAGTCATTGACGGGACAGAGTGGTCAGCTATTTTACAAAAAATGCAGTCGTTCATTGTTATATCCTTTCTGAAATTTGATATAGAGTTCTTTATACACCGTATTTTATCTTTATGCGGTTGAGCTTCTCGCCGAAAGGCGGCGCAAGCAGATAAAGGAACAGGACGTTGGACACAGCATATGACACTGTATATGGCACAGCAGTTCCAAGAGCTGCGATATAGAGCCTGACGTTAAAGCCCTCGTTATACCAGAGCACTGTCCATATATCCATGATGAATGAATACGCAAGACCTGCTGCTGCGCCGTACATAAGCAGGAGAGCACGGCGCAGCAGCAGAGGTTTTGATAGTATTCCTGCGAAAAGTCCGATAAGTCCCCAAGCGAGCATCTGGAATGCAGTCCACGGGCCTTGTCCGAAGTAGAAGTTGGTGAGCAGAGCAGACAGTGAGCCTACGAGGAATCCGGCTTCTCCGCCGAGATAAAGTCCTGTAATTATCGTGAGTGCTGCAACAGGTTTCAGAAATGGTATGAAACGTCCTGCAAAGCACAGTGCGATCATGACTGCAACTATGACCATTCTGCGCGTTCCTGTGGATCTTTTCTCGAAGCCTGCTGAAAAGAGCAGCAGAGCTGAAAGAGCTGAGGCAAGTGCGATGATAATGTGCTTTTTCTCGTCAAAGGCAACTGCGCCTGCTATTGTTATGGAGGGGATCAGTACAAACGGCACTATGGCTTTAATTATACTGCGCATTTTCTTGCTTTGTATCAGGAGCATGGCAGCTCCTTCCTGCCGTTTATTCGGCAGAGCTCTGCGGCATCGCTGAGAGTGACGGCGTTGTCGAAATGTCCTCTTGTCATGCGGCTGACAGCTGTTGTGTAGAAGCTGTTGCGCGAAAAGAACTCGTTAGGGACACCGTCCGAGACTATCCTGCCGCCGAAGAACATTGCGCATCTGTCTGCACATACTGCGGCGAATTCAACATCATGAGTGACTATGGCTACAGTGACACCGCGCTCTTTCAAGGAGCGTATGACAGAGATGATACCTTGTTTAGCAGCAGCGTCAAGTCCCTTTGTGGGTTCGTCAAGGAGAAGCAGTTTCGGCTTTGCTGCGAGAACTTTTGCCAGCGCCGTGAGCTGCTGCTGACCGCCTGAAAGATCGTAAGGGTGCTTGTCCAGCAGCGGTGACAGATCAAATGGCAGTTCTGAAAGCACAGCGCCGCACTCATCAAGTTCTTCGCGGACAGTATTCCTGAGAAATACGGTCTGAACGTCCTGCGGCAGCATTGCCAGACATTCACGGTAGAGTGAGCGGTTCTTGTAGTCCTTGAGCTTCTTCCCGAATACTCTGATACTGCCGCTGTAGGGCTTCAGAAGTCCTGCACCGACCGAAAGAGCAGTGGTCTTTCCTGAGCCGTTGCCGCCGAGTATGCAGAATATCTCCCTTTCGTATATCTTTATGCTGAGACCGTCGAGAATGTCTTTACTGTCCCGTGAATAGCGGAAGTAAATGCTGCTGAACTCCATTGCCGCCGCATCTGAGCTGCATCGGGCAGCCTGCGGCAGTCCGCGAGTAGTATTACGGTAGCTGCTCTCTATAAAGGAGCGGCCCTCGCGGACTGTGAGCGGACAGCTTCCGCTGCCGCTCAACTTCGCGTGTAAACGCGAAGCCGCAGGCATACCGCAGAGAATGTCGGGGCGGCTGTTGAGCTCGGAGATGACACTGCGCGGCTCGTCGGCAGCGATAAGACTGCCGTTTTCCATGACAAGGAGCTTGTCACATATTGGGACAACGTCTTCGAGACGGTGTTCAGCGATGATGATGGTTATGGAAAAGTCGCAGCACAAGCGTTTCAGGGTAGCGATGAAGTCGGCTGCGGCAATGGGGTCGAGCTGAGCGGTCGGCTCGTCGAGAATTAGTATCTCAGGCTGCATAACGAGTACGGAAGCAAGGTTTAGCAGCTGCTTCTGACCGCCCGAGAGTTCCGAAACGTCCCTGTCGTACCAGCTGCCGATACCGAAATAGCTTGCCATTTCCGCGATGCGCCGTGATATTTCGTGAGGAGGAGTACCAAGATTTTCCAGACCGAAGGCAAGCTCGTGCCACACCTTGTCTGTGACTATCTGCTGCTCGGTACGCTGCATAACAAAGCCTACAGCGGAAGCAGAAGTGATGCTGTCCAGTTCGGAGAGCTCCTTCCCGTTGAAGAGAACAGAGCCTTGTTTGTCGCCCAGAGGAGCAAGCTCGCGTTTGAGGAGCCTCAGCAGAGTGGACTTTCCGCTGCCTGTAGCTCCGCAGAGTACAGCAAGTTCTCCGCGCTGAAGCTCGAAGGATACATTTTTTACAGCAGGAGAGCTGCATTGGGGATAAGTAAAGGTCAGATCTCTGACCGCAAGTATTTCCATCTGAGACTGACCTCCGTTTCAATGATAACAGGCAGAAATATCAGCAGACCGTAGGTTATTAGCCCTGCAATGCCGAGAAGATCGGGATTTTCGGCAGTTATTGAGGGGTAAAACACAAAGCTGAGAGATTTTGTTCCTGCTGCGGCTGCTGTTACGGCAAGGAGCAGCAGGGTGAGTATGAGAAAAGCTGTATCACGGACACTGAATCGGAAGCGCCGCAGCTGAGTGCGCCTGCAAGCTCCGAAACCGCGGGCTTCCATGCTGTCGGCGGTAATGATGCCGTTTTCGAGAGCCCATGTGATGAGTATTGAGAAAACCCGTGATCTTCCCTTGATATCGTCAATAATGTTGTCGTCTTTGTACAGTCCCATAGCGATCTGAGCGTTGTTTATCTTAGCTGACTGACGGCTGAAAAGGGGAACAAATCTCAGCGCCATTGAAAGTACAAGTGAAAGCTTTGGCGAGAGAGCTCCCGTGATGTACAGCAGCTTCTCGCTGGTCATAATCTGTGTGAAGCTCCTAAGCCAGTACAGAACACCGATTATCATAGCAGCTGAATTTACACCGTACAGTGCAGCTTCGAGAGTGACGGGATTGTGGTTCATGACGAATAGTACAGTCTTTCCGTTGTGAGAGACAAGTGGATTTGCCAGTGCGAGTATCAGGAAAAGTATAAAGAAGAAAAGGTGCTCTCTGCCGTGTGACAAGCCGTTCCG
This sequence comes from Ruminococcus sp., assembly GCF_024691275.1. Taxonomy (GTDB): domain Bacteria; phylum Bacillota; class Clostridia; order Oscillospirales; family Ruminococcaceae; genus Ruminococcus. The sequence continues at coordinate 4,058 of NZ_JAILNU010000067.1, read as the reverse complement.
CATGAGGAAAAATATCACGGCTCCGCACAGCGACATCAGCATCAGCAGGGGATAATTGCAGAACATGGCAACTCCTGTAACGCTGAAAAACCATACTGTAATTACTATGGGGTTATATTCGGCAAAGCTTTTCATTTTTCGTATACCTCATCAAGGTCGTGACCAAGTTCGCAGGTGTAGAGCCACTCTATTTTGTCGCCGTCAGAGAGCTCGTATTCGCCGCAGCTCCTTGACGGAGTTATTCCGTTTACGTGATACACCCAGCCTGAAAGGTCGCCGAAATCGTATTCGTAAATGTAGTTTATGCCTGCAATGTAGACCATACCGTGGGCACTGCCCGAACTGCCCTTGTTCTCCATCTGTATGCCGTAGGTCTGAGCAGCTTCCGTGAGTATATCGAATACCGTATCGCCGGCCTCTATATCAAATGCAGTGGGCTGCAAAATAACGCCGTCGGCAGGGATATGCTCCGAGTCGGACTTGCCTGCGATAGTGTCGCAGCGTATCTCCATAGTAACAGTACCTATGGCATTTTCCTTGTGCTTCTGCTCGCCGCTGTAATATTCTTCGGGTGAGCTTATATCCGTAAGCAGAACTACAGCTATTGCCGCACCTGCTGTGATCGCAAGAAATATGAAGTTCTTGTAGTTTCTCTTGCCGAGAATGAATATGATAAGAGCGATTACAGCTGCCGAACCGATGATAATGATGATTACGGGAGTTTTGTAGCTGCCGCGTTTTTGCAGCTTCTCGCTCTTTTGCACAGAAGAAGCCTGAACAGTTTCTGTGAGAGACTCTGTATCCGAGCTTACTGATATTTTTGTATTTGCGGCAGTTGACAGAGATCTCCCGCTTTTTGATGTAAGTGATGAAATAGTGCTTACTGTGGAAGATGAATCCGTATTTTTTGCGGCAGAAGATGTCTTTTGGAGAGTGGTCGTTTTTGAAGCAGCGGTCGTCTGAGCAGCTCCTTCTTCATGATGAGGAGCAGTGCTGTTGTTCTGTTCGCGGGTGTGATTTTCGACAGGCTGCGGCGAGACAGGTTCGCGGCGGTTGTCCAGAACCAGCAGGGGAGACTTTCCCTCTGTCATGCGCCTGAAAGCTATGAGCGAGTAAAGCGACTGTACAGTTGCGTTTTCGTTGGAACTGCCGCCGAGAGTGTGGGAGAAGCTGCCGTCGGGAAGACGGAAAGCAGCTATTCCGTCTATGAGGTCATTGCCGTTCTTTATGAATCTGTCATCGTATCGGCAGTCGATACCGAGAGCTGAAAGTGCCGTAAGCACCTGTGCCGTACTTTCGGGATTAGCCGTGCCGAAGCTTTCGTATCCTCCGTTGTCCTTCTGACGCTGAGACAGGAAGTCAATACCCCTGTCAACGGCATCTGCCACGCGGCTGTTGCCGCAGTGAGGAGCAAGAGCCTGTATAGTCATGGCTGTAACATCAATATCGCCGTATTCGCCGAATAATGCCCAGCCGCCGTCGGAGTACTGCAATGAGAGCAGGGTATCGGTCACAGAATCTGCTGTGAAGCGTGAGCAGGTGTAGCCGTTATTCAGAACGTGCAGACCGTATATCAAGCTCATTATGCCCTGTTCGCCTATTGACGTGTCGAGAATATTGGAGATGTAGCTGTTCGTGCTTCCTGACGCACAGAGTGCGAGAGCGTACTTTTCTCTTGTTGTTGGAGATGTGATATTGTTATGCTCAATGTATGAGAGGAGAGAGCGTTCATAAGCCGAGAGTTCATGATGTCCGTCCTGACTGAACGCGATAGCGTACCAGTCAGAGGTAGTTCCTGCGCCGTCAGCGGCAGCTCCTCCGAGCCATTCTTCTATGCTCCCTGCGCCGTACTGACCGAGCTTATAATCAACGATACCGCCGATAAGATCACTGACCTCATCGACGGCATATTCGCAGTTCACACTGCTGCACGGAACTATGCACAGCGTGAACATAAATGTCAGTACAGAGCAAAGGATACCCGAGAGTATCTTATTCCTCATTTTTGCGTCTTAAAGCGAAAGCAACTGCGACTGCTGTACCGATAGAGAATACAGCGATGCCTGAACCCTTATCGCCTGTTTTTGGTGAACTGGAGCTCTTTGTGGTAGCTGCCTTTGTTGTTGCCTTAGCTGTAGTCTTTGCAGTTGCAGTGGTTGTTGTGGTGGTAGATGATTCGGTAGAAGTTGTTGATGTTGTGACAGCTTCGCCCTTTACATTTACAACATATGAAGGAGGTGCGATGCTTACACTGTCAGAAACTGCGCTTATAACGTTTCTTCCTGCTTCTGTGAGCTTTATCTTAGCCTTTCCGTCGGCATCTGTAACAGTATCGGTTTCCTTGCCGTTGACAGTGATCTTTGCGCCTGCGAGCTTGTTTGTTACGAGAGAGTTGTTTTCGCCGAAAGTATAATATGACAGTGTGAGCTCGATATCTGAATCAGCGTCCTTGTCCTCGCTGTTCTTAGCATCGAAGAAGCTGTAGAAATAGTTGTAATTCTTAGGATCGGGATAAATGAAAGCTTCGATGTAGTCGCCGTTCTTTATCTCGTCAGCAAGACCCATTGAGAAGGTGTCATTGACGTAGTAGCCATAGCTTCCGCCGTTCTCAACGCCCCAGAGCTTGTCGAGACCGAGACCCCACTGTGATACAGATGTCTTGTAGCCTGCTGCTGCACCGCCTTCAAACTTGTTTTCGTGAACTATATAAAAAGCATCGTTTATTGTAAGTTTGCCGTCGTTGTCGATATCTGTAACTGTTACAGGCTCCTGAGTGAGCACAAGAGCTTTGTTGTTATCGGATATAGTAACGTATACCTGAGTTCCTTCAGCTTCCTCTGCGAAAACGTTCATGCTTACTGCTGAGAATGAAACGATCATAGCAGCTGCCATAGCGATAGTTTTTTTCATATAAAACGACTCCTTTAAAAAGATATGCGGGCAATAAAAAAGCTTCTCCGCAATGCAGAAAAGCGCAGCAAAAGACCCTGCTCGTTGCAAGGAGATTGGCATACGTCTTTCATTGTCCAAAAACGTAAAATACCTGCGTGTCCGACGAGCGATCCGACTTTACGGCAGTGACTGCTGTGACGGATTTTCACCGCGCTTCCCTCAGCTTCGGACAGCATAATATTCTGTTACGGATAAATTATATCACAGTATATCGCTGATGTCAAGCAGTCAGGCTCTGATGAGAGCGATGAGAAGAAAAAAGGTATTGACAAATATTGCTGTTTGTTATATGATATTAAAGTGAGGTTATTTCATTAACCTTAAAAATATTATGTAAAGGAAGTTTTAACAAATGACGAACAACTTCAAAAAAGTAATTGCAACAACTCTTACAGCAGTAACACTCTCAGCTTGTGTTGTAGTACCAACAGCTGCAAACATCAACTTCGGCGGAACATCTATTGTTTCTTCAATAGAAGCAAGCGCTGTTCAGGCTGAAAGCTACTGTTTCTACAAAGCTACAGCAAATGTTAACGTAAGAACTACTCCTTCGACAAACGGCAAAAAAGTCGGACTTGTCAAGAAGGGAGAGAGAGTAACAGTTTTCCAGGTAAAGAACGGCTGGGGAAGAATTACTCCTGCTGGTGCAAAGCAGGCTCACTGGGTATGTATGACTTACTTCACAAGAGTAACTGTTCCTGGTGTCGTTAATCCAAGGAACGGCGTAAACGTAAGAGCAACTCCTTCGATAAACGGCAGGATAGTCGGAGGTCTCGGACAGGGTACAAAGGTAACTATCTACAAGATACAGGTAACATCTGACGGCCGTGTATGGGCTTCCATAAACAGCGCAGGAACAAGATGGGTATGTGCTGTTGATAAAAACGGAGTAGAATACGTTTCCTGTGCAGGCTGATAAAAGCTGATATAATTGAACAAGCGAAAAAACTCCCTTTATGGGAGTTTTTCAGCCTGTCGAAAAAGTCCAGCGAAAGCTGGTCTTTTTCGCATTTATGTGGTATAATATAGGAGAAGGGAGCTGAGTAGAATGCTGAGCGAAAACAGAGCGGAACGAAATCAAATGGAAATGTTTTGTATCGACAGTT
>NZ_JAILNU010000036.1 GCF_024691275.1 Ruminococcus sp. | reverse complement strand
TGCAATATCCATGACATCTTTGTACCGCTGTCATACGAACCGGCCGAAGCTGTACAGGTAGACTGGGGTGAAGCAACTATCATCCTCAATGGCTGCAAACAAAAAATACAGATATGGTGTATGCGTGAATGCTACAGCGGAGATATATTTGTAACAGCCTTCTATCGGCAGAATGAAGAAAGCTTTCTTGAAGGAATAGTAAAAGGACTTGAATACTTTGGTGGCACTCCGCAGAAGATCATCTTTGACAATGCTCGTGTCGCTGTAAAGGAAGGCTTCGGACGTCATGCAAAAGCGACAGATAAGTATCTTGCGCTTTCAGCTCATTATTCGTTCAGACCAATGTTCTGTAATCCTGCACAGGGGCATGAAAAAGGTCTTGTAGAAGGTCTGGTCGGACTTGTCAGAAGGAACTTCTTCGTACCTGTGCCGAATATTTCAACCGTTGAGGACCTTAATAAAAAACTACTTGAATATTGCAGTATGTACAGGAGCCATAAGATATCCGGCAAAAGCATGACAGTCGGAGAAATGGCTGAAAATTGCAAAGGCCACTGGATACCTTTGCCACCGCACCGCTTTGATACTTCAAACACAATTCAGGTCAAGGCTGATGATTTCTCACTTGTTAGATTCGATCATAACAAATACTCAGTGCCGTATCAGTACAGCTCAAAAACAATAACAGTCAAAGGCAGCGGAAATAAAGTAGTGATGCTGTTATGCGGTAAAACCATTGCTCAATACGACAGAGATTACCGTCATAATCAGACTCATTATCGTCTTGAACATTACATAGGACTAATTGAAAAGCGTCCGAGAAGTGTTTACAATGCTGCACCGATAAAGGAAACCGTTCCTAAAGAGCTTTATGAGTTCTTGATGAAACAGGATAGTCCAAGGGAAATAGTCAAGGCATTGAGACTGTATCTCGATACCGGTGATGAATTATTGAAACACCTGTCTTATGCTGATTCATATGATACGCTGTACGCTTGTGTTATCGGTAATACAGTAAATAATGCGCCGATAGAAACATCGGTAAAGATAATACTGCCAGATCTTAAACGATACGATTCGCTGCTGAAAGGCGGTGATGCAGTATGAACAGCGTACAGAAAGAAACGATCAAGCTATATGCAAAGCAGCTCAGAGTGCCTACTTTCAATAACTATGATAAGGTAATCCGCCATCTTTCAGCTGATGACGGTTATGAGCAGTTCCTGATAGAACTGATGAAACAGGAACTTGCAGAGCGCTCGGTAACAGGTCAGAAACGCAGGATAAAAGCTGCGAAATTCCCGTCAATGAAAACACTTGACGAGTTTGATATGACAAGGCTTGAAAATGTCAGCGAAAGTACTGTACGTCAGCTCGCTTCCTGCGATTTCATAAAGCAGCGTCAGAATATCGTTATGATAGGTAATCCGGGGAGCGGAAAGACACATATGTCAATTGCTCTGGGCATGAATGCCTGCGAAGCGGGATACCGTGTAAAGTTCTACACAGCCGTCAACCTCGCAGCCGAACTTGCAGAAGCCGTCCAGATGAACAGGCTATCCAAGCTTGAAAAGAGCCTTAGCAAAATAGATCTGCTGATAATCGATGAGCTCAGTTACCTGACTTTCAACAGATACCAGTCGGAAATGCTTTTCCAGATCATATCCGAGCGTTCCGAAAGAGCCAGTGTTATTATCACTACAAATCTCGAATTTTCGGAATGGACACAGCTTTTTGAAAATGAAATGATGCTTGCAGCACTCATAGACAGAGTCACTTTCAGATCCTTCGTTCTGAACATGAACTGCAACTCGTCCTACCGTATCGACTCGACCATGAATAATGATTAGTGGCTCATTATTTTTTTATCAAAACTGGCTCACTTTTTTATTAGCGCTGTGGCTCAGTTTTTTATTGACAAAGGCATTAATATTAATGCCTGAATATTCGTGCGTTAAGGTATTTCTCTGAGACATTTGAAATAAGCCGTGGAATAAAAGTTAGATATTTTTTGTTTTTTTGTCCGATTGATCTGAAAAGCTTCGAGAGTATTTTATGAAAGCGATCGCTGCATTAATATTGCCAATAAAACCAATACGAAGGGAACTAAACATGAAGAAGAAAATTTTATCCGTAATTTCAGCTGTAGCAGCAGTTACTGCTATACTTCCTGGAATGAATCTCAGCACTTTAAATACAAAGCCGGAGATGACTGCAAGTGCTTCACCTATATATAATGTAAGTGAGGCAGATTACGGCTGGCGAAATCTTATGGGAAAGTTATATTATTTCGACAAGTCAGGAATTATGATAACTGATGCCTGGATCGCATTTGACAATGCATGGTATTATTTTAATCCGGATGGTACAATGGCTGCAAATCAGTGGGTAACTGATAACGGCGACAAGTATTATCTTGGTGATGATGGAAAAATGGTAACGAATCAGTTTGTGGATTACTATGGTACCGAATATTTTATCAACAATGTTGGTTGTGCTGTAAAGAATGACTGGGCATATGTACCGAGTATGAACACATGGTGCTACTTCAATGTCAATGGAAAAATTGCAATCTCCCCTGATAAATTTGCTAATCCAAACGGTACTGTGACAACTGTTGGCAATCATACTATCACTCAGACAAAGACAGTCGGCGACAAGAACTTCAAACTGATAATTGATCTCAAAACATGGAAGCAGAATGCATATATTTCACAGTTTGAGACATTGGCTGATCTTTTCTGGAACTGCTATCCGGCAATGTATAGTCGTTTTGCAAGTGATATTCCTGACCAGGACGTTGATGTAAAGCTTTTGCTTATACAGTCAAATGATTATGCATATACTGACGGACATACTGTATACATAAATGAAGGTGCCCTTGTAGATCACAGAGAAGACTATGATTTCTTTACACATGAGCTTGCACATTCTCTTCAGAACAGACTTAAAGTAGGTAAGCAGTATTACTGGACTTGGGCTAAATGGGAAGGCTGGAACGGCAATTATCTTGAAGATGATGAGTACATCGAGAATTTCGCTAACTACTGCCGTTATGTATATGCATACAAGGACGGCTTATATAATGATGGCAGCGGATGGGAACCACGAAAGATGCAGCCTAATGGAGAAGCTACACATAATTCTTTCCGTTTCCTTCTCTGGCTCGACTATATGGATAGAAACAATGATATCACACTGAAATTCTTCAATGCCTGCATAAGCAAAAGTTATCCTAAAAATGATTGGAGCAGAGCATGGGAAGATATATTCAAGGGTACAGTATTCAATGGCAGAACCATTGACAACGTATGGCAGGAATATCTCACTTCCAGTTTTTCCAATGCTGATGCTGTTCGTAGAGAAGGTCAGGAAAAATCCGATCTTATTACTCAGACCAATGTCCGCAACGTTATTAAGAATAAGTAAGAACTTCATAGATCAAGACAGACCTCTACGCTTATTTCATAATTCACACAAAGGCAGGGCTCCGTATATGACGGAGCTTTGTCTTTATGTAAAGATAAAAATGTTTTTTTGTCCGATTATTGTTTTACTGTGCGATAGTATTATATAGAAAGCGATCGCTGCACAAAACAATAAAGACTATTTACTATAAAGGAAAAATCATCATGAAAAAGAAAATTATATCATTTGTATCGGCTCTGGCAGCTGTAGCGGCTGTTCTTCCTGGCATGAATATCACTGATCTTAATACAATTTCTGACATTACCGCAAATGCTGCTGATATCTATGTAAACAATTATTCTGATATGGGTTGGTATACTATCGGTGATGACTGGTATTATTACGACAAAAACGGAAACCTTGTAAGAGATTACTGGATACAGTATGAAGGTGACTGGTACTATCTGAAGCCCGACGGAAAAATGGCTGCTGATGAGTGGCTCACAATAGACGGTAAAGATTATTATTTGCAGTCTAACGGAATTATGCTCGCAAATACATTTATAGAGCATAACGGAGGAAAATGCTACCTTGACAGTGAAGGTGCTATGGTCAGAGATCAGTGGGTGGCTGACAGTAATGGCGATTATCATTACATCGACAAGGACGGATTCGATGTGATCGCTCCGGAACTTTTCAGAACAGTTGGCGTTAAAACTACGATAGAGGAGCAGAAGATCATACAGAAAAAAACTGTAGGCGATATAGACTATACGCTTATCTTTGATCTCAATAACTGGGATAAGGGAGCTAAGCCTGAACAGATCATCAGGATCTGTGATCTTTTCTGGTACAGCTATCCGACCATGCGAGCTCGTTTCGTAAAGGATGAATCAGAGAACAAGGTTACGATCACCATTGAATATAGTAGTACTATAAACTCTGCTGCATTATGCGGAGCAAACCATATCACTCTTAATAACAGCCATTTCACTGAGTATCAGACGGATTACGACGCAGTAACACATGAGCTCGGACATACGCTCCAGAACAGACTCATTAAGCAGGATGATACACATTTCCTGTGGGATAGCTGGGATAAATCAACTCTTGAGAATCCTGATTACGTTGAGGTGTTTGCAGATTACTGCCGATATATGTACGCATACAATGACGGATACTATAACGACGATCACTGGACACCTTATAAGGAGCAGAAGAATAATCCGAACACTCATAATTCCATAAGATTCCTTATCTGGCTCGATTATAAATATTCGGACGAAAATTGTGACATTATCTACAACTTCTCAGAGGTTTGCAGAAACAGCACATATTCACCGTATCAGTGGAGACAGGCATGGAAGGAGATATTCAGGGGTTCAAAGCTTGAAAACAGGGACATTGACGATGTTTGGAGCGAGTATTTTTATAGAGATACACGTTTTTCCAACGGAGACGCAAAAGCACCTGCAATAGGGGAGAAATCGCCGCTCATTAATGAGTTTGATATACGCGGCAGACTTAAAGAATTACACGGAGAATTCTTATCTTAACACGCTAAAAACTTTTTCATTTCATAAAGGCAGGGCTCTGCATTATTGCAGAGCTCTGCTTTTCTCATTATCATGTATTTTGGGAGCTTGACGGAAAAATGAAAAACGGGAGTAAGTTATTGTCAGCTTGTCAAAAAGGTCGGTTTTAACTGATAACGGGATCTTAAAGAGACTGAGTTTTTTGAGAGACTGGCAGAAATTAGCTTATTGGAGTGTTGCTATTCTTAGAATTATATGTTATAATAGTAAAGCTTTTAAAACTTATCGTATGGAGATAAAATATGAAAAAGAACAAACCACTGAATCATATACACAACCGCAACCCTTTCCGCTGGATAAGTATGGGCTTTCTGGTTCTTGTCCTAAGCGGAGCGCTTCTGCTCATGCTGCCGATAGCTTCTCGGGAGCGAACTGTGACACCATTCAAGGATACACTTTTCACAGCCGTATCGGCTTCATGTGTAACGGGGCTTGTTGTCCGTGATACAGCCACGCACTGGTCTCTTTTCGGGCAGGCGGTTATACTTATGCTTATACAGATAGGCGGTATGGGAGTAATCACTATCGGACTTATGATAACGAGATTATCCGGCAAAAAAATAGGACTGTGGTTCCGCGGTATGATGCAGGACTCGATATCAGCTCCTCAGGTGGGCGGAATATTGCACCTCACGAAATTCATACTCAAAATGACAGCTGCTATTGAGCTTACGGGAGCGGCTCTGCTGTATCCTGTGTTCTGTCATGAATTTGGTGCAGTAAAGGGAATATGGTACTCTGTGTTCCATTCGGTCTCAGCGTTCTGCAATGCAGGCTTTGATCTTATGGGAGTCCGTGAGCCATTCTCCTCTATGACAGGCTTCGGCGGGAATATCTATGTGAATATAGTGCTTATGCTGCTTATCATTACAGGCGGTATCGGCTTCCTGACATGGGACGACCTTGTTCAGCACGGACTGCGTTTCAAGAAATACCGCTTACAGACAAAGATCGTTCTTGTTACATCGGGCATACTTATAATCCTGCCTGCTGTATTCTTCTTCTTTGCTGAATATTCGGGCGAACCCGCGAAGGAGCGCATACTCCATTCACTGTTCCAGTCCGTTACGGCGAGAACAGCAGGCTTCAATACGGCAGATCTGTCGAAAATGAGCGAATCAGGGGCAATGCTCATGACTGTGCTCATGCTCATTGGCGGCTGTTCAGGCTCTACAGCAGGAGGCATGAAGACATCTACCATTGCGGTGCTGTTCCTCTCTGCATTCAGCGTATTCCGACGCAGAAACGATGTGGAATGCTTTGACAGGCGTATCCCCGCTGACACGATCCGTACAGCAGGTGCGATACTTTTCATGTATATAACGCTTTTCCTCTCGACAGGTATAACCATCAGCATGATAGATTCTTTCCCGTTGGTGAGCTGCTTGTTTGAGACAGGATCGGCACTTGGTACCGCAGGTGTTACACTTGGCATAACTACGCTGTTATCGCCTGCATCGCACATCATACTCATGCTGCTGATGTTTGCTGGAAGAGTAGGCGGTCTGACTCTGATATATGCAGCAGTTGCTTCTAATACAGAGGCATCGAGACTTCCGCAGGAAAAGATCACGGTAGGTTAATATCACTTAAAAGGAGATAAAAATATGAAATCAGTTTTAATAGTAGGTGCAGGACAGTTCGGTGTACACATTGCAAGACGTATGGCAGAACTCCGCTGCGAGATAATGGCAGTTGACAGCGAGGAGGAGCGTATAAATTCGATACTCCCCTTAGTCACGAATGCTCAGATAGGGGATAGCACAAACGCGGATTTTATGCGTTCTCTCGGAATCCCTGATTATGATGTATGTATCGTTACAATAAGCGATAGCTTTCAGGACTCGCTGGAAACAACAGCTCTTCTGAAAGAGCTTGGAGCTCGCAAGGTCATTGCGCGTGCTCAGAATGACGTACAGGAGAAGTTCCTTCTGCGTAACGGTGCTGACGAGACAGTTTACCCTGAAAAGCAAACAGCTATCCGTCTTGCAACAAAAGAGGCTTCTGATGATATACTTGATGTTTTCCAGCTTGACCACGACATTAATATATATGAAGTCCGTGTGCCGAGAGGATGGAGCAACAAAACTATCGCGGAGCTTGATGTGCGCAAGAAGCATCACCTTAACATTATTGCGATACGCAGCTCTGACCAGCTTATAATCCCGATGCCTGATATGGTGCTTTCCGCAGATGATGCACTTCTGCTTCTCGGAAACATGAAGGATATACAGAAAGCGTTCTGATGAAAAAATATAACATAAATGGGCAGCCCGCTGTAGGGCTGCCCATTGTTTATTATACGTAAAAATGCAGGATCAATAATCCTTCGGAGTTTTGCATACGGAGCAAACCTTATCAAAAACACCTTTGAATTCTCCGCCACAGTATCTGCATCTGCCTTTTTCAATATTTACAGGCTCCTGTGACTTGGTGTATGCAGGAAATGCCCAGTAGTGTTTTTGCAGATCGTTATAGATCACGGTCAAAAGCTTGGGGCAGTTGTAGAAGGTCGCAGAGCTTTTCTCGTATTTATAGGGATTGCTTCCTCTGTACAAGTCAGTATCGCCTGTGAAGGTGACCTTTTCAAGCTCGGTGCAGTCGGCAAATGCAAGGGGATAGATCGCTTTTACATTCTTTGGAATGGTAAGCTCGCTAAGACTTGAGCAGCCTCTGAACGCCTGATTTCCGATGAATCTTACAGATTCGGGGAGATCAATGCTTTTCAGGGCACTGCAATTTCTGAATGCATTCATTCCTATTCTTATAATACCTTCTGAGGGAGCATTTTCTGAATACATACATTCAAATTTCACCTCTTCAAGACCTGTACATTCAGCAAAAGCGTAATCCTCTATGGTTTTCACTTCAGTAGGGATAGATATCGACTTCAGGCTCCTACAGCCTTCAAATATCCTCCATTGAAGCAGTTCGATCTTAGGTGGAATATTGACGGATACAAGGTTGGTGCAGCCTGTAAGCGCTCCTGCCTCGATATTTTTGATACTGTTCGGGAATTTAATGGATTTTAGACCTGTACAGCCGTTAAAAACATCTCTGTCTATGATCTCAACGCCGTCTGAAATATGGATAGATTTCAGATTCTTGCATCCTGAGAACGCTCCTGCGCTTATATATTCGACAGTTTCGGGGATATATACTGACTCGATGTTATTCATTCCCTGAAAAGCTATTTCTCCGATAATGGAAACACCGTCAGGTATCCGTATATCTTTATTTGTGTAGCAGTTATAGCGTATCAGCATACCTCTCTCCACGACAAAGCTGTTATCGAAGCTGTCGGAAGAACGATTGCTGCCCGTATTATGAGGAGATGTTTCTATAAAGCTTGCAATAGCCTTTTCAACGATAAAGGCTTTGCCGCAGAACGGACATACGGAAGCGTCCTGTTTTTCGTCAACGGCAAGAAAACCGCCGCACTTATAGCATTTGCCCTGTACATACATTATGCCCCACCTTCTTTCGGTTTTGTGACTTTCCCTGAACTTGGTTTACATAATTATAGCGCATTATTGTTAATAAGTCAACAAATATTTTGTTAATTTGCAACAAATTCGAGAATAAGTCTGACAAATGGTGTTTCCCCTGCATTAATGGAACTTTGATTTCGTCCATGCACTTATTATGCATCAGAGCAATATTATGAAAAAAGACTATTGCATTGCACACGGTTTGCTCAGCGATCAGTCGGAAAGGAAACAGATGCATGATAACTAATGTAGTTACAGGGATACTAATCCCTTTTGTTGGTACGGCAGCAGGTTCAGCCTGTGTGTTTTTTACGAAGCATGAACCTGGAAAGGCGATAAAACGGGCATTGCTGGGATTTGCAGGCGGAGTGATGGTGGCAGCATCAGTATGGAGCCTCATCATACCAGCTATAGAGCGGTCGGGCAAAATGGGCATAATGTCATTTTTTCCTGCTGTTGCAGGGTTCTGGTTTGGAATATCGTTTCTAATGATGATCGGTCATATTATACCGCATCTGCGGGTACGTACTGAAAGCTCAGAGAAAAAAACGGGCAGGCTTTCGGGGACTGCAATGATGGTACTTGCAGTTACGCTTCACAATATACCTGAAGGAATGGCGGTCGGAGCAGTATACGCAGGTTATCTCACAGGTTCTGCTGAGATAACAGCAGGCGCAGCTTTTGCTCTTGCGCTTGGTATAGCGATACAGAATTTTCCTGAAGGAGCTATCATTTCAATGCCTCTCCACGCCGAGAACAAGAGTAGATCCAGAGCCTTTGGCGACGGTGTGCTTTCGGGCATAGTTGAACCGTTAGCGGCAGTTGCCACTGTTTTTCTTGCGGGCTTTATTATCCCTGCAATGCCGTATATGCTTAGCTTTGCGGCAGGAGCGATGATATATGTGGTCGTTGAGGAGATCATTCCCGAACTGCATGAGAGCGAGCATTCTGATCTGGGGATAATCATGTTTTCAGCAGGATTTACTATCATGATGGCAATGGACGTTGCACTGGGATAGAAACATATTTAATATATTTTTTTGTACTCCCCGAAGCAGTTCCGGCAGCTATTACAGGTATATCTTATTGTGTGAATTTTTCAAGCAGATCATATATCCCATCTTCCGAGAGAACGCCTCGTCTGAGCTCTTTCGGGAGCAGTCCTGCCTCGTCAGCAGCAAAATCTCTTTTCCACGAATCGCTGCTGTAATAGTCTGATAATTGTCTGAGATGTTCGGAAGAGCCGGTTTCAGCCAGATGCATGATATTCTCATAGTAAGTTATACGTTTTACTTGCTCCCTGACTGATTCAGGAGTTGTCGGAAGGAGCTTCTCGAATCTGAACATTTCAAATAATTCTCTGTCTTTATCGTTAGGATCACAGTGATGAGTATTGTAAAACTCAACAATATGGAAGCCGCAACGGTTCACATAGAAATGGATATTCCGTTTTTCAAAATACGGCGTGACTGTTTCCCAGACAGTGACCTCGGGGTGCATAGCTTCGATCTTACACCATGTTTCATAGCCTATACCCTTGCTGTGTACAGTGGGAGACACAAACAGCAGCTCCAGTTCGCCGCAGTCGTATGCTGTTTTTATTACAGCGCCGCCTACGGGCTTGCCGTCATGCATTATGCGGTATGCCGTGCCTTCATCAATTGCACGGGAAATAGTGTCACGGGAGATTATCTCACCGTCATCTTCAAAGTGATCGTCACGCCGCCCGAACTCTTCCAAAGCGCCGTAATTGAAGGCTTCCTGATTATCCTTGATGAACTGTTCGCGATCCGAAAGTTCAAGAGGGAGAAGCTCAACTTCTGTCATGATCTTATCGTTTTTATTATTCTCTTCATGTGTCATAGTAAAACACCTCTGTTTGTGATTTACAGGTATTATAGCAGATACGATAATAGTTGTCAATAGAGTAGAAGCTTTAATGAAAAGGAGCCATCTTGAGCAGAGTACTCATACAGAAACTTTACATGAAATAATCGAGGAGAACCTTTCCTCAGAAAGGTTCTCCTCACAGCCTGTCGAAAAAGTCCAGCGAAAGCTGGTCTTTTTCGCATTTATGTGGTATAATATAGGAGAAGGGAGCTGAGTAGAATGCTGAGCGAAAACAGAGCGGAACGAAATCAAATGGAAATGTTTTGTATCGACAGTTTTGTACCAGAGGATCATCTGCTGCGAAAGATTGATGAAGCCTTGGATTTCGGAAGAATCTATGAGATTGTCGGAGATTTGTATTGTCATAACAATGGCAGACCGAGTGTGGATCCGGTCGTGCTGTTCAAGATCGTTTTCATTCAGCATTTGTACGGCA
>NZ_JAILNU010000029.1 GCF_024691275.1 Ruminococcus sp. | reverse complement strand
GATAGCAGTAGCATCTGTTCCGCCGAGACCATACTTGTTAGGGTTAGCCTGTGACTGCATGATAAGAACAACGTCAGCCATATCAACCTTATCGTTGCAAGTTGCATCGCCCCAGAGTGTAGCCTTTACATCTGGATCTGTAGGATCTGTCTTAGGCTGTGTCTGATCATCCATCTTAGGAGCCTCATCCTCAAGGAATGAGATAGCCCATGCGAATGGAGCGTTCCAGTTGATTGTAACCTCGTTAACAGACCAAGCTTCGATTGAGTCAACGAAGCACTTCTGTGAAGCAACCTTACCTCTCTGGTATCCGAGACCACCAACATATGGATCCTGGAGTCCAGCACCGCAACCACCTGACATAACGCCTGAAGGAGCCATTGGGAACTCGTGGTCGAGCTCATATGACCAATATCTGTGGTGAGGATTGTTAGAGTGGTATGTACCGTAACCTGTTACGAATGAGAAGCCGAGACCGTTACGTCCGAAGATGTAGTCAAGAGCTGTTGTAACACCGTTCAAATATGTCGCATCCTTAGTTACATCATAAGCATACGCCATAACCATAGCGTTGTTGATTACGAATGAGTTTGAACCCCACTCATAACCCTCGATCTCTTCGCCTGGGCAGTTGATATCATCAGTGAACTTAGTACCAACATATGGGATACCCATACCGTTGTCCTTGCTCTTATCTGTCTCACGGTTTTCAAACTTAATGTACTCGTCAGCAGCAGTCTGGATGTTAGCAGCAATTGTCTTCTTATCAGCAGCAGAAGTCTTGTCGCTGAGGTAGAGAGAAATTGTACCAAGACCAGCTGTACAGCCCCAGTTGAATGAGCTGAATGATCCGTGGTTCTCACCACCGCCAAGGCTTGTTGTGATGTCGAATGCCTTATCGTGACCGTCGCCGTCGTTCTTGTTCTTATATGCGCTGAGGAAGTCATAGTACTCGCTGTCGCCTGTTGTAGCGAAGAGCTCACAAGCTGCCCAGTAAGCGTCGTCCTCAACGTAAGAGTCACCGTATCCGCCGCCGCCGATAGCCTGATCGAGAGGAGCGAACTGAGGATCTGTCTTCCATGAGCCTGTCTGGATCTGCCACTTGGACTTCTTAGCCATTACAGCTTCCCAAGACTTCTTAGCATTGTCAAGGCACTTCTTAGCGAATGTTGAATCATAGTCTTCCCAGAGACGTGCAGCCTGTGCAGCACAAGCGATCATGTTGAATGTAGCTGCATACGTTGGTGGCTTAACGATACGAGTTGTACCCCACTCCTTCTGGTAGTCGAAAGGCTTTGTAGCAAGACCTGTCCACTTGTGGTCGTGCATCTTGTGGTATACGAGACCTTCGCAGCTGCTGCCCCACTCTGTATCCTTAGATGAAACGATCATGTTGAACATCCACTCGAGCTCAACTCTTGCTTCATCGAGGACATCAGGTGAACCTGTGCCGTCGAACTTGATGTTACCAACGCTGTAGCTCTGAGGAATAGACATAGCCTTTCCGTCAGCCCACTTAGCGTCCTGCTTCATTACCTTAGATCTCTCGAACATATTCTGGAGAGTCCATACAGAAATACCGCCGTTAACAACATATTTACCGTGGTCACCAGCATCGTACCAACCGCCTACGCAGTCAACACTGTAGCCTGTATCTCCATCGAACTTCTGACCATAGGACTTAACCCACTTAGACTGTACATAAGCCTCATCTGAAGGAGCATGACCGCCCTTATGAGCAAGCTTGCTCTTCTTGTCCTTAGGATTGTAAGAAGTGATGTACTCTTCTTCGATAT
This sequence comes from Ruminococcus sp., assembly GCF_024691275.1. Taxonomy (GTDB): domain Bacteria; phylum Bacillota; class Clostridia; order Oscillospirales; family Ruminococcaceae; genus Ruminococcus. Next base: position 14,483 of record NZ_JAILNU010000029.1, on the reverse strand, counting down.
CCATACCTGAACGGTTCTGATAGTAGTAGTTCATAGCATTCTTGAGAACGCCGTCGTATACATCGTCACCGATCTTGAACTCGTGGCTGATATACATCTTGTATGTCTCGCCAGTCTTGCTGTTCTTATATGTATTGCTTGAATCGTCAACTTCGATTGTATAAGTACCCGGTGTAGTTACGCTTGAGAAATCGAGAAGCTGGCAGTAGTCGCCTGCGTTCTTATCGTAACCTACAACCTTACCTGTACCTGTGTAAGCAGCCTTACCTGAAGAATCCTTAACTGTGAATGAAACAGCGCTCTTCTCCTTAGATGTAGCGTATGTAGCGATCTTCTGTGACTTTGGATAGTAACCAACCTGGTTGAGTCTTACGTCGCTACGAGGAGTGATAACGCCGAGTTCGTTTGTAGGATCCCAGAGACAAGGAGTGGACTTCTCGTCCTTGTATGAGCTACCGCAGGTCTCACACTCAAGAACCATATTATCGAACTTGAGCACTGTTTTCTCAGGGAAACAGTCCTTATCCTGGAAAGGGCCTGATCCGCCGTAGTGGAATGCCCACTCAGCAACTTCAAGAGTATCTGCAGCTGTGAAATCGCAAGAGAATGAATTCTTGCCCTTCTTGATCTGTACGTTATTCCAACCCTGACTCCACTCAGGCTTGTTGTTCTGCCATACGCCGCCTTCACCGCTGAGTGGTCCTATGTGAGTGTGGAGCTCACCGTCATTTGAAGCTTCAAGTTCCCACTCAATGTGGTACTTATGACCCTTCTCGATGTGGAGACCTCTGTGTCTGAACTGGCAGTCCCATCTTGAGTCACCGCCGCGCTCTTTTCCGCCGGGGTTAATGATAGTACAGTTATATGTACCACCTGAAATATCAAACTTCTGCTCTGCTGGGTTAGTTACGCAGATATGCCATGGAAGACCAACTCCCTCATCGAAGTCATTCTGACCAAGGCAGTTACCTGCTGATGCGCTCATAGGCATGATTGCAACAGCGCTTGAAGCCATCATAGAAGCTGCCATGAGGCCGCTTGTGATTGCCTTTGCAATTTTCTTGTGCATTTGAATACCCTCCCTGATATTTAAATATAATTTATAACGCAACGCCAGTGCAAACATTGCGCTTATACCTTGTTTTCGGCAATGAGTCGCCATCTGTAAAGATGGTGCACCGTTGTCAACTCATCGTCTATATTATATTATATCGAAAAAAAAAAGTAAATAGTTTTCTGGAAATTCGTTCGATTCCCTAATGGGAAAAAGAACTTTTTGTGCACAATGTCAAAAAGGTAAAAAAAATAAGAGGAAAGGCATTTCCTCTTATTTCTAAATTATGAATTAATTAATTATTTTTCGGGTAATTCTTTTATTATGCCAAGTAAGAACCTCTGAATAGTCTGTGCATCGTTATTTGTAATACCCGAGCCATTCTTGTAAACATCGGCATTTGCAGCACCCTGAGCTGTGAGATGTACGTCTGCTGTACCATTGTTTCCGTATCTGTCAGGAGAAGCAAGTGACTGCATTACGAGAACAACGTCTGCCATATCAACGCCCTTGTCGCAGTTAGCATCTCCCCATAATGTAACAGTCTTTGGTTCATTAGAAGTTGTAACTGTTGTGGTGACAGTTGTTGTCGTTGTGACTTTTGTTGTAGTAGTTGTTGTCTGCTGTTTGGGGATCTCGTAGGGTGTGGGCTCTGTACCGTCAGGCTCTGTGCCCCATACGAGCTTACCGTCAACATACATAGTTATGTGCTTTGCAAGGGTATTAGGAAGTGTAAGGTCGTCAGCGTTTGCTGAAAGTCCGTCATAAGACCAGTCGTTCTCAGGATCCCAAGCGCCTGCTGTAGACTTGCCGTCAATAGCATCAGGGATAGCTACTCTGAACTGTACCTCATCTCTGTGTTCGCTCTGACCTGTAGGCATAATAGCTCTGCCGTCCTCGAACTTGATCTTAGCGTAGTATGTATTTCCTGTCGGATCTCCCTCGTACTTGTAAGGGCCCGAAACAGTACCGTATCCTGCTTCACCCTCCTTGTACTGCTGGCTGTTGCTTGTTACTGTGATATTATCTACAGAAAGCCCTGCCTTGAGGAGTTCACTTACGTCGAAGAAGTAGTGGTACTCAATGTCCTTGGACATTCTTGTAGGCCAAGCAGTGTGGTTCATAGCCCATGCCTTGATCTCGGTATAGCTGTTGCCCTTACCGTTGATCTTAGCAGAGATCTGCCACTCGTCCCACTTTGGAGTCTCAGGCTGTGGGAAGTCAGCGAGGATCTGTCCGCCGTAATCTTCTACCATAGCGCAGAGACAAGCTGTATAGCCTGCATTATAGTCGATAGCTACCTCAGTATTCTCGTATGAACCGTTATCGTCCTTGAAGCTTCCGTCCTGGTTAGGACCGCCTTCGAGAGCACCGTAGAGAACGTGTGCATACTCTGTCTGCCACTTTCCGCCGTCATCTTTCTTTGTACCGAGAGCATTCCAGTGGTCATCGTGGATACCCGAAGCGCCTCTGTGGTGGATATTTACAGGGTTTTTGCCCATACCAACTACATAGCTGAGTCCGAGATCGTTGTCACCGAAAGCGTAGTCCATCTGGCTCTTAGCCCAGTTGTTGTATTTCTCGCAAAGTGCAGCGTCGTCCTTGAAGATCGTATCGCAGGCAACCTTTGCGATCCATGCTGCGTCCTCAGCATATCTCAGTGAACCCCACTGATTGAGGTGAGAAAGTCCGTCAGGAGTCTTATTGACCTTCTTTCCGCCGTAGCCTTCCATCCAGTAATCAAGGTGATGCTTTATGTGGTCGATCCACTCCTTATCGCCTGTGTTGATAGCATAGAGGAGTGCGCCGCCCTGAGTTGTATCGTCCCAACAGAAGCCCCATGTGAACTTGCGCTCAGTTGACTGGCTCTCAAGCGGGAACAGTGGGATATAATCGTTTTTGCACTTGTCAAGGTACGCCTGGTCTCCTGTAGCCATGTACATCCAGTTTGCAGCATAGAACAGTTCGTCTATGAAGTTATCTGTACCCTGATTGTTTATTGTATTATAGTACTTTGCCTGAATACCCATGTCCTTATTTGCATTGCTGCCGTTTTTAGCCCAAACGTCATTAGCGAGCTTGAAAAGGCTCTTTGCGTGTTTGAGATAATTTGCAGCTGCATCAGGATCGGTATCCTTGAATACCATATAGCCGCCTGCAAGAGCTGCTGCCATTTCAGCAACAGTAGTACAGCAAGTTATTTCATCATAAGGTCTTGTGTCCTTGCCTGTTTTGAGCGTATACTTTCTCATATATGCTTCAGGGCTGCCGTACCATACGTGGTCGAATGCGTCGTCACCGATAGTACCGATTACCTTGTCGCCGAGATCGCAGGCTGCAACATAATCAAGGCCCCATTTGAGGTTCTTGCGGTAAATGTCATCAAGACCTACCTTCTTTACAGTATCACCATACTGAAGAAGTCCCCATGCAAGAACAGATGCTGTATAAGCATTTGTAAGGGTGAACTTGAGGTGGTCGCCTGCATCGAACCAGCCGCCGGGGATCACATCACTGTCTGTGCCGTCCTCCTTGAGCATAGAATCAGCTCTCCATGAAACCTGATTCCACTCAGGAAGCTTGCCTGCCTGCTGAGCCTCATAGAAAAACATGGATTTCTGCAAAGCTTCCGCGTAGTTGTACTTAGAAGCTGCGTCAACACTTGCGATATCGCCCTTTGTGCTTTCAGGCATATACGCAAGTACTCCTGCTGACATAGCAAGAGCTGATACTGCTGCGGTTATTTTTTTGATTATCATTTTTAATACCCCTCTCGTATTAAATTTATTTTTTGGACGCAGTTCGCTCCACGTCCATACACATTTAATATACAATAAAACCTATTATTTGTCAAGCGAAAAATAGCAAATTTCACAATGCAGCAGTTCATTCCCCTTAAACACGGCAGAAGCAGCTCGCGCCAAACACCGAAGCGGAGAAGCTCTTTTACAGCAGTTATCACGCAGATCGGGAGCTGCTTCGGGCGCAAACGCCGCTCTTGACTTTTACTTTGCAAGAGTATATAATAAATAATGTATACGCTCATGAAAGCTGCACAAAATAGCTTTCGGAGGTGTATGCTATGTCAGATGAAAAGAAGAATATCGGCGATAATACCGAAAATGCCCTTGATGATGCAGAGCTTGCCCGTGAAAGCGGTCAGGCTGTATCCCACAACTCCAAGCATCTTATACACTGCCTGTCAGTGGTGGGACAGATCGAGGGACACTATGTACTCGCCGAACAGAACAAAACTACTAAATATGAGCATATTATCCCTGCACTTGTCGCCATCGAGCAGGACAGGAGCGTGGAGGGACTGCTTATCATACTCAACACCGTCGGCGGTGATGTGGAAGCAGGTCTTGCTATAGCCGAGCTGATCTCGGGAATGAAGACTCCTACGGTATCCCTTGTGGTCGGCGGAGGACACTCCATAGGCGTTCCGCTGGCAGTCAGTGCGAAACGCTCTTTTATCGTCCCGACAGCTTCAATGACCATACACCCTGTCCGCATGAACGGCACTGTTCTCGGCGTGCCGCAGACGCTCGCTTACTTCGACAAAATGCAGGACAGGATAGTCAGCTTCATCACCAAGAACAGTCATATCCCCGAATCCGAGCTGCGCAGGCTCATGATGAACACCGAGGAGCTCGTTCTCGATGTGGGGAGCGTTATCGAAGGCGAAAAAGCCGTAGAATCAGGACTTATCGACAGTCTCGGCACCCTCGGCGATGCAATGGACTGTCTTTACGATATGATAGAAAATACAGAAAAAAGATATGCGGACTGACCGCAGCTGTGCCGATACGCGCTTTTTTGCGCATAATATATGCTATAATGGCACAGCTACATAATGTGAAACAGAACAAAAACGGAGGCACAAATGGCGGAATCAACTAAAAAAAAGACCTCGGGTCAGCAAAAGAAAAAAACAGATACCCCTAAACGAGAACCTGCAAGAGCTAACAAGAAAAGCGCTCCCCAGAACGACAGCAACCAGTTCTGGTCGGTAATACTCTTTGCTCTGGGCATACTCACAGCGCTCATGGTGCTCGTAGACGGCACAAAGGGCTGGCTCGCAATACATAATCTGCTGCTGGGATTATTCGGAATAGCAGCATTCCTTATACCTGTTTTGCTGGTATATACTGCCATAAAACTCGGCACAGAGCAAACGCGCAAGAATATCAGCGGCAGAACTGTATGGTGCGTCGCTATGATATTCCTCGCAAGCGCTGCCTTTCAGATATTCTTCGCGGGATCTATCCCCGGCGGAACTCTGCGCAGCCACTTCCGTATGCTCTATGAAGACGGCGCAAAGTACGAAAGCGGCGGCGTCGCAAGTATGCTTTTCGCTGCTCCTCTGCTGAAGCTTTTCGGAAAGCTGGGAGCCCGTCTTATATCACTGGTGATGTTCTTCGTATTCGGTATGCTCCTTTCGGGACGCGGTATCATAGACTTCCTCAGGCTGCTGGCATCGCCGTTCGTATGGACAGGCAGATTCGTCAGAAGCGTTCAGGAAATGCTCATCGGTGACGATATAGACGACGAGTTCGATGACGAGATCGGCGAAGCGCTGTCATCGGGCAAGGCTGCTGCTGTCAGCGCACCTGCCCCGCGAAAAGCTCCGCGCAAACGCCCTGCTCAGAACGTCCACAGCAAGAACGACACCGACGCATTCCCCGAAGACTTTTTCGATATACCGCTTCCCACCGACCACCTTATCGACTACGGCGAGGACGAGGCCGCTCCGAGGATAAACGATATCAATGAAGATATCTCCGAGGAAGAAACACCCGAACTCAGCGCCGCACCTGTCAGCCATGACGATTCGGAAGCTACAATGCTGCTCCCAACAGATGAGGGACTTGAACAGCTCATAAGCAAGGCTGCCGACGGCAAGCCCGATACTCCGGAGGTCGATCTCACCGAGGACGAAGCCGATGAAGAGCCTGCCGAGGAAAAGCCTATATACTTCCTGCCGCCTATCGACCTTCTCTCGCGTCCCGAAGTACGCTCCAACCGTGCCGAAGCCGTTGAGGAGATGCGCGAAAAGGCAGAGGTCATAAAGAATACCCTTTCCAGCTTCGGCGTGGAAGTCAAGATAAAGGACATCTTCCGCGGCCCTTCCATAACAAGATACGAGATACAGCCGGGTCCCGGAATAAAGGTCTCGAAAATAAAAGGTCTTGAAGACGATATCGCACTTAGTCTTGCTGCACAGGGCGTTCGTATCGAAGCTCCTGTCCCCGGAAAGGCAGCTGTCGGCATCGAGATACCGAACACCACCAAGGATATGGTAACTCTGCGCGAGATAATCGCTTCCGCCGAATTCAGGGATTCACGCAGCAAGCTCACTTTTGCCGTGGGCAAGGACATCACAGGCAATATTATCCTCGGCGACATCGCAAAGATGCCCCACGTTATAATCGCAGGAACTACGGGTTCGGGTAAATCCGTCTGCACACGTTCCATAATAATGAGTATCCTCTACAATGCAACTCCCGACGAGGTAAAGCTCATACTCATCGACCCTAAGATCGTTGAGTTCAAGATATTCGAGAATATCCCGCATCTTCTTATCCCTATCGTAACAGACTGCAAACGTGCCGCAGGAGCACTGTGCTGGGCTGTTAATGAGATGATGCGCCGCTATAATCTTTTCGCGGAAGCAGGAGCTAATGATCTGCGCTCATACAACGACCTTGCAGCACAGAACGAAAAGCTCACCGCTATGCCTCAGATAGTCGTGTTCATCGACGAGCTCGCCGACATGATGCTCGTTGCAGGCAAGGACGTTGAAGACTACATATGCCGCCTTGCTCAGATGGGACGTGCCGCAGGTATGCACCTCGTTGTTGCTACTCAGCGTCCTACCACGGACGTTATCACAGGTCTTATCAAGGCAAATATCCCGAGCCGAATCGCTCTTTCGGTAAAGTCCCAGATAGACTCACGTACAATTATTGATATGGGCGGAGCCGACAAGCTCCTGGGCAACGGCGATATGCTGTATATGCCGATAGGTGCAGGAAAGCCCATACGTGTACAGGGCTGCTTCTCGTCCAATGAGGATATCTCCGAGACAGTCCGCTACATCAAGGAACAGACAGAAGCTAAATACGATCCGCAGATAACCGAAGCCGTTGATATCATGGCAACTCAGTCCCAGAACGGCTCGTCAGGCGCTGACACAGGAGCTTCCTCAGGCGGCGGAAGTGACGAGGATATTGTCGAAGCCGCTATGAAGGTAGCTGTGGACGCAGGACAGCTCTCCACATCAATGCTCCAGAGAAAGCTGAAACTGGGTTACGCAAGAGCTGCCCGTATCATGGACGAGCTTGAAGAACGCGGAGTTATAGGCGCAAGCGAAGGCGCAAAGCCGCGAAAGGTGCTTATGTCGAAGATGCAGTACGACGAGTGGAGACTGCGCCGCATGGACGAGTAAACAGCGTAACGCCGTCCATATAAAGCACGATCCGAAACCGCAAACACAGCCATTCTTTTCAACTTACAAATAAACAAAGAGGTATACAATGATCGAACAGATAAAAGATAAAGATACAAAAAAAGCTATATCAAGGAAGATACTCGAAGCTCTCCATGACTGGTTCGAGGTCGATGAGAGCAGAGAAAAATATATCGCCGAAAGCGCTGAGCAGATATTCCTTGCTGCAAAAGAAAACGGCGAATACGCAGGCTTCCTGTGCCTGAAAGAAACAGGAAAGGAAACCGCCGAGATAGCTGTCATGGGCGTTCTTAAAGAATTCCACCGCAAAGGTATCGGAAGAAGCTTGTTTGAGGGCGCAAAGAAGATCGCCCGCGACGAGGGATACCAGTTCCTTCAGGTCAAGACAGTTCAGATGGGCGTGTATGACGACTACGACGAGACCAACCGCTTCTACCTCTCCTGCGGCTTCAAGGAATTTGAGGTCATAAGAGAGCTGTGGGGCGAAGATAACCCCTGCCAGATATATGTAATGTCTCTGGTGTAATATACCTGCCGCAGACAACTCCGCAAACTCTCAGCTTTCGTTCCCAAACTTCACACAGGCGGCTGAAAAAAGAAAGGTGATATAATGTACGAAGGATTTCTTCCTACAACCAAAAAAGAAATGGACGAGCTGGGTATAGAGCAGTTCGACTACATATATATAACAGGCGATGCCTACGTCGATCACCCAAGCTTCGGAGCTGCTATCGTAACCCGCCTCATCGAGAGCATGGGCTTCACCGTCGGCGTTATTTCACAGCCCGACTGGCATACCGACCGCGACTTCCGACGCTTCGGAGCACCTAAGTACGCCTTTCTTGTGACTGCGGGAAATATCGACTCTATGGTCGCTCACTATACCGCCGCAAAGCGCAAGCGTTCCGACGACGCATACACCGCAGGAGGTGTGGCAGGCAAGCGTCCCGACCGTGCAGCTATCGTGTACTGTCAGAAGCTCCGCGAGTACTTCGGCGATGTCCCGATAGTTATCGGCGGACTTGAGGCTTCTCTGCGCCGATTTGCTCACTACGACTACTGGGACGATGCAGTCCGCCCGTCAGTCCTTGTAGACAGCGGTGCCGACCTTCTCATGTACGGCATGGGCGAACATCAGATACAGGAGCTCTGCACCCGTCTTGCCGCAGGCGAGAATATACACGATATCCACGATATACGCGGTACCTGCTACCTGACAGAGCCTGTGAACACTCCCCTCGGAGCTGCTCAGTGCCCGTCCTTCGAGCAGGTGCGTGACAGCAAAGTCGAATACGCAAAAGCCGTGAAGATACAGTACGACTGGCAGGACGAGGTCTACGGAAAGACCATTATCCAGCGTCACGGCAAAATGATGCTGGTACAGCTTCCCCCTGCCTACAGTCTTACCACCAAGGAACTCGACCACATCTACTCCCTGCCCTACACACGCGCTGTACACCCGTCCTATGAAGCTCTCGGCGGAGTCCCGGGTATCGAGGAGGTGCGCTTCTCCATCACCCACAACCGCGGCTGCTTCGGATACTGCAACTTCTGCTCGATAGCGCTGCATCAGGGAAGGCGTGTAACTGTCCGCAGTGAGGAGTCCGTACTCGCAGAAGCGGAACGAATAACAAAAATGCCCGACTTCAAGGGTTACATACACGATGTGGGAGGTCCTACTGCCAATTTCCGCATGACCTCCTGCGACAAACAGCTCAGCAAGGGACTGTGCATGGGTAAGAAATGCCTTGCACCGAAGCCATGCCCTGCCCTGAAAGTAGACCACACCGAATACCTCAATATGCTGCGGAAAATACGCAAGGTCAAGGGCGTGAAAAGAGTATTTATCCGCTCGGGCATACGCTATGACTACCTCATCGAGGACAAGAACGACGAGTTTATGAAGGAGCTCATAATGCACCATGTAAGCGGTCAGCTTAAAGTAGCTCCCGAACACTGCTCGGCGGTAGTCCTCGACAAAATGGGCAAGCCCCACATCGAAGCCTACAAGCGCTTCCAGAAGCGATTCTACGAGATAACCAAAGGCATGGGCAAGGAGCAGTACCTCGTCCCCTACCTCATGTCCTCACACCCGGGAAGTACCCTCAATGAGGCTATTGACTTAGCGCTTTTCCTGAAAGAGAACAAGATACGCCCCGAACAGGTACAGGACTTCTACCCTACCCCCGGAACTATATCTACAGCAATGTTCTACACGGAGCTCGACCCATACACCATGGAGAAGGTCTACGTGCCGAAAACTCCGAAAGAAAAGGCGATGCAGCGAGCTTTGCTCCAGTATTTCCGACCTCAGAACAAGGAGATAGTCCTCGAAGCCCTCAAAGCGGCAGGCAGACGCGACCTCATAGGTACGTCACCTAAATGCCTTGTGGCTGACGACTCCCGCGGACATGGCAATACTCCCCGAAAAGGCGGTGACAAGTCGTGGCAAAACACTTCAAAGACACGGAAAGCTTCGTCAAAGCCGCAGGAGAGAAATACAGGCTCACCGCGCAGCAAAAACAATACCTTCGTGAACTCGCCGAAAAGCGTGAAAAAGAACGCGCCGCACGGAAAGAAAAAGCACTGAGATCCATCTGCTCCCTGATCGTCATCGGAGCGATACTGTTCATCGTATGGAAGGACTTTCTCAAACCGAAGCCCGTCTTTCCCGTTGAAGACAAGCTGGTCATGCACTTCATAGACGTTGGACAGGGCGACTGCACATTTATCGCCGAGGGCGGCATGACTATGCTTGTGGACTGCGGTGAAAGCGAGTACTCCGATCATGTCGAGAACTACCTTTCGCAGCTCGGTGTCAGCAGACTCGATTATATCATAGCCACTCACCCTCACTCCGATCACATGGGCGGAATGTATTCTATAATTGATACATTCGATGTGGGCGAAGTCATTATCCCCCACATTCCCGACGATCAGCTCCCCACAGCCGTGTTCTGCGAGCGTTTTCTGGACAGCTGTGCCGATTCGGGTGTCACCGTATCGGAAGCAGCAGTCGGACGAAAAATCAGGCTCGGCGATGCTGATATAGAATTGATCGCTCCTGACGGAAGCCGTTACGACGACATCAACAACTACTCGGTGAGTTTCCTGCTCACCCACGGCAGTAACTCATTTATGCTCACAGGCGACGCGGAGGCAGAGTCCGAAGCGGCTATGCTGAAAGGCGGAAGACTTGGCAAGGTAAATCTTTACAAGGCAGGTCATCACGGCAGCGCCTACTCATCGAGCAAGGAACTCCTTGACGTTATCCGCCCCGATATCGCGGTCATCTCATGCGGCAGAGAAAATCCCTACGGACACCCTGCCGACAGCACTGTAAAACGTATCCGCAAGTACACTAAGCAGGTGTTCCGCACAGATACGCGCGGAAATATCATCGTGGAGTCTGACGGCAATACGCTGAACGTGACCACTGAAAGGAGCTGACGGACTATGGTGATCGACAGATTTGAAGGCTGCCTCGCCGTTATCGAAACCGAAAACGGCATGGTGACGCTCAGACGCGAACAGCTCCCGAAAGAAGCTGCCGAAGGCGATGTGCTCGTATTCGCTGACGGCAGATATACCATAGATAAGAAGGCTGCGGCTGAAAGACGCTCGGCAGTACGTGAAAAACTGAAAAAACTCACAAACCGATAGCAAGCCCGCAGGCTAATGGAGATAAATATGACTGATACTATTATTATAGGAGGCGGAGCGGCAGGCTGCTTCGCCGCCGTCCACGCAGCACGTTTCGGCAAGTCGGTGCTGCTTTTCGAGAAAAATGAAAAGCTGGGCAGAAAGCTCCGAATAACAGGCAAGGGACGCTGCAACGTCACCAATAACAGCTCCACTGAGGAGCACATGAAGAATATCCCTGTGAATCCGCGCTTTCTCTACAGCTCCTTTGCATGCTTTGACGCTGACTGCACTATGAGCTTCTTTGAGGAGCTGGGCGTACCCCTGAAAACCGAACGCGGAAACAGGGTATTCCCCGTAAGTGACAACGCCAACGATATCGCAGACGCTCTCGCTCACGAAATGAAAAAGCTCGGCGTTAAAGTTATCAACAAGCGCGTTACAAAGATACTCACTGAAAACGGTGCGGTATGCGGAGTAAAGGCAGGCGGCGAGGAATACCGCGCAAATTCCGTGCTCATAGCCTGCGGCGGCAAGTCCTACCCTGCCACAGGCTCTACGGGTGATGGCTATACTCTCGCAGAAACTCTCGGTCATACGGTCACCGAGCTGAAACCAAGTCTCGTGCCGCTGACCTCTCCTGATAAGTTCTGTGCCGAGATGATGGGACTTTCTCTCCGCAATGTCACTGTCAGCCTTATGGACGGCGACAAGCTGATATACAAGGAAATGGGCGAGATGCTGTTCACACACTTCGGCGTGTCGGGACCCCTCGTACTCAGCGCAAGCTCCCATATCCGTGATATGAAGCCTGACCGCTGCAAGCTCATAATAGATCTGAAGCCCGCACTCTCCCCCGAACAGCTCGATGCAAGGATACAGCGTGATTTCGCCGAAAACCTCAACCGCGACTTCCAGAACGGCATCAGGAAACTGCTCCCTGCAAAGCTTATACCGGTTATCGTAAAAATGTCGGGCATTGCTCCCGAACAGAAAATAAACGGCATCACCAAGGAACAGCGCCGAAGATTCGGTGAACTCATAAAAGCCTTCCCCGTAAGGATATCGGGATTCAGACCGATCGACGAAGCGATAATCACCAGCGGCGGCATCTCCACAAAGGAGATAAACCCCAAAACTATGGAATCAAAACTGGTAAACGGACTGTTCTTTGCAGGCGAGGTCATCGACGTAGATGCCTACACAGGCGGCTTCAATTTGCAGATAGCCTTCTCCACAGCATATACAGCCGCAGTGAATCTGTAATAATTATAAGCTTTTTTCACACACTCAAATATATGAAAAAGGAGGACATTATGATATTATTCAAATTAGCTCAGTTTATTCTCCGTTCCTATTTCAAGATATTATACAAACTCAACACCGAAGGTCTTAAAGATATACCGCGCGGTACAAATTTCATCTATGTCTGCAACCACAGGACAAATACCGATCCGCCGTTCCTCGGCTGTCATATACCGGGAAAGCTTGCATTCATGGCTAAGGAGGAACTTTTCAGGAACAAGTTCTTTGCCGCATTCATCAAGATGTTCGGTGCATTTCCCGTATCCCGCGGAAAGGGCGATACTCAGGTCATAGACATATCCATAGAACGCCTTAACAAGGGCAAGAACCTTATCATATTCCCCGAGGGAACACGCTCCAAGAACGGCAAGGTCGGCAAGGGACACGTTGGCGCAGCTCTAATTGCGGCTAAATCGGGCGTTAAGCTCATACCTGTCGGCATCGTTTACGGCGACGAGCTGAAATTCCGCACCCCCATCACCATAAAGTTCGGCGAACCTATTGATCCTGCGGAATACTGCGAGATATGCGACGAGCCAAATCCCCGTCAGCTGGTAAAGCTCAAGAACCGCTACATGGAAGATATCAAAGCCCTCGTTTACGGCGAGGAAGGCGAAGAAGGCTTCCTGAAGCGTCTGGAGGAGAGCTCTGCTGATACTGCTGCTCCCGAGGAGGAAAAAAATAATGAGTAAGGTCACTGTCGCAAAATCAGCAGGGTTCTGCTTCGGAGTGGACAGAGCCGTGAAAATGGTCTACGGAGAGCTCGAAAACAACACGAACGTTGCTACTCTCGGCCCTATCATACACAATCAGGACGTTGTGAACGATATGAAGTCCAAGGGCGCAAGAATAATAGATTCCGTCGATGAGCTCCGCCCCGACGAGACCGTCGTGATACGCTCCCACGGTGTCGGAAAAGCAATATACGACCAGATAAAAGCAAAGGGCAACCGTATGCTGGACGCTACCTGCCCCTTCGTTTCACGCATACACAAAATCGTTGCCGAAAAGTCCGCGGAAGGCTATTTTATCCTTATTGCAGGCGATGCATCACACCCTGAAGTGCAGGGTATTGTTGGTCATTGTGACGAAAATTGCCTTGTTTTTAAGGACAACTTTGAGCTAAAAGACTTTTTTGAAAAAAACTATAAAAATTTTGGAAAAAAGCTTGCAATTGTGGCGCAAACGACGTATAATATAGTAGTATGGGATGATTGTTTAAACGTGATCCCGAAGAACGACCCGAACATAGTTATATTCGATACTATCTGCAACGCTACTGATACAAGGCAGTCTGATGCAGCAGATCTTGCTAAGAACTCCGATATCATGCTGGTCGTTGGAGGCAGACATAGCTCGAATACGGTAAAGCTGTATGAGGTGTGCAGCAGATACTGTGATACTTATCATATCGAAAATTCGGACGAGCTTCGGACTTTAAAGCTTCCCAATGCCGACAGGATCGGCATTACGGCAGGGGCTTCAACCCCGGCTTATATAATCAAGGAGGTACAAACCAAAATGGCAGAAAATGAAATTCTTGCAGCTCAGGATGAAGATATCGATTTTGCTCAGGCACTCGATGAGTCATTCAAAAAAATACATACAGGGGAGAAAGTTAAGGGCACAGTTGTTGCTGTAAACAATACAGAAGCTATCGTTGATCTTGGCACAAAGCATACAGGTTATGTTAATATTGATGACCTCACAGACGATCCTTCACAGAAGCCTGCTGACATCGTTTCTGTTGGCGATGAGATCGACCTCATCGTTATCAAGGTAAATGATGCAGAGGGTACTGTTGCTCTTTCCAAGAAGAAGGTTGATGAGCAGGCAGGTTACGAGAAGATAGTTAAGGCTCAGGAGGAAGGCACAGTCCTCGAGGGTGTTGTTCAGCACGTTGTTAACAAGGGCGTTACACTTACAGTTTACGCCGAAAGAGTATTTATCCCAGCTTCACTCACAGGTCTACCAAGAGGCGCAGCGCTTCTGCAGGATCTGCAGAAAAAG
>NZ_JAILNU010000098.1 GCF_024691275.1 Ruminococcus sp. | reverse complement strand
CACAAAGGCAGTAACCGACGCTCTCATCGAGGAAAAGGCAGACCTTGTGGTATATGCGGGATTCATGACCATACTCGACGAGCAGGTAGTAAAGGCGTTCCCCTACAAAATGATGAACGTTCACCCTGCACTGATACCCAGCTTCTGCGGAAAGGGCTTCTACGGACTGCACGTCCATGAGGCTGCTCTCGCGGCAGGAGTGAAGCTCTCGGGCGCAACGGTACATTTCGTAACCGAGGAGTGTGACGGCGGACCAATAATAATACAGAAAGCTGTCCCCGTAGAAAACGGTGATACTCCAGAGTCACTCCAAAAGCGCATAATGGAACAGGCTGAGTGGAAGATACTCCCCGAGGCGGTATCTCTCTTCTGTCAGGACAGGATAGAGATAATCAACGGAAAGGCTTACGTTAAATAACCCAATGCAGAAAATAAAGGAATTATTGGAAAAACAAATTATTCAGAAGCTCTTTCTGTGCTTCTGGATGTATGCCTTCCTCGGCTGGTGCTATGAGGTCTTTCTCGAAGTCGTAGTGTACCGCTGGGGATTTCATAACAGGGGCGAGATGTATGGTCCTTACGTTCCCGTGTACGGAGTGGGAGCTTTGCTGTTTCTGCTGTTTTTCAGCCGCCTGATGAAGAAAAAGGACAACAAATGGCTGAATATAGCCAAACCGCTGCTAATCTTCCTCGGCTGTATGACAGTGGCAACAATAGTCGAGCTTATCGCTACATACATCTTTGAATACACAACAGGTGCATGGCCGTGGCAGACTTATGCACGGTACAAATACAATTTTCAGGCGCGTATCGCTCTGAGCACATCTGTCCGCTTCGGCTTGGGCGGAATGTTATTCATGTATCTGGTGCAGCCTTTCTACGATCGGCTGCTGGCAAAGCCGAAAAAGAAAACGCTCAATATCATAACACTTGTGGTCTTCGGATTACTGCTTTTTGATCTGATAATGACCATACTGTTCAAGTATAATTAAACCATTCCCGAAAGGAGCTATTATTATGAAAAAGCTTGATCTTGCAAAGGAACTCAGCACAAATGCTTACCCAGGCAGAGGTATCGTTATCGGCAGATCCGACTGCGGAAAGTATGCTGTTACCGCTTACTTCATCATGGGCAGAAGTGAAAACAGCCGCAACCGCGTATTCATCGAGGACGGCAAGGGCATTCGCACAGAAGCTTTCGACCCTTCTAAGCTCACAGACCCACACCTTATCATCTACGCTCCCGTAAGAGTTCTCGGCAATAAGCTCATCGTT
Source organism: Ruminococcus sp. (assembly GCF_024691275.1). Lineage (GTDB taxonomy): Bacteria > Bacillota > Clostridia > Oscillospirales > Ruminococcaceae > Ruminococcus. The sequence continues at coordinate 11,627 of NZ_JAILNU010000098.1, read as the reverse complement.
ACTAACGGCGACCAGACAGATACTATCTACGAGCTTATGGACAAGCAGTATACCTTCGAGCAGGCTCTCCGCACACGCGAATTCGAGGACGATGCTCCTAACTATACACCTCGTATCTCAGGAATACTCCACTTCGAAAACAAGGGCTTCAACTACGCTATGTCTATCCTCAAGAGCGCTAACGGCAACCCTGATTCATGTCAGAGATATACCTTCACATATACAAATCCTGTCGCAGGCGAAGGTCACTTTATCCATACTTATATGGGCGACGGCAATCCGCTTCCAAGCTTTGAGGGCGAACCTAAGCTCGTAGGCATCAGCGGCAATATCGACGAGTTCACAGATATGCTCTGGAACAACCTCAACGCTGATAACAAGGTTTCACTCTTCGTTCGCTACGTAGACCTCGAAACAAATGCTGAGGAGACACGCATAGTAAACAAGAACAAATAATCCGACATTATATAACATAGGTGGTAAGTAATATAATGGATATTATCTCAATACAGTGCCCTCACTGCGGAGCGGGCGTTGAACGCAAGAAAGACGCTTACTTCGGCACCTGCCCGTACTGCGGCTCTGAGGTATGCTTCGATGATGCAAAGGCCGAGGCTGAAGCAATAGGTCTGCGCGGAAAGGTAAGCGACCTCGACAAGCGCCTGAACGCCGAAAAGCAGTACAAGGCAGCTATGAAGCTCTGGATAAAGAAAAGAAACCGTATGTATACTATAACAAGCTTATTGTTCTTCCTCGGTTTTCTGGCAGCTGTTGTAAGCGATGACGAAGAAGGCGACCTTATCGCCATCGGCGTTATGCTCATAATGATCGCTTTATTCTCACATATCGTATGCTCTATCTTGAAATGTGCGAATTATCCGCTGTTCAGAGATGAGTACAAGGACTTCGCCATTGATAATGTCTCAAAAACGGGTCTGCTGTTCAAAACCATAGGTATGGGCTTTCTGCTTATGGGCGGAGCTGCTTTCTGTTCTGCTATTTTATATGCTATAATTCACGGCTGATATCCACTGTTGTCTTACTCTTCTTAACAACAATAAATGATATAGAGTATTATGGGAGAATAATAAAATGTCAAATATCCGTATCACTTGTCCGTCATGCAATGCTATTGTGGACGGCGACACCAGTCAGACCGAATTCACCTGCCGCTACTGCGGAAACATGATATGCTTCGGTAAGGCTGACGCTGAATTACAGCCTCAGCCTGATCCTGTCATCATGGAAAGATACAATGCCGACATGATGAAATGGAAAAACCAGTCGATCCTCATCGGCATCATAAAGACAGTTTTAAGCCTCGGCGGCTGGATAACCTTCTTTATGCCCCACAAGTTCCTTATCTTGTCAGTTACTCTGCTCTTTCTTGCAGCTCTCCTGCTCTTTGTGGGGCCGCTTGTCATTGCAAGAAATATACCAAACGGCAGTACTATCCCCAACGGTAACATCGAGCCGCCAAAGAAGTTAAAAACAGGTATAGAGTTCTTTCTGCTGTTCCTGTTCATAGCTATAGTTTGCTTCTTTATAGGCGCTATCTTCTTATTATTTCAATAATACCAACTGCGTATAATTATAAATATGAAAATATCATTTGATCTTGATGAAACGCTTTTCGTGAATCCTGCGGAAGTCCCCACAGAACCCGAACTGAAATTCCCGTACAGCCTTATCTACAAGGACAAACTGAGAAAAGGCGCTGTGGAGCTCCTCACAGAGATAAACAACTCCGATACCGAGCTTTGGATATATACCACCTCCAACAGGAGCGAAAAGTATATCCGCGGTATCTTCAAACACTACGGCATAAGGATCGACAGTATCGTCAACGCTTCGCGGCATGAAAAAGAGGTCGCAAGAGGAAGGAAGAATTTTCCATCGAAGTACCCCTCGGTCTATCGCATCGACCTCCATGTGGATGACGAAAAGTCAGTCTACGAAAACGGCATCGCATACGGCTTCAGGGTATACCGCATAACCAACGGCGACACCGAATGGGTCGGCAATATCCGCAAAGAGCTCGACAGAATAAGAAAAGTCAATAAGGCAGATCAAAAGAAATAAGAATTATGAATTAATATAAGGAGGACATTAACCATGTCAAATGAAATGCAGTTAAAATATGGCTGTAACCCAAATCAGAAACCGTCAAGAGTTTATATGGCTGACGGCAGCGAGCTCCCTATCGAGGTTCTCTGCGGCAAGCCCGGCTATATCAACCTCCTCGACGCTTTCAACGGCTGGCAGCTCGTTAAGGAGCTGAAGGCTGCTACAGGTATGTGCGCAGCTACTTCATTCAAGCACGTATCCCCTGCCGGAGCTGCTATCGGCAGACCTCTCAGCGACGACCTCAAGAAGATCTACTGGGTAGACGATCTTGGTGAGCTTTCTCCACTTGCAAGCGCTTACGCAAGAGCAAGAGGCGCTGACAGAATGTCCTCTTACGGCGACTTCATTGCTCTCTCAGACAAGGTGGACGTTTGCACAGCTAAGATGATCCAGCGTGAGGTATCAGACGGCGTTATCGCTCCCGATTACGATCCCGAGGCTCTTGAGATACTCAAATCAAAGAGAAAGGGTACTTACTGCATACTCAAAATGAACGAGAACTACAAGCCTGCTCCTATCGAGACAAAGCAGGTTTACGGCGTATCCTTCGAGCAGGGACGCAATGAGCTGGATATCAACCGTGAGCTTCTCGCTAACGTTGTTACAGAAAATAAGGATATCCCCGACGACAAGAAGGACGACCTCCTTATCTCTCTCATCACTCTGAAATATACTCAGTCCAACTCCGTTTGCTACGTTAAGGACGGTCAGGCGATCGGTATCGGTGCAGGTCAGCAGTCACGTATCCACTGCACACGTCTTGCAGGTCAGAAGGCTGACAACTGGTGGCTGAGACAGTCTCCACAGGTAATGGGTCTTCAGTTCGTTGACGATATCCGCCGTGCAGACCGCGACAACGCTATCGACGTATACATCGGCGATGAGTACGAGGACGTTCTCCGCGAAGGCGAATGGCAGCGTATCTTCAAGGTCAAGCCTGCTGTATTCACACGCGAGGAAAAGAAAGCATGGCTCGCAAAGAACACAGGCGTTTGCCTCGGTTCCGATGCTTTCTTCCCATTCGGCGACAACATCGAACGCGCTAAGAAATCAGGCGTTGAATATATCGCTGAACCAGGCGGTTCAATCCGCGATGATAATGTTATCGAGACCTGCAACAAGTACAATATCGCAATGGCATTCACAGGCATTCGTCTGTTCCACCACTGATAGATAAGTAGATCAAGGCTGCGGTCAGAGTATGACCGCAGCCTTACATTATGGAGTAATATATGAAAAGTCATTCTTTTAAAGCCTTCATCGCAGCTCTTCTGATCGCGGCAGCTATGTGCGGCTGCGAGAAAAAAAGCACTTCTGACGAAAAACAGACAACTCAGCCTATCACTGCCGCTGTTCACGACGAGAATACCTCTTTCGATAACGGCACATACAGCGGAAAAGGCTTCTCGCTCTACGCAGATCCGAGAATATGGGCTTACAAAAGCAGCGAAAATGATACCTGCGACCTGCGCATGATAACCGACAAGGACATAGTTTCATGCGGTGTATCAGTCTATATATCCGATGACGATCACGGCGGCAAAACTGCTCAGGAGATAGTCGAGGAAGCAAGCAAAAACGAAAATATAATCTTTACAGGGCCTCTTGTAACAGCGAAATTCTCGTTTTCTTATTACGAATGGGCTGTCGATGAAAATACCCACGCAAGAACCTATTTTGCCGACTGCGGCGGCAAGTACCTCTGTGTCTATGCAGAGAGCTCAAATTTCGGATTTGTCGATGTAAAAATAGCCGATCTGCTCAGCACATTAAAAGTGACTGATAATGCGTAAGTGAACTGAGCCTTCTCCAGATAAATCCCTCTGAATCAGAACAATAAATGGCTTGCAAAATCTGCACCAGTATGATATACTATAGTTATGCAATAAATTTAATACGGAATAATACCGTGTGTTATATTTTTATCTAATTCGGAGGCGACCATATGAACAGTAACTATAATTCTATCTCGCTGAAAAATCTATATATCTTAGCCGCTATTTTCTGCGGTGTGTACGTTATCATAACTATTCTTGCCTATATCCTTTCGGGAGCCGTCACAGACGCTGTTTCAAGCGACGCATTCAAGGAGCTCTACCCGAATATGATGATATCAGGCAAATGTAAAGTGATACTGTGCCTTTCATGGATACCATGGGTGCCATTCTTCATTTACATAATAAGCTGTACAGGCTGGGCTTTCTCTGCAAAACGTTGCAGACGCACTCTTAAAGCTGCTCCTGCACTGTGGATCCTCGGTTTTGTTGCCGAACACGCCATAGCACTCTTTACGTCACACTCGTCTATTGTGGATACACGTTCCGAAAAGCTGCTCATACAGCGCACGGAATATGCAACATTTTTCTTTAGTATACTCCTCGTCGGCGCACTGGTGCTCGTATGCACGGCTGCTGCACTCGGAATCGACGAAGATCGTCATGTAAAACATTTAAAGTACAAATAATCAAGGAGACTAAAATGCAAAAACCAAACGCACTACGAATCACACAAATAACCGCAGCTCTTTTTTGCGTAGCTAAGCTGGCGCTGGATATATTCTTTATAATGAATAACCACTTTTCTTTGCATACACTTTTTTTCGGCGATCATATAACCGCTGAGGGGCTGCCTACAGAAATCAAGATCACACTTATCACAGAAGCTCTTATTGTAGCCGCTCCTATCGGCATACTTTCTGCCGTAAACTATGTAAGACTGGATATGAAGCACAATAGAGGCATCGTCACACTGCTGCTGGCAGGTGTGTTGTATATCATCAATATAACAGCTTCTATTATCATTGACAGAATATCTTTCTCGCTCATAACCACTTCCTACGGCGCAGGCACGGCTGCTATGACTGCTTCCATAAACTCTATAAGAAGCTTTACAAGCTTCCTTGTCACAGCGGCTTTCATAATGGTGTTCTGCTGTGCTGCTATCGAGATATACGCAGGAAAAACACCAAATAAAAATGGAATGACAAAAGGGATCAAAATATAATAAGCTTTTAGCGAATGAGCAGAAGTGGTTCTGTACCGTTCGTTATTATAAAATGATATAAGGGTAAATCTAAAATTGGGGTAATTTAACTATGAAAAAAATTCTAATAATCATCTTATCTGTCATTGTACTTGCAATAGCAGGTGTTTTCGGTTTTATTTATTATCATTCCATACCTTCAAAAGAATATAAAACAGAGCGTTTCAGCTTCAAAGTACCATATGGCTTCAAAGTCGATTCCGGCTCGTCACTTGTAAACAGTAACGAGTATGTATTTGAAAGCATGGGTGCAAAAATATCTGTAGACGCTATCCCTTTCAACGATAAAATTGATACAACGGGCGCATATATGAACTTTCATTCAACCGAAAAACATGCTGTATATGATAAGCTCATAGACTCTCCATACAATGGTTATTTCTTTTCATCTGAAAGGTATCTCGAAGTCAATGGTGAACTCAATATGGGATATATCATCAACGCAGATACTTATTTTCTGCATATATATGCAGATTGCAAGCCTTCGGCTGAAAAACGTGTAAAAAGAGTCTTAGAACGTATCGTTAAAAGTATTAAATACAAATCTGATGATCGTATTGCAAATAAGCCCGATGTATATGACTTCGATTACATAAGCATAAACACAGGTTCAAAATACATCTGTACCGACAGAACAAATGACATTACAGAAGGTCCATATCGAGAAAGTACTCTTATTGTCAAAGAGCAATTTGCTGAAATAGATAATGCAGACAAACTTTTTTATCCCTATGTAGCTGTATCTGTAAAAAAAGAATACGATTCTTCACCTGCTGAACTTGCAGATAAATCATATAATTCAACAAAAGAACACAAAGAAAAATATACCACAGTAATCAGGGATCAACAGGAGATGTTCGGAATTAATTGCGAACACATTTATATTGAACGAAAAATACTTCAAAACGATGACAAAAAATACTGTATCAGCTTTGAGCGGTATTTATTTGAAAAAGACGGTTTGCTTTACGAAATATTCGCTTCTTACCATGCAGACACCGACAAGGCAGATATTGAAGAAATGCTTGACGGCATTACCATAAAGGATATTAAATAAAAAAATGTAATCTTACATACAGGAGGAATTTTTTAATGAAAAACATATTAGTAGTAGGCGGCGGCGGTCGTGAACACGCTATCATCATGAAGCTGGCTGAAAGCCCGAAGGTTGGCAAGCTCTATTGCACACCGGGCAACGGCGGTATCTCAAAGTACGCTGAGTGCTTCAATGTTGGCGCTACAGACGTTGACGGCGTTGTTGCTCTCGCAAAACAGCTCAAGCCTGATATGGTAGTTGTTGCTCCTGACGATCCGCTGGTACTCGGTATGGTAGACGCTTTACAGGCAGAGGGCTTCATGACATTCGGTCCTAAGGCTAACGCTGCTATTATAGAAGGCTCTAAGGTTTTCTCCAAGGAGCTTATGAAGAAGTACAATATCCCTACTGCTTTCTATGAGGTATTCACAGAGTCCGACAAGGCTATCGCTTACCTCAAAGAGCAGAATAGCTACCCTGCTGTTATCAAGGCTGACGGTCTTGCACTCGGCAAGGGCGTTATCATCGCTCAGAACGAGGATGAGGCTGTTGCAGCTGTTCACGAGATGATAGATGAGCTCAAATTCGGTAAGAGCTCCGCTCGTATAGTTATAGAGGAATTCCTCACAGGTCCCGAGGTTTCTGTTCTCAGCTTCACAGACGGCAAGACCTTGGTTCCTATGATATCTTCAATGGATCACAAACGCGCTCTCGACGGCGACAAGGGTCTCAACACAGGCGGTATGGGTACTATCTCACCTAACCCATGCTACACAGAGGATATCGCTAAGGAGTGCATGGAAAAAATATTTATCCCTACTATGAATGCTATGAACGCTGAGGGACGTACATTTGAGGGCTGTCTCTATTTCGGACTTATGATTACTCCAAAGGGTCCAAAGGTGATCGAGTACAACTGCCGCTTCGGTGATCCCGAAACACAGGTAGTTCTCCCGATGCTGGACGCTGACCTCTATGAGATATTCGAGGCTATATACAACCATGAGCTCGATAAGGTTGACATCAAGTGGCATAAGGGCAGCTGCGCCTGCGTAGTTATGGCAAGCGGCGGTTACCCTGAGAGCTATCCAAAGGGCATCGTTATGAACGGCTTCGACGATAAGGGTCAGGTAGACGGCTGCTTCGTATACCATGCAGGTACTAAGCTCAGCGATAAGGGCGAGTTCCTTACAAACGGCGGAAGAGTTATCGGCGTTACAGCTAAGGGCGATAACTTGCAGGCTGCTCTTGATAAGGCTTACGAGGGAGTTGCCAAGATAAGCTTCGACGGCGCTCACTACAGAAAAGATATCGGACAGAGAGCTCTGAAAGCACTCGGTTAAGGAGCTGTCTATGCACGAACGTCTTAACAACGGACTTAAATACTGCATGATCGCAAATCTGCTGTTTGTCGGCTTCTGTATCATATGCTTGATATTCTATGTGACATATAATGCAGATTCCGTACTCTCAAACACCCTCGAATTTATGGCGTATACAGTGGAATTCAGCGGCTTTGCCCTGTTTATATGGGGCTGCTGGCTCATGGCTACGGCTATGAGGGCAAGAAGGTTACTAAAGATATGTCTGCCGCTGTATATCGTCCTCGAAGGAGCCATGATGATACTGGAGCTCAACTCCTACAGGATATCTGCATATAAGCCTTATTCGCTCCTGCTTGCTATTGTACACTCTGTACTGTCGGGACTGGTATGTCTCACGTTCGTACAGCTCGATACCGACAAAAAGAAGCTCGAAGCAAGCGTTCTTATATGCATCGCTATCATGTTCGCAGGTATGCTGGGCAATATCCTCGGACTGAGAATTTATTTCAGTATCATGATAAACGCTATTGCTTATTCACTGCTTTTCTTCCTGATATTAAGGCTTATCAAGCGCGAGGACATCGAGGTGGACTGCCACGGCGACAAGGCAAGAGTCGCGGAATACAAAAGTACATTTGTTGATGAATGAGAAACCGCCTGCTTTATGCAGGCGGTTTTTTAACTGCGTAGGGCGGATATTATCCGCCCCTACAGAAAAATGCGAACCTGTAAAAACGGGTTCGCATTTTTGCTTATTGAAGCCATATTTTCTCGGAATCTTTTTCAATGTACGGGTCGCCGTTATCGGCTCTATACACTTTTATCCAGTTTCCCGAACTGTCTTTTATGTAGTCACCCGACCTGCCGACTTTGTACTCTGTGCCGTTCGGGTCACGAACCTTTCTGCGGTCATCGTACCAATGCGGCTCATACTCATCTTGTTCGGAAACGTTCAAATGCATTCCCTTCATTTTGGGTAAGAGGATAAGGGTAAAACATAATGCAATTTTAAAAGCTATACGAAAACCAAGCCAGTATGCACGAAACCACGTTGCTAATCTTTCTCCTTCAGGTGTACGTCTATTAAGTCTTTTCGTCAGAAGAAATGCTATAAAAGCAGAAATTACTATCCATACCAAATAAACAAGAATCAACTTCTTAGAGTCTTCGATTTTCTTCCCTGCGAACAACATAGATATAACTCCAAAAGAAAGTGTGATGCAACTCGTTACAGAACCTGCAAGAATATACGCAAAAAATTTACTATACCTTTTCTTCATAAAGATCTCCCCTTTCAAATCTAACGGTTTACCGTTGATTATATTTTATCACAAAATAATAAACAAGTCAACGGTTTACCGACAATAAAATGCAACAAAAAATGCTATTATTATTTATGTAATATAACATGAAAGGATAGCATTCATATGAATATTTCGGAAGCTGTTTCAGCTCGCATAATCGAACTATGCAAACAAAACAACATAACCGTAAATAAGCTTTCGACTATTTCGGGAGTAACGCAATCCACTGTAAACGATATCGTGAACCACAAAGCCAAGAATATCGGCATTGTCACGATAAAAAAGCTGTGCGACGGCCTTGATATGACTATCTCGGATTTTTTTGACGCGGATATGTTCCGCTCTCTTGAACAGGAAATGTACTAATAAAGCGAACCTTAAATGGTTCGCTTTCTCATTTTCGGAACGCCGTGGACGGCGTTCCCTACGCCCAATATTTTCGGGCGGATATTATCCGCCCCTACAGAAAAAGGCGAACCCGAATAATCGAGTTCGCCTTTAACTTTTATATTACTTTTGCGTCACGCTGCATTAATACATTCCGCCTGCTGGCATTGCAGGAGCAGCAGGAGCATCTTCCTTGATATCAGCAACAAGGCTCTCTGTTGTAAGAACCATTGATGCTACAGAAGCTGCGTTCTGGAGTGCGCTTCTTGTAACCTTAGTAGGATCAACGATACCGGCAGGTATCATGTCTGTGTAAACCTCGTTGTAAGCGTCGAAACCGTAGCCGACCTTACGTGAACGGATTATCTTGTCAATGATTACGCTGCCCTCAAGGCCTGCGTTCTCAGCGATCTGACGTACAGGAGCTTCAAGTGCCTTGAGGATTATCTTAGCACCTGTCTTCTCGTCGCCGTCAAGTGATGGAATAAGCTTGTTTACAGCAGGCATAGCATTTACGAATGCTGTACCGCCGCCTGCTACGATACCCTCTTCAACAGCTGCCTTTGTAGCTGCAAGAGCGTCCTCGATGCGGAGCTTCTTTTCCTTCATCTCGATCTCTGTAGCAGCACCTACCTTGATAACTGCAACACCGCCAGCGAGCTTAGCAAGTCTTTCCTGGAGCTTCTCGCGGTCAAAGTCGGAAGTAGTTGTCTCAATAGCTGCACGGATCTGGTGAACTCTTGACTCGATAGCCTTCTTGTCGCCTGCACCGTCAACGATGATAGTGTTCTCCTTCTGGATAACTACCTGCTTAGCCTGACCGAGCTGCTCAATAGTTGTCTCGTTGAGTTCAAGACCGAGCTCGGAAGAAATTACCTCGCCGCCTGTGAGAACTGCGATATCCTTGAGCATTTCCTTACGTCTGTCGCCAAAGCCTGGAGCCTTAACAGCTGCTACCTTGAATGTGCCGCGGAGGTTATTAAGGATAATAGTTGTAAGAGCTTCGCCCTCTACGTCCTCAGCAATGATAACGAGCTTCTTGCCCATCTTTACGATCTGCTCGAGAAGCGGGAGGATCTCCTGGATAGATGAGATCTTCTTGTCTGTGATAAGAACGTAAGCGTCATCGTAAACAGCTTCCATCTTGTCAGCATCTGTAACCATATAAGGTGAGATGTAGCCTCTGTCGAACTGCATACCCTCAACTACTTCGCTGTAAGTCTCGGCAGTCTTGCTTTCTTCGATAGTGATAACTCCGTCAGAAGTTACCTTTTCCATAGCCTCAGCGATGAGCTTACCAACGTTCTCGTCAGCAGAAGAAACAGTACCTACTCTTGCGATATCCTCGCTGCCCTGAACAGCCTTTGAGTTGTCAACGATAGCCTTTACAGCAGCGTCAACAGCCTTTGCGATACCCTTCTTGAGAACCATCGGGTTAGCGCCTGCTGCGATATTCTTCATACCCTCACGAACGATAGTCTGAGCGAGGAGAGTAGCAGTAGTTGTACCGTCACCGGCAGCATCGTTAGTCTTTGTAGCAACTTCCTTGACGAGCTGAGCGCCCATGTTCTCGAAAGCGTCCTCAAGCTCGATATCCTTAGCGATAGTAACACCGTCGTTAGTGATGAGGGGAGCGCCGAACTTCTTGTCAAGGACAACGTTTCTGCCCTTAGGACCCATTGTTATTCTTACTGTATCAGCAAGCTTGTCGATACCTGCCTGAAGTGCTTTTCTTGCGTCTTCGCCGTACTTTATATCCTTAGCCATGATAAAATCTCCTTTGAATCAATTCTTAACTCGTAATGCGTAATTAAATGTGTTCGCATACGCTCACGAATTTTAATATTTAGATACATCGCCGTAAGGCGATACCATAATTACGAATTCCGAATTATGAATTACGCATTATTTAACGATTGCGAGTATGTCTTCCATTCTTACGATGATATACTCCTCACCGTCGAGCTTAACGTTAGTACCTGAGTACTTGGAAATGAGGACCTTATCGCCCTTCTTTACTTCCATCTTAACATCTGATGTGCCGGGGCCTACCTCGATTACCTCAGCGAATTCGGGCTTTTCCTTAGCGGAGCCTGTGAGGATGATGCCACTCTGAGTGGTTTCCTCAGCTTCAGCCATTTTTACGACAACTCTGTCCTGTAATGGTTTGATAGTCATAATATATACCTCCTGAATAATAAGAATAAACGAAAATGATTTTTAGCACTCTCTTTCTTTGAGTGCTAACTATATTTTACCATCTTTTTAAGATAAATCAAGTCTATTCTTGAAACTTTCACAAACTTTGGCGATATGCACAGTTTAAATGTAAAATGTTGAAATGTTGAACAGAATGTTGAAGAATTGATCATCTTATGTTGTCACGGTCAGTTCTATATATTATTA
>NZ_JAILNU010000086.1 GCF_024691275.1 Ruminococcus sp. | reverse complement strand
GTCGATAGCAACTTTATAATCAGAACCCATATGTCTCTTGATAGAAGAAACTGTTCTGTCGTGGTTTGTGATAGCCTGTCTCTTAGCCACCTGACCTACGAGACGCTCGCCGTTGTTTGTGAAAGCAACGACTGAAGGAGTAGTTCTTGCACCTTCGTTGTTAGGGATAACGACAGCGTTGCCGCCTTCCATAACTGCTACGCAAGAGTTAGTTGTACCAAGATCGATACCAATGATTTTTCCCATAATATATTCCTCCTAATCTATAAGCCATCAGCCGTGAGCCTTTAGTCTACAGCCGATGGTGTCCGCGCTGCGGACGGATTTGATTGTTTTGTTTGATGTTATTGCGGAACGCCGCTCACGGCGTTCTCTGAAAGGCTAAACTGCGACTGCCACCATAGCAGGTCTTACCAGCTTATCGCCGATCATATAGCCCTTCTGGAACACTGAACATACGTGATTGCTTGCGTAATCAGTGCCGTCGAGCTGCTGTATAGCATTGTGTATATTAGGATCAAACTCAGCGCCGAGAGCTTCTATCTCTTTCACATTCATCTGTGTCAGGAAGTTCTTGAACTGATTGTAGATCATACCCATGCCGTTTTTGAAGTTCTCGTCGGAGCATTCTGCTTCGAGGGAGCGTTCAAAGCTGTCAAGAACGGGGAGGAGCTTCTCCACGCACTGAGCAGAGGCGTTCTGATATGTCTCTGTTTTTTCCTTAGCTGTCCTTTTGCGGTAGTTGTCGTACTCTGCATAGAGTCTGACGTATTTATCGTTTGCCTCCGCGAGAGCGTCCTCTAAATCCGAGAACTGTGAAGCGGTATCATTGTACTCGCTTGCTGCGTCGTCCTCATCAAGAGCATCTGCACACTCTTCGGCAGCTTCCGATGTTTCCTTTTCGAGTTCCTCTGTGTTCTCGGAGATATTCTCATTTTTTTCCATCGGTCATTTCTCCTTTCTATGGCTCGAACTTATCTGTCGGAGCGCTTATGATGTCGTCGTCTGCACCGTCCATAAGAGAAGATATCTTCTGTGTCAGGTATTCGACGTAAGGGATTATCTTTTTGTAATCGACTCTCATCGGACCGATAATTCCGAGGGAGCCTGCCTCCTTGCCGCCCTTGCGGTACTTTGAGACGATGAGGCTTGAATTGCCTATTGCGAAGCTGTCGTTCTCTGCTCCGAATTTAACCTGGATTCCGCTGAAAGCGTTTTCAAGGAGCTGGGAGAGACCGTCTTTGTGTTCGATGAATCTTACGACCTCCATTTTGTCGAGTTCTTCACAGGAGAGGAGCTTTTCGCTGCCGCTTACTGTGAGTTCTTCCTGACGGAGATCCTCGGAAAGCTCGCATATGCCTTTCACGAGAGGTGACAGCGACACCATGTAGGCGCTTACTGCTGCAACCATTTTATCGAACATTTCCTCTGAAAGTTCCTCAACGGAAACGCCGCTGAGGTTTTCTTCTATATAATGTGTAAAGAAATCAAGCTGTTCGTGGCTGAGATCAAATTCGAGTCTGCAAGCCTTGTTTTTAATGCTTCCGTTGGAGGTTATCAGCAGGATAACGTAAAGACGTTTGCCTGTGGGGATAACTTCCACCTTAGATATTATCGAGAATCTTGGTACAGCGTTGGAAACTACCGCAGCACAGTGAGTTATTTCCGTGAGGGCTGTTGCCGCATTCTGCACAAGAAGCTCTTCGGGAGTATCCTTATCGCCGAGCATCTCATCGAGCCTTTGCTTTTCCTCCTCGGGAAGATCATGAGGAGTCATAAGCTCGTCGATATACAGTCTGTACCCCTTGAAAGTGGGGATACGTCCTGCTGAAGTATGGGGCTGTTCAAGGTATCCCAGCTGTTCGAGCGCCGCCATATCGTTTCTGATAGTAGCGGAGGAAACATTTATATTTTCGAGCTTAGAGATCGACTTTGAGCCGACGGGTTCGCCCGTCCTGACATATTCGTCAACCACAGCAGCAAGTATTTTAAGCTTTCTGTCGTCCACGATGCTCACAACCTTTCAATCTCGGGATATGCTCTCGTTAGCACTCTAACTCTTCGAGTGCTAAGTATAATTTATCACTATTGTGACGTTTTGTCAAGGGGTTTATACATTTTCAGCTTTTTAACCTAATTTTACCACACTTATATGTGCATTTAGAGCAAATTGACAAAGAGTGAAAAAGGGCGGAAAATCGTGCATTATGCTATTGACAAAGCCGCTTTCACGCTGTATAATGATAGTGCAGTAAGGTACTGCCAATATTTTGAAGAGTAAAAATGCGTTCGTTATACCTTCGGGTATTCCAGTGTTGACCGAACGGGGAGTTGTCGGTCAAACGAAAAGCTGCGGCTTACGGTTCGCATTTTGCATCCCGCTTCATAGGACAACTAAAAAGAGACTATGCCTTCTTTTCTTGTCGTATGAGTGAGGAAAAGGAGGTTTTTTTATGACAAACAACAGAGGAACAGCAGTAAAGCAGAATATCAGATTTTTCGGCAGCACGAAGGTGCTCATCGTAGCGGCACTTCTTGTGGCAATGAGCATCGTGCTCGGAAAATTTGCGGCTATCAACATCGGCAACAGTATCCGTATCGGCTTCGGCGGACTTCCGATACAGATGGCAGGCATCTTCTTCGGGCCCGTCATCGGCGGAGCTGTGGGACTTGTCGCAGACGTTATCGGCTGTATACTGAAGGGCTATGCTATCAATCCTATAATCACCATAGGCTCGACCTGTATCGGACTTTTCTCAGGTCTTGCTTATCATTTCGCACTGAAGGGCATGAAGAAGGTGCTCCTTCCGAAGATAGCTATATCAACAGTTATCGGACACACTGTAGGCTCTATGACTATAACATCTATCGGTCTTTACGCTTATTATCGCACACCTTTTGAGACACTGATACTCCGCGTACCGATCTATCTCATCACAGCAGCTATCGAAACAGCTATCATCTACCTCATGCTGAAAAACAGAGCGTTTTCAGCAGAGCTTGAAAAGATAAAGAAATGATGAACTATCAGGAAGCACTTGACTATATGAAGAAGGCTGCCGAGCGCGGCAGCCTTCTCGGACTTTCCCGTGTGACCGAGCTTCTCCGTCTTATGGGCGACCCGCAGGACAAAGTGAAAACAGTACATATCGCAGGTACGAACGGAAAGGGCTCTTTCGGAGCAATGCTCACCTCGGTGCTGAAAAGTGCAGGCTATAAAGTCGGGGGCTTTTCCTCACCTGCTATCACGAAAGTTACGGACAGCTTCCGTATAGGCGGCGAGGAGATCTCCGAGCAGGACTTCGCCGACCTTATCGGCGATATAGCTCCCATATGTGAGAGCATGGACGAAAAGCCTACTGAATTTGAAGTTCTCACGGCGGCTGCATTCGAGCTTTTTGTGCGTAAAAACTGCGATATAGCAGTCGTTGAGTGCGGAATGGGCGGCGACCTTGACTCCACCAACGTTATAAAAGCACCTGTGATGTCTGTTATCACCAACGTCCAGAAAGACCACAGTTCTTTCCTCGGAGACACTATCGCGGAGATAGCTTCCCACAAGTGCGGCATAATCAAGCAGGGCAGACCTGTTTTCTTCGGCGGAAACAGTGAGGAAGCCTACGAGATAGCTGCGGATACTGCGCAAAAGACAGGCTCCGAGCTTTTCCTGCCCGATTATTCGCAGTTCTCGTGGAATGAGGAAGGCTTCGGCATCAACGGCTTTGAGTTCAAATATAAGGGCGAAAAGCTGCATATACCGCTTCTCGGCACATATCAGGCAGAAAATGCAGTGAATGTGCTTAGCTGTATCGAGATACTCAGACGAGAGGGCGTGGATATCCCTGAAAAAGCCGTCCGCGAGGGACTTGAAAATGTAAAGTGGCACGGACGCTTCGAGGTGATAAGCCGTGAACCGCTCATTATATATGACGGTGCGCACAATCCCGACGGGATACGCTGTGCAGCCGACAGTATACGCCGATATTTCGACGGAAACAAGGTGGCACTCCTCATTGGCGTAATGGCTGACAAGGAGTATGGTCTGTATGCGGATATGCTTGGAGAGCTTGCGGAGAAGGCTTTTGCGGTAAAGCCTGATAATCCGCGTTCGCTGGACAGTGAAAAGCTTGCATGGGCGCTGAATGGGCGCGGTCTGGAAACAGTCCCGTTCACCGATCTTGCAGAGGGCGTAAAAGCAGCTTGTGAGTATGCTGAGAAGCGTGGTATACCGCTGATAGCACTGGGTTCGCTTTATATGTACCGACAGTTTACGGAAGCGCTTGCAGCGTTATGATAACAAAGAGCAGTTTTTTAGCTGCTCTTTTGTATTTATGATATGGGGGTGTTCTCTTATGGTATCCGTAAACGAGCTTAGCGGGATTTTTGACAAGGTACCGTCGGCATATGACAAGATGCGTCCCTGCTACCCGAATGAATTGTATCGGAAGATATTCGACTATATTGATGTCACGGAAAACAGCCGTGTCGTTGAGGTGGGCAGCGGAACGGGCAAGGCTGCAAGACCGCTGCTGGACAAGGGCTGTAAGCTTACCGCCGTGGAGTACGGTGAGAATCTGTCAGCATTGCTCAGGGAGAAATACAAGGGATACAGCAATCTGAACGTTGTTACGGGAAAATTTGAGGACATAGCTTTTGAGGAAAATGCATATGACCTTGTTTTTTCCGCGACCGCGTTCCACTGGATACCCGAGGAAAAAGGCTACAGCAAGGTGTTTTCCATGCTGAGATCGGGAGGAGCATTTGCACGTTTTGCAAATCGTCCCTTCCCGTGCAGGGATGACGAGGGACTTGCGCGGGAGATAGACGATATCTACAGCGAATACTACTATAAATATTACGATAAGAAGCATGATGCGCCGTCAGTTTTTTCGGAAGAACAGGCATCAGATATCGCAGCTGTTGCAGGCAGGTACGGCTTTACAGATATAAGGTATCACCTTTTCAGTCGGGAGCGCATCTTTTCGGCTGAGGAGTACATCGGTCTTCTGGGAACATATTCCGACCACATCGCTATCGAAAAGAGCATCCGCGAGAAGTTCTTCTCGAAGATAAAGGCAGCTATCGAACGTCACGGCGGCAGCATCACCATATACGATACACTGGATCTGGAACTGGCGAGAAAGCCCTGAATAAGAGAAAATCCCGAAAACAGCAATATGCTGCTTTCGGGATAATTTTTTCTATCAACACGTCTTAGTGAGTGTTTTCAATCTGATTGTTGATCTTGAATGAGCTTGCTTTCCACTTGCCGCCGTCGTTTACAGCCTTGATGACCATTGTGGAGTCTGCACCGTAGTCTGCAAATGTTACGGTGATAGTAAATGATGTATCTGTAACATCAGTGATGACAGGATCGCTGTCAAATGAGAATCCGCTGCCGAGAGCTGTCTGAATGTAATAAAGCTCGCCGTTGAATTCCTTGAAATCAGCGCCTTCGCCATCATAGATACCGATGTATCTTTGGATAAGAGTGCCGCAGATATTATCGTTGATGTAATTCTTTACATCGTCGAGACAGCTGAAACGATAGTCTGTGACCTTGGCATATACCATGCTGCCCACTGTCTGAGTAGTTGACGAATCAACTTGGATGCCTGAACCTCCGCCTATCATGTCGATAGTGTTGAGGTTATTGAGTATAGAGACTGCATCAGTCAGATGACCTAATGAATCTGAGGAGACATTAGCAGGTGCAGCAGTATTTTCGGCTGTTGTAGGCTCTGCGTCAGTCGGAGTAGCTGTTGTGGCTGGTTCAGCCTCGGTGTTCTCGCCGGCAGCAGTAGTTGTTGATGTTGTTGCTTCGGGCTGAGTTTCTCCCGCAGGTGCAGTTGTTGTGGAGGACACCTTCGGAGCAACGTCGGAATCCTCGGTTTTTCCGCATGAAACAAGACTTCCGCATACCATGGCAGAAGCGATCATACACATTAATATTCGTTTTTTCATAATTTTTCCTCTTTCTTTTATGTAGCTAAGATGTTATATGTAATATGATACACATTTTTATATGATAATTCAAGGCTAAATGTTCACAAACTTTTGTGGTTGGAATAAAAAAATTTATCTATTTGTTAGGCTGGAAAATCTGCACTTAAAGACATTTTTTTTAAAAAGAGTGAGACAAATCCCTGAAAAATCAGTCTAAGTATTAGAAAGACAGCAAACACGGCGGTTACTGAAAAAAGGAGGTCATATTATGAAAAAAGCGATAAATATCTTAATGGCAGCAGCTTTGCTGTCGACCTGTGCGGCAGCTCCGCTCAGTACATTTGCGGCTGAGGTGAGCGTCAGCGAAGCAGCTATACCGAGCTGCAAAATGAAAATGATAGAGTTGTACACTGCTCTCAGAGATCCTTCCGAGAACCTCGACAGCAAGTACGAAACAGCGGCTCTGGACGATGTATTAACTCAGATATGCGGCGATTATGTGGCAACTTGCAGCTATGACAACGGATATTACCTGTCAACTTATTCAAATACGAGACTGCTTATGAGTCCCGACCTCAAGGTTCATCTTATCCATGTTATATATCCCGAGGTCGTCGTTGAGATGAAAGAGGGAGCTGAGTTACCTGCAAGTGATATCGAAGCAGCTGTCAAAAGCACGATGCCGACGATACAAAGAGACGGAAATCTGTACCGCATAAGGGATTGCTATTCAAAGGAATATCAGTTTGACGTTATCATGGATATTCTTCAGAAGAACCGCGATGTACGCTCGATCACGGGACATCTGGCGGTTTACGAGGATACGGTAAACGGCACATCTGCTTCATACGGCACAGTTGTTGGCTCACCGTCGGGAATGGGCATAGACGACGAGAGCAATAAGGAGCTTCTTGAAGCAGCTGCTGCTTTTGGATTCAAGGCAGACAAGTATAATTTGCAAAGAGGAGTTACAGGAGAATATGACATTTATCTTTACAAGGACAGCGAAGCAGCTGAGATCAAGCAATACGAAATGCTGAAATACCTCTCCGAAAATGGCTGTAGGTACGCAGTTCCTATTGCTGTAACGGAGATGGCACAGGAGTCATGCGATGTGTACTTCTGCAATATCTCATATCCTGTAAGCAATGTGGCAGATGTGAAGAAGACTCCCGCAGCAGATGAAAAGTCACTGCTCAAGGGCGATGCTAACTGCGACGGCGGTGTGGATATGGCGGACGTTGTGTTCATTATGCAGTCTCTTGCGAACCCCGATAAATATAAGCTCACGGATATAGGCAGAGTGAATGCCGATATGGACGGCGACGGCGTTACTGTTGCGGACGCGCAGGCTATACAGGCAAAGCTTCTCGGTCTGGATAAGAAGGACAACAAGCAGGCAGATGAACCGCCAGTTTCAGAGGACGCAGGCTTAACAACAGCAGGCGGAAAGAAGGTAACGTTCGGACTGTCAGGCGCACTCAGGAATGCTGCCGACACAGGGGCTGAGGTAGCTGTTTCGCCGAAGTATGGCACTGATTATAATTACGTATATAACGGCAAGACCGTAGCGCAGTATCTTAAAGAGTGGGACGAGCATGATTCGTATTATGAGAAATACGGTCAGATATTCAAAGACGGCGATAAGCTGAAATACGGCGAAGCACTGTATACAACGGGCACTCCCGACGGCGAAAAATGGGACAAGAACTGGTACGACACAAGGGTCGCATTCTACGGCGAGGACTTCCTTGCAAAGTATATCGTGGACGGCGAGTTCCTGAGAGATAAGGCGGAAGCAGATCAGGCGGAATTCCTTGAAGAAGCCCGAACAACGAATTATTGCTATACGGTATCTCGTGAAGCTATCGACGCTTATAATGCAGAAATGATGCAGGCAACTATCCCTCAGCTCGAAGCGCAGAACATCAGGTACGAATACGCAAACGGCGGAAAAGAGCTGGTATTTTACGTAACGGCAGCGCAGTTCGAGGAATTGTCCCTTGATAATGCAGCGAGCTACGGTCTTGCGTCGTCAGGCAAAGCGGAAGACATGGGAATGGATACGTATGTAATGGGCGATGTTTGAAAAGTGATCTGCGGCAATGCAGAATAAAAGTTGCAGCAGGAAAGCTCCGCATAGCGCGGAGCTTTTTGTCTCATATAAATTATATATATATCATGTTTATATCTGACTGTAAAAATTAGATATTGATTTTTTCCTTTTTATATAGTATTATAAAGTAAAGAAGTGGTTTTGTTACAAGTGAATGAAGTATTTGAATTATAAGGAGTGATTTTATGAAAAAGAAGATGATAGCGGCTATGCTCACTGCGATGTGTCTGTGCAGTGCAGCAACGGCAAATGTTTACGCGGATACAGAGACCGTCAAGGATACTGCCGTGTTTGAGGAAGGCGAAATGATGACGCTCAGAGATGTCATCGAGCTTTCAAAAAAGGGCAATGATCTTACATGGAACGACTTAGCGAAGTACAAGGGCGTTGAGGTCGGTTCGGGACTTTATATCCTTGAATACAATCTCGGAAACGGTTATATGCTCCATGTGGGAGGAACTACGCCGATAGCAATAAAAGATTCCGAGGAGATCACCTATGCACTTCTTTCCCACAATGAAAAAACTATAGATATCCGCACAGATGACGTGGAAGCTTTTATTGCTGAAATAAAGAACGAGAATGACCCTACAGCCCTGCAAGGCACAAAGGAAATGACTCTTTACGATGTGAGACACCTTGCTTTGTACGGTGATTTGCTTGACTGGTCAAATTTTGCCGACTTTAAGGGCAGAGATGTTGGTTCGGGACAGAATGTATGGGAGTTCGAGCTGCCGAAAGGTTTTGTTCTGCGAGTTTGCGGTGTGACAGGCGAAAAGCCGAGCCTTGTCGAGCTCTCACGCGACGGCGAAAAGGGCATAGATATCCGTAAGAACAACGTAAGCGAGTATATTTGTTCAAAGGAAATGACCCTTGACGATGTAAGGTAGCTTGCCAAGAAGGGCAGTGACCTCGACTGGGCGGACTTTGAGGACTTTAAGTGTCATGATGCGACCACCTGTATCCGTAACTGGGAGTTTGACCTCGGGGACGGCTTTGAACTTGAAGTCGGCGGTCCTGAAGGGGCAAAGCCTGATTTCATATTATTGAGCTATTACAGCTTTGATACTTGTGATGTTAGAACAGAAGATGTCGGCGCATTTATAGATAATATCACAGCGAAATATATAATCGTAAAGGGCGATGCAAACTTTGACCGCAAAATGGATATGGCAGACGTTGTATTCATCATGCAGTGCCTTGCAAATCCTAATAAGTATCAGTTTACCGAGCAGGGCAGGATAAACGCCGATATGGACGGAAACGGCGTGACTGTAGCCGATGCGCAGACTATCCAGATGATGCTTCTCGGCTATGATGTCAGCGATATTATCAGCGCTGACCGTTCGGCTGTAGCAGGTAAGAAATTCGTTTATGAAAATGAAGGCTTTGGCGGAGGCTGCAATATTGAGTTTAATGATGACGGCACATTTTTATATTCCCCCGGCTATCTGAGCAGCTACATGGGCGGAGGAACATGGAAAATATCGGGAAAGAAAGTTATTCTTACACAGGAAAATGATGGAATGGCTGGAAAGCGCGTCAACTATTTCAGTATCGTGGGAAATGCCCTGGTATTTATCGAAGAAGGCTCGGATAACTTGTTTGGTATCACAGTAAAAAACGGCGAGAAGTTTTATTTGACAGCTGAAGAAGCCGAAAATGCGTCGGAAGCAAGCAAGATCATATCAATTAAGACTAACTATAACCCTGCTATGAGCGATTGGTCGGGGATCGGTATACTGCTGGAGGTAGATTCTCCCGACTATCCGATCACGCTGAAAGCAGCCGACGGACACTTTACCGAATGGGACATAAAAACAGGCAGCGGCACTGTAAAAACTGTAGGCAAGGAATACGACGCAGGCAAAAACGGCTCTATATTCTGGACTCCCGACGAGTTTAGCTATCCGGACGGCTTTGAAAGCGTGATACAGGTTATCGGTACAAGCGGAGACGCTTCCGTTGAGCTTGGAAAGATATATATTACTCAGGTGAAAGGCATGAAATTCGTGGCTTCGTTTGAAAAGCCTGTTAGTACTGACAGCACGGCTGTAGCAGGAAAGAAATTTGTGTACGAAAAGGAAGGCTTTGGCGGAGACTGTTATATAGAATTTAAAGAGGACGGTACGTTTTTTTATTCTCCGGGATATCTGAGCAGTTATCTCGGCGGAGGAACATGGGAAATATCAGGAAACAAGGTTATTCTGACTCAGGAAAATGACGGAATGGCTGGAAAGCGCGTCAACTGTTTCCGTATCGTGGGAAATGAGCTGATATTTATTGAAGCCGATTCTGATAATTTTGTTGGAACCAAAGTTAAAGACGGCGAGAAATTCTGCGTAAAGCAGTCTGCGGCGGCACTTCTCGGCATCGGCAAGGCTAAGGTAACGGGCGCTAAGGTATCGTCTCTTCCGGAGGGGTATGACTACTCTTTCACGGGCGATAAGGCACAGGCGGTATTCGATTATCTTTCAGGTCTCAGCCTTTCGTCGGAGCTTTCCGTAGAAGACCCGGGGCAGCTTAACGGAATGCTGTGGGTCATAAGGCTTGATTACGAAAATGGCGATACGATTACGTTATATGATTCGGGAAAATTCATTCACGGTTCAGACAGAAAGTGGTACGAAATGTCCTACGAGGAAAGTCAGGAACTAAGTGAACTGATTTGGAAATTAGGCAAATAACGCAGAAAAGCTCCGCACAACGCGGAGCTTTCATTTTATGTAAGGCACGAGTGGATAAGATCCTTCCTTACAGACTGCAAAGGGACTGCTGAAGCAGTCTCTTTTATATTATCAGCCGTCTATTTTTGGGAGATTTGCGAGAGATTTAGCGATCTCCTCATCTGTCGGGATATAGTCGCTCATCTTGCCGTCGTTGAATGCGCCGTAAGCGTACATATCAAAATAACCTGTACCTGTAAGACCGAAGAGGATAGTTTTCTCCTCGCCTGTCTCCTTGCACTTGAGAGCTTCGTCGATAGCTGCACGGATAGCGTGGCTGCTCTCAGGAGCAGGAAGGATACCTTCAACTCTTGCGAACATCTCAGCAACCTCGAATACAGCAGTCTGCTCAACGGAAGTAGCTTCCATGAGACCCTGATCGTAAAGCTCGGAGAGTATGGAGCTCATACCGTGGTAGCGGAGACCGCCTGCGTGGTTAGGTGAAGGCATGAAGCCGCTGCCCAGTGTGTACATCTTCTGGAGCGGGCAAACCTTACCTGTGTCGCAGAAGTCGTAAGCGTAAGAACCTCTTGTAAGGCTCGGGCATGAAGCAGGCTCAACAGCGATGAAGCGGTAATCAGCTTCGCCGCGGAGCTTTTCGCCCATGAATGGTGAGATAAGTCCGCCGAGGTTTGAACCGCCGCCTGCACAGCCGATGATGATATCAGGCTTGATGTTGTACTTGTCCATAGCAGCCTTTGTTTCGAGACCGATGATAGACTGGTGGAGGAGTACCTGTGCAAGAACGCTTCCGAGAACATAGCGGTAGCCTTCCTTGGTGGTAGCAGCTTCAACAGCTTCGGAGATAGCACAGCCGAGGCTTCCGTTTGTGCCGGGGAATTCTTCGAGGATCTTCTTGCCTATCTTAGTTGTATTTGAAGGCGAAGGAGTTACGTTTGCGCCGTAGGTACGCATAACTTCGCGGCGGAAAGGCTTCTGTTCGTAGCTTACCTTGACCATGTATACGTTACAGTCAAGACCGAAGTAAGCACAAGCCATTGAAAGAGCTGTACCCCACTGACCTGCACCTGTCTCTGTAGTAACGCCCTTGAGACCCTGCTTCTTAGCGTAGTAAGCCTGAGCGATAGCGGAATTGAGCTTATGGCTTCCGCTGGTGTTGTTGCCCTCGAACTTGTAGTATATCTTAGCAGGTGTGCCCAGCTTCTTTTCGAGGAAGTAAGCTCTTACGAGAGGAGATGGGCGGAACATCTTGTAGAAGTCCTGAATTTCCTGCGGAATGTCGATATAAGGTGTAGTCTCGTCCATTTCCTGCTTTACGAGCTCGTCGCAGAAAACGTGGCTGAGTTCCTCAGCTGTACAAGGCTTGCCTGTACCCGGGTTAAGGAGAGGAGCGGGCTTCTTCTTCATATCAGCGCGTACATTGTACCACTGCTTAGGAAGCTCATTTTCCTCGAGATAAATTTTGTAAGGGATTCTTTCGTCTGCCATTGACATAGATCATTCTCCTTTTCAGAATATTATAGACTCACTATGCCGTGACGGAATATAAAAAGCTCCTGTCCCGGCATTGATAAAAATGCGGGGACAGAAGCTGCGATTTCTTCTGCGGTGCCACCCTGCTTGACGCATAGCGTCCACTCGTTACGTCATGTAAAAACGTCTGCCTTTGTTAACGCAGAGCCCTCTGCGTCGCACCTACACAGCGCCTGTGCGCCTTCGGATTGCCCTCGGAAGTCCATTCATACTGTATCTGCATACCTGCTCGCACCGAACGCAGGCTCTCTGAAATGCCAATACAGGACTACTTACACTTCTTCAACGGTTTTATCGTATTAGCATTATATCATAGCTTTTCGGCAATGTCAAGGGATTTTTCTCAAAAAAACGCAGCCTTCTTACGGACACCTGCCTATTACCCATAATAGAAGTTAACTATAGGTAATTTTTAGAAAAACTCTTTTCATCGTGCGGAAAAGATGATATAATATATAGCAGTTATTTTATATCGCTCCTGTACTTTGCACGGGTGCGTGAGATACTCTCCTCACTGCGCTTGATGAGGTTGAGGAGCGAAGATGAATATTGAGCGTAATCCTTCTGGAGAGTTGCTGTAGTAACATAGAGGGTATCGAAATTGTCAACGCAGTCGTTGCCGTCGAGTGCGATACCGCTGGACGCGGCTTTGATGTTGGCTTCGCTCATGGATACGATAGCATTTGCGCTGTCATTTGCGATAACTTTAGGGATACGGAAAAGCTTCTGGTCGTTGTGAGGGTTAGCGTTGTAGACGATACGGAAGAGCTTATATACTGAGAGCATAAGGTAGGACGAAACTTCTTTTATGAGGGTGATACTGTTAGCTTTCTGAGCGAGGCTGAACAGAAGGCTGATAGAGTTGTTTACTATCCTACGGTTGAAGTTGATGATCTCAGGTGAAGGCATTTTCATGCTGTTGTTTCCGTCGTCGTCGGGGATATCCTCGATAGTGATAGTTTTTCCCTCTGGCTCAGGAGTTCTTCCAAGGAGATAGTCGCAGGAAACATTATAATAATCCGCGATCTTTACAAGGAAATTAAGACCACATTCACGTATACCTTTTTCATAATGAGAGAGCAGTGCCTGAGAGATGCCTAAATCCGTAGCAGCCTGCTTCTGGCTTATGTGCCTTTCCTTGCGCTGTAAGGTTATTATTCTTGCGAAATCTGAATTCATTGAAATTCCTCCTAAGTAATATTCATCAAAATCTGTTACTATTATTATAATACAAAATGTATAATTTGTAAATATGCAGAAATATGAAAGAATTCCTGCGAATATGTAGTATTTTTCGTGAAAATTACTAAGAGTTAAAAAAATGGGCAGTAATTTTGTGCAAAATTGTCCGATATGTATGATGATTTAATGTCAAAGTTGCTTTAAGCTTGATATATAAAGGAGAAGTATATGAAAGGTTATAGGATCAGCGTACTTCGTCACGGTATGACGGAGGCAAATGAAAAGGGAATATATATAGGCAGGACGGATATGCCGCTTTCGGGCAAGGGTGCAGCTGATCTTGCCGCAAAAATGGACGAATTCGACTACCCTACCGTACACAGGGTCTATTCTTCGCCGCTGAAGAGATGTACAGAGACTGCGGATATCCTTTTTCCGCACACAGAGCTGTGTACCGTTGATGATCTGAGGGAGCTCGACTTCGGAGAATTCGAGAACAAGAGCATCGACGAGCTTGCAAAGCGCGAGGACTACAACAAGTGGCTGCGCGGCGGCAAGGACAACCGTCCGCCAAAGGGCGAGAGCCTTGAGGAGATGACTGCACGATGTTATAAGGCACTCCATGAGGTCATTATGGACATGATGGAGACAGGACTTACTCACTGTGCCATGATAACTCACGGCGGCATAATATCCAATATGATGAGCTGTTTCGGACTGCCTAAGTACGACCCCAAGACCTTACAGTGTGATTTCGGCATGGGCTTTGAGATAATCGTAACAGCACAGATGTGGCTGAATTCTCAGGCGTTTGAGATACTGGGCTATTGTCCCTATGACAAGATAACCGATCAGGAGTATTGATACCATCTGTAGGGGGAGGCGTTACGGGTAGCTCATGGCTTTTCATTGAATAATGCGCAGAATTTCGGCAATAATATCTGTAATTCCTTTTTCGGAGGTGCAGATATGAAGGTCAGGGAGCTTATCCGCTTTTCAAGGCAGCTGCTGAAATGCAGGTTTGCACGTACAATGATGATATGTCTGCTGCCTCTCGGCACGGAGATGTTCTTCAGATGTGCAGAGGCGGCAGTATACTGTATATTGCTGTATTTCGGAGAATACGACCCTATCGTTCTTTTCAGCGGAAGAAGTCCCGTTCAGCTTTCCGTGGCGGCAGTATGCTCGCTTCTGAGGTGGGTGACGGCTGCACCGCTGATGTACTGTGCAGCGTACAGACTTTACGGAATGACGGCAGAAACTCCCAAAAAGCGTCACGAGCCCATATCGAGGGTGCTGCTGAGGAAATGCACCTTCAAGCGCAGTATTTCTGCGGCACTCTGGACGAAAGTCATAGGGCTGCTCGCACTTGCACCCGCGGTATTTTTCGGAGTATCGGCATTCAACATCATGCACGGGAGACTGGGACCGCAGGAGACATTCATGGCTGTAAACGCGGTCTTTCTCGGAGCTGTCTCCATACTGTTGTGGCTGTCGCTCAAGCTGAGTTTTGCGGCGGTACCTTTTTTGCTGGTGCGCTGCCCGAAGATGACGGCGTTCAGGACGGTGCTGTATTCGGTAAGGTTCATGAGCGGCAGAAAAAGCGTATTGCTGCGGCTTTTGGCGGTATATATGCCTCAGATGCTCACCATTGTGGGGATCCCGATCGCATTCACAAGACTTATGACGGCATTTTCACTCAGTATAGATATTTTTATCAAGGAGGACGAGTATCTTGAAACGGATAGAACTGACAGTAGACACGGAAACTCCCGTGACGCTGGAAAAGTTTCTCCTCGGAAAAAAAGGAGTTTCAAGACGGCTGCTGACGAAGCTTAAACGTCAGAAGGACGGCATAACAAGGGACGGAGCTCTCGTTCGCAGCATAGATATGGTGGAGCGCGGCGATGTCATCGTGCTGAACATGGAGGACGACAGCTTCCTCGAACCCAACGGCAGCCTGAATGTGCCCATTGCCTTTGAGAACGAGAGCCTTGTGGTGTTCAATAAACCCAGCGGTATGCCTGTACACCCGTCTATACGGCATCAGGGCGATACTCTCGGGAATTACTTCGCTTATCTGTATCCCGAGCTGACATTCCGTTCGGTGAACAGGCTCGACCGCGATACATCGGGACTTTGTATAATTGCCAAGGACGCTCACGCGGCAAATATGCTGCAAGGCTGCTGCAAAAAGGTCTACTATGCGGCAGTACACGGCGAAATACCCGAAAGCGGCACTATCGACGCTCCCATTGCCCGCGAGCGCGAGTCCATTATCCTGCGATGCGTCCGAGATGACGGACAGAGGGCGGTAACTCATTACAAACGGCTTAAAACCAACGGTAAGTACTCCCTTGCCGAGATAGACCTCGAAACGGGACGTACTCACCAGATAAGAGTTCATTTTGCTCATATCGGAGCTCCCCTTGCAGGCGACGACCTGTACGGCGGCCTTCGTGATGATATATCAAGACAGGCTCTGCACTGCGGAAAGCTGACGTTCAGCGACCCCATATCAGGCGAGCTTATCTCCGTATCCTCGGAGCTTCCCAAGGATATGACCGATCTTTTTTTACAGGAGGAATAATTATGGAAAAAATAGCAAGCTTTCAGGTAGATCACACTAAATTCAGTGTGGGTCTGTACATATCACGTATCGACGGCGATATCGTGACCTATGACGTGCGTATGGTAAAGCCGAACGGCGGCGTATACCTTGAAACTCCGTCAATGCACACTATTGAGCATCTTTTCGCAACATATGCAAGAAACTCAGAGTTCGGCAAGAACATCGTGTACGTAGGACCAATGGGCTGCCGTACAGGATTTTATCTGCTCACAAGAGGTCTTTCACATGAAAATGCAATAAAGCTGGTTCGTGAAGCATATACTTTCGTAAGAGACTTTGAGGGCGATATCCCGGGCGTTTCAGAGGTAGAGTGCGGAAATTACCGCGAACACGATCTTGCATCAGCTAAAAAGGACGTTGTACCGCTTCTTGAAAAGCTTGACGGATACACAGTTGAAATGCTTGATTATTCGTGGCATTTTGATAAAAATTAAACGATAATATTGTACAATGTGACGAAATATCCCCTTAAAGTGTAAACTTAGGGGATTTTTTCGTTGTATTATCACAAAAATTTGGTATAATATAATTTGTTCGGTCTGAATGACGCAGACTTATTTTCGTGAAAGGAGATGCTGCTTTTGGAACTCGGACATTACGATGACAATGAAGACGAGAAAAGAAGAAAGTCTGAATTGCTGTCAGATGCCGCGGATATCGTGGCAAACAACTGGGGAGTATTCGCAAGATTCGGACATTTTGCCGTTAAATTCGGTGCAGCTCTGCTCCTTGGTATCATAATAAGTCTTAAACTTATATTCTCTGAGCTGATAGACATCGGAGCTTCTCTGGTAAAAGCCGTGATATGGCTGCTGAAGGAGATGGCTTCGCCGATGAGGAGCCGCTTCGACCTTAACAAGAAGCTCCAGAAGCAGGTCAGAAAGGCTAAAAAAGAGAACAAGAGCGAGTATAACAAGGCGCTGCTGAATTTCTGGGGCTCATACCTTTTCGGCGAGGACGGCGTTTTTTATACCGCCTTCAATTATATATTCCCCGTTGTGTCGATAGCCTTTCTTATAGGTATAGTCCGCTACGGATCGGGTCTTGAATACGGTCTGGCCGTGGAGTATAACGGCAGAGAGATAGGCATGATAACCGCTGAGTCGGATTTTGAAGCTGCCGAGCGTGAGGTGCAGCAGAGAATATCCTACGCCGAGAACGAGGACGTTATCGACATATCGGCAAAGTATTCGCTGAAGATAATCAACGAGAACGACACTATCGTTTCCGCAGCTCAGCTTGCAAACGAGATGCTCGAAGCTTCCGATCAGGCTCTGAAAGAAGCTTACGGTATATATATCGACGGCAAGTTCGTAGGAGCGGTTGCGGATAAAAATGCGGTTCAGGAAGCTCTCAACGAGAGGATAATGAATTACCGCGTTGACGGCGTTATAAAGGATCTGGAATACAAGAACAAGATCGAGTATTCCCACGGTGTATA
Source organism: Ruminococcus sp. (assembly GCF_024691275.1). Taxonomy (GTDB): domain Bacteria; phylum Bacillota; class Clostridia; order Oscillospirales; family Ruminococcaceae; genus Ruminococcus. Next base: position 4,869 of record NZ_JAILNU010000086.1, on the reverse strand, counting down.
CCTTGCAAACAGTGTAATGACCGAAAAGGATGCGATAGCACTGCTCACCTCCTCAAAGGAGAAGAATGCGGTATATATCGCACAGCGCGGTGATACCGCTGTTACTATCGCCCAGAAGTACAATATGGAGCTTTCAAAGCTTGAGGAGCTAAATCCTGATATCTCGCAGAACTGTCGGAAGGGTACGATAATCAACGTTATCGAAACGGAAAGCTATCTGCCCATACAGTATGTCCGCGAAATGGATCCTGTTTCCTTCCTTGATTACGAAACAGTCGAGGTCGAGACAAGCTCGCTCAACGTCGGCACAAGAGATGTACTGGTCAAAGGTAAAAGAGGCGAAAAGGTAAGCCATATCGAGGTAACTTACGTTGACGGAAAGGAGTACTCACGAAAGACTCTCAGTACTAAGATCACGAAGGAACCTGTTGTGGAGAAAATAGGCATAGGTATCTATGCTGCCCGTCCTGACAGCGCAAGTACGATACTTACGGGTTCAGGTGAATTCGGCTGGCCTGTTGACGGCGGCTGGGTAAGCGACGGATTCGGCGGCGAGAGAAATCACAAGGGAATGGATATCGCAGCATCTACGGGTACTGAGATATACGCCGCAGCAGACGGAGAGGTCGTTTCCGCAGGCTGGAACACGGGCGGCTACGGTTACTTCGTGCAGATAGGTCATACTGACGAGTATCAGACGGTATACGGTCATATGAGCGTAGTCCTTGTTACGGAGGGACAGTACGTTTCAAGGGGACAGCTTATCGGAAAGGTCGGAAATACAGGTAATTCCTTTGGTTCGCACTGCCATTTCGAGGTTCGTCACCTGGGTGTATGCCTTGATCCTAAGCTCTTCCTCAACACAGTTGACAGCTTCAACGATGAGAGAGACAAGGACAAGGATAAAAAGTCCAACTGATATGAATTGCAAAAGCCATAACGCTTTCATCAGCGCTATGGCTTTTTTGTTGACAAACATCTGCGGAGAAGGTATAATTAAAATGATAAATTTTATTTTCGGGAGTAATTATGTTCAGATTCTTTAAACTTTTCGGCGAGCAGTATATAGGGTTCTGGCTGTTGGGACTGATACTGTTTGCCGTTCAGGAGATACCCTATATGGTGATTCCGCTGTTCAGGCTCGGCAGCGATCCGATAATGCATATGAAAGAGTCCTCTGCGGTGCTCGATGTGCTTGAAAAGGTGCTTGGCTCGCTGTGTATAGCGCTTATGGCATTTGTGGTGCATAAGGACGCGGAGTTCTTTGCTGTGGGTTCGGGCAGTGCGAAGCTGTTTTTCTGGCTGGCTGCGGCTGTACTTCTGCTGAATTTTGCAGGCTGGGGACTTTATTTCGCAGGACATCAGACATTCTTCGTGATGATGTTTTTCATTGTTCTGCTGCCGCCGCTGTACTACGTTTTCATAGGATTATGGCGGAACAATATACCGCTGACCGCTGTTGGAGCAGTATTCCTGATAGTACACTTTGTCCACGTATGGGGAAATCTTAAACTTGATGAAACGCTGTGAGGTGATTTGCCGTGAATAAGGAGTGGTCGGAGCTCAACAAGACCATGCAGGCTCAGATAAAGAAAAAAGAGACATATCAGAACGGTTTAGAGACACTTTCAGCTCTCCGAAGCAGTCTTATGGAAACTGTAATGACCTTTTATGATGAATTGGACAGGCAGGAGTTCGATGCTATGCCCTTTATCAATGCAGACGGCTATCATAGCAAAAATATCGCTTATTCCCTGTGGCATATCTTCCGTATCGAGGATATAGTGGCACATACTCTAATAAACGGCGATGAACAGGTATTTTTCAGCGGCAGTTATCAGAGACGCATCAATTCGCCCATAATAACCACGGGAAACGAGCTCGTAAAGGAGCAGATAGCCGAGTTTTCGTCTGCTCTTGACATAAAGGAGCTGCTTTCGTACATAGCTGAGGTCAGGGAAAGCTCAGAAACTATCCTGAAGCAGCTTCACTTTGAGGAGTTGAAAAGGAAGATATCCGACGAGAGAAAAGAGGAGCTTTTATCGCTTAATGTTGTAAGTGAGGACGAAAATACGGTATGGCTTATCGACTACTGGTGCGGAAAGGATATCCGCGGACTGATACAGATGCCCTTTTCAAGGCACTGGATAATGCATATCGAGGCAAGTCTCAGGATAAAGAACAGGATACACCCATAAAAAGCCCGAAAGTTTATTCTTTCGGGCTGCGACTGTCAATGATCTAAATTTATTAAGGGAACGCATTCACTTCTAAACATTCCCTTATCAACAAATAAGTTTTCGTGTCTCTCCGAGGGCGTCAACCCTCGGAAATTTGCTTTATACAGCGGTCGGTATCTTTTCTTTACCGATCATTATACCATCCGCCTCAAAAGCCTTTGTCGTAGTAAACGAGAAGCGGATATTGATATGATTGGTGCATTTTCTCGAATGCTTGACTTCCTTTTCATAAACTTCAATGCGGTTGATAAAGGCTCTGAGAATTGCAGGAGTCACTTCTGTGACCTTTACGATCTTCTTTGCATTGGCAATAAAGTCACGAACGCATTTCTCACGAGCACTTATGACATTTGCCTTTGAATCAAGTTTATGAACCTTTTCCTTAAGTTCAGACTGCTCCTTCTCATATCCGCCTGCAAGGCTGTCATAGCGTTCTGGAGTAACTCTGCCTGTTACTCTATCCATGTAGAGCGTGCTAATTGCATTTTCAAGCTGTGCTATCCTTGATTCGTACTCGCTTCGCAGATCTTCCGACTTTTTTAAATGCTCTTTTGCTTCGAGTTCACCATTGCTCATCGCCATATTGTAGAATTCCTCGGAGCGTTCCCTTGCGAATGTGGTGACTTTCCTCAGCGATTGAAGTACAACTTCATCAATAACTGTTTCCTTGATATAATGTGCAGTGCAATCGCTCTTTCGGCTTTCGTAGTGACCACATCTGAAAGAGTTGTTCTTCGGAGTCTTTCCGCGGTGAAGATACAGCCTCGACCCGCATTCCGCGCAGTAAAGATATCCTGCATACTTGTCCATATCGCCGCACTTATCGGCACGTTTTCTGCCTGAGAAGTGTCTCTGAACTAAGTCAAAGGTAGCTCTGTCAATAATTGCTTCGTGCGTATTAAGGAATATCCGCATATTCTCAGGCGAGTTCTTGATACGTTTTTTCAGCTTGTAGGACTTTGTATATGTCTTGAAGTTGACTGTATCTCCGCAATATATCTGATTGGAAAGCATATTGCGGACAGTTCTTATGGTCCATGCATAGGGCTTATCAAGTTTAGGATTGCCTGCACGACTGCCTGTTTTTCGGAAGGCGTACACGCTCGGTGACAGCACCTCGTCTGCTTCAAGCTCGGCGCATATCTTTTTGACACCTTTGCCGCTTGCGTACATCTCAAAGATACGCTTGATGACAGGCGCTGTCTCGGGATCGGGGACGATATGCTTTGGATCGTTCGGGTCTTTCATGTATCCGTATGCAATTATTGCTCCCACACGCTCGCCTCGTTCACCTTTGGCACGCTGTACAGCCCGAACCTTCTTTGACGTATCTCTGGCGTAGAAGTCATTAAGATAGTTCTTCAGTCCCGACCAATCATTGCTTCCCTGTGCACTGTCTACTGCGTCGGTGATAGCAATAAACCTTACGTCATGTGCAGGAAACACCAGATCCATAAGCCTGCCTGCTTCAAGGTAGTTTCTCGAAAGGCGGCTCTGATCCTTTACGATTACCGTTCCAACAAGCTCATTCTCAATGTCTTTCAGCATTCTTTGATAGTCGGGACGGTTATTGCTGACTCCGCTGTATCCGTCATCAACGTAATACTGACAGTTGCAGAATCCATTTTTGTCGGCGTACTCTTTAAGCATAAGCCTTTGATTTTCTATTGACAGCGACTCTCCTGCACGCAAATCCTCCTGACTAAGGCGGCAGTACAGCGCTGTTATTTTATTCGTGTTTGATCCTGTTTTCATATATTCTCCTGTTCCGAAGCTATGCTTCTGGAATCAAACCGAATAGGATACACCCACAGTATACCACTACTCGGCTCGAAAGTCCAGACCATTTTCAGCTTTCTTTTCCTTTGTTTATCAGCAGTTTCATCTTATCATAAGCCGTTTCACTCACATCTTCGGGAAGAGGGAACGTGAACGTCACGTCAAAAGTCTTTCCGTCGACTGTGATTTTGTTTTCTGAATAATAAAGCTTTTCATTCTCTTTTTCATCCATTCAATCATACTCCTTCTATTTGTCTTATTTCTGTTTCCTGTGTGATTATAATTATTCATTTTTCATCATTCCTTTGCTAAAAGTAGTGGGTACGGCGTTCACCGTACCCTTTCCATTTTGATTGTTATGATTTTATTTCAGGTTCTCGCTCCTGCCGAACATCACATCAGTTATCAATTCAGTGCAGTCGCGGAAGCCTTGTATGTAGCTTTCAGCTACCAATGTCTCGGACAGCATTCCCTGCATATCCGTTATCTCGTTCAGCAGCTTCTTATCGTCAGCCGACAGCCTTTTCTCCAGTGTGTCGCACATTTCCAGCAGCTCCAGACTTCGCTTTGCATAGTCGGAGTCCCTTCTCACATCGTGCTGACACGGTATGACGTTTCCATAATACAGATCCTGCAACTTCATCGCCGCGGTCACCTCCTGACCAACAATCATACCACAGCACTCGGAGGAAGTCTATTTATCAGACCTGACGAAAACCGACTGTTGAAACAAAGCACACCTCACAGGACTATCCCATGTGTATTCCAAGAGCTTCTTTGCGCTCTCGCTCCTCAGCGAGTGCCTTGCTGTCGGTGTGCTCACGAGCGAACTCGGTATCCTCAGCAGGCT
>NZ_JAILNU010000081.1 GCF_024691275.1 Ruminococcus sp. | reverse complement strand
ATCCAGATATACTTGAAGAGCTCCTGCCGTGGAATAGATCTGTACAGAAAATTTGTAAAGCATTATGAGCAATAGTAATCCCCGAGCCGCAGCTCGGGAATCTTTCATTTACAGGTGGTATGTTATTGAGCGGTTACGATAAAAAGTAAAACAGACACCCGTGACAGGTGTCTGTTTTGCAACAACTTTTTCTATAAGAGCAACTTATATCCGGCATCGGAGTTCACACATCTCCGTGCAGGACAATATATTAATATCTAAGCTTTCAAAGCCAAGATAATAATAACATTTTCTGCGGAGTTCTGCTTTCAGACTTCTGTAGCAACTCCGTATCCGTCAGCATAGTATGTCTTTCCGTTATATGTGAATGTAGAATTCATTATGCAGCGTCCCTTTTCATCGACAAAAATGTTTCCATTCCATCTTGCGTCGTAGATGAACTGGTTAACCACCTTCTTGCCCTCAGAGTCAAGGAAATACCAGAATCCATTGATAGCATTCCACTCTAAGTTGGTAACTTCCTGAGTGCCGATGTACTTGCCGTCCTCTGACCAGTAAATGGACTCAAATTCATCAAATGCGATAGCTGCATCTGCTGTGGTTATCTTGCCGTCCTTATCGAAGTCGCCAAGATCCTTCTGAAGTGATGAAGCTTCCTTGCCGTTTGCGAACTCACTTATAAGGGTTGCGTCAGCAGAATCAAAAACGCCGTCATAGTTTACATCGCCGAACTTGAGGTCAACTGTAATAGTGTCATCTAATCCCTTTCTGTACTTGCTTACGAGAGCATTATCATCAGAATTGACTGAAGAAAGGTACTCATTAATATCATAGTCATATCTCTTTTCAGCAACAATATTTCCAAGATCATCTCTTATAGCAATTCCTCTGACAACGTAACGTGTGCTGTTATTTGTCGAACCAAGCTTTATATTGAATGTTTTATTGCTGTAATAATCGCCGTCACACAGATTAGTAATATCATTTAATATTGGTCCGCTATATACCGAACTTTCAACCGAATAGCTATTTGCCTCACTTGTTTTATAGCCGCTTTTTTCTTCACCAAGGAAGGTATGTGTATAATAATCGTAAATATTATTTGTAACGACATCAACTTCGGAAACAAGCTTAGGAGACTGTTTATCTACTTCGATAGTATAGAACTCCTGATCGCTGAAAGCAGGATATCTTTTCATGCCTTCTTTCAGATTGACCTTTGAGCTCTTTTCATAGAATGCATCATACATTATCCATGCAAATCCGCCTTTTCCATAACTTTCTCCCCAGGAATTTGCTATCTTGAATGCACCCTTTAACACTGTACCATTGCCAAGATCACAGGTAACATTATCATCATATCCTACAATAACATAAGCATGACGCGGTATATGTTTATCATCAGCAGCTCCTGCATTCTGTATAAATGCGCTGTTTCCGGACTTACCATCAATAAAAGCAGGTCTTTTATATGTCGTATGAGAATTTTTATAATAGAATACGCCTGATGTTGCAACAACATTGCCGGCAGCTAACTGTTCTTTGATAGCATTTATAGCACCGTCCTCGCCTGAGCTTTCGACTGTAATTTTATTTACTTTTGTAATTCTTGCCTTTAACGCCTTTAAGAGCAGATCAATGTCATGGATATGTTTTCTGTAATAATGTGAATCTGCAACATAATACATAACTTTACCGTTGCCGTCTTTTTCGGCTTTATAAAACTTCTTTTCATTTTCCGAAAGGAGATCATACTCCTCAACAGTAATGCTGTCTCCGTATCCGTCGTTGTATTCAAAGTCCTCAAGTGTCAATGCACCCTTGTTCTGTAAAACATAATATGCTCTGTGGAGCTTTGCTCCATCATCTTGACCTCTATTTGACTCATTATATGTTAATGAAGGAGAATAACGAGCATAACTAACCTCACCATACTTATCATGTAATGTCTTTCTCATCTGATATGAAAACTGATAGTATGTTGATGAAAATGCTGTACAACTGCCCTGTGCTCCCTGGCTTTCTATAGGCGGGAAGAAGGCTTTGGTATCCTCATCTGTAGAAAGATCTCTCTTAGAAGGCAGAGCATTTGTTTCTGTTGCTGATGCAGTGTTGTAATTATCTTCTGCATTTGCAGGGATCATTCCTGCTGCTGTTGCTGTAATTGTAAGTGCTGCTATAAATGCACTGATTTTCTTAAACATAATATAATCCTTTCTTGATCGTTGTTTTACGGTTTATTATAACCTATACGTGCTAAACAATACACATTGATACCTAAGCTTTAAAAGCTTAGGCATCAATCTAATTTTCGTCGGAGTTCTGCTTTCAGACTTCTGTAGCAACTCCGTATCCATCTGCATAGTATGTCTTTCCGTTATATGTGAATGTGGAATTCATTATGCAGCGTCCCTTTTCATCGACAAAAATGTTTCCGTTCCATCTTGAGTCGTAGATGAACTGGTTAACCACCTTCTTGCCCTCAGAGTCAAGGAAATACCAGAATCCATTGATAGCATTCCACTCTAAGTTGGTAACTTCCTCATTTCCGATGTATGTACCGTCTTCTGCCCATGTGATCGGATCAAGCTCGTCAGCTGCCATATTTGCATCTGCCATAGTTATCTTGCCGTCCTTATCGAAATCGCCAAGATCCTTCTGAAGTGATGAAGCTTCCTTGCCGCTTGCGAACTCACTTATAAGGGTTGCGTCAGCAGAATCAAAAACGCCGTCATAGTTTACATCGCCGAACTTGAGGTCAACTGTAATATCGTCTTTAAAGTGGGTTATGTACTTTCGTACGAGATCAGTATCATCAGAATTGAGCGCAGAAGTGTACTCATTAATATCATAGTCATATTTCTTTTCAGCAACGATATTTCCAAGATCATCTCTTATAGCAATACCTTTTACAAGGTAGCGTGTCTTATAATTATATGCACCGAAATCAAAATAATATGTTTTATTGCTATAGTAATCGTCACCGCAAATCTTTGTCATATCAGTGAGCAGCGGACCACTGTATACTGAACTTTCATTATTACGGCGATCATTTGAATCACCTGATCTATATGCGACATTTTTTCTTCCCGAATAGGTGTATACAGAATAATCATAGATATTATTTGTAATAACATCAACTTCGGAAACAAGCTTAGGTGCCTGTTTATCGACCTCTATAGTATAGAACTCCTGATCGCTGAAAGCAGGATATCTTTTCATGCCTTCTTTCAGATTGACCTTTGAGCTCTTTTCATAGAATGCATCATACATTATCCATGAGTAGCCCTTTCTTCCATAACTTTCTCCCCAGGAATTTGCTATCTTGAACGCGCCCTTTAAAACTGTACCATTGCCAAGATCACAGGTAACATTGTCATCATATCCTACAATTACATAACCATGACACGGTATATGTTTATCATCAGCAGCTCCTGCATTCTGTATAAATGCGCTGTTTCCGGGCTTACCATCAATAAAAACAGGTCTTTTATATGTCGTATGAGAATTTTTATAATAGAATACGCCTCCTGTTGCAACAACATTGCCGGCAGCTAACTGTTCTTTGATAGCATTTATAGCACCGTCCTCGCCTGAGCTTTCGACAGTAATTTTATTAACTTTTGTAACTCTTGCCTTTAATGCCTTTAAGAGCAAATTAATGTCACGAATATGTTTTCTGTAATAATGTGAATCGGCAGTATAAGATGTTACTTTATTATTTCCATCTTTTACTTCTTTATAATACTTCTTTTCGGTTTCCGAAAGGAGATTATATTCCTCAACACTAATGCTTTCTCCATATCCGTCATTATATTCAAAGTCCTCAAGTGTCAATGCGCCCTTGTTCTGTAAAACATTGTATACATTTTTTAAATCCGTTCCTTCGTCTTTTCCGTCATTTGCCTCATTATATGATAATGAAGGAGAATAACGGACATCACTGTCTTCACCATACTTATCATGTAATATCTTTCTCATCTGATATGTAAACTGATAGTATGTTATCGAGAATGCTACGCATGAGCCCTGTGCTCCCTGGCTTTCTATAGGTGGGAAGAAGTTTTTGGTATCCTCATCTGTAGAAAGATCTCTCTTTGAAGGCAAAGCATTTATTTCTGCTGCTGATGCAGTGTTGTAATTATCTTCTGCATTTGCGGGGATCATTCCTGCTGCTGTTGCTGTGATCGTAAGTGCTGCTACAAACGCACTGAGTCTTTTAAACATAATAAAATCCTTCCTTTATTGCCGTTTTACGGTTTATTATAACCTATTAATAACTGACATAATCGATCAACCATTTTTCAGTATCGTAGTCTTTGATAAACCAGAATGTAGCTGTTACTATTTTGTTATCAGCATTTGTCTTGTAATACTGCTTACTCGCCTTGAAGCTTCTTTCACTTATATCGAATACCTCTACAGGTTCATCCGTGCGGCTTGAAAGATCCAGCTTGCTTATTACATTGCCATAAAGCTCGCCGTCAATAGATATATAAAAATAATCGGGGGCATCACTGCCGAACACATAATTATTTTCAACATCAGCAAAGCTGAGTTCAGGCCCGAACATACGGGCATCTGTGTATTGCTGTGACATGACGGAATAATAATAATCTTTCAATTCCTGCATATTTCCGAAGACATTGCTGTCGATCTTGTGATAATGCATATTGTACGGCATTGACGTTGGATTGCTCGGATCATGTCTGAACGTCACCAGCTTGTGCTCGTCGTAATCATGCGGAAGCTGTGCGGTCTTTATCTCTCGAATCGTATCGTACTTCTCGATAAGTTCCTCAGCTATCTCTGTAAGATCATCCTCATCATTATTATCATTATCAGTTCGTATATATGTTGTAACTATCTCTGTATCGTCAACGTATGTAGTTGAAGTAAAAGCTGAACTGCAAACTGTTGTATCACTTTCAGCAAAAGTAGTCGTTACGTCTGTTGTTGTAACTGCAAGATTTGTTGTTACAACAGGGACTGTACTGATATCGTAAGGAGCGGTATTAATATCTTCTGCTTTTGACGGACCGATATCAGTTACTGTTAAAACAGGAACTGCTACCATAACGACCGAAGTCGTTACAGGTCTATCATCTGTTTTGCCTGAAGTCGTTACCGGGGTCGGAGTATTATCGGCAGTTGCCTGCTGCACAGGAGAGGTTGTCAATGTTTCTGTAGTTACCTCTTGTTCGCGGTCTTTAGGAGCATTCTTCTCCATATTGCTCATAAGGTAGCCACCGCCTCCAAGACCTCCGAAAACTATCGCAATCATTGCGGCAGTTCCAAGTCTTTCGATCCATCGCGGCCTGACAATTTTTTCTACGCCCTTTACTTCATCACCATAGTCGTTATTTTTGCTTGTATCTGTATCAAATTCTTTTTCGATCAGTGAAAAAATACGGTCTTTTTCTTCGTCAGTCAATATAGGAAAATCATCTGAAATAATTTCCACTGTTTTTTCATCCATCTCATCATCAAATAGTTTAGATTTATTACTCATTTTACATCCCCCTCCTTAAAGACTGACACCGACCTCTAAAAGCATAGATTTCAGTTTCTTTCTTGCTCTGATACTACGCTTCTGAACAGCAGCCGCCGTCATTGAAATTGCTTCACCAATTTCAAGCGACGTTCTATTATAATAGTATTGCTGTATAATGATAGTCGAGTCAGGTTCTCCAAGTTCATGTACTTTTTTGAGCAATAATGCATTTCTTTCTGATTGTTCTGCTTCTTTCTCAACATTTTCTTCCGAGACAATATCGTCAAATTCCTCATCATCTATGGAAACGGTCTTGCCATAGGTCTTACATACTCGTCTGTATGTATCTATAGCCCTTCTTTTGGCTATGACCCCGATAAGTCCCTTCAGCTCTTCACAGCGTATATTACAGCTGTCAAAGCTTTTGAAAAAATCTATAAACACATCGCCCACACATTCTTCTATATCCTCACGACTACAAAAGTTTCTCAACTTATTTATAATAATAGCATATACATAATTGCAGTATTCATCAAAGAATTCCCTTCGCGCTCTCGCGGGTGACAACTTAATCTTTGCCTTGAGTTCTTTGTCAGTCATCTGCATTCCTCCTTCCCTAACATAGTGGACGATCGCTCCCACTAAGTATAATCGCATTATTTTCTTAAAAACAGACACGAAAATGAAAAATTTTTCTATTTTTTCTTTCAAAAGACTTTAAAAGCGCTCAAATGAACCGTATATAGGAACAAATCAAGAATAAAATATATTTTTTATAAAGTTCCAATCGTGTTAAAAGATAACAGCGGCTAACAACGAACCGCAAGCCGTAATGATTTTTCCTAAAAAAAAGAAAGGACAGCCGATCCAACCGACTGCCTTTCAGGGGATATTAAAATTTGGAGAAATCTTAACTATGTGTGCCGATGACCGATGAAGCCATCGGCACATTCTGTTTTGGTACAATAAAAGAGTAGAAAAGCGATGTGTCCAAAGCATTGCAAAGCTACTCTTTTTTTATTACAATAAGAGAGAAAAGGTCCGGCGTAATTCTGATAGGATTAACACATCCGTGCGATAAACTGTCGACCATCTCT
>NZ_JAILNU010000056.1 GCF_024691275.1 Ruminococcus sp. | reverse complement strand
TGATTTTTTCTATGATAAAGCCCCTTTGTAATTAATACAAAGGGGCAGTTTGTTAATGGGCTTTATCATAGAAAAAATGAAATAACGGTCTTGAAGGAATACAGAGAAAATCTTCTTCAAAAGGGTTTTCCTCAATATCTCACGTAAAAACTTCTGTATAAGCACCGAGCTTATGAGTGGACTTTTCTTATTGGTATTTACCTGTCGGATAATTTAATTATTCCTCGGCATTTTTTCTGCCTGAACGCTTTATCACAAAGAGACCTGCGCCTATCAGAATAACCGAACCGATCGCAAGAATCATATACGGTGTGATGCCGATACCTGTCTGCGGAAGTTCAACATAGTCTCCATTGCTGTTTGTGCCCTTTCCTGTGAATACATCGACTGTATACATATCAACAAGATCGCCGTTTTCATAGTCCGAAATAAAAAGTATGACCTTTTTATCATCTTCTTTTTCAACGTAAGAACAGTTTAAAGGTCTGTGTGTGTGGTTCCTGATATTATAATCGTTTGAAGCCCATTCGCCAAGTGTAAAATACGAATAGATCTTGACATCGCTTCTTTCCATTGGCTTGATATAAGTCAGTATCTCTGAGCGGGCATATTCGTTGGCGCCGGTTCCCCATTCAATATGCAATCCATTTTCATCTTCATAATAGGTGAAATGAATCTTTTCACCGTATATATATGCGATACCGTTGCCGTCAACAGCATGATACTCAATGTCCTTCTCATAGCCCTGCGAACACTCGAAAAGCAGCGATGTCTCGTCTTTGCCGCCGAACCAGTAGTAACCGTTTTCCCAGACATTGTCATTGTTTATGGCTCTCCATAGACCTCTCTTGAAACGTGTTCCCTCATCTTCAACAGGAGCGAACAGATCGATCTCTTTGCCGTCCTTATCGGTACATTTTCCTGTAATGCGGTCAACATGGAAGCATATCTTGTCTGTGATCTCATCATCTTCAAATTGCTCATAGTTTACATATACCGCAACTGTATTGCCTGTTTCGCTAACAACACAGTTAAACGGATATTCCAGGCACTTAGCTGACTCGTAATACTTCGAAACGAGCTCTGATATTTTCTGTTCACAAAGGAAATTAAACGTCTCGGGAGTATCATCTGATAAGTATGTATATCTCACGACATCGCCGTACTCAGTCACAAGTTCTGCATGGTCTTCCCATATCGTTATGATACCTGCTGTAGAATAACCATAACTCATATCAATAGCGTACTGACCGTTTTCAAGACTGTATTCAAAACTATTTTTATCTCCGTTGTAAAGGTAATAATATACACACTCCTTTCCGTTCGGAGCAAAATAAATATACTCGGAAACATATTTGGAATCTCCATTGCTGGTACTCCAGATACCTGGCTTGAAGGAAGTTATACCTGTATCAACAGGAATGTTCTTCAGGTCAACGACATTGTTATCCTGGTCACGTCCCGTCAAAGTTCTATAGGATACAGTGTACTTTATGTTCTCGCCCGATGCAGTTACAGCAGTTATTTCTGCCTGAGTATGCTCTTTCAGAGCTACCTCAACAGATTTCGTATCTTTTCCTGTTGTTCCTTTAATATAATCAATGGCCGCCTTTTTCATATCGGGAACAGTATAAAAATGCTTATCTTCATTTTTGTCATAAAATTGCAGTTCCGTTTTTGTTCCGTCTTCCCACTGTATACATGCCAAAATCTCATCACAAGTGATCCAGCCCTTACGGACACTGTCCTCTTCCTTGAGCGTCAGAAAATTATCTGCTATAGTATATGAAAGAGCTGTTTTTTCACCTGTTACCTGATCCATACGGTAACCTGTCTTACCGTCTTCAGTGAAATAATACCAGATATTCTGATCTGCAACGTTCCATATGCCGTTTGCAAATGTATCCGCACACGCCTTATGTACATTAATGGTGTATTCTGTTGACGGAAGTCCTTCTTCCTCTAAAGTATACTTGAGCGTCATAGGTTTTAAACTGCATTCATAAGTCATATCCTCATAAGAGCCGAAAACTTTCGTCCCGTCTTTCAAAACACATGTCATGGTCGGACGCAATGAAAAATTCTCGGTGTAAACAGGCACTTCAATATCTATCACGTCTGAAAGCTCGGCATAGAATCTTTTATTTCCTGCTTTTACAAGAAGATTTATCAGATCAGCACGTTTTTCCGCATAATGTCTGAAATATACATTTTTCTCATCGCCTTCAACGTATGCAGACAATGTCATTTCCTTTGTGAATGTCACAGGAGCTGTATAGAGCTTATATTCGCCGTTATCAACAGAATAGTAGATATTCTTGCCGTCTGCGCATGAAAGCTCGATCTCAGTTCCCTTTGCAACTGCATCGCTGTAAGTCGAGAAGTGAACAGCTCCTTCATTGCAGGTCATAGCTCTGAGGCAGATATTTCCAGTAAGGTATCTTGAATCATATTCATAGCTGTCATAAAGATCGTTCCATACCTTTCCGTCATCACTGAAATAGCTCTGTCCCTTGCCGAATGTCTTCAAGATCCTTTCTCCGCTCACAAGGTCAGTTGAATCATTTAATTCACCTCCGTATTTAGAAAAGCCACATATTCCTTCATAAACATTTGGCGAATACTCACAAGCTACATGGAATCCCTGTTCACCCGATATCTTTGCAACTACAGCAAAGCTCTCGCCTTCACTGATATGAACGGGCTCGGAGAGAGTTATGGTCTGATAGCCGATATGATCCATAGTGCCTGATGTTACGGAATGAGCTTCGCCCGATGTCGGAACGGAAGCATCTGCAAGACCTGTATAGACAGATATCTCATACTCATCATTCGGCACACAGCAATTCAGCATTACATCGGTAACAAATCCGTTTTCTTCTGCTACAAAGGCATTGGATATATATGTACAGGTGTCGCCGTCTTCGTAGAGTCCGAATCTGCCGCTTACACCAAAATCGTCATATGAGTACAGGTGGTCGTGCAGTTCAGCAGGAACAACATCGTAATAATCTATCTCATTGATCGAGTAGTCGTAATACGATACCCAGTAATAACCGTCATCGCCCATGTCTAAGCCCCAGCTGTTTTTTACGAGCCATGCGCCGTTGCCTTCAGGCTTGTTTAAAAAATTATCTAAAGAATAGTCATCATCATAACCCACAATCAATACAGCATGAGGAGATTGATTCTCCGCCGCAACTTCGGGAGTATTATAAATTGCTTCTACCGGATGATCCGCACCATACTCCTCAACAAAATTCATAGACAGATACAGTGCGTGTCCGTCACATACAGCCTTCTTGACCGCATTGATCTTTGCATAGAAATCATCGTTCGTTTCCATTCTCCTGCAGATCTCCCGATCATAGAAATCGTATACGTGAACGTCGGTCAGGTGGAGCTCGGACTGCTCCTGTAATTCTTTTCTTGACTTATCGGAGACATACTCCTTTTCGTAAGGAGCTATACTCTCTGAAACGATTCCGATCCAATTGGAGATAAGTCCTATCGCTGTCGGAGAAGATGAACCCTTTATAAGACTTTCCTTACCTATGCCATAGTCGTCAGAAGCGATATATGTTGCAAGATAGCGCTCCGAGAGATCAACATGGGGATCATCAGCGATCACGTCAGTTTCAATGCTTCCGAGGAGGGCGTGTGCCCAGCAGGTTCCAAGATCACCCTGATCTTTTACAGATGTTACAAGTCCCTTTTGGCGCAGATCCACCTTTGACGGAAGTTCAGCAGCATCAACGTTCTCATCAGCGGCAAGATCAGGCTGCATTTCAAACGGTGCTTCGTATAAATACCTTACCTCGGGGACTTCTTCCTCTTCTGTTTCGGTAATTTCTTCCGTATCCTTAATTTCTTCCTCAGTGCTTTCTGTTTCAGCAGCAAAAGCTGCAAGTGAAGAATACGGCATTGTCAGTGCAAGGCCTAAAAGGAATGCAAGAGTCTTTTTCTTTTTCATAATTTTTCCTCCTATAATAAATTGCTTGCAGAGATATATGGGATACAGTAAAATTGAGAACTCTATTATTTTTTTGTAAAAACCACCTTCTTCATATCTCACATACTAATTAACGAAGTGTCAGACTAAAATGTGACACAAATTTATAAAAAATTTTAATAATTTTTCAGACATACCACATAAGGCTATATTACGCCAAAACAGTCAGCAAACTCATTTTCCGTATGCCGCATATCATGCTCAGACCCGAAACTGTGTTATGGTAATTTATTACAGCTTTATACTTTCAGAAGCATTTACAATATCCTTCCAAAATGCTATAATAAATGTAATTCATCATTCCCTGACATACAGGTAGGATAATGATGCTCAATTTATTTACGGGAGGTTTGATATGAAGAATTTTTTAGGAAGGATATGCTTTATGTTTGCAAGAGCAAACATGGTGCATATCATATGGCTTGCTTTGGTGCTCCTGACTATGCTCATGCTCGCCATTCTTCACCATCGCTGGCGTTATTATGAAAACGAACTCAAACTATGGAAAAAACTTTGCTTTATACCACTGCTGATAACGACAGTCCACTATTTCATATATATATCAGGATTTCCCGATTTCATGAACAATTACACGCCAATGTACCTCACAGCTGTTATCGCATTGCTGCCAATGCTATGTGCGGGAAATCAAAAAGCGTATAAAGTAATATCAACTATTTGCGGCGTTCTGACTGTAATTTTCAGCATTCATTTCTTGAATTCGATGAATAATCCGCATAATTTCTCACGAATGAGCTACACGAGATCATTTCATGCTCTCGTCAGGGAAATGGACAGGAGCTATGTGCTTAAAGAATGGAAAGAAATTGATTTCAACGCCCTTGAAGCAAAATATATGCCGCTTGTCAAAAACGCGGAACAGGAAAATGATCCCGCAAAATTTGCCGATACTGTGACTAAGTTCTGCAACGAACTGCACGACGAACACATCTTTGTAGCTGAAAATTACGACCACGAAAAGTATCCACCGACACAAATACTGCGCGATCATGGACTATCAATGGTTCAGCTTGACAACGGAGAGGTCATTGCGGTCTGTACAGATGTTTCCGTCCATAAACTCGGTATAAAAGACGGCACTGTCATAACAAAATGGAACGGCAAACCGATTTTGCAGGCTGCCGAAGAGGACGTTCCCGATCAAGGAGTTCCCGTAAAAGCCAATGGCGACCGCCTTGCACTGTTCGATCTTGCAGCTTGCGGCACGGAAACTGTCGATGTCACGTTTAATGACAGCTCGGGAAAAGAAAAAACCGTATCGCTCCCTGCAATTGAAAATAAACATACCCTCGATGATGCTTATAACGCTTTTTTGCACATTCCAGAACATCGCAGTGAAATGTATTCGTCCAATTTCAGCACAAAAATGCTAAACGACAAATGCGGATATCTCCTGCTGTGCGCCGAGACAACAGGCGGAAGTCTAAGTGACGCGATCGCCTTTTTCAAAGGAGAAAGCCGCGATTCAATGGAAATGTTCCGCAAAAAGCTGCGAAAACTAAAAGATCAGGGAATGGAATACCTTGTTATAGACCTGCGCAACAATATGGGCGGCTATGACGAAATAGGCTGCGCACTGTGCGGACTTCTCACCGATGAGGACAGATATGCAGTGGGAGTCGGTTATCGCAAAAACGGTAAATACATTCGTACTGCATACCACAATGTCCGCGGCGACGGAGAATTCGCCGACCTGAATGTCGTTGCACTCACTAATCTCAACTGCGTCAGCGCAGGCGACGTTACGGCAGCACTGCTTTCAAAGCTTCCAAATGTCACCCTTGCAGGTATAACAGACCCCAACGGAAGCGGTCAGATGACAGGTGGGATCTGCGCACTGTCAAAGGGAGAGGTGGTCGTTTCATATCCTGTGGGGCTCACTATAAATGAAAACGGCGAACCCGATACCGACCCACGCGCAGACAGGATAAGCCGTGATCCGGTCGAAGTACGCATCCCCCTCGACTATGAAGCTGCCATGAAAATATTTCGGGATAAGAAAGACTATGAGCTGGATTGGGCTGTAAAATACCTCGAAAATACATCAGAATAATACAGGAGGTCAGTTATGAAATTTGAAGAGATACTTCACAGCGGAATGATCTATCACCCGGGCGAAGAGAGTATCGCCGAAGAGCAGTTCCGCCGACTGGATATGCTGTTTGATTATAATGCTCTGAGACCGAGCCAACAGACAGAGAAAACTGCACTGCTCAAAAAAATGTTCGCTGAGATCGGCGAGAATGTATACATAGAAACGCCGTTCCATTCCAATTTCGGCGGTATGAATGTCCACTTCGGACACCATATATACGCAAACTTCAACCTTACACTCGTTGATGATACTCATATCTATGTGGGAAGCTATACCATGTTCGGTCCGAATGTCACTGTTGCTACAGCTGCACACCCTATCTCCCCCGAATACCGAAAACAGGACTATCAGTATAATCTCCCCGTTCATATCGGCGAGAACTGCTGGATCGGAGCAGGAGCTGTGATACTCCCGGGAGTAAGCATCGGTGACAATACAGTTATCGGCGCAGGCAGAGTGGTCACAAAGGATATACCCGCGAATGTTGTGGCTGTCGGCAATCCCTGCCGTGTGCTCCGCGAGATAAACGACGATGACAGACAGCTTATCTCCCACGGAAAGCAAATGGAGATAGCGAAGCAGTGAAAAACTGTCAGAAGCTAAAAAATATTCTTCCACTTAACGCAGTACTCATATAGAAGTTTTTCTCTGTACCCCTTCAAGACCATTAAAAACCATAAACATACTGCCCTTTTGTATTAAACTGCAAAAGGGCTTTATCATAGAAAAATCTGCTAAAAGTCTTTGGAAAGATTAAGGGGGGCTCCACACAGTGCAGGGAGATATCCGAAGGACAGAGCGACACGCTTCCCCGATAATTCCACGTAAAGTTTTTATATGAGTATCATTCTTAAAGTGGAAGAATGTTTTATCCTTTATTCAGTTCTTTCAGCCATTTGCCGATACTTTCCCTTGAAGTCGGGATATCATCACAGTAAATGCTCATAACTTTATGAACATCTGCACCTTTCGCCATTTTCTCTATGTCGTCGGCACTGCTTCCGTAGCCGCTGCTGCCTTGAGTTGCTATAAGATACAATTCCCTGCCGCTAAGGTCGCTGCTCTCAATGAATGTCGCCACAGGCATGGGAACGGTTCCCCACCAGAGCGGATATATCAGTATTATCGAATCATAGCCACTGGTATTTATCGGCTCGATATCGGGACGTACATTTTTCCGAAGCTCCTTTCCTGCAACTGCGACCGTACTTCCATAGCTTGAAGGATACTTCTCTCCTGTCAGACTAATTGCCTGTACATCACAGTCTATGGCATTTTCTATCATATCCGCGATTAGCTTGTTGCTGCCCATGAGTTCGCCGTCGGCAAGCATCAGAGAAGCTCCCGAAACTGCATCGACATCGTCCTCAAAATCGGTATTTCCAACTCTTGTAAAGTAGACCACAAGCGGTTTGCTGCCGTTCCATTCGATCTTTTCGCCGCTTACTGCCTTTGCAAGGTCTACACGCACGACCTTGAAATGGCGGTTCAGATACGGAACGAGCGCCAGTCCCACAGCTATTGAAGCAATGCAGCCAAGACCAATGAATACAGCAGCTCGTTTCTTTTTCTTTGTCCTGATATAGCCCTGTATTCCGCCGTGGAATACAGACAGCGTCAGCACAGCGGTTGCAAGATATACATGAAGATCGGAATATCCAAGATACCTGAACCACGGGAAAAGAGTCCTCGAAACACCCATACTGCTAAGCATCATTGCCACAGATGTAAGTGACAGGAGCATTGTCGAAATATTAGCGGTCTTACGCGCAGCAGACTTGCCCTTCAGCTTATAAAGGCTGAACAGGTATTTCCTTTTTATTGCCAGATGCGCTGCAAGACACACAAAAAATCCCACGCCAAGCGCCTCATGCAGGATATTTCCCGTAAAGACGTATACCATCTGTACAAGCAGCAGCGCGTACATAAGTACGTCTACAGCCGTTCCGATGCGTTTTTCAAGCTTTTTTCCCTCCATAAAGCACCTCCGTTGTTTTCGTGGCTTTGTGAATTATTTTTCAGGCATTGGAATAGTAAAGCTCTTTCCTTCGTCAAGTCCCCACGCCCTGAACATATTGTTATAGAACTGCGGACGCGCAAAGTCATATTCCATGCCCATATTGAAAGACTTATGCAGCATTCCCATATGATTAAGCGATTCGATACCCCTTTCAAATTCCGCAAGCCGTTCCTTTGGTACAGCCAATATCACATCATCTTCACTGGTATTGGCTCTTGAGAAATCTCCTGGATCAGGAAACGATACGCGGTACTCCCCTTTTGTCAGTGTCGGTATTATTCCCCATACACATGAGTCTATTGCGTCAAATTCAGTTTTCATGGTCGTTCCCGTCTGCGTCTTTATGCCGAGCAGAATTGAGCGGAGCTCCGAATTACGGCAGTTTATAACGATAGCATCGGGCTCAAATTCGGCAGTCCTGAGAGGAGCTGTCAGTATACCCTTGTATACATCTGTCGGAAGATGAGGCATATTCTCGATAAATGCAGCAGCTGCTTCAGGATCGTTGATACCGATAACAGGAAGCAGCTCATTAAATGCAGGTGTCCCCTTCTGAAGCTTTACCTGTCCATAGGCGATGAGCGGAGCCCAGCACCAATGATCCTTCTTCTGCATATAGACCGTTTTGCCCTCTCTCCTTGAAAGGGCAAAAGCCTGACAAAGTGCCATATGCTGACCGAGATCACGCAGAGGATAAATGGCATTTTCTGCGACCTCGGATTCCTCGCGTATCATTTTAAGAGCCATTGCATCATAGCGTTGTCCTATCGTGTTTTTTAATAATTCTGAAATTCGTCTGTTCTGTTCCATAGTCTGTTTTCACCTTCATAAATAGCAAGTTTTTTGTAATATTATTATACATTACCGAAAATATATTGTCAATACAAACGCCTCAGCTTTTCCTGCGAAAATCCAACACAAACAAAAAGGACTATGCTGCAAACATAGTCCTTAATCGGTGTATTTTGAGCGCTGTATACTATACAGCACTGTTTTTCTTACATATTATTCGGAAGTGCTTCAAGGAAGATGAGATCACTACGCTTTGCAGCGTTGCCGTCTGCGATAAGAGCAGCATTTGCTGCGGTAATACCGCCTGCCTTTTCAACAAGAGCTACCAGAGCCTTCAGAGCATCTGGCTTGCTGATTACGTCATCAACGATAAGGACACGCTTGCCCTTAACAGATTCAACATCCTGAGATTCAAGATAGAGTCTCTGCTCATTCTCGGTAACAACAGATCTTACAGCTACTTCGAGCTTGTCATTGGTGAAATGCTCATTATCCTGCTCGGTAGTAACTGACTTGACCGCTACCTCGATAGCATCGTTCATATAAAGCTTGACAGACTTATGGGCAACGATATAGTTCTTGCCGCTCTGTCTTGCCATTTCATAAACAAGGTGAAGCGCCTTTGTTTCTGCCGAAAGGATAACATCGAAATCAGGTGCAAGTGCAAGCAGACGCTTTGCGCACTCCACGATCATTTCAACGTCACTAAGCATAACAAGTGTAGCAATACCTGTTTTCTCACTAACAACACAGTTTGTAAGTCTTCTGTTGAGTTCTGCAACTCTGAGTTTGTAACGCTCGGAAATATTGGCATCTTTCATAGCCAGATTTCTCTTGCGGATCTCCTTAGCCTCTCTTATCGGCTTAGGCCCCTGCTCTAAGAATTCATAGCCGTTCGCCTTGACGATCTCCTTGATATCAGGCTGCATTTTAAGCGAGATGCCAAGCTCCCTGCACTTATCTACGAGATCCTTTATCCACTCAAAATGGAATGGAGCGGCATTTTCGCCGACTTCACCGCCAATGATGACCCATGAATGATCTTTTCCGAAGGTATTTACAAATTCGTCAAGATAAACAGGATCAATATGTTCAAGTACAGGCTGATAAACAACGCAGCCTGTGATGAGATGACCCCTTGTATTCTTTATAAGCTCGGGGATACGGTGTGTACATTCGTTCCTGTCAACCGTACAGGAAATAACGACATTGCGTATATCCGTTTCGGCAGGTATAGGACTGAGGTCGATACCCTCAGGACATTTTGTTACAAGCTGGAAAGTATCAAGGCACTTGCCCTTTCTGCGCTTTATATTATTTGCAGCAATGATCTGCTGAAGTACATTTTCCTGCCACTCAGGTCTCCAGCAGCCGAAATCTGACATATAAGTCAGGAACCAGTCGATAGGGTTCTCGCTCTCAATGTTAAAGAGTTCGGGGACATCGTTGCCGTCCGAATCTTTCATTATCTTATAGAAGCCGCGGAAAACAGGCTTCTTGTAGTCAGCGGTAACGCCGAAGTGATTTACAACATTTTTGGTAAAACAGTACGGACAGCCTACAGGACAGCCGATTACAGGTGAATACACCTTGGTATTCAGGTGGGTGTCATAGTTGATATCTCTGAGGATACGCTTCAATGCAAGCTGATGTCCGTCATAGTAGACATGGAGCTTCTGTATCTGGTTAAGGTACATCTGATTGAGGTTCTTGTACTCCTCCAGCTCCTCCTTGACAGCGTGCATCTCGATCTTCATTTTCATGTAATCAAAGCCCTTAAAATTACATATGAGAGTGTTCATAAGTCGGTTTACGACCTCGGGCTTTTCGAGCATGGTGATAATACCCGCAGAAGGGGCATCTGTGTAGTAATCTTCAATTCTCAACATAAAACATCTTGCCTCTCAGCATTTCTAAATTTCTTTTTGCGTCTTGCCTGAAAGCGGTGTACGCCTTACCGCATTCAAAGCGTGGATCTGTATTTTCCGCATTATGTGCAGACATTCCATGCCGTAATGGGGGGAAAGACAAAGAGCGTATGTACGATATAACGGGATAAACACAGATGATGGGGGGAACGGTTTCATCAGGTGCAAAGATACATATCTACTCTCTTTAAGGCTGCTTTATGATTATGTCATTATAATCGGAACTGTCATAAATCATTGCCTAAATATTAGCTGAATAATGCTGAAAAAATGAAATAATGATAGTTACAATATCCCACTGCACATCAGGCAGCAGAAAGGCTGCGGCTCGTTTAAAAGCGATGTTTTTAAGCAATTATTGGCAAAGCTAAAAAGAATATGAAAATTTAATTTCTTTGCATATGATCATAGGTCAATTGTTGCTATTTAATCAAATGTTGCTATTAAAATTATATACTGTACATTCGCCCATGTCAAGCATTATTATTTTGTTAACCGTGGTTAACATTTCGGGCTATATGCAATTTTTGTGCAATTTTATGCCTGAAACGCCTTTTTTTTGCTCAAATAAAATTTTTTACTTCATTGCCGCAATTAATATTCAAATAAAACAAAAAGGGCTTCGGAGCAAGCGCGGTGCCTATATAGAAATTTTTACGTGAGTTATTGAGGGAGAACCTTTTCTCAGAAAGGTTCTCCCCGATAATTTCGTGTAAAGTTTCTACATAAGTCCCCGCTTACACGGAAGCAGCTTTTTAAACATATTATCAGAGCGCTTTTCCCAGCTCGTAAGCCTGTACGGGATAATCAGTCTTTTTCAGCATATCAAGTGTCATGCAGTTCACAGCTATAACAGTGCCTGCGATATCCCATTCAAGATACTTTGTCATGCCCTTGAACGAAGTTGCTGCACCATCTGCTGTCTCTTCATTGTCATCAGCCATTGTCACCATAAGTACAGCTTTCTTGCCGCCGTGAATAACAGCATCGTTTGCATAAAAACGGTCGATAACAGCTTTGAGCTGCGCACTTACAGCATAATAATATATCGGCGACGCAAGAACTACTGCATCAGCTTCGATAAGGTGAGGATTCAGCTCAGCCATATCATCTTTGAACACGCAGGCAGGTGCAGCACCATGACATTTCTCGCAGGCGATACAAGGGTGGATATCCTTGAATGCCGCGTCAAAGCGACAGACTTCATGTCCTGCTTCTTCTGCGCCCTTGATAAACTGCTCTGCAAGATACGCAGATGTTCCGTTCTTGTGCGGACTTCCTGTTATTACCAATACTTTCATGTCAGTTACACTCCTTATTTTTGCTTTTGGCAAGCATTTTTATAATATATTTTACCATAAAAGCTGCCTTTTGTCAATACAAAAGCCCGCTCAGACCGAGCGGGCTTGCTGCACTATGAAAGAGAATTATTACCGTTTATCCTTATCTCAGACCAAGAAGCGTTTCCTGTATCGCCTGAGCGTCGCCTACTGTGAGACCGTTACCGTCCAGATCAGCGTTGAATCTGCCCTGCTTTGTTATCTGATACTTGTTCGGATTTGCAAGAGACTGCATGATAAACACTACGTCCGCCATATCCATTTCCTCATCGCAGTTTGAATCACCGTCAACAGCGTTCATAAGGTCGATGCCGCCGAAGCTCTCTGAAGCGTCGCACTGCCACGATTCATATAACGCGATATCATCAAAATTATCATCTATAGCTCCGGTGATCTCCGCCATTTCTGCCAAAGAGATATTCTTGTTCGGTCTGACAAAAATGATCGACTCGCCCGAAACTGTTACATCAAAACCTTTTTCTGTTGCAAACTCCTCTACCTGCTGCTTGATCTCAGTTAATTTCGCTGCTCTATCCTCTTTTGTTTTGCCAACATAGTACTCATATGACAACGTGAACTCGCAAAGGTCGATACTTCCGTTGGACGGGCTGTTAACGTCATCAGCAAAGATAATATCAGCTGCACCTGCTTCATTGACAAGTATATCCCTTATCCTGCGAACATCATTTGCAGTCAGCCTGAGCACGTCGCCTTTTTTATTTCCATTGCTTGGCTCTGCATAATATTTGTATGTGCCGCTGAAAATACTGCCGTGAACTTGTACAGCGTCACCGTTTTCTGTCTCAAAGTCCTTGAACAGCAGGTTTATCTGACCTGATGTTGCATTGTCACCAACCGTGACAGCGCTTTCAGCTCCTTCCTCGGCTGCGATATTGAAGTATATCCTGTCACTGAGTTTTTCTTCTCTTACAGCCCGGCGATAATACGGATTCTCAGGGTCGATAAATCTGGTTTCAGTTCCGTTATAGATATAGTAATTTACTTTGTCATCAGACTTATATTCAATCTTAATGAAATCGCTGTAATCCCCTCCTGTCATTCTTTCAGTATAAAGAGCATTTGCACTGATCGGCGAACCGCAGACTGCTAAAGCCCCAGCTGCGATAACTGACATAAGCTTTTTATTCATAATAAGACCTCCTTTAAAAGTCATGGATTTTTGCTTTCACTAATTAGTACCACAAATGATAAAAATGTCTCAGCCGTTTTAATAATTTTTTCAGTTGACAATTTTTCCTCAAAACTTTATAATCAAGGTGAGACAAACCAAGGAAAAATGGTACTAATTAATAGAGGATAATATCTCATTATATGAAAGGAGCTGTCTATGGATAACGGTGCAAGTAGCTACCGCCGTTTTCTTGAAGGTGACAGAAATTCTTTTACCGAACTGGTCACGGAGTACTGGGACGGTCTTACGCTATATCTTAACAGTTTTGCCGAAAATATCGCCGAAGCGGAAGAATTTGCCGAGGAGACTTTTCTGAAGCTCTACACGGACAGACCCGAATTCTCAGGGAAAAGCACCTTTAAAACGTGGCTTTTCTCCGTGGGACGCAACACGGCTTACAATATTATCAGAAAGCGGCGCAAAATACAGGAAGCTCCGCTGGACGATTTCTATGATATATCAGACAGAGAGGATATAGAAAAGAACCATATAGCTGCCGAAAATAAAAAACAGCTCCTCCGTACCATGGAGAAGCTCAACGGCGATTACAGGCAGGTGCTGTATCTGGTTTATTTTGAGAATTTCAGCAACACCGAAACGGCTGAGATAATGCATAAGAATGAGCGGCAAATAAGAAATCTTCTCTACCGAGCAAAGGCGGCATTGAAGATATTACTCGAAAAGGAGGGCTTTGAATATGAGGAGCTATGAAGACATATCAAACAGAATAATGCAGCGCGGCGACCAGATCATAGAGTCCAGAAAAGTCAGAGCCGCAAAGATAAGACATACTTCTTATGCAGTTTCGGGAATGTGTGCCGCTGTTATCACAGGTATAGGTGTTTGGCGCGTCACTTCGTCCATGCCAAAGCCTGATAACCAGCACAACAGCTCCATGATATCAACAACGGAAACTACTGCCGAAAAAACAGTTACTACTGCGGATAAATCGGCATCAACTCAGCCTCCGACTACCGAACATTCCAGAAATACCACATCTTCAGCAACCGTCAGCTCATCAACAGCTCCCCAGACAGGAAGCAGCTCCTTGACTGCAACTGCCCGTCCAAAGACTACTACTGCCTATCCATATACTCATACTACCACAAGCGTCAAGCCTGTGCAGACCTCTGTTCCGACCTCAATAATCGAAGCTACCACCACAACTTCTATGAATGAAGGTCCTGTCACCGCAGTACCTCGACCTGTTACGACAACTTCAGATCAGAAAGAAATTGCAAAGATCACAAAAAGCTCCGCATCATCTGAAGCAAAAGCTACCGATCCGACTACTTCAATGACACAAGTGGATTCAGAAGTAAAAGGAACACTCCCCTTTGATTACAGCGAAGCAATCCGCTCTTCGCACGGGATTTTCAGATATAACGACTGTCTTTATGAGAAGGCGGACGCTCTTGTAAAGCCCGAAAGCATCGGTGACTTCATAAGAAATATATCCGTAACGTTCAAAGTTTCAAACGGCTGGGAAATTGTCGAAGGTATGGCGCTATACGAAATAAATGGCATCGACAAGGAAGAAGCCGTTGCTGCACGACTGAATAATACCGACGAATACTTCATGTTCATAAACAGCTCTTACAAAAAAGAAGATGATATTTCATAAATATAAAAAGAGAAATGCATAAACACGGTGCTTATACAGAAGTTTTTACGTGAGATATTGAGGAAAAATCTTTTGAAGAAGATTTTCTCTGTATTCTTTCAAAACCGTTATTTAATTTTTTCTATGATAAAGCACATAGATAAATTGCCCCTTTGTATTAAACTACAAAGGGGCTTTATCATAGGAAAAAATCAGCTAAAAGTCTTTGGAAGGGGGCACGGGGGTGACTCCCCGCAGTGCGGGGAGATGTCACGCAGTGACAGAGGGGAACGCCTCGGTCAGAGGAACCTTTCCTCAGAAAGGTTTCCCCCGATAATCCCATGTAAAGGTTCTATATGAGTACTCTGCTTAAGTGATCGCTGCTTTTTAAAAATGCTCATTTCATATTCACGTTACAGCTATAATAATATATGTTGTAAATGCTTTCGTGTTGTGATATAATTGGGATAACATATAATATGAGGTGAGAATATGACAGATTGTTTAGCAGTTGCAGCAGGCGGTGCGATCGGAGCAGTTTGCAGGTTCCTGATAGGAAAACTGCCGATAGGCAGCACTGACGGATTCCCCATTAAAACGTTTATTGTTAATATTGTAGGCTGTTTCATGATCGGACTTGCAGCGGCACTGACGCTAAAGCAGTTTTCAGATTCTCCGCGGCTCGTTCTTTTTCTGAAAGTCGGCATATGCGGCGGCTTTACGACTTTTTCGTCCTTTGCTCTTGAAACAGGAGAGCTTATGGAGAAAGGCTCGTATATAACAGCTTCGGCGTATGTTATACTGAGCGTTGCAGTCGGGATAGCCGCTTTATTTGCAGCACAGTTTTTAGCTGAGAAAATCTTCTGATAACAGGTGAGAAATATGAAAATACTGAATTTGCACGGCTTCATGGGAGAAGCCGATAACAAAAATTACAAGGCGTTGTGTGATATCATCTCTCCTGATGATATAATATCTCCGAAGATGAAATACATGGAGCTCTCACCGTCTGAGCTGCTCGAAAAACTTTCGGAATATGTGGATACCGACGATTTTCTTTTCGTCGGACAAAGTCTCGGAGGCTGGTTCGCGGACAAGCTTAGCCGCAAGTACCGCCGTCCGTGCATACTTACGAATCCATGCTATTACCCCCATGAACTGGAGCTTATAACGGCTTCGGGCATACCTGCTGAGTTTGTGGAGGAGTACCGAAAAATGTCCGTCAGCACTCAAAATGAACGCGCATATACTTTATGCAGCGATGCTGATACGATTCTTCCTGCAAATCATGCCGACTGTGTGAAGCTGTCGGAAACTATTAAGGCGGTTCACGGCAGCCACAGCACCATCGAGAATATTGGCGGGTATTTATCAGAAATGCTGACAGAAATACAGAATGACCGTTTGCTCCTGTTTTTAGGCAGAGGTTCGGCGTTTGCCGACGAGCATGATTCAGCATTCTTCGTTGAGGATAACGAGCTTGTTCTCATTGACTGCCCTGCGACTTCATACCAGAAGGTCAAGAAGATGAACTGGGAGCAGTACGACAATATCTATATCCTTGTTACTCACACTCACGGCGACCACAGCGGCGGCGTGGGAACGATGCTGCAATATGTATGGTTCGCAAGCTGTATGAAGAAAAAAGTGACGATCGTCGCTCCGTCAGCTGAGGTGAAAGACGACTTGCTGCTGCTCCTTATGAGGATAGAGGGCTGCGAGCAGGAGTGGTTCCATATTGTTACCGCCGATGAACTTGATAAAAAATGGTTCGCTGCAGCAGTGCCGACTGCCCATGTGAAGCCGCTTGAGGGAAGATGCTTCGGATATCACCTGAGTATTCACGGAAACAACGCCGTATATACGGGAGATACAGCAACTCTTGAACCTTTCAAGCCTCTGCTGAAAAGCAGTTCGTTCCTTTATACCGAAGCGGCATATTACAAGAGCGAAGTCCATCTGCATCTGAAAGAGATGCTTCCCGAGTTCATAAAACTTGCGGACAGCGGAGTTCACGTATACCTCATGCATCTTGACGCTGAAAGTGAGATAAAGTCGCTCATTGCTGATACACCGCTGAAACTTGTGCAGCTTTTATGATATTTATATATTGTCTGAATTCTTTTTGTCCGTTCGAGTGTACTATTAATCGGGTATATCCCTGTGGGAATGCCTGTAAACACGGAAACAAACTATCATTTTATGAAAAGAGGTCTAAAGATGAAAAAAGGACGAATAGGCAGCTTGATCATGGCAGCAACCTGTTGTTTTACTACAGTATTCACAGGTCAGCTCTGCGCGAATGCTGGTGCAGCAGACATTAAATACGAGTACGGCGTTTTTCTCGGAGCAGACCCCGAGAATATCTCTGATATGGAAAGCTACAGGAAGATCGTTATTGATGCACAGTATTTCTCGAAAAATGAGATAAGTCAGTTAAAGAATACAGGCCACATCGTTTACAGCTATATCAATCTCGGTTCTGTTGAAGAATTCCGCTCTTATTTCGAGAAATATAAGAAATATACTCTCGGCGTATACGAGAACTGGGAGGACGAAAGATGGGTAGATGTTTCTCAGAAAGAGTGGCAGGATTTCATCGTTGGCGACATCGCAAAGAGTATACTCGATAAAGGCGTTGACGGACTATTTGTTGACAACTGCGACGTGTACTACAACTTCAAAGAGAATAAGATATATGACGGAGTTACAGAGATCCTCAAAGGCTTTAAGAAGTACGGCACGTATGTTATCATCAACGGCGGCGATACATATGTAACGGAATATGCCAAAAAGAATAAAAGTCTCGATGCTGTTATGGACGCTGTAAATCAAGAGACTGTATTCAGTGCCATCAACTGGAAGAACGAGACCTTTTCAAAGAATAAGGCTTCGGAGAGAGAGTATTTCCAAAAATACTGCAAGCTCGTCAGTGACTACGGCAAAGATGTTTACCTGCTTGAATACACCAAGGACAGCGAGCTGATAGATTTTATAAAGAGCTACTGTCTTGAAAAAGGCTATACCTATTACGCATCGTCTACTCTTGATCTTCTGACACCCGGACAGGAGAAGGGTTCGCAGCCGCTTATCGCAAAACCTCCGGTTACTCAGCCGAGCAGTTCAGCGACAACTACTACTTCGACTACAGTAACGACTTCTGCGGCAACAACTTCTACAGTTACGACCTCTGTCGGAACAAAAGTCGGTCAATTATTGGCGGGTGATGCAAATGTGGATAATACAGTTGATCTGTCAGATGTCGTTCTTATAATGCAGTCACTGGCAAATCCAAATAAATACGGACTGAACGGAAGCGAAAAGAGCTGCCTCACTGAGCAGGGAGCAGCTAATGCAGATGTTGAGGGCTCAAACGGCGTAACATTGAACGATGCTTTAAAGATACAGGAGTATCTCCTCAAGATCATTCCCACACTTTCCGTATGATAGTGCCTGATTCTCTATAAAAGAAAAAAGCAAGCGGTAAGCACGGTGCTTATACAGGAGGCATAAAATGAAAGCAGTTATCGCAATAGATTCATTCAAAGGCAGCCTTACCTCTCTCGATGCAGGCAAAGCTGCCGCAGATGGTATTCGCCGCGTTTATCCCGACGCTGAAACAGTTATCAGACCTGTTGCGGACGGCGGCGAAGGTACTGTTGAGGCTCTCGTATCGGGAATGAACGGACAGTTCCGCGAAACAGAGGTCTATGACCCCCTCGGAAGGCGTATCAAAGCAAAATACGGCATACTTCCCGACAATACTGCCGTTATTGAAATGGCTGCTGCTTCGGGAATCACTCTGCTGTCCCCAACTGTTGACGCTCCCATGTATACCACTACTTATGGCACGGGCGAACTCATACTTGACGCAGTAAAGTGCGGCTGCCGCAGCTTTATCATCGGTATAGGCGGAAGTGCCACCAATGACGGAGGTATCGGCTGCTTGCAGGCTCTCGGCTTTGGTATGCTCGATAAGAACGGACAGCAGGTCGGATACGGTGCAAAGGGACTTTCGCAGCTTGTCCGCATCACCGATGACAATGTCTCGCCCGAGCTAAGGCAATGCCGTTTTCATGTTGCCTGCGATGTTACGAATCCGCTCTGCGGCGATAATGGGTGCAGTGCAGTATTTGCTCCTCAAAAGGGTGCCTGCGCAGCGTCCATAGCCATTATGGATACATGGCTCCGCGAATATGCCGAGCTTACAAAAAGCTATAATCCAGCAGCTTCTCCCGATACGGCAGGAGCAGGAGCAGCAGGCGGTCTCGGATTCGCTCTGATGTACTATCTTAATGCAAAGACAGAACCGGGAGTTCAGCTCATTATGCGCGAAACTAAGCTCGAAGAAGCAATAAAAGGAGCTGATATAGTCGTCACAGGTGAGGGATGTCTCGACAGTCAGACCGCCATGGGAAAAGCTCCCGTCGGTATCGCAAAGCTCGCAAAGAAATACGGCAAGTCCGTTATAGCGTTCAGCGGTGCGGTGAAAAGCGGCGCTGAGCTTTGCAATCAGCATGGCATTGATGCATTTTTCCCGATAATAAGGCAGGTCTCAACTCTCGAACAAGCCATGGACAGAACTAATGCCTTCAATAATCTTGCTGATACGGCAGAACAGGTCTTCAGGACGATCGAACTATCCTCACAAAAATGCAGCCTATAAGCATGATGCTCATATAGAAACTTTACACGGAATTATCGGGGGAAACCTTTCTGAGGAAAGGTTCTTCCCCGAACCCCTTTCCAAAGACTTTTAGCTGATTTTTTCTATGATAAAGCCCCTTTGTATTTAACTACAAAGGGGCTTTATCATAGAAAAAATGAAATAACGGTCTTGAAAGAATACAGAGAAAATCTTCTCCAAAAGATTTTTCAACAATAGCTCACGTAAAAACTTCTATGCAAGCATCATGCTCAGGCTGCATTTTTCATTGATAATGGTTACTGATAAATCGTTTTACTCAAACTTTTTGCCTGCACTTCTGGCTGCGGCAACGCTGTCGCCGACTTTTCTGTAGCATTTTGTGGCTGTATCATATATTACAAGTCCCACCTTGTTGTAATCGACTTTACCGTCAGTGAGGACGTTCTCGTCAGCCTTCAGACCAACTACCTCCGCAACTACTCTGGTCTCGCCGAACTCCTCCTGTATGTCTATGACCTTGCACTCGATAGTTACAGGGAGCTGGTCGATAACAGGAGCATTTACCTTGTCAGACTTTGTTACGGTGAATCCGCACTTTTCCAGCTTGTTCTCAACATTATTGCCTGATACGATGCCCACATAATCACAGGCAGCGATCTGGTCTGCTGTTGCATAAGCTATGGTGAACTCCTTATTCAGCCTGATATTTTCAGTGGAGCGGTGAGAAGCTGAAAGGCTTACAGATATCTGGCTCATGCCGACCTGTCCGCCCCATGCAGCGTTCATTGCATTAGGTGTTCCGTTCTCGTTATATGTACCGATGATAAGAACAGGCAGCGGTGCAAAAAAGCCTTTTTCAAATGATTGTTTCATAATCAAATACCTCCGTATTTATTCAGCGGCTGGAATGCCGTTTTATTATTGAGATCATTTTATCTCAGTTATTCCTTACTTAGTATACCACAGTATCGTTCGCAAATCAACAGAAATCCCTTAATTAATGTCAAACCTGCCGTCAGTTCTTTCATTATATCATGTTTTTTCTCAAAAAGTGTAAGCTGTGTGAATGATACACTAACAAAACTATCGCATTCATTCACACAGTTTTTATAAATGTGAAAAATACAACACCAAAAATCCCACAGAATTCTACATTCATTGCAAATTTATTTCACACAGGCAAAATATAATATAATCACAGCAACGGGAAAGACACCCGAGATCAAAACGAATGTTAAGCTATGAAAGGAATAGTGAATATTATGAGAGAAGAAAATAAATATACAGTTAACGGCAATACAAACGATATGGATAATATGTATCATGAATATACTGTTTTTTCAACAGACAGCAATTCATCAAAGAACATCAGAAGACGCATGAGCACAAGAATCGCAGCTTCTATCATGGCAATGGCTCTCGTATCAGCAGGCTCTATCGGTATCTACCACCATGCATTCGGAACAGACAAAAACATAACAGCTGTAGTTGCTGAAACAACTGAGGAGGAAACCGCTGAAAAGACTTCCGTATCAGCTGTTTCTGCCGAAAATGTTAGCTATATCACTCCGACAACAACAAACAGCGGTGAGCTCACAACAGAGGAAGTTGTGGAAAAGGTCCTTCCTTCAGTCGTAGGTATCGAGTCCACATTCACAATGACCTCACAGAACAGCAGCGGCTACTATAACTTCGGCGGATTCGGAGGCATGAACGGCTTCGGTCAGGATCAGCAGCCTCAGACTTCCACAGCAACAGCTACGGGCACAGGTGTTATAATAACTGCTGACGGTTATATAGTTACAAATGCCCACGTTATATACGATTCAGAGTACGGCGCAGGCATAGCTTCAAGCATCTCTGTTATCGTAAACGAAGAAGACCGCTATGATGCAGAGGTCATCGGATATGATACAGACTGTGACCTTGCAGTCCTCAAGATCAGCGCAGAAGGTCTTACAGCTACCGAATTCGGCAACAGCGACGAACTCAATCTCGGTCAGGACGTTATTGCAATCGGCAATCCTCTCGGTTTTGACCTTATGAACACTGTAACAAGCGGTATCGTTTCAGGACTTAACCGTCAGATAACAATAAACGAAAAGTCAATGACTCTTATCCAGACAGATGCAGCTATCAACTCAGGCAACTCAGGCGGTCCTCTCATCAACAAGAAGGGTCAGGTGATCGGCATCAACTCCTCCAAGATGTCGGCATCATATTCCGAGACAAGCATCGAAGGCATAGGCTTTGCTATCCCTTCAAACGAAGCTGCAAGAATAGTTGAAGATATTATGGAATACGGCTATGTTAAGGGCAAGCCGCAGTTAGGTATCAGCTGTCAGGATATCACCGAGAATATCTCAAGAATGTATAATCTTCCCGTCGGAGTATACATCACAGAAGTTAAAGAAGGCAGTGCAGCTGAAAAATCAGGCTTACAGGAAGGCGATATCATTACTATGGTAAATGATGAAGCCGTTACAACATATGAAGAGCTTACTGCTAAGAAAAACGAGCAT
This sequence comes from Ruminococcus sp., assembly GCF_024691275.1. GTDB lineage: Bacteria > Bacillota > Clostridia > Oscillospirales > Ruminococcaceae > Ruminococcus. Next base: position 30,053 of record NZ_JAILNU010000056.1, on the reverse strand, counting down.
AAGGCAGGCGAAACCATCGAGCTTACCTTTGTAAGGAACGGCAGTGAGGAAAAGGTTACAGTCACTCTTGATGAGGCTATAGCCGAACAAAACTAAACCGATCCCCCCTCTCTGATATATACCTTGCCGCAGCCTTAATGCTGCGGTATTTTTTTGCCGCACCGACATTTCCCGAAGCATAAACCTTCAAAAAAGTTCCGCTGTTAAATATATGTTCATAAAAAATTTACGATTTTGTCCGCACATTTTGTTTTTCTTCTCCGTTAAATAGTAAAAAGCATTATTTACCAATGGTATCCGTAAATGCTGACATCAATGACTACGGCAGTCCTGAAGTGAAATGCAAAACTACACTCGTTCCCGATCTCAGCTCTTTTGAATTTGGTATCGGGAACTAATATCAACAAAAAGCCTGAACAGGCAAAAAACTTAATCACAGAACGGAGGAATTTAAAATGAAAAAACGAATTATCGCTCTTTTGACAACAGGTATGATGTTGTCATCAGCAGCATCACTGTCCCCTGCAATTGCTGCCGATCAGACTGAAAACACTCAGGAAGCCAGTTTGCTTCCCGACTGGATCCCCACAGACTTCGACTCTGCGCTCGGATTCCGCAACACCTACGGCACAACGCATATAGGTGACGGAAATGAGTGCGACCTGCTGTGTGTTGTGTTCAAAGAAGAATCCTACAGCACAAAGAAATACACCATAAAGAACACTGCCGCTGTATCAGCGGAATACTATCATAATGTATTCATTGACGAAAATACAGATACGGCATATGAAGTTATGACGTACAAAAATGCATGGACATCACAGCCGGATTTCAAAATTCAGTTCAGCTGTGACTCAAAATTGCAGAAAGAGTACTCTTTCACAAGTTCAGGGACTCAGGTAATAGAGACCGATATATACAGCTGGCTTCCTGACTGCAACGAAGAATTCAGCAAATTTACCAAAGATAACTCCTTTGTCTCGGTAAAAGATAATTATGTTGTGTTCTGCCTGTCTCATAATGCAGGTACTGCCTATGACTGGACCCTGAAAGAAAACGGCAGCAATTGCTTTGAGCTTGCAGAAGTAAACGATTGCAGTCCCGTATCTGCGATCCCCCTTGACGGCGGAAAGATCAACACGGTCTATGCATATAAGGCTGTGAAAGACGGCTATGACAAAATATCCTACGATTTCGGAGCGATCTATTCCACCGACGGTGATAATGAAGAAAATCTTACTGCCGACTGCAAAGTTATAGATAATGCGCAGACTGTTCTGCTTTCAGGAGATATGCGTGTCAGCCTTGTTGACTATGATACAGGCGAGCTCATTGATCTTTCAGACGGAACAATTCCCAAAATATGGACGGATATACGCAAAAATACTCCCGAGGGTGAGCTCAACTGTAATATGCAGCCCGTCGGATTCAAAAGTAATCCTGCCACAGTAGATTTAGGGAACTTCTTTGACGGATACAATTTCTCATTTGGCTTGCTCAGTGCTCCTATCGGCTATTCACTGCCCGATACAGAAGAAAAATCTGCGGGATATTACAACGGTACTATCGTCCCCGAAGATCATATGACCATAAAAAAATACGACAACAGCTCTGCTGATGTTGTGTTCAGACTGAAAAAAGAAGCAAAAAGAGTTCTCCCCGAGGAAAAATCCGCTGATCTCACCGACCTCAAAAAAGGTCAGACAAGGATAACGTTTTATGACAAGGAGACGGGAGAGCTTATCCCGAGCGAGCTTGTGAAGAACCATAACCTGGGATTCGGTACGGATATAAGATTCAGGACAAATATGTCCCCTAACGGCTGGATTTACACAGGTCCGATATATTCTCCCAACTCCAATCCATACACCTATACAACCGATAGCCTTGCAAACCTTTACAGAGAGGCAGATTATTTTGCGTTCCTGTGTGACGATCAGCCCGAAGTTACACTATATGACAACGGTGCAATGGATCTGGTCATCAGAACTAATATCACTGTATCAGGAAATATAAACGGCGATACAGAGTTCAATGTTGCTGATGTTGTAACATTGCAGAAATGGCTGCTCAATGCATACGATAAGGAGATTTACTCCTGGGCAGAAGCTGACTTTGATCTTGATAACAAGCTCACTGTCTTTGATCTTTGCCTTATGAAAAAAGCTCTTCTTAAATCATTGCGTCTGCCTGTTGAGGTCAGCGTCAAAGAAGAAACAGGCGGAGTCGTAGGCGCAGTTTTAGAATATAAAGTATACCGCGAAAATGAAAAATACTATTTTAGTTATAAGGATATGACTAAAGACCTGTATGCCGAACCGCTGACTGTCCGTATATCGGAAGCTGATTACCGCGAAATAATGGCTCTGAACTACGAGAGCATGATACAGAACATGAATTCTCCCGCCGAACATGAATCTGATGAAGGCGCATACACTCTCGAACTCAGCTATTCAGATGGTTCCATGAAAAAGGCTGCTTCATCAAAATTGCCTGCTGTTCTGGAAAAAATGAAAGCCCTGAAGGAAAAGTATATCACTTTTGTCATTCCTCATAATCTGAACGGCTATGGAGCACCATTTACTGTTGCTGAAGACGGTCTGAAGCTGTACTCAGGTCCCGATGAAAGCTACGAGACTATCACCACGATCCCGCAAGGAAAACATCTTTTTGAACAGGGTTACAACAACAATGAGGATAAATGGCTGTTTACTAACTATAACGAAAATTACGGTTGGATCAGGACAGTCAAAGATGACGGTAAAACTCCGACTATCTATTTCGAGGTATATGCCGATAAGCCCGTTATCTATCTTTATCCCGAGCAGAAGACCGACGTTCATGTGGAGCTTGAGCTGACTGGATCAGAGCTTTCAACTACGTACCCGAAGTACAACAACGGCTGGAACGTTGTGGCATACCCCGACGGAAGCCTTACCAACAAGGCTGACGGTACACATCACAAGTATCTTTTCTGGGACGCAGCAAACTGCCGCACAAGATTCGATCTCTCAAAGGGATTCTGCGTTGCAGGCAGCGATACCGAGAGCTTCCTCAAAGAAAAACTCACATACATGGGACTGACAGAAGAAGAAATGAACGAGTTCATAGTATACTGGCTGCCAAGAATGGAGCATAATAAGTATAACCTCATCTCTTTCCAGGGCAATGCCTACACGGATTCCGCAAAGCTGAACATATCTCCGACACCTGACAGCCTGCTCCGTGTATTCATGACATATGTTCCGCTTGAAAACGCTGTAGAGATCGAACCGCAGCAGCTTGAGACCTTTGAAAGAAAGGGATTTACAGTTGTTGAATGGGGCGGAAGCGAGATCAAGTCATAAAGTGCATTTAATACATCAAAAGCAGCGAATATCCGCCCAATCGGGCGGATATTTTCTTTTTCGGACAATGACACCATATTTAATGTGCAATAATTGCTAATTACCGCAATCAAAGCAATTATTGCGTTATTTTGTTATTGCTCAACAAAAAAATCGAGATATATTGACATCTTATTTACAGAATGCTATACTTTAAGCATATAATGCTATTTATGGCGAAAGGAGCTGCGATCATGAAAAAAAACAGAGCCGTTTCAAAGCTTATTGCAGGTTCACTCGGAGTGCTTCTTGCAGTTTGCGCTTTACCGAACAACAATATTTTCAGTTCTATTGATGCTTCCGCTGAAATTATCAATGCATACGGAAGCATTGAGTACAACACCGATGACCGGATGTATGTTTACACTCTTTCAGACTATGTCATCAAAAATATTACCATAATCAATGATACGCCCTGTATCAGTTTCATGGATAATGCTGCTCCTGAATATTCTGCTAAACAAGGCGAGCTCAATATAACCGATGCAGACGAGGAATGTATAAAAAAGCTCGGCAGCCTGACAGAAGGCAAAAGCTATGATATAGTATTTGAGTCAAAGGTATTCTATGATTTCTTAAACACCTCTTCAGTTTCTTCCTTTGATATTATCGGCAATTCAATGTGGGAGCAGTTTTTAAATGATGGCAGCTCTCCCGGGCCATTTCACGTAAATCCCGAACTGGGATTCGATCCTTTCAAGGACAAGGATAAAAACTATGATAACTTTGGATTTTTCGGTTGGTCTTCTGCCCTTTCGCTACGTGCAGACAGGCTTATCTCCGTTAAGCGTCACAACTTCCATTACTACGGAGATATAAACGGCGATGAGGTCATTGATTCCTTCGACAGACTTGAATACGGTCAGTACATCAATAACTGCCTTGGCAGAGAGCTTTCAGCTGACGAATTCCTCAACGCTGACATCAATGAGGATAAAAGGATAGACTCCGAAGATTATCAGCAGGTGACAGATTTCATTCTCGGAAAGGAATCCGAATTCAATTCATTCAAAGAAATAGGCAGCATACGCCTCGATGAAAAAATCAACATACAGCGCGCTGAGGGAAAGCAAGCTGACAAAAAATTCGCAGACTCTCAGATGAAGCTCGGCGTGGACCTGCTAAAGGAATGCTTCGACCCCGAAAGCAAAGAAAAAAATATCCTTATCTCACCTTTTTCGATATCATCATCTCTTTCCATGATGGCAAACGGCGCTGACAATAATACTCTCAAAGAAATGGAAGAAGTGCTCGGCGGAAAACAGCTCTCGTTAGATGATATAAATGAATATATGTCATATTTCCTCAGCAATCTCCCGGACAAAGACGGTGAGCACCTCAATGTAGCCAACTCCCTGTGGTGCAAGGACGCTGACTACTTCAAGCCACTTGACAGCTTCTTAGAAACTGACAGAAAATACTATAATGCCGAGATATATAAGACCGGCTTTGACAACTCAACAGTAACTGACATCAACAGCTGGGTAAACAAGAATACCAACGGCATGATCCCTACCGCCATACGCAAGGAAGATCTGAAAGATGATGTCCGAATAGCACTTATCAATACACTCTACTTTGATATGGAATGGAACAAAAAATACGACAATGCCACAAACGGTATTTTTACCGCTCTTGACGGAACAACTCACAAGATCATGGAAATGTCAAGTAATGAGGACTATTATTACGAGCTTGAAGATGCCGATGCATTCAAGAAGCCGTATCTGAACGGCGATTACTTCTTTGTCGGTATCATGCCGAGAGACAAGGACATAATCCGTTTTGTGAACGACCTTGATCCCGAAAAGCTTTCAGATGCGCTCACAAAGCCGTATCAGTCCCTTGAAGTTCCGCTGAATCTTCGTGTAATGATCCCCGAATTTGAATACAGCTACGCCACAAGCCTTCCAAAAGCTCTGCAAAAACTCGGAATGAAGGAGGCTTTTGATGAATTGAGAGCCGATTTTTCAAGACTCAATGACCAGACTGTTGACAAAGCTGAACCAATATACCTTGGCGATGTTATCCATAAAACAAAAATAGAAATCAGCAAAGAAGGTACAAAAGCAGCCGCTGCCTCTATATCTTTTGGAAACGCAGGCGGTATGTCTCCTAAAACCAAAGACGTGATAATCAGACTCGACAAGCCTTTCGTGTACATGATAGTGGATAAGAACAATATCCCGATGTTCATAGGCGCTGCTACCGAGCTGGGCACCTGAACGGACTGCTTTTTACCGACATTCCCGACTTCATATATTATAATTAAGTCAAACACAAATCAGGGAGGTTCATAATGGCTTTTTTGAAAATATCAACGTAGAAAAATTATTCGACGAAGACGATGAATATACGTTTCCGCCTTTCACCGATGAGGAGCTCGAAGAAACTGAGAAAGCGATCGGCTGGAAGCTTCCAAAATCGTATATCGCACTCCTGAAGATACGTAACGGCGGCTCTATAAACTACAACGAGTTCGAGGATTGCTGGCTTTCAGTTATTTACGGCGTTTCGTCAGGTGAAGGTCTTGCCGATATGTATGACAACTGGATAAATGAATGGCAGTATCCCAATATCGGTATCCCTTTCGGCGAAACACAGTCCGCGGGTCATGATATGTACTTCATGGATTTCGGTTCGGTCGACGAAAACGGCGAACCGCGCATCGTGCTGGTGGACAATGAGCTTGACAATTCCGTCACCTTTGTCGCAAATAATTTAGAAGAATTTCTTACCATGATATACAATCATGAGGAAGTGTAAACAGCTTTTCAAACATTCCTGATGAAAATTCAATACATATGATCTTAATGACAGGGAGCTTCTCCCTGTCATTTTTATTTTACAGAGCGGATACAAAGCTATGTTTTGCGGATCTCTTCATTATCGGAAAAACTTATAACCCACTATTGATTATATGAATTGGACAACCGATCAATAATGTGAGATAATAATAAACATCTACTTGATAGATATAACTCTTTTTTAAGGCGATGATTCAAATGAATAAGTTTTTCAGGATATTTACGGTCCTTATTTCTGCGGCAGCGATCGTGCTTGTTAATACGATCTGTAAGCCATGTCACGGCTTTATGCCAATGCCCTGTGAACACAGTACTTATATCGCTGAATTTGTTTTGGCTTTCGTTCTGATATTAAACATCTCGACCCTGTTCATAAAAAAGAAGGCAGTTCAGCCGCTGACAGCTCTGCTGAATATAGCATCAGGCATCTTTCTGCTTTTCATTCCTGCTTTCGGACGCTGTCAGGTCGCTTCCATGAGCTGCAACATGAAGACATTTCCGACGCTCAGATCGGTCGGACTGCTTATTTCTGCATTCTCCGCTGTATTTCTTGTCATCATCATTCTAAAAGGGTCATCAAGGAGGCGGTCGTATGCTAACGCCAAATAAGGTCGCTTTTAACAATATAGTCCGACACAGCTTCCGAAGTGTTATATTCTTCCTGCTTGCAGCGATCTCTTCCGCCTGCATTTTCGGAGTAGGCTTCTTCAATGACAATATAAGCTCAGGCATCGGTCAGGTCAAAGGCCGTATCGGAGCTGACATGATAGCAGTTCCCTCAGACTATAATGACGACGCAAAAGATGCACTGTTCGCAGGTGATGCCTGCACCATGTTTTTCAAAGCCGATCCCGAGACAAAGATAAGCAATACCGAAGGCGTAGCACAGGTAAGCTCTCAGCTTTACCTCGAAACACTGTCTCTGGACTGCTGCTCGGCGGCAGGTATTCAGATAATAGCTTTTGACCCTGATACTGACTTTTCTGTGAGCACATGGACAAACAAAGACAATGTCCGAAGCCTGAAAGACGGCGAGCTTATCGCAGGTGTATCTTGCGGACTTCAAAAGGGCGGATCTATCACATTTTTCGATCATGATTTCACTGTAGCCGATGTCCTCGATGAAACAGGAATGGGTTACGATCACAGCATCTTCGTATCATTTGAATCTGCAAAACAGATCACCTCAGATGAGAAGTATTCACAGCTTTTCAAGGGCAAAAGCGACCTCACCTCAATGGTTCTCATAAACGCTGACAAGAACTGCGAGATCGCCGATCTTTCAAGGATAATCAACCGTTCTCTCAGCGATGTCACCGTTTACTCCACAGACAGCTTGGTCGGCGAACTGAAAAAACAGGCAGGATATTTCAAGTTTTCGGGCTTTGTGGCTGACGCTTTTGTAATTATCCTTTCAGCCGTATCACTTTTTTCGCTTATCACCCTAACCTTCTACCAAAGACGCAACCGCATAGGAAGTATGCTTTCTGTCGGCATCAGCAAAGCTAAGATAGTGAAAATATTCTTCTTTGAATACCTCTATCTCACACTTGCCGGAACCTTTGCCGGCATCGGCATAACAGCAGTACTGCTCCTGCCTATGCATGACCTTATCAAACGTTCTGTGGAGCTGCCATATCGCTTTATCGGTGCAGAAAAAACTATCGGACTTTGTCTGACTGTCCTGGCAGTGAACCTGATAATTCTCATAGCAGCTTACTCGTTCACATTCTTCAAGATCATGAGAACAGAACCTGCTATACTTATGGAGGAACAGCCATGATACTTGAAGCACATAATATATCAAAATCTTTCGGTAAAAACGGGCTTTCACCTGTTGATATCACTCTTTCCGACGGCAGGTTCATCTGCGTTACAGGTGAATCAGGCTGCGGCAAGACCACTCTGCTCAATATACTCAGCGGAATGCTCAGTCCAGACAGCGGTCACGTAAAGATAGACGGAAAAAACGTCTATGAAAGTATGTCGGAACATGAACGCACATTGCTTAGAAACGGTACACTGGGCTATATGGCACAGGGCAATTCGCTTATCCCTGAACTGACAGTGTGGCAGAACATCGTCTGTCCCCTTGAGCTTTACGGCAGGAAATATGATAAAAAACACGTATTTGAACTTACGCAGAAGCTCGGCATCGACAATGTCATCGACTCATATCCCTCAGATATATCGGGCGGAGAATACCGAAGAGTGCTCCTCGCAAGAGTGATAATGTCCGACGCGAAACTGCTTCTCGTGGACGAGCCGACATCTAATCTTGACGAAAAAAGCGCTGATATAGTCCGCGGGATACTCTATGAGGAATACAAAAACGGTAAAGGCTTGCTCATTGTCGCACATGACAAAGATATTTTAGAATATGATCCCGAAGTAATCAGAATAAGTTCAGGAGACGACAGAATATGAAAAAAATACGATATACAGCGATTATTGTCCCGATGCTCCTGCTATTTGGCTGTGGAGAAAACAAAACAGCCAATACTGCTGAAACAGTGCCATTGAAAGTCACTGAAACAGTCACAGCTTCGTCTGCTGTTACGACACAGTCAGCAGCTGTTACCGCTGTATCATCTACTGCGACCGCAGCAGTTGGGACTGCACCGACTGAAACTGCCGAGACAGCTGCGGAAACTACTGCTTTCTCTTCTGAAAGCAATGGGGCGGAAGCAGTATCTTTCGAGTCATTCAGCGGGATACTCATTGATGAGGATTGCAGCGATTTTGAAGATCCGCCAAAACATGATCTTCCGTGTATGCTTATGGACTCATGCCGTGCAAGCGGCTACGGTCTCGATATACAGCAGGAAGACGGCTCGTGGCTCTTTTATATGTTTGACGAAAAAGGTCAGGAGCTTGCATGGGACTATCTTATCCATACAGACCGCATGAGTGAGCTTTATGTTTCCGTCACAGGCACACTCAAAGACGGTATTGTTTACGTTGACAAACTTGAAGAAATCTAAGGAGATAAATATGAATATTATTAAAAAAACCATATCTGCAATTTTAGGCTTTGCACTTTTTTATAACGCCGCAGGTCACTTTGATCTAACTGCAAAGGCTGCCGATACAACTGTACTTGTTACAGAATACTCAGACCTTTGGAGTGGAAATATCTCAGTAAAAGCAGGCGACACTGTTAAGTGGCACGTAAATGTCCCTGAAGGAACTCAGCCTAAAGGCTGCGGCGCAACAATCAAGATCCCTGACCTCGGCTGGGGTACTGATTCCCATAACAAGGAAGAAGGACACCTCACACTTACTCAAGGTGATAACTTCGTTTATGAGTTCACACCCGAGGAAACGGGAGATATCCTCTTTACCTGCTGGATGGGTTCGTCCTGCCACCATAATTATATCCACGTTACTGCCGACGGTACATATAATGTTCCTAAACCCGACGATGCTTCTGACATCTCTGCCGAGTGGAACGGCAATAAAGCAACTATAAGCTTTACTGCTCCGCAAGCTCCCGAGGGCGCAAGGATCACAGGATATAAAGTTACAGCTACAGATGAAAGCGGCAAGCGCAAAAAAGTTTCTGTAAAGGAAAGCCCCGCTGTCTTTGAGGAACTCGATCAGAATCAAGCCTACACCTTCAGGATCATTACACAGGCGACTTCAGGCAATAGTGCCGGCGAGAATGAATTCGTACTGGCTGCTGCAAAAGAAACAGAAAATGCTCCTTCGGAAGCCGCTGAACAGAGAATCGTTACCGAATACGATCAGCTCTGGACAGGCAATATCACTGTCAAAGCAGGTGTTCCTGTAAAGTGGTACGTCAATGTCCCCGAAGCAGCAGAGCTTATCGGCTGCGCACGTACAATCAAGATACCCGATCTTGGCTGGGGCACGGATTCTTCCAATAAAAATGAGAATCACCTTACTCTTGAACACGGTGAAAATTTCGTTTACGAATTCACCCCCGAAGAAGAAGGAGATATCCTTTTTACCTGCTGGATGGGCTCGCAGTGCCATTACAACTATATTCACGTTACAGCCGACGGAACTCCCGATCCTGACGCAAAAAAAGGCGGCAGAGGTAATGCTATGACAACTTCTGCAACAACTGCCGCTCCGACTGCTGCTAAAACAACGATCACTTCTGCCAAACGCTACAGCAGTCCTAAAACAGGTGAAGCAGGCGCTGGTGCAGCCGAAGCCGTGATCGGTATCTCTGCACTCCTTCTCTTGTCCTCAAGCCGTTCCAAAAGAAAGTAACAAATAACAAAAGCAGTGTGCCATATGGCACACTGCTTTTTATCTTTCATTAAGCAGCCGCTATCAATTTAAGGCAGTTTTATTGCCGAGAAGATACTGCTGTATACACAGCGCATCGTTAACTGTAAGTCCTGCTACAGACTTATCAACATCTGCATTTATCTTTCCCTGACCCGTAATATGATTTTCAGATGAACCTTCAACGTCATATTTATCAGGATTTGCAAGAGTCTGCATCACAAGGACTGCATCAGACAGGTCAAGCTCATCATCGCAGTTCGCGTCACCGCTTTTTTCTACGTCATCTTCTACGCTTTCAGCAGTTGTAGTTGTTGTCCTGATACTATCAAAAACAGGGCTTGTTGTAGTTCCCGAGTTTTCGCTCGGCTGAGTATTGGTATACTGACCGCGGGCATTCCATGCCATTTCCTCAAGATCTATCTTATCAATACCGCATTTCCTTGCAACATATTCAAGAATGATGGTTGTATCCATTGCATCACCGCTCACTCCGTTGTTGTCGAAATCAAAGTTTTTGATATAGTTGTCAATTATCTCGTCTGAAACAGTGTGTATGTCATCTTTTGTATGGGTCTGAGAGTAAAGAATATTTTCAGCGCATATATAATCACGCTCGTCGATAACACCATTCATATCGACATCAGGATAAGGTTCGGCACCTGATTCAACTGCTTCATAAAAATTATCAAATATAGCCTGACGAGTATCTTCTGAAGCATATATGAAAGCAAACACATAATTATAGCAAAGACTGAACAGATCGTCGGGGGCTGTAAGAGGATATCTTGTACCTTCAAGGCAATTCGTACCCGACCATGGATAATTTGAAACTTCTCCCTTTATCCAGGCATCTCTGAACTCCTCATAAGCCTTTTCTTTCTCTGTTTTTACGCCGAGTTTTTCACAGATGTATATCTGGGCAATGCTGCAGTCGGCAGCATCTCCGCTTATCCCGTTCTCGTTAATATCAAAATCGTTATGGAAATGATATATAACCTCGTCAGAATATTTTTCACCGCTGAAGTATCTGTAATTATCGAATATCTCATCACAAGCTGTATGATCTTCAAAAGTTATCTGTCCGTCAAGATTGATATCAGGTTCCGGAAGCTGTCCTTTTTTTACCTTTTCTTTGTATATTTCATATTCTTTTTCAATGTGCGACATATCCACAGATTTTCTGATATCCTGATTTGGGAGTCCCATTTCCCATTCAGTATCTTCTACTGCGTTCTCAAACCATTGAAGGATAGATTTATGTTCAGCAGCGTAAAGTCTTCTTTCATCGTATCTTTTCTCCCAGGCTGCATCAAAATAACGGTAATCCGAATACTCAGTCAGGAATGGATTATTTTCAAGAAAATGTCTTATAAGATAATCTGAGAAAACAGATGTAACTAAACTATCATCCTTGAATTCTCTGAACAATTCAATGCATTTTCTTTCCGACTTTGACGGGAACTTGATAGTTGACAGCTCATTGTAAACTTTGAACTTGTCATCAAAGGAAAGATTGTCACGATCCATATATCCATACGTAACACTCGGTTCATCAAAGATCTTCTGAAAATAGTAAATGTCCATTACATCGTATATATCTACCTTGCCATTTTCATCTACATCAAGGTCAGGAGACTTTTCTTCGATCGCTTCTTCAAATATATCATACAGACCACGGAAGTACTCTGTTTTCTCGATAAACTCCTTAACAAATCCCTCACGATACTCCTTATCTTCTCGGATAGCGTCATCGTCATTTATATACTTTTCATCAACATACTTGTTTCTGACACTGATATAGTAATCAGGATCAAGAATGTCCCTTTCGATTTTATTATAGCAGGTATAATAAGTAATAAGAGAATATAAATTAATCGGGCTTCCGTTATCATAATCAATATTTGCATACTCTGAACTTAAAGTTTTATCATCACAGGAAATACGATAAAGAAGATAAATATCATTTATATCAAATTTACCGTCCTTGTCAATATCTATTATACTTTCGTCATTCCTCCACTTTTCAAAATCAAAGTCATCTATACAGTATTTTACACTCATAACTTCAAAAGGAACACGTCTCATACCTGTGTCATTAACTGCGTCAGCCGTTTTCGGGATCGTTGATACAGCCACAACCATTGCAGCAAATCCAGCTGATAATTTATTCATATAATAAACCCTCCTGTACGTATTTTTATTGCTCACCGCTGTTGTTGTAACAGTTGCTGCACCAGTTGTTCCGATCGCTTTCTGTGTTGATGTATTCACCGCAGAAAACACATTTGTATGAGATGCAGCTGCCTGAAGTGTCGTGACAGCAGCGGTGGTGTCTGATGTATAAGCTTTATCAGATGTTACAGCTTTTTTTGTGACCTCGGGAGTACTGCCTGACGAAGTAGTTGTAACAGACGAAGCAGTTTCAGTTGGTGCTTCCGTCGTATCGCTGATGAAACCGATCGGGGGAGGATTTTTTACAGGATCATTGTGCCATATCCCAAAGCTGATAATTGCAGCTGCACACATTGCTGCAGCACCTGTTGTTATCCTTCTTATGCGTATCCTGCGGACACGTTTTTCTTCCAGGATACGGTCGCCGCGGGATTTTACTATATCAGCCATGGTCTTATAATCCATAGAACACCTCTCCTTTCTTTTCGATCTCTTTTTTCAGAGCGTTTTTAGCTCTGTACAGCAAATCCCTGATCTGCTTATTGTTCTTTTTCATTATTTTCCCCGCTTCATCATTTTTAAAGTCCTCAAAGAAAATGAGGTACAGTATCTGACTATATTCGGGCTTTAGTGTCAAGATGAGCTTGCGAAGGTCCGATCGCCGTTCATCTTCAACGACCTTCTGTTCAATATTTTCCTCATCAGAGATATCATATGCATTATCCAGCGAAACCGTATTGAATCTTGAAAATTTCCGCTTTATATCAATAGCTTTGTTTCTTCCGATAGTGTAGATCCACGTTTTGAAAGAACCTGCACCTTTGAATCTCGGCTTTTCAACATACAACTTTACAAAAGTATCTATTGCAGCTTCTTCTGCCTGTCCCATATCGCCGATAATACTGTAAAGGTAATAAACGAGTCCGTCTTTATAATCGCGGATTATTTCATCAATTGCATCTTTTTCTCCTGTGAGGAAGCGGCTGTAGCTACTTAAACCGTTATCCATTTTTTCCTCCTTTCGGCAGGAAATATTTCCATCTGTAACTTATACGAAAGATAAATGGAAAATGTCGCACTTAATCCCAAAACTTTTTTCTGCTTTTTCACATAAGATATTATAATCTCTGCAGCTGTACGAGTCAAGAAAACTTTTCACATACAGCAAAAAGCTCCTCCATAAGAGGGTACTCATATAGAAACTTCTGTATAAGCACCGTCTTTAAGGAAGAGCTTTTGTAATAGGGATTATTCATTTGGATCGAGACTGCTTATGAGCCTAAGAAGATACTTCTGTATTTTTAATGCATCATTTCCTGTAACGCCCTTTGTCGAGATATCAACATCTGCCTGCAAACTGCCTTTTTCCGTTATAGCGCTCGGCTCTGTTCCTCTCAAACCGTATTTATCGGGGTTAGCGATCGACTGCATTATCAGTACAGCATCGGACAGATCAACTTCGCCATCGCAGTTCGCATCTCCCCATATCAATTCTTCAGTTGTCTTATCAGGAGAATATACCGCCTTAATACTAACACTGCTTTCATCGGGCATCAGAACAGCTTCCGTACTCGTTTCGCTTCCCGACGTATATTCAGCACCGCTTATCTCCCAGCGCAGGAACTTATACCCGTTTTTCGGAACAGCTTTAAGTATTATCGGTAATTCCTTAGGATAATCCCCCTGCCATTTGCTTTCGGCACAGTCGAGTGTAAGCGTATTGAGCTGTATACTGCCCTGCTCTGCATTATTATCAAGATCCAGCTGATATGTTTCACCGCTTACCTTGTCACCAAGGAATTCTATAAGATGAGATTTTGCATATTTATCGCGTTTTTTCCAGAAATTTGTCAGCTTTCCGACCTCGTTTTCATATTTTTCCGCTGTAGTGAGTTCCTGTTTACCGCCGTTTACATAGCTTTCATATGAAAATCGCTCAAATGTATCTAACATAGGAAGTTTATACAATGATGCCAGTTCATTGACCCTGCGCAAAACATTATCGGCTTTATAGTTTTCATTGCAAAGATCAAAATATGTGCGCATGAACTCCATGCGAACTTTTTCACTTTTTTTCAGCATATCAAAAAGAAGAACATAGTTACTGTCTTCCGACAATTCCTTGGCCTTAAAAAGGTTCGGCTCTTCGGCTTTATCTTTGTACAGTCCCTGACCTGCTTCGGTATCATACAGAATAAAGCGAAATCTGCCATCAGCATACGGATTATTACTGTCAATTTTCGTGGTTTTCCAGAAAGCCGTATTATTATTTCCTGAATCCGAATTGCCGATAATTATTTCCACAGCCATGTAGTCCATAAAACTTTTCATATCCATGAACTCGTCTAATTTATCATAAAGTTCGTCACTGTCAGTATTTTTGATTATGTTATTGATCGTTTTGTAAACTTCAGTTATCTCGTCGTAATCTGTGTTGCCAACTTTGAAACATTGCACATTCTTGCTTTTTACCTTGTAATGATCGGCAATATAGTCCTCATCAATTTTTTCAGTAATATTATAAAGCCCCCAGAATTCACCGTCAATAAACAAAACACATTCTGTCTGCTTCAGTATGCCGAAATCTCTGTCCTCTGAAAGCTCCTGATTCAAACGGTCGCGGAGTTTAGTCTTAACATCGTTGCCGCCATTGCGAAGAGCTATGCTGTCAAATGAATCAATTACCTTTCCATTAATGTTTCTAAGTTCACCATTGAAAAAATCATAGTTCATTTTTCGCGGACCATATTCACTGCGTGCATTTAAAGTAAAACTCTTTTGCGCCTCAAAACGTGATACCGCTCCGCGTATACGTATGCCAATATCCGCAGTATATGAAGCTTTACTGTTTTCAAATACAGTTATATTTGCAGGGCGTTCCCATTCTTTTCCCTCCATTGTATAATTGGGTTCTACTGTGTAAATCCCATTTTCATTTGCTTCATTATAAGCTTTACCTGCAACGTATATTCCCTTTTCATCATCAAAAAGATTATCAGGATCTGTCACAAGGGAAATCACGCGCATATTCTTTGCATAGTCTTTTTCAGTGTATCCTATAAAATAGGTATTTGAAACTATCGGACTAATATTTCCGTCAGCATCTGCCGCTATCGCTCTTACGATCATTGCCTTATCAACAGGCTTTTCAGGAGCGGTATACGCACCATAATCTATATCGGTTATTGCAGCAAAGACATTTTCTTCCTCTGACCTGTCGTATACAGATATGGGAGTTTCATAGCGTTCCGAGTCAACAGTCGGATCACTGCCGTCAAGAGTATAATAAATGCTATATCCCTCAGGAGCCGAAAGAGAAAGCTTGAATTCCGAATCATAAAAGCCGCTTCCCTGTGAAAATGTCGGCTTTGGGACGCTTAAAACAAAAGCATTTTCGGAATTAACACTTCCCAGAGTCATTTCTCTCAACTCGCCGAAGCTGCCGCTGCCGTCGGGGATCCTGCCGTATGAGATATTGTCCGCAAGTGGCGGAACTTCGATACATTCAAGCTGTTTACCGTTCGGATCCGAAAGCAGCAGTGTCTCGCCATTTTTGGAAAGTCCAAAGGTCGTACCCTCTGCCTGACTGCCCTCCTTTACTCCGCAGTATACAACATAAAAGCCGCCTGCTTCTATAACAGCATCATGTGGGAAAACGTATTTCTTCGGAGCGCCTTTATCATCGGAAAGCGAATATCCGCTCAAAGAGACAGCTTTATCGTTCGGGTTGTAAAGCTCCACAAAATCATAGAAAATGCCGTCAGGTGAAGCGACAGAAGTGTTTTTCGTACATATTTCGTTGATAGTCACTGTCCTTTCGTTTTCTGCTCCAGTTGCAAAAAACGGTACATGGTTCGTAAATGCTAAAGCTGATATTATCGCAGCGGTCAAAGCCTTTTTGCTGCCATGCCTGAACGTTTCAGCAGCACGGGAACGCTCTGTGCTGCCGCAAGTCAGTATGTTTGTCAATATTTTACCGACTTTATTTTTTGATCTGTCTGTTATCATTGTAATCCTCCGTATGTTCTCAAAAAGTAAGATAAGACCTTTCTATCGGCTATCAGTTCAACAGCTTCCTGACAGCGATCATTTAATACACGTTTATTATAACATACTTAGTCCGAAATTACAATTATAAGCGGCTATTTTTATGTATATCGTTTTTATTTGCAGGTTATTGCTGCTGACTATGACCTGTAATAGTTTTTCGGGATTGGACATATCCCTCGATAAGCTGTATAATAATAACATCAAATGAAAGGAGTTGTTTCACAATGAAAAAAATATGCTGCTGTTGTATGACGATAAACAATCGAATATTTTTTTGTCAGAGAAACAGCACTTTTGTATTTTAAATATGCGCCTGTGCGCAGATAAAAACAACAAAGGGAATGCAGGTTTCTGTATTCCCTATTTTTATGTATTAAGGAGAATTTATCATGAGCAAGTATATTTTTACATCTGAATCCGTAACAGAGGGACACCCCGACAAGGTCGCAGACCGCATCTCAGACTCTATCCTCGACGCTTATCTCGAAAAAGATCCGACTGCAAGAGTTGCAGCTGAAACTGTTATCAAAAACAACACCGTTATCCTCGCAGGCGAGATAGGCTCTTCTGCTGAGATAGACACAGAAAAGGTAGTTCGTGATGCTATAAACAGCATCGGCTATGACAACGAAGCTCTCGGCTTTGACGGTCATACAGCAGAGATAATAAACCTTCTCGACAAACAGTCCCCTGACATTGCACAGGGAGTTGATTCTGCCCTCGAAGTCAGAGAAGAAAACGGCAATGACATCGGCGCAGGAGATCAGGGAATCATATTCGGCTATGCTGTGAATGAGACTCCCGAGCTGCTGCCTCTGCCTATCTCCCTTGCACACAGACTTGCATACAGACTTACAGAAGTACGCAAGAACGGTACTCTTCCCCATCTGCGTCCAGACGGTAAAACTCAGGTATCTGTGATCTATGAGGACGACAAGGCTGTCGGCATCGACACTGTACTTATCTCAACTCAGCACGATGAAGAGATCTCTCAGGAACAGCTCCGCAGTGATCTTATCGAATATGTTATCAAGCCGATAGTTCCCGAAAACTGGCTCAATAACAGTGTACGCATTCTTGTTAATCCGACAGGCAGATTCGTTATCGGCGGACCTGTCGGTGACAGCGGTCTCACAGGAAGAAAGATAATCGTTGATACCTACGGCGGAGCTGCACATCACGGCGGCGGAGCTTTCAGCGGTAAGGACTCCACAAAGGTTGACAGAAGTGCCGCTTATGCTGCAAGATGGGCTGCAAAGAATATCGTAGCAGCAGGACTTGCCGAACGTGCAGAGATACAGCTCGCATACGCTATCGGCGTAGCTGCTCCCGTATCAATCTACGTCAATACATTCGGAACAGGCGTTGTTCCTGACGAAGATATACAGGCTGCTGTTTCAGAAGTATTTGACTTTACTCCAAGCGGCATCATCAAGGAGCTCGATCTGAGAAAGCCTGTGTTCGCTCAGACCTCCGCATACGGTCACTTTGGTAGACCGGATGCAGACTTCACATGGGAGCGTACAAATAAGGTCTCCGCACTCAAAAAAGCATTGAATCTTTCGGTCAACGCATGATCTTGAAGCCTGATACAAAGAAAAGCTTCTTAAATAAAGCACCGTGCTTGATAAAACATGATCGTTTGTGTAAGTATACAAGGTCAGAAAGGTTTTGAGTGTATAATGAATCCGTCTGACAAATAACCATATAAAAGTATTGCCCCAAAGCATTTTTAAGTGCTTCGGGGCATTAACTATATGAGTATCCGAGCTTTTTCTCAGTCTACAGGAAGTGCCTTGTACTTTCCGAGGAGGTACAGCTGGATAGCCAGTGCATCTTCGGTAGATACGCCGTTATTTCCCTGTACGTCAGCATTTGCAAGACCCTGATCGGTGATGTGGTGCTCTTCAGAGCCGTTTATACCGTACTTGTTAGGATTAGCCAGTGACTGCATTATGATTACAACGTCTGCCATATCCACACCCTTGTCGCAGTTTGCATCGCCGTACTTGTCAGCCTTTGCCACCGCAACTGATGTAGTTGCAACTGTCGTTGTCGATGTGGTCGAGGTCGTTGAAGTGGTAGTTGTTGTCTGCTTTGAGCCGTTTGAGGAAATGATGAATGCCTTTATGCTCTCAGCGCCCGAAGCAGGTGGAGTTATCTCCTTGCCTGTCTTGTCGGAAGCGTACCAAGCCTGTAAAAGTGCAGACTGTTCTTTCTTTATCTTCTCGATGAGCTGCTTCTTTACATCAGCATCTGTAACAGCCTCAGCAGGCTCCTGAGATACGTCCATTACCTGCTTGGGTTTATTCATATCAAGAGTGATAGTGCCTGACTTCTTAGCCTCCCAAACATATGATACCCAGTAGCTCTTGCCGTTGAGCTGCGGCGAGAAGCCCAGACAGCCATTCATAAAGTTTGTATTGCCTTTGAACTGAACGTCCACAAATGCAGTTTCGCCAATGCTTGTACCGAATGATACCATACCGCCTGCTGTCTCTACACCGTAGATCTTGTCGCTCTCGGTAATATTTGAAGATGTAGTTGTGGTCACGATCTCACTTGGATTTGTAACGGAAGTAACGATAGTGGACTCGGCTGTTCCTCTTGCGTACTTATTTATAGCAGCAACTATCTCCGGA
Source organism: Ruminococcus sp. (assembly GCF_024691275.1). Taxonomy (GTDB): domain Bacteria; phylum Bacillota; class Clostridia; order Oscillospirales; family Ruminococcaceae; genus Ruminococcus. The sequence goes on along the minus strand of NZ_JAILNU010000056.1, from coordinate 10,733 downwards.
CGCTTCCATGTGCAGTTTGATCTGTCGAGAAGCATGAAGCTTATATCGTCCCACCAGCAGCAGGTAACGCCTACAGATGAAGCATATGCTGTGAAGTAAGCAGCACAGTCAACTCTGTCCTGAACATTGCTGCCCTTTTCTCTTGCGCCATACTCACCGACATAAACAGGGATACCCTTTGATGTGTACTTCTGGTACACCTTGTCAAAAGCCTGATTTATCTCGCCTGTATCTGTTTTGATGTTGAAGTTTCTTACACTCTGGGAGTCGCTCTCCTCAGCAAGTGCAAAGCCGTATGGCAGATATGCGTGAACAGCTACGATAAGTCTGTTCTGTACACTGTCTGTGGGTATACGGAAATTCTCATTTGTAGCACCGTCAACTGAGCAGTCATATCCCGGAACGGAAACGTATCTTGTGCCGTTATTGCCGCCTGACTTACGGATAGTGTCAAGGCAGTCCTGATTGAGCTGGTTGATAGTCTTTATAGCGTCGATACAGTCAGGATTTGAAGGGTTTATCCACCATTCGTTCTGATGACCGATAAGACGAGGCTCGTTCATGGTCTCAAAAATAAGCTTGTTGTCGTATTCCTTGAAACGTTCTGCTATCTGTGACCAGACAGTTGTCATGTACTTCTTTGACTGAGCATAATGAGCAGTATCGGGATACATATACTTTGCATCGTTATCGTGGTGAACGTTGAGGATAACGTACATACCGTCATCAATAGCGTAGTCAACGATCTCCTGAACTCTGTCCATCCACTGCTTTGTGATCTGGTAATTGGCATCAACATGATTGTGCCATGAAACAGGGATACGTACAGTCCTGAAGCCTGCTGCCTTAACGGTATCTATCATCTTTTTGGTGGTCTTGTAGCCGCCGTTCCAGCAGGTCTCGATACCCATTTCGCTGCCTACCCAGCCTGTATCGTCGATAGCGTCCATAGTATTTCCAAGATTCCAGCCAAGGCGCATATCCTTTACGAACTTGATGCCCTCAGTCTCGGGAACTGATCTTGCAGGGATATTGAGTTCGGGGATACTGTATTTGGAAGCCGCTGCTTTATTGCTTGCAAGGAGCGGTACAGATAATCCGCCGATGTCTGTTACGCTGATGTCGGAGCTAATCGCACCTGACGGAATACTGTATGTGCTTCCCGAGCTTTCACCCGAAAACTGCTGAATACTTACAGTGACAGCAGACGTGGTGAAAATGGTGTTCCCCATAGCCGAGGAAACAAGGGTAACTGCTGCAAGAGCAGCGGAACAGCCTTTTTTGAAGAAACTATTCATGTTAAAAACTTCCTTTCCTGAATTATATTTTACATTTTTAAGGGATGCAGTCCCCTACACTTTCTGTTGTTATAATTATAGAGCAGCCAAATGTAAATTTCAATGAAAATTCCAACTCAATTTATGTACTTTTCAGCTTTTTGCAGTTGATTTCAGCCCGTGCCTGTGCTATAATCAAATAAAAGAGGTGACTGCTCATGAGAAAACGAATAGCTTTCATAACTGTCAATGCGGAAAAACTTTACCAGACCTGTCTTATAGAAGCGATCTGGCAGCAGTCCGCCGCCCTCGGTTACGACTTTATAGTACTCACACATTTCGTAAACTTCGACAACGAGACCGAACACCTTAAAGGCGATGAAAATATCTACACCCTTATCAAGCAGCTCAGCTTCGACGGCGCTATAATTGATCTGGGATCATTCTTCAGCCGCTCACTGTCAAAAAAGCTGGAGGATATGTTCGTGAAAAAAGGCATACCTGTCATCGCTCTCGATTATGTCAGTGACTGCTTTGAGAGCTGCCTGCAAAACAACAGGGAGTACTTCCGAAAGCTCACGGAGCACTTCATTAAGGTACACGGCTTCACAAGGATATACTGCCTCAGCGGCCCCAAGAACGTGATACATTCCACCGAGCGTATAGAGGGCTACAAGGACGCTCTCGCCGAAAACGGCATTCCATTCAGAAAGGATCATGTTTTCTACGGCGACTTCTGGATTAACTACGCCAAGAGCTTCGCTGAGCGCATTGCAAACGGCGATATAGAGCGTCCGCAAGCCATTGTATGCGGGAACGATTACATGGCTTTGCAGCTCTGCCTTTCACTTGCCAAAAATGGCATAAACGTCCCCGACAACATCGCTGTGGGCAGCTACGATGGCAACCCCGACGTTAGCAGCTACCACCCGTCACTTACCACTTTCGGAGGCGGCTTCACGGAAAACGGCATTGAAGCTGTATGCCGCTTGCATAAGCTCATAAGCGGCGATAGTCCCCGCAGCCGCATAGAGGTGCGGCCTGCCGTTATTTTAGGCGCAAGCTGCGGCTGCAAGAGGGATACCTCTGAGGACGCTGCCATCAGTGATAATATGTTTGCAAGAGACATGGCAATGAGCATATTCATGCACAGCAACTATTCCTCCATGATGAACAATGTCAAGAACATGGACGAGTGCGCAATAGTCCTCGCGCAGAACGCATATCTCATCTACCCGAAAAGCGACTTTTTCCTATGCCTTTGCAGCAACGGTGAGGAGAACAACAGCAGCGTCTACACTGACAAAATGATCTGCCGTATGAAGTACTGCAACGGCAGATGCGACATTTCTCAGCAGGAATTTCCACTGGATACGATCATACCTCAGCAGGAGCTCTCAGACCAGCCTGCCGCCTATATATACACTCCTCTGCACTACCTCGACAGGAACTTCGGCTACTGCGTCCGCAGGTATTCAGACAGCATTGTATTTGAACAGTACTACGGCGAATTCTGTCAGGTCGCCGCAAACACCATTGAGCGCATACGTATGCTTGATTACGAACGCTCCCTCAACGATAAGATACAGCGGCTCTCGGAGCGTGATATCCTCACGGGTCTTTTCAGCCGCAAGGGTCTTATCTCTCGTACCGATTCACTCGATCCCGACCGACGCTACTACGGCGTTCTATATTGTATCGAGATCGCAGAGAAGTTCCGCGGACAGTACAGCAGTGAGTACGTCCGCCAGATAATTGTATCATTTGCTCAGGCGGTGAACCTTTCATGCGCAAGAGGCGAGATCGCCGCAAGGACAGGCGGCGAGGAGTTTATAATGATAGGCGAATGCGACGATTCCGACTTTCCCGAGCAGCTCTTCATAAACTCACTGAGCTCCAATCTGAAAATGATAGAGATGCAGCAAAATGTAAGCATATCACCTATGCTCAGGCGCTTGTCTACAGTGACCGACAGCAGTACATCTCCCACTGACATGATAGCTCAGCTTGAAAAAAAGCTGGAGGATATGCGCAGTTCCTCCGCAGACAGCAGCAGCGCCTTTCTTGGAAAGCTCCGCGAGCTGCAATACAACGTCTACGAAGAGCCTCAGCTTGAATGGACAGCAGAAACAGCTTCCGCAAAAATAGGCGTAAGCACCTCCTACTTCCAGCACCTCTACCGCCAGTTCCTTAATATCAGCTTTAATGCAGATGTTATCTCCGCACGGCTTGCCCTTGCGGAAAGGCTCCTTGCGAACACAGCTCTCAATGTCAGCGAGATAGCCGAAAAATGCGGTTATCCCGACGCTTCACACTTTATGAAGCTCTTCCGAAAGAAAAAAGGCATGACCGCCTCGAACTACAGGAAATCCATGACAGGCAACGGAACATGACAGATATAATAAGCATCGACTGTGAGATAAAAACATAAAGCATATAACAAAAATCGCTCCCTGTGTATTTTGCGCACAGGGAGCTTTTTACATAGCACTTCGGATCCGTTTTTTATTCTGCCCTGCTCTTATCAGTACAGGACAGTTCTTTCAGCTCGACGAATCCCTTGGTATTATTGGTAATTAATGAAAATTTAACCGAATACGGCTTGAAATCCTCCTTGCCGAAGTATTTCAGCATCTCAGAGAAATCTATCTCACCGTCAAAGGTGCATACCTCACCTGTTTTAATGCTGTTTTCTTTCGGATAAAGCCATATATACATTTGTGGTTCCATAATATCGGGCAGCTCCGCGTTTTTATCAACGTAATACTCATTGCCGCCTATCTCTACCAACTTCATATCGTCAGGATCATGAAGCCACATCAATCTCTCAGCTTCGCTCGCTCCGTCATAGATCAGGAATTCCAATGTATCGCTGCCGTTTTTGAACTCTGCCCAGATCGCTGATTCTACGTTACTTTCATTTCCGACTGCGGCACATGGCTCGGTCTTGACAGTTCCCGAATACTTTAAGCTGCACTCGTCAAGATCTTTCAGTATCTGATAGCTTGATATCTCGTAATGTTTTTTCTCGCTCCACTGAGAGCTGAATGTGCCGTCACTGCAAACAGCTGATTTTACCTCTCCCGCAGTATCTTCTTCGCTTTGTACGCTGAAAACTTTACTGCCCACGGTCTCGCTGAAATTGTCTGCAAAATAAACACGCTCTTTCTCAGGCACGGTGATCTTATCTGTTTTGCCGAGGACAAATCGGGTAAGCGCTACAAGGTCGCTGATATTCAGCTTGCAGTCGCCGTTTACGTCCTGATAGAAGCTGACATTGTAATCCTCGGTTGTCAGAAGAAGTCTTCTGACTGCGATAACGTCATAAATATCAACTGCATTGTCTCTGTTCACATCGCCTATGACAGTATGCTCCTTTTTTGCGAGCTTATCCTTAATGTCGGACTCCTCTGCCAAATAAAAATCATCAACACAGAAATCAACGGGCTCTTCGGTGAATACGCGAATGACATTATTTGCGAATCTGTCGTTGGGGAGCATGAACTTTAAGTCCTCCATATCCGTCCAGAGTCCCGATGGGACAGTTCTGGAATACAGTTCTCTGGAATAGCCTGTTGTGGAGTTAAGATCTGCTATCGCAAATATGAACTTGATATTCCTGCCGCTGTTATGATAGAGCTTCAAACCTGCAAAGAGATCCTTGCCGCTGAAATCATAGGGATCAATCTTGTACTCAAAGGCACGTCTTGCATTTCCCTCCCCCGATATCAGCATAGAATACTTACCGCCGAAGGAATGATCCGTATCATATGAAGCCTTTGTTCCCGTGAACGGCGCTCCTGCCTTCTCATTCTCATTCTCAAAATCTATGAATACTTTCCTGCCCTCTTCGTCTGTCGGGAGAGGCTCATGCCTTGTATATGCAAACTCAGGTCCGTAGTTGTTTTGCTCGGTTATCTCCTTGGTTATTTCAAGAGAATTTACCTTAGCATTGCCTGAGCTCCTGAACGCCTGAACACTGAAGCCCACATCGTACATAAATCCAAGATTCAAACCTAACTTCTGCCATTCCTTAAAGTGGTCCACAACATTGATAGTATTCTTTATATTGCAGACACTGTCGGTTTTTTCAGCAAGATTTTCACGAGCAACGCTGTAATAACTGTATGTAACAGGGGCCGTCGCAAAACAGTTCATCTGAATTCTCAAGTTTTTGTAGATATCATAGGTTATGCCGTTTGATTCAAACGAACCGAGAACATCACCCGCAAAAGGCCGCCAGCTGCCCCAGCTGTCTACTATGTAAAACTCATAATAGGCATTGCTATCCTCCATCCAGCCATAAATGCCTGAATAGCTTGCACTGTCCATATAGTCCACATCTTCGTCATATACAACGGTATATTCTTTTATCTGCGAAGCATAGACAGTGTTTCTTTCAAATGCGTCACCTTTAAGCGCAAAGGCGTTCTCAATACCGCTCCAGCTCAGGGTAAAGCCGTTATTTTCAGTGTTTTTGTAATCCAGCTCACCTCTGTAATCCTGATTCCATAATTCATAGTAATATCCGTCTACAGATTCTTTCTCGTTAAAATCAGCCGCATATACCTGAGCTGTCGGGCTCACAGACGCAAGCCCCGATGCACTGAGCATAAAAAGTCCTGCTGTCAGAGCTGATGCTGTTTTGGTTAACCATTTGCGCATAATGTTTCCTCCTCACCGAGATCTCATGTCGGCAGTATTACTGCCGCAAATAAATCATATCATCTAAAAGGCGGATATTATATATCCTGTCTTAATAATATCATTTGAGCCATCATACGTCAAAGCTTTTATTGCGGTATTTCAGGCTTTTTCATCGTATCGGCAGGTGTCTGTTTTCTCAGCGATCCCCGAACGTTGTCCGACAAACAGCGCTTTTCCGAATTTACTGCCACCTGACGCGGCAAAAAGGATCATTTGTTTGCCTGAGAGACTATAGTGCTTACACTTCTCGGGAGCGGTCATCGTTTCTTCAAAAAGCATACATAATTGATGTCCAAAAAGCAAATATGAACATTCAGGCATTTCCTTCATTCAACAACATATTATTGTTATTTGATATACACAATAAGAGATATGCCGCAGTATTATTTACAAAATAACAGATATTGCATTCTGATTTCACCCTTCCAAAAAGGACAGGTTGTATAATTTATATATAATACAACACAAATTGTAAATAATTATAAACATCATTGACAGTTGTTGGTAATAGTGTTATAATATAAATATAAAAACAGGACGTACTATCTTTTCAACAAACAGGGTATTGACATTCTATTTTACAATAAGCTATCCACCGGACATGATGGAAATAAACTCCTGTTTTATAATTGAGTTGATGCAATAAACCCGAACTCTAAATAACGCAAGAGCCGTCATCATGTCGCACGACCTTAAACCCAGTTTTTACCGATTGTTTATGGCTGAAAAGCTATAACTATCAGTATAACATCAAAATGTAAACATCACACGAAAAAACATTTAAAATCAACCGTAATGTGGCTAAACAAAGTAATATTACCACAATTATTTCAAGTGAATTTTCCACCTTTGCCGCATATTTGGGGTTGGAAAATAATACGTTTCGTATTATAATGTTTAATGGTTGTTTTGCGAAATGAGACTGTAATGCTCATTTGCACGATCAACAATAAATCGAAGGGGGAGTATTTTGATGTATCAGAACATGTTCAAAGTTGCACAAGAAACCGCGTTACAGAGGCGGAATACCGGACAGTGTGCGCCAAACGATACTGTTTGCGTTATTTGTTCAGCAACAAAGCAAACCTACACCGGCGTAAGTCACAATGAAATGCAGAACGGCATGATGGTCAATGTCCACGCAGAACTCGATGCTTTACAGCAGATGCGTGCTGTGGATGATCCCGTCGCAGAATTCATAATGCTCATTGATATCATGACACTGCAGCCTATTCTTCCGTGTAACAACTGCGTGAGCTTAATTATTGGCCAAGCTCCTGCAAATGCTAATTGTCAGGTCGTGCTTCCTGACCGTATGATACCGCTTTCACAGGTCGGAACAATGAATGGCGGTAACAACACCCAGTTTAATCAGCCACCTCCTCAGAGCGGCTATATGTACGGAAACAATGGTTTTGCCGGTCAACCGCAGGGTGGTATGTACGGTACACTTCCGCAGGGAAATATGTACGGTACACTTCCGCAGGGAAATATGTACGGCGGACAAGGCGGCTCGATGTACAACAACAGTATGCCGTACAACGAAGCCAATCCTGTAAGCGGAGGAAGATTCGCCTCAAGTATGTACAGCAACAGCCTTACCAAGCCAACCAGAAAGGCTGGCGGAAGTCTGCTCAAAAACAAAGTGGGCGGTCTTATGAATGCAGGTAAGGACATCGGAAACGATGAAAAAGAAGAAAGTGCTTTAATGAAAAAGCTCTTTAAGAAGTGACGTACATCTGACATTTATAACATTACATTGAGAAAGGAAGAGAAATTATGAGTAATTCAAAGGAAAAAACGAAAAAGAAGCTTTCTCCTATCACCTGGATACTGATCGGACTTCTTGCTTTCATGGCTATATTGATTACATTCATGACAGTAGCTGTCAGCAAGATCACCGCAAGAAATGCGCAGTCAAATATGGAAACCGTCGCTAAGGAGCGTGCAAAGGTTATTGTTGACTATGTTCACTGGGCAGAAGACACACTGGACAACTTCAGCCATGCAAGTGATATAAAGAACTACCTGCTCGATCAGGAAAATACTGATTGCTATAAAGCAGCTCAGAAATACACTCAGGAATTCGGAGCAGAGGTATCCGATCTTGAAGGTCTCTATATTTGTGACTGGAATGCAAAGACCCTCACACATATCAACCCCGATACCATCGGCGTTGTTATTCGTGAAGGCGACCGTCTTGCTCAGCTCCGTGACGCTTTTGAAGCAGCTGATGATGATATATATAACGCAGGTATCCTGATATCCCCTAACTCAGGCAATCAGGTTGTATCTATTTACAAAGCTATATACGACGGCAGAACTCCTATCGGCTTCGTAGGTCTCGCTATCAAAACTGAAAACGTCCTCTCAGATATCGCTGATATGAACATCGGTGGTCTCCAGAGCTCGACTTACGACCTTATAAATGCAAAGGATAACATTTATCTTTACTCTGAAGATAAGAGTTTGATCGGTACTGTCTGTGAAGTCCCTGATATCCAGAATATCAACAGCGAATTAGTTTCAAGCACTGAAGATGTTACAAGCTACGGTGAGTTCCCTGACGCAACAGGCAAGAAGATGGCTTCTGTAAGTGACTATATCAGTGAGTATGGCTGGACACTTTTCGTAAACGCTCCTTCAAAGGAAGTTTACTCCATGAGAAATCAGCTCCAGATCTTCATACTTATCTTTGGTATTCTTATCATCTTACTCGTTGCCGTATTCGGTCTTATCAACGCTCATCAGGAGTCTATCAACCGTAAACTCGGTAACCAGCTCCTTAAAAATGAGGCTACTGAAGCTTCACTCCAGACAGCTCTGTTCAATGATATCCTTACTGAAGTTAAAAACCGTGTTGCTTTCGGTGAAGACCTCGATAAGATGCAGGCTGACGAGAAACATCCTTGCTACTTCGCAATGTTCGACATCAGTGAGCTCGCAGCAATCAATACACATTTCGGAAACGACGCAGGTGACGTTGTTCTCTGTAATACAGCAGCTGCTCTCACAAAGGCTTTCCCTGACGGCACTGTTTACCGTACAGGTGATGACGAGTTCGTTGTAGCAGTCAGAAAGGAAGACGCTTCTACAGTTGCTCATAATCAGGTTGTCAACGAAGTTAAAAACGCTCAGAGAGACCTGTTTGAGCCACAGGAGACTCCTATCGGTATGATAAATGTAGGCTATAAGATCGGTCTTGTCCGCACGACCAATGAGCCTTCAACAAACGTTGTATCAGTTCTCAAGGAAATGGTAAACATCAGCGGAAGAAGTACATTAGGTCAGGTAGAATTCGTCGATATGGACTCTATGTAATAACGACGTTCCACCCCTTCATAATACAGCACGGGATCTTAGCATCTCGTGCTGTATTTTTGTATATCCATATCATTATTCTTAAAGTATGTCAATTTCTTTTTCAGGCAGCTTCGGGGCTGTCTTTTCGTCTGCCTTATTATTTTACATAAGAACAGGAGTGTGTCCGCTTATCACAAACATACTCCTGTTTCTTTTACTTTATATTCTTAGCTTAATGACATCAGCCATTAATCATTTACTATTTTTATACTCAACAAGTGTCTTTTCACTTTAGCGCTATATTTTAGTTCATAACTTGGTACACCTTTTTCAAGCGCATTTTGTATTTCGCTGATCTCTTTTGAAATGCTGTCTTTATCTGCATACCAGCCAAGAAGAGTTGCAGGCTCTCCCAAAAAAGGATTACCTCCGCCGCTAAAACCCATCAAAAAGTATTTAGGTGTCCCTGCTCTGCCCTTCATTTCCTGTGAAGAACAAACCTTATAGCAGGTAACGATCACGTTTTCATTAGGAGATGTTATTATTATATTTCCTGTTATATTGACATTGACCGATTGTTTCTCTTGGACGTTTTCGCTTCCCATGAGGCTGTCAAGAGATATATTCAACGTGTCAGATAACAGCAACAGTTTTTCGACCTCCGGATAACCTGTTCCCTGCTCCCATTTTGATACCGCCTGTCTGCTCACATCAAGCATTTCAGCTAAATCTTCCTGAGATATTTTTCTGTCTTTTCTTATCTGTTTTAATTTGTCTGCAAAATTCATATGCATACCTCGCTTTCGTTTTTTTATATTCTATCAAATATCATTCTTAAAAATCTACCAACTTGAATTTGCATTTGCGCAACTTGAAGTAGCATTTTGTAAAAACAACGATTTGATGAGGATTTTTAGCCCTCACATTTTGTTATTATTATACCACAAGCCCATAGAAAAATCAACGAAAGGAGTGCTGAACTGCTGCGTCTTTTCAGTTCATTATCACATGACAACATAAAGAAATGCCATTCACTTCAGTCTGTGATGATAAAGTTAAAAACTATCCTACTAAAACACAATGCACTCCGAACAGAATTCTGAGTGCCTTGTATGTTATTCTTTCAGTATGCCAACAACTACTTGTCGCTGCGTATGCGTCCGCTTAACTGGAAATCTCCTTCTGATTACATCAAAGCTTTCCTCGAATACGGTCAAGTTTTTTGATTTAATTTGTCTCGCATCATTGACAAACCAACAATAATGCATTTTTATTTAGAAAATATCCAGCATAGATCCATTAAAGTTTTTTGATACTATTAGTCATATATTCTTTTTCCCTTGCAACAATTTCTGAATTTTTTTCCACTGCCACATGGACATTTACAGTTTTTACTTACCTTTTTCTTAACCTTTGATGGCGTTAGCATTTCTAAAATTGGATCTT
>NZ_JAILNU010000030.1 GCF_024691275.1 Ruminococcus sp. | reverse complement strand
CGATGCCGCCGATAAATTTACAAAAGTAATTGACAGTTATACGGATATAAAGGAACTCAATGCTGATATACTCAATGAGCTTATCGACAAAATAGTTGTCCACCACAAGGAAAAGCTCTATGGAAAGACATATCAGCAGGTAGAGATATATTACAGATTCGTAGGCGAACTGAAGGAAACTGTGGCAAAAGCAGCGTAACAATCAAAACTAGAAATTATGTTCGCTTTAAAAACAGTCCTCGGTCGCAGGTTCGAGTCCCGTCACAAGCTCCAATAAAACAGCGATAAATTGGCGTTTCTTCTAAGTGAGGGAACGCTTATTTATTTGACTAAATAGTAAAGTGTCATATTTCTGTCATAGTCGGAATTTGCCTTCATGGAATATCTTTTTTATTATTCACTATGACTTTATCAAGCTGAAACGAACATATCCCGAAAACAGTACCGAATTATAAATTGCTGTAAGCAACGTAAAACAGCCAAATTGGAGAAGGCTTTTTGTAGCTATATATCGTTAATACAGCTACAAAGTTCTATTTATAGGCATCTTGCCGATGCAAAGAAAACATTTAATTAAGAACTCTATCACTATTGACTGCACAAATGGGGAGCTTGATCCTATGACAAAAGCCTTCCTGCAAATGGCTGGTGTATTCGGTGAACTTGAACATGATATGCAGCCGCGTTAAATCTGGCGTTGCAAATGCAAAGGCAAAAGGCAAACAGATCGGAAGAAAACCTGTAACGCTCGCTCAGATTCCGCAAAAGGTAATTGACAAGTACAATCTTTACAAGGGCGGCGAAATTACAAAATGTGAGTATGCGGCAATGTGTGGAATAAGCCGCCCGACATTGGACAAATATATCAATCTTATAACAGAGACATTATAAAACAACAAAGGACAGTCACCAATTGCGGCGGCTGTCCTCTTTTTTTGCAAAGGCATACGGGGGTACATTACATTTACGGCGGCGGTTCTCATGACTGGCAATTGAAAAGGTTATGGAAATATTTCATCGTAAATTTTTGAGAACTCTTGATTATGCGATAATGCAATTATAATAACTGCAAGGAGAAAGAAGCCTAAACGAATAATAATACAATCCCCCCCGAAGCGATTGGCAAATCGTCTCGGGGTAATCATTTATGCAGTTGTCTGTTCACAAATCGACCTTGAAAAACTGCATTTTTTCAGTTATAATAATTAAAAAGAGAGGTGTTGGAGTTGAGCAATATAGTAATTCTTGTTGGCAGTGTGAGAAAAAACGGCAATACTGCGCGGCTGGCGCAGAGCTTTGCAGAAGGCGCTGCAAAGAATAATAACGTGAAGATAGTATCTGTTGCCGATTATAATGTGAATCCCTGCATTGGCTGCAACAGCTGTTTTACACGCGAAGGAAATCAATGCTTTCAGGACGATGACATGGTTCAGATATATGAAAAGCTGAGGAATGCGGACATTGTTGTTATTGCCTCACCTGTATATTTCTACGGTATCAGTGCACAGCTGAAAGCAATCGTGGACAGGCTTCACACGCCTATGAGAAACACATTTCACATTAAAAAACTCGGACTACTTCTTGTGGGAGCAGCAGAGCTTCCGAATCTGTTTGAGCCCATAATCATGCAGTATCAAATGGTGCCGGACTTCTTCAAGCTTGAAAGTATCGGTACGATACTGGTGCGCGGAGTCAAGGACATAGGCGACATAGATAAAAGCCCCACGTTAAAAGAGGCGTATGAGCTCGGAATATCCATAGGTACGTAAAGGAGGTCAAAAATGAACGAAATTGAAAAACTAAAACGTGCAAAGCTGTATATGGACAAGCTTGCTGTTGGGGTGGATCCTAATTCGGGTTTACGAGTTAATGAAGGTGACATTGTACGCGACAGGCGTGTTATAGCCTGTTTTGAATATATTTCGCGCATACTTGAATGGGAGATAGAAGTGTTTGAGAATAAAAGAACCGTTCCTCGCAAAAATAAAAAGGTACAGACTTTCATAACTGATGAACAATTTGCAGAACTGAAACTTAATCTTTTTGATTGCAGAGTAAGTGATATTGCCAACGAAATTAATAGAGTAATTGAACCGAATGGTTCAAAAAAAATACAGGCAGCATGGATAAATGACTGGCTTGAAAGCATTGGTTTGATATGCAAAAATGCAGATGGCTGCCGTGTTGCAACAACAGCAGGCGGTGATATAGGTATTACATCACATATGAAAACAAGAGCTAACGGTGAGGAATACTATCTTAATCTATATTCAATACAAGCACAGACATTTATTTTTGACAATCTGAAAGCAATAATAGCATTTCATTATGAGGACAAACAATGAAAACAGAGACCATCGGTGGCAGAACCTGCCATATCATAATAAACAGTGCTGACCTGCCTACGATATACTTGGGCGAGATGAAAAACAGCTCCGAGACTATTGAAAAAGTCCTTGCGCTGTGCGAGGACATAAAGTGCAACTATATCATTTACGAGGTCGAGGACTGGAACGCCGATTTCTCGCCGTGGGAGTTCACGCTCAACAAGAAAATGTCTTTTTCGGGCGGCGGACGCTCAACGCTGGACTGGCTTGTGAACGAGTGTGTTCCATACTGTGAAAAGGAGTACGGTCTCACGGGAAAGCGTGCCCTCTGCGGATACTCTCTCGCAGGACTTTTCAGCCTGTGGGTGTTCTATGAAAGTCAGGCGTTCAGCGGAGTTATCAGCTGCTCGGGCTCACTGTGGTTCGGGAACTGGATAAGCTACGCCGAGAGCCATACCGCACCGCAGAATAGCTCCGTTTATCTCAGTCTCGGCGACCGCGAAGAAAAGGCTCGCGACCGTATTATGGCGACTGTCGGGGACTGTACTCGCAGGCAGTATGAGCTTGTGTGCTGCGATAAAAACGTGTCCTGTCATATCCTTGAATGGAACGATGGCGGACACTTCAATGAGCCTGAGAACCGTATTGTTAAAGGAATAAACTGGATAGTTTGAGGTGATAACAATGACGATGCAATCAAGAGATTATTTTTATTTCAAAGGGCAAAAATTCACATTGATCGACGTTGAAAAAGGAAAGCAAATCATTGATTTCGGACGTTTTAATATTCCCAAAATAAAACAGGGGTATTGTTCAAGTTGTTGGCGTGGATATACAGCTGTTTATAGTGTGGAAAAGAAACAACTTTGGGGAATAAAATATAATCGCGAGTCAGGAGATATCGAAGATGTTTCAAGAAAAACACCTGTATTTTTCACAGGTAGTTGCATAATTGCTTTAGATAATAATCGTGATTTAAAGAATTCTGATCAGTTGGCTGACTTCTTGAGTTTTGAATATGCTTTTGAATTGCACTTTACAAGGGGAATACTGACTGAAATCAATGATATATCGAAAGCGATTCAAGAAGCAAAAGAACTTGAAAATGATAATCGAGATGAATACTTCAAGGAGCGCGAGTTACTTGCTCGCAAATACCTGAAATACAATTATGATGAGCATAAAACATATAAATGGCGTTATCCAGCAGCAGTAAAATGGGAGAAGGAATTTATAAGGTTTTGGGAATCGAGGCGAAAAAAGAATGAATAGCGATAGTATGTTCAAAAACAAAGTAGCCGTAGTAACAGGCGGCGCAAACGGGATAGGCAAGTGCATAGCCGAAGAATTCCGGAGAAACGGCGCGGCGGTGTGCATTATTGACAAAGCCGAGGGAGACCACTTCGTCGGCGACATTTCCGACAAGACCGTGCTCGAAAAATTCGCACAGCAGGTCATAGCTCAGCACGGACACATCGACTTCCTCGTGAACAATGCTCTGCCACTGATGAGAGGCATTGACGAGTGCAGCTATGAGGAGTTCCAGTATGCGCTGTCAGTGGGTGTGACTGCGCCGTTTTATCTGTCGAAGCTGTTCGCTCCTCATTTCAACAAGGACGGCAGTATCATCAATATTTCGTCCTCACGCGACCGTATGAGCCAGCCTCAGACCGAGAGCTACACGGCGGCGAAGGGCGGAATAGCAGCCCTCACTCACGCTCTTGCAGTAAGCCTTGCAGGAAAGGTGCGCGTGAACTCTATCTCCCCAGGTTGGATCGATACTTCCTACAAAGTCTATGACGGTCCTGACGCATATCAGCAGCCCTGCGGACGTGTGGGAAATCCAATGGATATCGCAAATATGGTGATGTTCCTCTGCTCCGACAAGGCAGGCTTCATCACAGGCGAGAATATCTGCATCGACGGCGGTATGACCAAACTAATGATATATCACGGCGATAATGGCTGGGAGCTGAAATAAACACTTTGCACTCTTTATAAAGTTTTTAGAAAAAAGTATTGACAATTAAAAATGATATTGCTACAATAAAGATACTGTATGAAACTTCGATCGAATGTACAGAACTCTATCTATTCGGAGGTATATTATGACAAAAGACGAACTTCATAGGTATATTGAGGAAAGCAAAGGCAGCAAGAGCAACATCTGCCAGATCTGCGCTTACAAAGACGGGAAAAAGGTGTACAGTGATACATGGCATGATTATAAGAAAGACGACTGCGTACACATAATGTCCGCTACAAAAAGCGTAATGGCGTTGCTGATCGGCATAGCTCTTGATAAGGGACAGATAGGCAGTATCAATGATAAAGTCCTTGACTATTTCCCTGATTATACGGTAAAACGCGGAGAAAAGACCATATACGATGTAACTATCAAGCACCTGCTGACAATGAGAGCACCGTATAAGGGTAAGGGAGATCCGTGGAGCAAGGTTTGTTCAAGCGATAACTGGACATACACTTCTCTTGATTTTCTTGGCGGAAAGAAAGGACTCACCGACGAATTCAACTATAAAACCGTGTGCCTTCATATCCTCTCGGGAATACTGTACAAGGCAACAAATACGAAAACTGTGGATTATGCAAACAAGTACCTTTTTGAACCGTTGGGTATCAAGCCATACAAGATTTTCATAGCCAGATCAGCAGAAGAACACAAGCAGTTTACCATAGAGAAAACTCCCAAAGAGAATGTATGGTTCTGCGATACAGAGGACTTAGGAACTCCCGGCTACGGACTTTGTATGTCAGCCGAGGATATGGCTAAGATCGGGCAGCTTTGTCTGAACAAAGGCGTTTATAACGGAAAGCGTATTATTTCTTCAAGCTGGATAAAAGAAATGACGCACCCAAGAATCATTGAAAATCAGAACTGGCAGGGTATGGAATATGGCTATCTGTGGTGGATATTGGATCGTAAGAAGAATATTTACGCAGCTCTCGGAAACAGCGGAAATGTTATTTACATCAATCCTGATAAGAATATCGTTATATCTGTAGCTTCATATTTCAAACCAACTGTAATGAACAGAGCAGATTTTATCAGGGAATATATTGAGCCATTTGTGTGTGATATATCACGGAGATAACCGCTGGAAGCTGAAATGATAATAAAACCGCAGGAGTTAGTCTCCTGCGGCTATTTTTTTACCAATCATCTTCGTCGTCATACAAGCAGCGGCGTTCTTCCTCCTCTTCTTCACGGCGGTATTCGCTGTCGTCCCAGTTATAGACGTATTCGCCTCTGTCCCAACTGTATCCGTTTTCGTCTATGTATTCGTAATCGCCTGAGTCGTAATTATAACAGTATTTCGGCATATTTTTCACCTCCCAGTGAAACTGTCTTGTTATATCATTCATTAAGTTCTATTATAAGCTTTTTTATTTCGGGTGAGCCTTTTTTGCTTTTTACGGAGAAAATATTGGTGGCAATGCCATTTTTGGAATCTGTAAAAAATGAAATAACGTGATTTTTTCATTATATTTAAAACAACTGACAACATCCTTTTTCACATCGGCTTCTGTTTTGAATTATACATTTAGATCATCAAGTGTAACGCCGTTTTGATAAGCTTCCTTCATTATCGTTTTTTTCTTAGTCTCTGCAAAAATCTGCCGTTGTTTCATAACCCTTTTCATCTACCAGTTTTTTCAGATATTCACCTGTTTTTATATCGTCCAGTTCATACATATCCGTACCCTCCTTTGAATTTCTACCACCATTATACAGCATTAATATGAAGTTTTCAACGCCTCGGTCAGAGGAACCTTTCCTCAGAAAGGTTTCCCCCGATAATTTCGTGTAAAGTTTCTATATGAGTACTCCGCTTTAGGGGGACACGATTTTTTTATTTTAACTTGAAATATACTTAGTGATCTTTCGATTATTTTACGTCTAATAAGTAAAGAACGCAAGGCCTTGTGTTACAAAAAAACTAAAAGCAATTATATTGCGAAAGGATGAGAATTATGAAAAAGACCGGAAGATATATTGCAGTTTTTATGGCAGCAGTTATGACAGCGGCTTCATCTGCTGCGACATTTGCGAATGCCGACGGACTGACAAGCGATAATTCGTCAGTTATCGCTGCTTCTGCCACACAGACCTATGCACTGAGGGACCTGCTCTCGGAGTACATTTCAAGGAATGATATCGACGCATGGATAGTCAACGATGAATCTATGCCAAGGGATATCGTCTTCGTGGGCTATTACCGTGAGGACACTGATATCCCCATTGACATCGTAACCTACGCTCAAAGCAAGGGTTATGAACCGCAGCTGATAAATTTTCTTCAGGAGGACCACAAAAAAGGCGGTCTGATAGAGAACACCGAGGTCATAAGCCGACTTATCGCGTATTTTATTTCCCAAAACAAGCTTAACGCAAGAATAGTTCCCGAAGCTGAGCTTCTCGAAGATGCGGACAGAAGCTGTGTTTACGTGGAGTACAAAGCGGACAAGGCAGATATTCCCGATATGCTGTCAGCTTATATCAATGAGCGCAGTATAGCTCCCGAGCTTGTCATGACAGGCGTTGAGGGAAGCTTGTCGAAGCAGTCTGAAAGCGATGCAGACTATTCCTTTGAGGAGTTCAGACAGCTTTCAGAAGCCAAAGTTTCGGCGCTGTTTGCCGAAAAAGGTCTGACAGAAGCCAATGGCAATATCCTCTGGACTGCGGAGAAAGCTGCTCAGGAACAGCGCCTCGGAAGGATAAACGTACTTTTACAGCCGAACCCATTCCCCGTATCCGAGCCCGAAATTGCTGATTATTACGCAGTTTGCTGGGAACAGGACAGGTTTTCATCGGCACTCGGACTGTCCGAGATACAGTTCGGATTCAAGCAGAATGAGCCTGTAACATGGGGAATACTCGACGGTGAGGGCAGAGCTGCATATAATAAGTATTGTTCATGCAGTATCAGCGCAAAGACCGCAGATGCCCGTGAAGCGGCTGAGCTTATGGCTGCGGCACTGAACTACGTTCAGCTGAATCCGTATTTTGCAGCTTTCCATTTCGATTATCTGGGATATAACTGCAACCCGACAGAAACTGTAAAGGGCGACGCCAACTGCGATACTTCGGCAGATATGTCAGACGTTGTGCTCGTTATGCAGGCTCTCTCGAATCCCGACAAGTACGGCGATAACGGCACAGCCGAGGTGCATCTTACAGCACAGGGCAGGAAAAATGCCGATATGAACGGCGACGGACTGACAATAGGCGACGCGCAGGCAATACAGGAAATGCTCCTTCACATGAATTGAACTTATCTGAACGCTACCCTGCTTAAAAAGAATTTTATTTTGCTTTTTGTGTAAATTCTGTTGACATATTTAAAATCATAATGTATTATATATATAAGGTTTGAAATATTAACCTTAGAATTTATTTGTAAAGGAAGTAATAACAAATGAAAAAACTTTTCAAAAAAATCTCAGCAGTTATAATGGCGTTTACTATCTTAGGTGTAGGAACAACTATTTCAAAAACTATTCTCCCAGAAAAAACTAAAATAATGACAGCACAAGCAAGCAAATGGTTCAGAGTGGATTATGTTGGTAATTACCGCTACATATATTACTATAGCTCTCATCTTGTAGAAGTATACAAGGGAAGCAGAGGCAACTGGACATTAATCGGCACTTATTATGCTTAAAAAATTGTCATTATCCAAATTAATAAGAAAACAGCTCCTGAGATTTTTCTCAGGAGCTTATCTTTTACTTTGGAAAACCATGCAGACTGAAATAAACTATCATAGATATAATATCGACCAGCACGAATGCGCCGAAAACTATTGCGGCTATTTTCAAGCCCTTTTTTGCTTTTTTCTTATTATCGTCCGTGAGGAGCTTCTCCTTGATGTCGGTGTAAAGATCAGCTTTTGCAGGAGCTTCCGCAGACTGCTCAGGAGCTTTGTCCAGAACCAGCTCGTCAAGAGATATCCCGAAAAGGTCACTGATAGCAATGAGCTTCTCCATATCGGGTGTGGAGTCTCCCACCTCCCATTTTGAAATAGTCTGTCTTGAAACGTTCAGACGATTGGCAAGCTCCTCCTGCGAAAAACCCTTTTGCCTGCGAAGCTCATACAGCCTGTTATTGAATCCCATTAATATCGTACCGCCTTTCAGTTCTTTTGTCATGTCTTCCCTTGATAAAATAATGCTATTCATAAATGATGCCTCCTTGTATCATTTGATGAATACATCATATCATTTTGTCCCCGAAAAGTCTACCAATTACAGCGAACAATCTGTCAACGAGAGTTAACAATCATGTAAATTCTCGTTGCATTGCCGATTTTCAGGCAAAATCAGCGTCGGAGCAGTATCCTTTGCTAAACTGATTATAGCAAAGAAAAATTAAAAAGTCAATGGTACAAAAGGGAACGCCTTACAAACGAAGGCGTTCCCGAATAGTAATATCATGCAGTTTTGCCCAGCAGATACTTCTGGAGAAGAAGTGCGTCTGCGATGCCTGTTTCCTTGTCCGCGTTCATATCCGCATTTGAAAGACCCAGACCCGTTAGCTTTATCTCCTCGGTAAGAGCCTTCCTGTAGCGTACCATATCGAACACGTCCACTTTCCTGTCGCCGTTGATGTCTCCCTTGATGCCGTAGAACGAGAAGTCGTTGACATTGAACAGGTAGCCGTCCTCGCCCGTGAATACGAGATAAACGTCGTGAGTGCCTGTGCAGAGCTTGGTCTTGCAGGTAGTCTCAACGTATTCGTCCCAGCCGTCTGTGCCCGATATCGGACACTTGGCAATTAGCTCGCCGTCCGAGGAATCGAGCCTTACCTCTATATATCCGCCTTCTGTAGCGCTTGCAGCATTTACGCGGAAGCCCTCTGCGCCGCTCTCAAAATCGAGACTGCGGAAAACTATGTAAGAGCCGTCCGTGATGTAGCCGATAGCAGTCTTGCCGCTGTCGTCCTTTTGGATACCGCCGTACATGAAGTTGTAGCCGCTGCCGCCGTAGGTCTTGAAAGCTGTCTTAGGAACAGGCGGCTTATCGTCCTTTCCCCATATTTCGAGCTCGTAAACTCTTGCGCCGCCGTCGCTGTTCTGAGTTGAGGTGCGCATTTCCAGTCTTACGTATCTTGCGGAGATACCGCTGATATTTCTTCCGCATGAGCTCTTGGTATTGCCGTAGACTGCGGCTATATCCGTCCAGCTCTCGCCGTCCGTACTTGCCTGTATTTTGAAATCGCGGGGATTATACTTGATATCCTCCTGAAGGCCTGCAAATTTAGCGTTCCAGCGTCGGATATCGTAATTCTCGCCCAGATCTACCTGTATCCACTCGCCGCTGAGACCGTCAACATGACACCACTTTGTAGTGTCGTCGCCGTCAACTGCCAGTGCAGCTCCCTCGCCGCTTTCAGCGCCCGAAGCTGTTACGTCCTTGCCCAGAGCAAGGTTCTGGAGAGTATCTGCGGAGCTGTCAAGCTGTAATTCGCCGCTGAGCTTGTACTCCTTGCCTGCTTCTGTCTCGAAGCTTATCATAGTGCCGCCGTACTTTACCGTGCAGGTGCCGCCCGATCTCGACAGGATAGAAGCCTTTTCCAGTCTGCCGTTTGACCAGCTCATTTCCGTAACTTCAAAGTTTCCTCGTGCGCAGAGTCCGTTTGCGTGACCTGTTGACCACTGCTTCGGGAGCGCAGGGAGAAGGCTTATAACGTCGTTCTGGCTCTGGAGGAGCATTTCCGCAATGCCCGATGTGAAGCCGAAGTTGCCGTCTATCTGGAAAGGCGGGTGAGCGTCCCAGAGGTTGTCGTAGAGCCTTCCGTAATTATTTACGGGAGTTATGAGGAGCTTTACGAGGTTGTATGCGTGAGCACCGTCCTCAAGCCTTGCCCAGCAGTTGAGCTTCCACGCTTCCGACCAGCCTGTACCGTCGTCGCCGCGGGCGTTCAGGGATACAGACGCAGCCTTTGCGGTGGCAGGATTATCTGACGGAGTTATCTCAAAGCCGGGGTAAAGGGCATACATATGAGAGATATGGCGGTGCTTTTCGTTCCGGTTGTCCCAATCCTGAGCCCATTCCTGTATCTGTCCCCATTTGCCTATAGTTTCGGGGCGGATATTGGTGAGCTTGCTGTTGAGCATACTGCGGAGGTCGGGGTCTTTGCCGAGTATTGAGGAAGCTTCGGCAACGTCCTTGAAAAGCTCTCTTGCGATGCCGTTATCCATAGTGATGCTCTGGTCGATGCAGTCATCTGGATAAGCGGGGAGATTGATCTCGGGAGAGGTACTCGGACTTATCACCATGTATTGCTGACCGTTTATGGTCGCAGGTGTCATGAGGGCGTTAAGGAACTGAGCACTGCCCTTGATAACGGGATATATCTCCTCAAGGTAGCTCTCGTCCTGATTGAAGCGGTAAGCGTCATAGAGCATATTCGATACCCATGCGCCGCCTGTCGGCCACTGTCCCCAAGCGCCGTCGATAGCGCCTGTTCTGTTCCAGAGGTCGGTATTGTGGTGGAGTACCCAGCCGTTATTTATGCCGTAATTAGTTTTTGCAGTTTCGCTGCCTGCTTCTGCAAGTCCCTTAGCCTTCTCCACGAAAGGTGTGAAGCACTCGGCGAGATTGGTGGTGAATGCAGGCCAGTAATTCATTTCGTAGTTGATGTTCGTAGTCATCTTGCAGCCCCATGCAGGAGCTGAGTATTTATTCCATATGCCCTGTAAGTTCATTGGTTGAGCGTCGCGTGAAGCGCTTATCATAAGGTATCTGCCGTACTGAAAGAGGGTCTTGACCATTTTCGGGTCGTTAGTTTTGCCGAATTCGGCTATACGCTGAGGGATAGTTTTATTAATGATATCGTTGGTATTGCCGCCGAGTTCAACGTCCACGCGCTTGAAGAGGTTCTGATAGTCCTCGATATGATGTTTATAGAGGGTGTCATACGAGAGCTTCTGTGCTTTGGTTATATCAGCCGCAGCGTCGCCTTTTTCGTCGCCATTGCAGGTCTTGTAGTCGATGAAGTTCGTGCGTACTGAGGTGAGGATAACGAGGGAATCCGCATCGGAAACAGTTACCTTGCCGTTTCCTGCGCTGACTTTGCCGCCTTCGGGGATAAATTTGCTGCGAGAGGAGAAATATACAGCCCCCCTTGTCCAGAGGTCTTCGTCGCCGTGACCGTTGGCAACGAGAGTATCATTGCCGTCGGTAGTTACTCCGCCGTTGAGTACGCCGTCATAGCCTGCCGAGAGAGAGACAGATGAAGGGCTGTCGCAGGTTATGCGAGTTACCATTACCTGATCGGGATAGCTTACGAAGGTCTCGCGGGTGTACTTCTTACCGTTATAGGTGTATACCGTCCTTGCAACAGCGTCGTTCATGTCGAGCTCGCGGGAATAGTCCGAAACGTCCTTGTGGCCGAAGCTGAGCTTGAGAGCGCCTACCTTCTGATACTTAGCTTCGCCGCCGCCTATGAGGTAACGTCCCACAAGACCGTTTGCGTCGTTGTACTTGCCGTTTTTGATGAGATCCTGTATCTCTTTGATATGGTCTGCACCGCCGTCACGGTTATTGCTGCCAGGACCCGAGCTCCACACCGTACACTCGTTGAGGTCGATGAGCTCATCGGGGTAGTTTCCGTAAGCCATCGCGCCGATCCTTCCGTTTCCGAGAGGGAGTGCCTTGTAGAACGACTCGTCGTTGTTGAAGGCGTTGTCGGTATTGACATAGCCTGCCATGCTGTTGTAGCGCAGCACAAGATCGTCGTCGCGGTCATTTGCAGCGGAAGCCGTAAGCCCTGTTACTTTGAGCTGCGGAACGGTTTTTCCGCCCGAGGCAAGCGGTATCGCCATACACGCTGCGAGGAAAACTGAAATGAACTTCTTTGTTTTTCCTGATTTCATTTTTCACCAACTCCTTTGTATTTAATTACAGTTCCTCCTATATTTATAAATGTATATCTGTATATTCAATTTTACTCTCACAGTAATAAAAAGTCAATAATTTATATACAATTTCTACAAGGCTCACACATTTAAGGTGATGATTTTGTGATAAACATATTAAAAACATCATGATTTTTGTTGCCTTTTTTCACAAAAGAGTATTGACAACTGTTAATAATAAATGATATATTATTATTACAATATATTATTTGGGGAGGGAAATAATATGAATTTCAAGCAAATTACCGCAGCACTCTTGTCCGCTGTTATTGCAGCGGCAAACACAGGTGTTATTGCACCTGCTATTTCAACAGCAGCCGAAAACATCGGAGCTGAAAATGTATCTCTTCATAATTACGACTGTACCGCACGTATATCCGTTATCAACGGCTTGACAGGCGAATATCTGGAGGACCACGAAATAAGGCTCATGTCAAATCCATACGGTTCAAGCTGGTGCGTGGCAAAATGGAACACTTCCGAGGAGGTCATCAAGACCGTTCCCGACCTCTACGCAGAGGATACCTTTGCCGTAGACGTTCAGCCGCTGTCAAAAAGCGAAACTATATTTGGCGAGCATACATTTACTTTCGACAGATTTGGTCAGACCAAAAATATAGTGCTGAAAGTATATCCGTGGAAACCAACGTATGACTGTAATATTTGTGTTTCAGTCTGTGACTGGACAAATTTTAAAGATGATGCCGTTTTTTTCACAAGCAATGAATTGAATAACGAATATATCTCAGCAGGCATATACGATGAGAACGGAAATTATTTCACCTCGTGCAATCTGCAAGAAAAAGAAAACTATCTGTATCTTCCTGACGGAAAATATACGCTGAAAGCTTCCAACTCACATAATTTTCACCTTGTAAGTGCAAATTCGGAGAAAGCTAAGTACGGAAAGAAGCTTTTTGACATTGATGTGCCTGAAAAATATGAGATAGATTTTGAAGTAAAAGACGGCAAGTCTGACAAAACTATCGAGCTTTTCTATGAGAAATACGGCGAAATGCGCCCCGCAAATGATATTACGCTCCGCGCTGTTGACAGCGTTACGGGTGAAAATATCGAGGGTATCAAGTTAGGCATATATTCTAAGGACTTCAGGACTGTATGGAACTGGGACACCTCCGAAAATCCTGATAAGTTTGCCAAGACCTTTATGCAGGGCGGATATAACATAATAGCCAATGATGTGCCGCCTTCGTATATGCAGGACTTCGCCTTTGAGACAGAGCAAAGTGACAGCTTCAGCGAAATATACTACAAACCAGGTGAAGCAGATATCTATTATGAAGCGGATAAGCCTGCGGAAGTCACACTGAAATTCAGACCCATAAATGAACAGGTGGGCAACTGCTCCGCGAATATCTCCTTTGTGGATATGTCCACAGGAAAAAATATCGAGGGCGCGGAGCTCACTCTCTCTAAAAACCCAACTGCATCAAGTGAAATAATAGAAACCTGGAATTCTTCCGACGAGGCTGTAAAACACTTCAACAATCTCTTCCGTAATGCGTATTACGGCATATATGTAAGTAAAGTCGCAAAAGACTATTGTCCGATACACGGCACTTTCTTCAATTTCAACAATAACTATGAGGAACAGGACATCGTTATAAGAGCCGTTCCAAAGAACGCAAAACCGAATGTAGGTATCAGCATCAACGATTATACCGATGCAAAGCTCGGTGAATCAGGTACTTTCTTTGAGGGCGAAAAAATCTTTCAAGGCAATGCTTATATCACTGTCTATGACAGGAACGGCAACTTCTTCTGCACGACTTCCTGCACAGGCTATGATAAAATATATCTTCCTGACGGCGAGTACACCGCAACTCTCGGCGTTATAGACAGCGAGTACAATATTATTTCCCGTGACTGGGATCTTGCAAAGAAAATTATAGAGTGCTACCCTGATATGAAAATACCGTACAAAGAGGGTATTCACTTTAAGGTCGCTGACGGAAAATCCGACAGATACCTCAATTTCTATGTCACCAAAAATAAGAACGATCCGGGAGACCCTGCCGTAAATGGCAGCCTCAGACTGAAAGTAGTTGACGGACGTACTTTCGAGCCTGTTGAGGGGGCTAAGGTAAGGATCATCACAAATGAGTATCACTCAAAGCTTATTGCGGATTGGGTATCTTCAAGTGACGGAGAGCTGTTTGTGGACGGTCTTGAAGAAAATTGGTACTACATACGTCTGGATAATGTGCCCGAAAAATATAATTATGAGCGTTCATTCTCCGCCTACGACAATACCTTCTTTATTACAAAGGAGAACCCGAATAAGGAGTCTCAGATAGTATTATGGCCTGATGATTATAAATATTATTCTCCGTACCTGAACGTCCACGATATCACGGAAGTCGAAAAAGACCAGAACGGCGACCCTATTCATCGTGATCCGCAGTACGGCGGCATAATGGAGCTGAGCAAATACAACGATATCGCAAATGAATATATGGAAATAAAGGGCGCTGATGACGGAAAGGTATATTATCCTAAAATACGTACTACGTCTTCTATAGTCCTTCCTGACGGCGATTACACAGCAACTCTTCTTGATGTTGAAGGTCACTACGTAACACTGGGATCCTATTCGGAAAAGGCTAAGATATTAATGGAGACAAAGGGCTATAATGACGGCGTTTACGGCTTCACTACAAACTTCTCCGTAGTTGACGGAAAGCCCGTCGGCAAGACCGACTTTTACCTTTACAGAAGCAACGCATACGACAAGATGCACATGGGCAATTGCAGGATCAATGTCAGGGCAGTCGATATCACCGACGAAAACAATGACCCCGATCTCAGGATAATTGCAGAATTCGACCCTGAAAGACAAATGGCGATAGTTGATAACTGGAATACACAGGTCGAACCAAAAAAGTCCATAACAGGCTTGTTTACAATGGGTGACTACAGAGTTACCGCTTATTCGGAGTCAGGAGATTATGTCCTTATTGTCCCGACAAAAACAGTTAATTTCAACGAACAGACTTCGACTGATATTATTTTCCGCGCTGTGCCTGCAAGCAGGGTGAAGAAGGGCGACTCCAACGACGACGGCGGCGTTGATATGGCTGACGTTGTAATGATAATGCAGTCTCTTGCAAATCCCAACAAGTACAGACTTTCAGAACTCGGTGCATTCAATGCCGATATGGACGGCAACGGCGTTACAGTCGGCGATGCACAGAAGATTCAGATGATCCTTCTCGGACTGGAAAAGTGATTTTCAGATATTTCAAACAATGACTATTTATAGTCAAAAAGCTCCTGTGTATAAAAACGGTGCTTATACAGAAATTTTTACATGAGATATGGGTGAGAACCTTTCCTCAGAAAGGTTCTCACCCGATAATTTCGTGTAAAGTTTCTATATGAGCAGCCCGTTTAAATTGCACAGGAGCTTTTTTTATCAGATCATTATTCATGTTCAGAAATTCTTTGAAGCGTAATTGACCCACCTGCTATCCTTTGAGAGCTTTCCGCCGTTGAGGAAAACAGACTTTGCTGTATCATCATGTTTAAGAAATGCGTCGAACCAATCCAGAGCATATTCTGCATAAACAGCAGGAGAATCGCAGCAAGTAAGGTGGAAACCATTCTTCAGGCTCGCGTATACAGCCGGAGCTTTGCACTTATTGTAAGCAGGCTTCACCCATATAACAGAAGGAACGATCAGATCATTTGTACCTGCTGTGAAGAAAGTAGGGACAGTAAGTTTGCTCGCTTCGCGCTGAGTGGAGATACCTGCAACATTGAAAACGCAATCAATATTTGAATTGCGAAGAGCTGCGTTTACCGCACTTTTTCCTCCCTGTGAATGTCCGCCTGCACCTATATTATCAACATCTACTTTTTTATAGAAAATGCTGCTTGTTTTTTTGTTTTCAGCGATGATAAAATCAACTGATGCTGATTCTGACGCACCGCTTCCGCAGAAACGATCGTTATTTGCCACTACAATATAGCCGCCCGCTGATATCTTACTAAGCAGCTCATTATATATTGAAGATGTAGCGCCTGTACCGTTTCCCCATACAACTACAGGATATTTTTTGTTGGAACTGAGCATAGCTTCGGGGAAAAATACAGTCTGTTCAAATGACTTGCCCTTAAAAGAAGCTGTGCAGACCTTGCTGTTGACATTTGTTACAGTGCTTGATACAGATACTGCGTCAGCTGTTACCGAACAGACCGATGCAGATGCAGTGAAGATGAGAGCTGCTGCCATTATAGATACGATTTTTCTTTTCATTTTACGACCTCCGAGATATATTTTCACCAACAATTATATGTTAATATATTATATTTTATCATATCAGAGGCTCATTTGTCAATAGTTTTACATTCTTTTGTGAATAATGATTACGATAAAATTTGAGGGCGGATATTATCCGCCCCTGCGTTTGAACCATGTTACATTTTGTGTACTGTACTATACCAACTATCCCGTACAGAGTGGGCGAGCGGAACAAGCAGCAACGCAGTCCCGTTGCGAACCGACTCAGCTCGGCATCACGCTGCTCTGATAGTAACGCGGCTCTTGCCGTCAAGGGTGCAGGTGAACAGGGTGAGACTCCACTGCTGAGCCTCGCCGCGGAACATCTCGCTGATATCCATGCCGCTGATTATCTCGGCAGATATGACGTTATATCGGTATTGACAGCCGTTCACGTCCGTGAATATGATCTCATCGTCCTGCGAGAGCGAACGTATCCTGCCGAAGTGACTGTTGAAGTTATGGGCAGCTATTATCAGGTCGTGCCCCTCAGCAGTGCCGCTGTAACGGCAGGGAGAGCTCTTCAGCTTTTCAAGGCTCCATTCGCTTGTGACAGGCAGCTCCAGCCCGAGAGCAGGCAGCGTGATATATCCGCAGTATCCGCAGTTATCTATGCTTACCGTCGGCATTTCCGCGGGAGCTGTTCCTGCTTCTTCATACGGAGCAAACAGGTCTTCCGAGACAGGCTGCGGAACAGATGATGCTGCGGCTGAGGTTCGGGGAATGACGTTTTTCAGCTCTGTCATTACTTCCTGAGATCTTTCAAAAGCAGCGCGGTTTTCGAGGATATTGTACAAGCACAGACCGCCTGCTGTGAGAACGAACAGAATACCGACAAAAAACGGTATCTTCCATAGCTTTTTCTTCATTTTACACCTGTCTTTATCAAAAGCCCCGTTTGATGTTCATCAGACGGGGCGTGTTGTTATTTCTTGGATATTTTGTGGTAGTATCTTCTTGCCGCGTAGTAGCAGCCTGTGAACATATCCTTGCCGAAGAAAAGGAAAAGATTTGCGAGTGACAACAGTATGAATATCCTTGTATTCGTGCTGCCTCTGACAAAATCCGCACCGATAACCACGGCATCGACCAAGCCTACCCACTTTACCTTTATCGGAAGCACAAAGAACAGCAGTATCTCCTCATCAGGAAAGAGTATCGCAAATGCGAGGAAAAGGCTGAGGTTCAGGTAGGTGTTGGTGGCAAAGCCTATTATGAAGCCTGCTATTATGCAGCCGATAATGCCTGTGAAGTAGAAGATATTGAATTTGAAGCTTCCCCACCGTCTTTCAAGGGCCTCGCCCATCCACCAGTAGAAATACAGGACAAGTATGGACAGCAGAATGAAAGACGAATTGACAGGCAGCAGCACAAATGAAAGTATCCTCCATACCTCACCTTGCATAATATGGTATTTGCTGAAGATCAGCATACTGTAAAGATTGATGGTATTGTTCGGATTGGCGGAAAGGATAAGTTCAGCGGCGTAGATAACGCCCATTCCCAGTACGATATAGAGCATCAGGTTCGATATCGCAAACTTTCCGAATTTGCGTTCGAGCTTGTTAAGATGATTGTTCAGCATATTATGACCTCATTTCGCAATGTTAAGATTGTTTCGGGATTTATAGTATACCACGTTATGAGGCGGTCTGTCAAGCGATATCCTGTCCTATTCTGTCATCAGAAGTCTGTGTCTCAGCTCGCAGAGATCGTATACATCTATCCTGTTGTCGGCGCAGAGATCGCCTGCTGTCCAGTCCTTCATATCGCCGCCGCTGAGCAGCCATTTCTTCATTATCGTGAGGTCGGCAACGCTGAGTACACCGTCGGAATTCACATCGCCTTTGATGTAAGATTCGGGCTTCCACAGCTCTGTGAGCCAGTTTTTGCGCTTCTGTGCGAAATCGCGCAGTATCTCCACCGAGCCGAAGAAGTCGTCGCCGCTTCCCATGCCGAATACAGCGTAATCGGAGCCGCCGTAGGTATGCCAGCGGGCATTGTTCATATTTGCGGACCTCTGCATATCCTCAGCCATTTTCGTAAGCAGCGGAGAATCGCCGTCGGTATACTTTGTCAGGAACGGCTCGAAATCGTTCATATACGTGGTAGCTATACGGCGCAGGAATTCGGGCTGCTTGTAGAGCTGTCCCTCCCAGCTTATGCCGCAGACGGGCCTTGTGCTTCCGGTATCAGGACCGAAATCATAGCCGTGTATAGGGAAATAGGCTGTAAACAGGTTATTGTACACTGTGGAGAAGCCGCCGTTGCCGTCAGAATTGGTGCGTCCTGTAGGGAAGTCGCCGTAGCTGAGGTCGAAATCCCACGAAGGTCCGAAGTGCAGCTTTCCGTCGCCTGTGAGGTCGGAATCCTTCCACATGAAGTAGCTCGAGAACGTTCCGTCGATGTTCATAGTTATCTCCTGAACGAGATAAGCCTTGATGAACGAGTCGATATCAATATAGTCGCTGTAGTGCTTTCCCTTGGAGTTATAGCCGTTTTCGGAGTATATAGCGTCCTCTGCGTCCTGTACGAAGTTCCTGATATATTCCATTTGCGCTTTTGAAGCGTACTCGGGAGTTTCCAGAGATATAGCCTGTCCCCGTGAAGTGACGAAGCCGCTTTCTGCTTTGTAGCCGTAACGGTTGAACTGCTGTCTTTGCAGCAGGTATCCGCCTGTGATATCGGCAGGGTCATTGGGGATATCATGGTATTTATAGCTGTTCTCCATGTATTCCATAACGTCTTCGGCACCGACCACAACTCGCGGAGTTTCTTTGAGATTGACTCCTTCGTTGACCTTTTCGGTCTCTTCTTCAAGATCTGAGATGTTTACGCGGTTTTTCTTTACCTCCACCTTTTCGCTGAGCTGATAAGTTCCGCGGTATGAGCCGTCTGCATAGAGGTCAACGAATACCGAATCAACAGCATATTCCATATCTGCCGCATGGCACATCTCCTCGGTGAGCTTGTTCCTGAGCATGGAGTGGTCGAGGTAATTGGCTAAGAGCACCCATTTTTTAGCCTTTCCCATACCGTAGAGGTCGGCTTTTTTCGCCAGCTTGAAGTGATAGGGCTTTTTCTTGCTGTAATCCCATGTGGAATTGCCGTGAGCCTCGAATTTCTCGATATCTCCGCTGTAGACCGTGCTTCCGTCAGAGTTGAGCATAAGGGCAGTTCCCTTTTCCTGAAGCCACCTGTTGCCGTCAAGAGCGTTAAGTCCGTTGTGGGTCGTAAAGAGGTAGAAGCAGCCCAGCTCGGATTGCATTATCCTCAGCTTTCCGCAGTCGGTATCGCCTGCTTTTACGGTAAATTCGTCGCCGCTTGCGAGAATATCCACAGTCTCGCCCGATGTCAGCTTCTTGTCGTTGAGATATATCGGCTCTTTTGAATCGTACTCGATGACCAGTTTTTTGCGGTCGGCAGTAGCGGGCAGGAAGATGAAGCGGCAGTCCTCCCATTCGCTGTACCACCAGTCGGTGTAGTCAAGGTCGGTGTCGGACTTTGGCGAAAGGTTCGATACGCGGAATTTTTCCACAGGAACGGATTCGTATTTAAGGTCTGTCCTCTTTGGCATTTCGCCTACATTATGCGGTGTAACGCCGTTGAACTTAGGCAGGGTGGGAGTCCGAACTGCAAAAGCCGTGCTAACGCTTGTATTCAGGCACATTATTGCTGCCAGAGCTGTGACAGCGGTTTTCAGAAAGTGTTTTTTGCTCATCATAACCCCTCCGTAAAATAGAATCTTCACTTATTTGACGTAAAAAAGAGCCAAAACGCTTTATAAATTTTGAAAATATTATAAATTTTGCAGAATATGTATACTAAGACTTATTTCATTTCTCCTTTAGCGATACGTTCGGCAAGATCGTTGAGGTATACCCAGCGATCCATTTTGTCCGAGAGCTGCTGTTCGAGCTCGTCCTTTTTGTCGGAAAGCTCCTGTAATTTCACATAGTCGGACGTATTTGCGGATATTTCCTTTTCGGTATCGGCGATCGCCTGTTCAAGAGCGGCGATATCGTCGTCGATAGTCTCATATTCGCGCTGCTCCTTGAACGAGAAACGGAGCTTTGTTTTGCCCGTATATACGCGCTCTTTTTTCTCCGTTTTTTTCCTGACTTTGGCGGTATCGGGTGCGGACCCGGCAGCTTTTTCCGCATAATCGCTGTAATTGCCGTTGAAGCGCGTACACACACCGTCCCTGAACTCGAATATCTCGTCCGCCATTTTGTCGAGGAAGTAGCGGTCGTGAGAGACTGCTATGACTGCACCGCTGAAATTTTCGAGGTAGTCCTCAAGTATGGTGAGGGTCGCAATGTCGAGGTCGTTGGTGGGCTCGTCAAGAAGCAGTATATTCGGCGCGGTCATGAGTATTTTCAGCAGATACAGCCTTTTCCGCTCACCGCCCGAGAGCTTTTCGATCCTGTTCCATTGCAGCTCGGGCGTAAAAAGGAAGCGTTCCAGCATCTGCGACGCGGTAACAGTTCCGTCGGGAGTCTGCACTCTGTCGGCTGTTTCGCGGATATACTCGATGACGCGCTGCGACGGATCCATACTCTCACATTCCTGCGAAAAATAGCCTATATTCACAGTATCTCCCAGCACTATCCTGCCTGAATCGGGCTGTATCTGTCCGATGAGCATTTTCAGGAAGGTGCTTTTTCCTGCGCCGTTATGACCGACTATGCCGATACGTGCGTCACGGGAGATGATATACGAAAAGTCGGTGATAAGCGGCTTTCCGTCGATAGATTTGCTGATATTTTCGATCTCTATGGTTTTCTTGCCGAGGCGTGAGGATACGGACTGAAGCTTCAGCTTTTCTGCTTCAACAGGGATATCGCGGTTTTTGAGAGCTTCAAAGCGCTCGATCCTGTCCTTGGACTTGGTACCTCTTGCACGGGCACCGCGGCTTATCCATTCAAGCTCGCGCCTGTACAGTGACTTGTTCTTGCGCTCGGCAGCCTCTGCATCGGCTTCACGCTGAGCCTTCTGCGCGAGGTAATCGCTGTAGCTGCCGTCGCAGACATACAGGCTGCCCCTGTCTATCTCGGCTATTTTTCGGCATATCTTGTTGAGGAAATATCTGTCGTGGGTGACCATGACGATAGCGCCGCGGTATTTCAGCAGCAGGTCTTCGAGGAGCTGCGCCGTCTCATTGTCGATATGGTTGGTGGGCTCGTCAAGAAGGAGCACGTCGCTGGGCTGGATAAGTGCGGCAGCAATGCCTGCACGACGCTTTTCACCGCCCGAAAGAGTGCTTATGTCCCTTTCACAGTCCGTGATGCCCATTTTGTCAAGCACCGACTTGGCTTCGTATTCCTTGGAATGTTTCAGGTCATCGGGAAGATGCGCGAGCACCTGTGACAGCACCGAGCCGCTTTCCCCGAATTCGGGTATCTGCGGCAGATAGGAAACTCTTATGCCGTTAGTCCTTATGACTTCGCCGCTGTCGGATTCCTCAGCTCCTGCAAGTATCCTGAGCAGGGTGGACTTGCCTGTGCCGTTTATGCCTACGATGCCGACTTTGTCGCCTTCGTTGAGGAAGAACGATACGTCATTGAGCACCTTTCTTTCCATATATGTCTTTGAAATGTTCTGAGCAGTTAGAAGGATCACCGATCTCTCTCCTTATGTAAAATAATGATATCGCAAAGCTGCACCCTTTCGATATAACGCCAAATACATTATAACACAATAAAGACATAAAATCAATATATATCTGTTTTGAACCGAATGGTGATCTATGCTATATTTTGCAGCTTTTTGTTTATATTTCGGTTGAGCGATATTGGTGTTTTGCACATATTTGGTAGCACATTATACATACTTCATACAATTGTACTCTTTATGTATTGACACATCGGGAAATACAGAGTAAAATATAGTAAAGCATACTTTATTGAACTGGGTTAAAATGCTTTAATAGGTAATAAATAAGGAGGAATCATTATGAAAAAGATTGTTGCATCGGTTATGGCAGTTACAATGGGTCTCTCTCTCGTTTCATGCGGCTCAGAAAAAACCGATACTAATAATGCGCCGACAAGCATCCAGAAAAAAACAGTTGGTATATCTATGCCAGCGCAGGAGCTCGAGCGCTGGAATAATGACGGTGAGTACCTTAAATCACAGTTCGAGGCAGCCGGATATGATGTAGAACTTGTATATGCCGGAAATGATTCTGCAAGGCAGAATAATGATATAATGGGAATGATCTCAGATAAGGTAGATCTGCTTCTTATCGCAGCTGTTGACGGAACCTCTCTCTCCACAACTCTGGAAGATGCAAAGAACAATAATATATCAATAGTTTCGTATGACCGTCTTATCATGAACACAGATGCGATAACATATTATGTTTCGTACGATAATTTTTTGGTAGGAAAACTTCAGGCACAGTTCCTCCGCGATCAGCTCAGCCTTGATACAACAGCAGGTCCTTACAATATTGAGTTCGTTGCAGGCGATGCAGGTGATAACAACGCTAAATACTTCTTCAACGGTGCATATGAGACATTAAAGGACGATATCGAAGCAGGAAAGTTAATCGTTCCGTCAGGAATGACAACTTTTGAAAGAGTTGCAACTCCGGAATGGTCTGTTGATGAGGCAGAGAAGAACATGAAAACTACTTTAAAGAGCTGTTATGCTGACGGTGAAACACTCGATGCAGTAGTATGTGCAAACGATTCAACCGCGCTCGGTGTTACAAAGGCTATCGCCTCCAACTATACAGGAGAAAAATATCCTATTATCATAGGTCAGGACGGCGATATCGAAAACCTTAAAAACATCGTTGACGGCAAGCAGGCTATGACCGTTTACAAGAACGTTCACGACGAAGCTACCGTTGCTTTTGAGGTCTGCAAGAGAGTGCTTCAGGGCGAAGTACCGACAGGCAAGCTCACATCTGAACTTTCTGTTCCCGTAAACTTTGATTCCGAGACATATGAGAACGGCGTAAAGCACGTTCAGTCTTATCTCCTCGTTCCTGAGGTTGTCACAAAGGATAATTTACAGCTTATGGTAAATACAGGTCTCTATAAATGGGACGATGACAATAAATACCTTGAACTGGTAAAATAAATTACGCATTTACGAAAAAAGGACTTCATTAGGGAAGTCCTTTTTTGCGTCGGAGCAAAAGCTCCGCTGCTCTAATGCCGTTTATTCTCTTATTTCGAGTTCTCTCCTCACTTCGTCAAGGAATCTCTTTCCCATACTGCTCAGCTCGTTGTTCTTCTTTGTGATATATCCTATATTCATGGTGCTCTGAGCACTGTCCTCAGTCCTGAATGGTATCACAAGGAACTGATCTCCGCTGAGCTTTTCCGAGTATATGCTCGAACAGAGAGTGTAGCCGTTCAGTCCTTCCATAAGATTCATCATGGTAGCTCTGTCAGTAGCCTTTACGGTCTTCTGATAAGCGTGTTCAATGAGTATTTCTTCGGCGAAATATATCTCGGTCTCGTTTTGCTGTTCAAAGGACAGACATGGGTATGGATCAAGTTGTTCAAAGGTAAGCTCCTTTTCTTTGGCAAGAGGATGGGAACGTGCAAGATAGACGCTGGCGGGGCATTCGATAAGCGATGTGAAATCAAGCTCGTTCTCGCGGAGCAGCCTGTTTATCACACGCTGATTGGCTTCGCAGGTATAGATTATGCCGATCTCGCTTTTCATCGAGCTTACGTCCTTGATAACGTTCGCTGTAGCAGTTTCTCTCAGCGCAAGATCGAACTTGTTGGAATCATAATGCTTTGCCATTTCTATGAACGCCTTGACAGCAAAGGAATAGTGCTGCATGGACACAGCAAATCTTCGGCGGAAATTCATTTCCTCTCCGTATTCTTCCATGATCTCTTCATACTGCTGGTAGACACGCTTTATTTTGGCAAGGAAGTTGTCTCCCTCGACCGTCGGCGTAACGCCTTTATGGGTACGGTGAAAGATCTGTATGCCCAGCTCGTTTTCAGCATCTCTTACAGCACCCGTCAATGTCGGCTGTGCAATGAAAAGCTTTTCCGCAGCCTTGTTCATTGATCGGGATTCCGAGATCGTAAGAAGATAATTTATCTGTTGTAAAGTCATAGGACACCTCGTAAAAAAACAGCCTCTTCACTACAGAAGAAGCTGCCTTTATTATCTCATTTAAATGTATTATTTTAGGAGGTTATACACTTAATGGTTTCAGCTAAATAATGGATCATATATTACATCGTGCCTTGCTGCACATTCGGTCTGTTCCCCTGACGACAGAGCGGAGCATACCAAGCATACAGGATATTCTGTTTTTCATTTTTACCGCTCCTTTCGTTTGGTATGGTTATATTATACCCTGAAAACAGCGGTTTGTCCAATGCTAAAAATCCATTACAGATTATAGGATAATGCTATATCAGTGACAGCCGAAAAGCTATAATGCCTGCGAAGAGTTTATCGGATAAACTGATATCCCCAAAGCAGCATATCAGCTGAATGAAGTGAGTTCCTTTACTATTTCTCCCGCTATGAGCAGTCCCGCAACAGCAGGCACAAAAGCGGTACTGCCCGGGATATCGCGGCGTTCCGTGCATTTGTGCTGCGCTCCCGGAGGACAGATGCAGTGAGTTCGGCAGCTGATGGACATATCCTCTATCGGTCGGATAGGCTGCTCGTCAGAGTATACCACCTTCAGTTTCCTTACGCCGCGCTTTCTGAGTTCATGCCTCATGACACGAGCAAGGGGACAGACCTGTGTATCATATATATCCGCGATCTTCAGCCGTCCCGCGTCGATCTTGTTGCCTGCACCCATTGCGCTGATTATGGGCACGTTAAGGCTCTGTGAACGCATTATCAGTTCAAGCTTTGCGGTCACCGTGTCAACTGCGTCAACGACGTAATCATATTCTCCGAACTGAAAATCATCGGCATTTTCGGGCAGAAAAAAGCACTTGTGTATCCGTATATCGACATCAGGATTTATCTCCTTCATACGCTCAGCCATGACCTCCGCCTTGTATTTGCCGACAGTTTTTCTCGTGGCGAGTATCTGGCGATTAAGATTGGTAAGGCATACCTTGTCGTCGTCAATAAGGTCGAAATGTCCTACGCCGCTGCGGACAAGAGCTTCACAGACATATCCGCCGACACCGCCTATCCCGAATACCGCAACTCTCGATGCCGAGAGCTTTTCTATTGCTTCTTCACCGTAAAGAAGCTGTGTTCTTGAAAACTGATTCAACATTTTCTTCACCCGTTATAATAGTATTTTTATAGTTATAATATGATTATATAGTTGCCGAGAGGATTTGTCAATAACAAATTCACAGAAAACCTATTGACAAAGTATATAAATTATAGTATAATATCAACATACTTATTTTGTGTTTGTGTTTACGGAGGTGTTTGTTATGCAGGTATATATGTGCGGCATCAATAATTGTATAATAAACTGCTCTGCGTCTGCTGAATCGTAGGCTTTTTCTGCCTGTAAATGAACAGTTCGGCGCAGAGACTGAAATGTCTCTATTTTTATTTACAGGAGTGATAATATGAAAAGGATCGAAGTCATATCCCTCGACAGGATAGGTCTTGTCGGCGAGATATCCAACGTTATCAGACGTTTGAACGGCAACATAATCACGCATACGGCAAATGTTGTGACTGATGAAAAGAATACCTTTGTTTCGCATTTCACTGCGGATATCGACTTTGGAACGGTGTCCGAGAACGAAGCGGTAATGAGAAGACTTCGCAGGATAAAGAATGTGCAGCAGGTAAGGATCACAGACTTGTGAGATATGAATGTCACGCATAAAAAATAAAGGATTTTACAGAGAATGGATATAAGCGTTAATGAACTCAGGAAAGCCATTATTTCAGACAATGAGCTGTCTTTCTCGAATAACGGCAGAGATTATATTTTATACGGCTGGGATCAGTGCGACGGCTATGTGCTCAGCTTTGAATGTTACGGCGAGCTCATATGGCAGTCCGCACCAATGCCAAGATCTGCCTGTGCAGATGAATTTATAAAGTATTATATCGGCTCACAGGGTGCTGTGATATGAACAGTGTATCCATATGCTCGTATCGAAGCTTTACGCGAAATTATCGGGGAAACCTTTCTGAAGAAAGGTTTCCCCATTTTGTTTAATGCGACATAACAAAAGATCCGCCTGAGCCTAATGAAAGCAGGGCGGATCAATTCATCTTACGGTATCAGTTCTGATAATTTCATGAGATACTGCGGTCATGGCTCATGTACTGATGGAATACATACTGCCGCCGAATATTTTCCGAAAAAGCAAATGATACTTTCTGTTATCAAAACCTACTTTTTTATTGCACATATTACTTGGAAGGCGGTTGAAAGGCTGATCGGGTCAACATCGTCCTGCTTTCCACATCCGCTCTGTACAAATGAGCACTGAGCGGAAAATGTGCTGTATGGAGTTTTTGTTATTTACCATTTGTACAGCTCCTTTCCTGTTGGATATGTATATATTATAACCTGAATCCTGACACTTGTCCAATCCCGAAGTTTTATCGCAAGCTATAAAATCAGGCTATATGCTGTCATTTCCTGATAATTTCATTAAGCTGAGCCACAAGCTTTTCCGTTTCAAATCCGTGTGTGCTCGCTGCGTCGCTTACAGTTTCAACTCCTGATGACGGACAGCCGAGACAGTGCATACCGATACTGAAAAGCAGCTCTGCTGTCTCAGGGTGAAACAGCACAAGATCGCCGATAAGCGTATTCGGAGTTACAACATCAACTCTGTCGATATCTATTTTCATGCTGCACCTCAGATGTGATAGTTGTCCTCGATAGCGTCAAGAAGACCGTATTCAAGGAGTATCTCTTCAAGTCTTTCCTGAGTAAGAGGCTTTGGAATAACAAACTGTGTATTTTCCTCGATCTTTTTTGCAAGCTCGCGGTACTCGTCAGCCTGATGAGCATCGGGCTTGTGGTCGATAACAGTCTTTTTGTGTATCTCTGCTCGCTGTACTTCGTTGTCACGGGGAACAAAGTGTATGAGCTGAGTTCCCAGTTCCTTTGCAAACGCAGCAACAAGCTCACGCTCACGGTCAACGTTACGGCTGTTGCAGATGATGCCGCCAAGACGTACACCGCCCTGTTTTGCGTATCTTGCAATACCCTTTGAGATGTTGTTGGCAGCATAGAGTGCCATCATCTCGCCGCTGGCAACAATGTATATTTCCTTTGCCTTGCCCTCACGGATAGGCATTGCAAATCCGCCGCATACAACGTCGCCGAGTACGTCATAGAATACATAATCGAGGTCGTCTGTGTATGCTCCGAGTCTTTCGAGAAGTCCGATAGAAGTAATGATACCGCGTCCCGCACAGCCTACACCAGGCTCAGGGCCGCCTGATTCTACGCAGCGTGTTCCGCCGTAGCCCTCTTTGAGGATATCTTCAAGCTCGATATCTTCGCCGTTCTCGCGGAGAGTATCAAGAACAGTTCTCTGTGCAAGTCCGCCGAGAAGAAGTCTTGTTGAGTCTGCCTTTGGGTCGCAGCCGACTACCATTACTTTATTGCCGCGTTCAACAAGTCCTGCTGTGAGGTTCTGTGTAGTGGTAGATTTACCGATGCCGCCCTTTCCGTAAATTGCGATCTGTCTTATTTCCTTAGCCATTTTTATTTACACCTTTCATTCTTATATTTTCATAATTTTTCGTCAGCCGCAGCCAAAAGCTGATATCTTATGGCTTGCGGCTTTAAATATTGAGGATAACTGTACCGCTGCAAGCAGAGAAAACGCAGCGGCACAGTACAGGATAAAGCTCCTGTGGGCATGAAGCCGTCAACCGTGTGAGAATGTATCCTTATGCGCGATACGCTTTAAGTATATCTGGTCGCCGTAGTCCTTTTCGCCCGGAACTCCGATAGCGTCCGCACGGCATCGCTGACAATGCCTGAATACATCTATATATTTTGCAGCCTTCGCCCTGACGCTCTCTATCTGAGCGCAGGTGGGTTCGGGATAATCTTTAAGCTCATTCTGAGGGATAAGCGGGATAATATTGTATATGGAAGCACCTGCTTCCGTTACAGTTTTCGCTATCTCCTCGATGTGCTCGTCGTTTATGCCGATAACAAGCACTGTATTGACCTTTATGGTAATGCCTGCCGCGCTGACTTTGCGTATGCCTTCAAGCTGATTTTTTATGAGTATCTCGGCAGCTTCAACGCCCGTATAATGCTTTCC
The DNA here is from genome assembly GCF_024691275.1 of Ruminococcus sp. Taxonomy (GTDB): domain Bacteria; phylum Bacillota; class Clostridia; order Oscillospirales; family Ruminococcaceae; genus Ruminococcus. The sequence goes on along the minus strand of NZ_JAILNU010000030.1, from coordinate 79,096 downwards.
GTGCCAGAGTATGCCCCTGTTGAGTTTGGCTTCGATCTCGGGATCGACCGCGTTGACTGTGACAGTAAGGGAGTCGATATCCGTTGAGATTATTTCGTCAGCCTTTTCAGCAAGAAGAAGTCCGTTTGTGCTCATACACTTCACAAGGTCGGGGAAGTTCTTCTTTATGAGCCTGAACGTTTCCAGCGCGAAGTCCGAAGCAAGAGTGTCTCCCGGACCTGCTATTCCTGCAACTTTGATAGCAGGACATAGTTCAAGTGACTTCTTTATTACATCAATTGCTTCTTCGGGCTTTATGACCGTCGAAGCAACTCCTGGACGCTTTTCGTAATCGTTGATGCGTCTGTCGCAGAAGCGGCACTCGATGTTGCAGGTAGGACTTATGGGAAGATGTATCCTTCCTGTTGTTCCTTTCTTTCCCCTTGCATAGCAGGGGTGCTTATCGGTCAGTTCTTCGTAGGATATCGCCATTTATCCACCTCCCATAATTTGTCGCTCTTTATCTTTTCTATCAGCGGTTCGATGGGAAACGGAGCTTCGTACACCGTAAGTCCACGGCATTCAAGCTGCTGTGAAGCGCCCTGTCCGATCTTTGCAACAAGAACTGCGTGAACGTCACTTAATACTTCTATGATCTTATCGAATGAAGAATCATTGTGATAGTGTCCCTGACAGACACGTTCCACCTCTCTTGTACCTGTAAAGCTGTAATTTCCTGTTTCAGCATCAAGTTCTATAATGTGAAATCTCTCTGCGTGACCGAAATGCTGATTTACGACGATACCGTCGGTTGAAGCGATAGCTATTCTATACGCCATATTTTACCTCCTTTGCTAACGGGTATGCTTATATTATACATAGGCTTAGTATGTTTGTCCAATACTTGTTACCGAGATTTGGTTCTCAAAAAAACTGATAGCGCGATCAATATTAATAACAATGCCCCGAAGCGTTAAAACGCTTCGGGGCAAAATTTATATATGCATCTTATTTAAGAAGCTCCTTGCGGAACTCTACCACGTCAAATACATCAACGCTGTTGTCGCCGTTCATGTCGGCAGCCTCAAACTGCTCCTTAGTGAACTTATATGTGCCGTGGATATATCTGTTCATGAGTATCAGGTCGCCTACATTGAACGAGCCGTTGCCGTTGATATCGCCCTTTTCGTAGGTCTCTGCACCTATCTCAACAAACTTTATGCCGTACATCTTAGCGTAAGCCTCTGCTGTAGAGCCCTTATAGCCGTGGATAACGGTATCAGCCAACTTATAGGTATTAGTTTCTTCAAGTCTGTCGGCTAATGTTCTTGCTGAAGAATATACCATAGGAGGCATTTGCAGACCTTCAATTCCGCTATCATATTTATATTCAAGGTGCTTTGCAGGTATAGTCTGATCGCCTGCACATATCTCGCACTCAGGGTCATAAATGTAGATATCCTTCATATATATCGCGTTCTTGAATGCATCGAAGTCGATAACATGAGAGTAAACATCTGCTCTTGACAGTATATCTTCATGACTGTAAACCATTTCCCAGCTCATTTTAGTAACGCTCTTCGGTACGACCAACTGACCTGATACTCTTATTCTTGCGATACCTACTGTGCCCTCACGCGGAGCTACATCAATATAATGATCGTATTTTATATCTACGAGCCAGTTATCAAGATAACCCAAACCGCCATCGAACTTCACAGCAGGAACTTCATAGAACGCCTGATAGCCGATATGTTTTACGCTGTCAGGTATTTTTACATCTTCAAGAGCAGTACAGCTTAAAAACGCTCCATCACATATAATGTCGAGTTTCTCAGGCATTTCGATCTTTTTGAGCTTCTGTGAGCCGACAAAAGCATTCCTGCCGATGACCTCAACACTGTCGGGAAGCTTTACTGTCTTGACGTATTTCAGGCTGTGGAAAGCTCCGCTGCGGATAGTCTTAACGCCGTCAGGAACGACTATTTCATCTGCCTCATAATTGGACGGAACTTTTACAAGCTCGGTCATATCCTTTGTGTATATTATTCCGTCAACGGAAGTAAAGTACTGATTGTCCTTGCTGACCTCATAATATGAAGTGTTATCCATCATGAGATCGGGACTTACTTTGAATGTTGTGATAGTTGAAGGAAGTGTGACCTTGCCCGCTTTCATGTTGCAGTTCACAACAAAAGTCGTTACGGGAACTCCCTTGACAGTCTCAGGGATAACAACGTCCTTGACATCAGCGTTGGCAGTGCCTTTAAGTCTTACACTTGCATGGCTTTTGCCGTATATCCAGTACAAAGCGCCCGATTCTTCATCGTCGTATATATCAGGACCTACTAATGTGTTCAAAGGCTCGAACTCCTCGAATATTCTCCTGTATTTAAGTGCGTAAGCCTCTGCTGTAGAGCCCTTTACTCCGCGGATAACAGTGTCGTATCTGGCAGGATTGCCCTTCTTTATAGGAGCGTGATAAACCTTTGGTAAATTATCACTGCTGCCACTGATAGTGTTATCTCCGACTACCCATACACTGCTGCTTTCGTTCTTATCGGGCTTTGTCTCGTCAAGGTCTATCAGAGATGTATTTGCAGATACAAAAATAGTTTTTGAACCTGAACCTGAACTGCTTACTTTAGATACACTATGGCTGAGGGTATAATCGAGAGGTTCTTCCACTTCGTCCTCAACATCGGTATAGGTATATTCTCTCCAGTAAGACGGGATAGACATATTATCATCATCTATTTTGCAGTCAGGGTCGAAAACGTGTACTTCCTTGACATTCAAGCAGCCGATACATCTTGCAGGGATAACGTTATTATAGAACTCTACCAGCTCCAACGGCATTTTCAGACCAAAAGCAAGATACATTCCTACGTGCTTTACGGAAGCAGGTACAGTTATTACTCTCAGGTGGTTTCTGCTGACGCACATTCCTGCTGCTGTTCCGACAGTGCCCTCTCTGATATCAGCGCGTTGTATATCAGGGTCAGAAGCTACAGCCCAGTTGTCTACATAGTGTATGCCGCCATCTTTGACTACGCAGCCTGCGTCCGTGAAGGCAGGATTCTCGATAGTATCGACACTTTCGGGGATAGTAAGCTCTTTCAGCGCGAAGCAGCCTGCGAATGTATAAGGATAGATATGTGTGAGACTATTTGACAGGTTTATGCTTTCAAGAGCTTCACAGCCAAAGAAAACGCACTGCTCGATAGTCTTGACATTATCCGTCATTTCTACCTTTTTGAGAGTCTTGCAGCAGACAAATGCACCGCTTGCTATCTTTTCGGTCTCAGCAGGCAGTTTCACCTCTGTTATGCCGCTTTCGGGCGGACAAGCCACCAGAGTTTTCTTATCCTTTGTGTACAGGATACCGTCAATGACCGTGAAATTCTCATTGTCCTCGGTCACAGCTATCTCATTCATAGCGGCTTCAGCGATTTCAAGCCAGTTCAAAACGGCGATATTCTTGGAAAGCGTCAGTTTTTTCAGCTTTTCGCAGTCTCTGAATGCGCCGAACTCAAAGCCCACTACAGGCAAGCCGCTGATAGTCTCGGGAACTGTGAATTCTTCGATATCCTTATCGGAAACATACTTCAATGAAGCATATCCGTCATATATTTCAAATTGCAGACCGTCCTTGCTTTCAGTTCTTTTTGCGGATTCAAAAGTGTATTCCTTGCTGCCCGTTTCCTCGGCAGCAGCAACAGTATTGCCAATATTTGCAACAGGTATTATGCCCGTAACGGAACTGCTTATCAAAGCGAGTGCAGCAAGTGTAGAAATTAAACCTTTCATTCAAAAAAGCCTCCCATATCCATATTAATGACTATATTACATAGTTTTTGTGAATTATATTATATCATTTTATAATAATTATGTCAATATAAAAGCCCGATATCTCTTGATTTTTGCTTAGATTTAGTATATAATTAATCTGATAAGTAAAATCATAGATTAAATTATGGGCTGCGTATAAAATTATTAAACTCTGTGCGTCGTCCAAGGGACAGGGATATGAAAAATGAATCAGATACTTGATAAGATCATGAGTAAGCTCATCAGCGGAGGCTTCGTCAAATCCGAAGACACTGAGATCGTCCGCTTCGGGCTTGAGCTTACTATCATGAAAACCATCATCTCGGCAGCTATGCTTATAGTTGCTTTTGCACTTCACAGTGCTCCTGCCGTCATATTCTTTATGGCGGTATATCAACCGCTCCGCAGCTGCTGCGGCGGCTACCACGCCAGAACACGGTGCTTATGCTTCTTTTCTTCAATGATGATACTTTTATCGGTCATCGCCGCAGAAAAGCTCCTCACCGATACGTTGGGGCTTATATCATCGCTTTTCTTTATCATATCAGGACTTGTTCTGATATTCATTTTCGCACCTACAGATACTCCGACAAAGCCTTTCGACAATATAGAACGCATCGTATTCCGCAAACGTTCGCTTATTGCAGCGTTCTTTTCCGTGATCGCTGCCGATGTATTCATGTTTTTCGGCTTTTGTTCGCTGCTTATTTCAGCTTCAATGGCGATCTTCTATACAGGTCTGCTGCTGATAATAGGACGATCACTTAACAAGAAAGGAGCGATAGCATGATAAATATAGCTATATGCGATGATGACAACGATATCATCAAAACACTGAAAGAAGCCATCTCTGAATACAGCACCTCCAATTCCCTCGAATTCAAGGTGCAGAGCTTCGGCTGCGGCGAAAAGCTGCTCGAAAGCAAGATCAACTTCGATCTGGTATTCCTCGACATTGAAATGAGCGGCATCGACGGTCTGAAAACAGCACAGCTGTTCAGACAGATGGATCGCCGCGCAAAGATCGTTTACGTCACAAACCACTCCGAGTGTGCTCTGCGCAGCTATGCTGTCCACCCATTCGATTTCGTGGTCAAGCCATTCAAAAAGGAACGCATCTACAGCGTCCTGAACGAGCTGTCGCATTACCTTTCGGAAGATACCGAGAACGAAGCCGTTATCCAGCTCAAAGGCGAGGACGGGCCTCTGCTCCTCAGCCTGCGTAATATTTACGTATTTGAATATACCGGCAACCGCAGGATAACAGTTTACACTAAATCCGAAAAATACCGCATAAAAGGCAGTCTTTCCGATATATTCTCCCTGATAAACTCAGAAAGCTTCGTTTCTCCTCATAAAAGCTTTATTATCAATATGGAGCATATCGACAAGCTAAACAGCTTCACACTTTATACCACAAACGGTATAGAAGTACCCGTCGCCCAGAAAAAGCTGAAGGAATTCCACAACGAATTCAGCCGCTTCATAAAGAACTACATAAGACAGGGGTAAGATATGAACTACTTAATACATTTTGCATCATCTATCGCATTCTATATCTATTCTTTTGTTATGTTCGAGAAGATATACACCTCAAAAAGACACCATATCGCTACTCAGCTCCTGTGCCTTCTGCTGGCTTCCGTGGGAATGACTCTGGTACAAAAGGTCGATATCCCCGTTGTCAGACTGGTGTACAGCTTTTCATCAATGATAATACTCAACATAGTATTCTATAAGTATCAGAGCCGAAGTTTTATCATATATGACGCGATAATCCTCACGATAATGATGATAGTCGAGATGCTGACGATACTCCTGCTGGCATTCACAACGGGCGTGACTACTGAGTTCGTCTTTCGCTCAAATCCTCTGTTTGCCGCAGCGGTCGTAATGGACTGGATAGTCATGCTGGCAATATCAAAAGGCTTCGTCGTCATGGCTTCGGGAAAGGGTCTTAACGATATCAGGACACAGGAGTTCCTCATGTTCTTCGTGCTCATAATCGGCGAGATAGTACTCTTTAACTTCCTCAACGACATGATCGTTACTTCCACAGGAAGATACGAGATAGTTGTTATCCTGCTGATATTTCTCCTGCTCGACCTCTACCTCACCTACCTCCTGCAAAGGATATCAAAAGCCTACCGCACGGAGAAAGAGCTCGAACTCGTTACACAGCAGTCCATGCTCCAGCTGAATGCGTACAAGGCGCTGAACGAAAAATACAACGCCTCAAGACGTATCATTCACGACGTAAAAAAGCATATCAGCTCCCTCGAAGGGCTCATCAACGCAAATAAAGCCGATGAAGCAGAACGCTACAAGGATCTGCTCAACGCCGAGCTCAACAAGCTCATGCCGCGCTTTGAGTGCGACAGCCCTATCCTTACAGTTGTTATCAACAATAAGCTCGAATCCGCCGACAACCTGAAGATCGACTTCAAGGTCGATGCGGAATTCACACTCGTTGACTTCATATCAAACCTTGATATAACCGCTATCTTCTCAAACCTGCTCGACAATGCCTTTGAAGCCTGTTCGGAGCTTCCCGAAGGCAAGCGCCATGTGTGGCTCTCAATAACGCGAAGGAACTATTTCGTGTTCATCTACCTCGAAAACACATTCAGCAGGGTAGAGCCCGACGCTGTTAAGGGCTTCAAGAGCACCAAAAAGTATCATCAGGGCATAGGCCTTTCTAATATCCGAAGCGCCTGCGAAAAATATCACGGAAGCTTCAATGCACACACCGAAGATGACCTTTTTATCACCGAAGTTCTTATACCTATCCCCGATGATGAAAACTCAGTACCGCCTCAGGAGTAAAGTCGGTATATGAATTTATACATACGAACACCCACCCGCAGCAGACACAATTGCAATATGAGAAAAGCGCGTTTTCAGCCCATTTACGTGCATTTATCAATGTTATTTGATTGAATCAAAGTGTAAAAATGCAAATAAACGGCGTTTAGTGCAAACATATTGACTTTTTCGGTTTCGCAAATATAATAATACTTAGGCGTCGTCCTAAAGGTGTCCGCTCAATCATTTATTCAGGAGGTATTTTCTAAATAATGAAAAATAACCTAAACACTGTCAAAGCCACTATTATGAAAGCCATCGTATCAAGATCAGTGAAGGCAGCAGAGCAGAACGCGAATTCCGCTTGCGCATGGTGGATCAACCAGCCTGAACCCCCCAAGGATCTCAAAAAACTCAGAAAATTTTAATCACTACTCTCTTTACCACAATCTATCACACACCCACATAACATTCTCTTTTAATGCCGCACTACATACCTACTCAAAGAAGCGTTTTTATCAATTACGCCGAACAGTAATTATCGCACCAATGCTGTTATCAGCAACAAGCACCAACAGTCTTATCACCAGCCGCAGCATTATCATCTAACAGACCTGACACACGGTCAACGGACAGGCAGATGATCGCGCAGTCACTTTTCGGACGACGAACCTAAATAAACGGACATTCCGGTCATTTATTTACATCGTGACTGCATCATTTGCGATAAAAGTGCCTGTACCTTTGATTACAGCCAACAGCTTTTATAATACATCATATCCCTTTAACGGAAGAAAAGGTCCTGCCGATAAAAATCGGCAGGCTGCCTTCTCCGTCATATAAGATCTTCGGTGATGATCATTAGTATGTCATTACTTCTTCGGAACAAACAGTGAACCCTTTTACGCTTTCAGATCTCTCTAAAAAACCATCTCTATAAATCTAATAACAACGCTTGAAAGTACAATAGCAAATCAGAATTTCCATTCATTTGCTTGTTTCGCAGTAAATCATACAGTGATTTTTCATAGAGGGAGTTCCGCTTCAACTCCTAAACAAAAAGTCCGTTCATGCAGAGAACGGGCTTTTTTTGTACCCACTCTACATTTCACCGTTTGTACACGATTCGGTCATGATTTGCACACACAAATATCTTGACTTTTTAGCCTGTAAATGATAAAATATTATCTGTTTAGTATTGTAATAATGCGGAATACGCCGTGTTAAATCAAGCATTACTAACGGATATCGGAGGAAAAACATGAAACATTATCTTGAATCCACTGAAGCTGTCCTGAAAGAGGTCGAAAGTACCGCTTCGGGACTTACCGCAGACGAAGCTGCAAAGCGACTCGAAAAAGTCGGTCAGAACAAGCTCGACGAACCGCCGAAGCCTACTCTTCTGGCAAGATTCATCGAACAATTCAAGAACCCGATGATAATCGTCCTTATCGCTGCCGCTGTGATATCCGCCATTACAGGTATCATCTCTGAGGGCAAGCTCGATGCAGACGTATTCATTATCCTTTTCGTTGTCATAGCAAATGCAGTTCTCGGCGTATATCAGGAAAATAAAGCTGAATCCGCTATCGAAGCTTTACAGGCTATGAGTGCCGCACAGAGCAAGGTATACCGCTCGGGCGAGCTCGTAGTTATACCAAGTGCGGAACTCGTACCCGGTGATGTCATCACACTCGAAGCAGGCGACAACGTTCCCGCAGACTGCCGTATCATCGAAGCAGCTGCTCTCAAAGCAGAAGAATCCGCCCTCACGGGTGAAAGCGTTCCGTCAGAAAAGGACAGCGCCGTTCTCAGCGGCGAGGAAGTACCTCTCGGCGACAGAAAAAATATGCTCTACATGGGCAGCAGTATCGCTTACGGACGTGCAGAGGCTGTAGTAGTCGCTACAGGTATGAAAACCGAAATGGGTAAGATCGCAGGCGCTATCGCTGACGCGGACGATGATGAGACTCCTCTCCAGAAGAGCCTCGACCAGCTCAGTAAGATACTCTCTATCGCAGTTCTCGTTATCTGCGTTATAATCCTCGGTCTTAATATAGTTCAGATGCTCGTAAAGAACGGTGCAATAACTCTCCCCGGCTTCCTTGAATCATTCATGATCGCTGTAAGCCTTGCAGTTGCTGCTATCCCTGAGGGTCTTGCAGCCGTTGTTACAGTCGTTCTTTCCATCGGCGTTACCAATATGTCAAAGCGCGGCGCTATCATACGCAGACTTACTGCTGTTGAGGCTCTCGGCTGTGCTCAGGTAATATGCTCCGATAAGACAGGTACTCTCACACAGAACAAGATGACAGTCGTTCAGGAGAACACAGACGACAAGGAGCTCCTTGCAACAGCTATGGCTCTTTGCTGTGACGCTGTTCTCAATTCCGACGATACGGTTGCGGGCGAGCCTACTGAGGCTGCTCTCGTAGCTTACGCACATAAGTGCGGTCTTAAAAAGTACGAGCTTGAAGCTGCTGCTCCAAGAGTTGCAGAAGCTCCTTTCGATTCGCTCAGAAAGATGATGTCCACAGTCCACAAGACCAACAAGGGCTATATCCAGTACACAAAGGGCGCTCCCGACGAAGTGCTGAAAAATTGTACTCATATGTTCAAAGAAGGCGGCGTTCGCATAATGACCGAGTCTGACAGACTTGAGATACTCCGCCGCAATAAGGAAATGGCAGATCAGGCTCTCAGAGTTCTTCTTGCAGCTTACCGCGAATACGATGAGCTTCCGAGCGATATCTCACCAGAGGGACTTGAGCACGATCTTATATACATCGGTATGACAGGTATGATCGACCCTGTCCGTCCCGAAGTAAAGGACGCTATCGGTCTTTGCCGCACAGCAGGCATACGTCCCGTTATGATAACAGGCGACCACAGAGATACTGCCGTTGCTATCGCTAAGGAGCTGGGTATCCTCGGCGAGGGTCAGCAGGCTCTCACAGGCGCAGAGCTCTCAAAGATACCTGATGACGAGTTCAACGCAACTGTTGAGAATTACAGCGTTTATGCGCGTGTTCAGCCTGAACACAAGGTTCGTATAGTAAACGCATGGCGCAAGAAGAATATGACCACTGCTATGACAGGCGACGGCGTTAACGACGCTCCGTCTATCAAGAGCGCTGATATCGGCGTTGGCATGGGCATCACAGGTACAGACGTTACTAAGAACGTTGCCGATATGGTCCTCACAGATGACAACTTCGCAACTATCGTAGGCGCTGTCGAGGAAGGCAGACGTATCTACGACAATATCCGCAAGGCTATACAGTTCCTGCTCTCCAGCAACCTCAGCGAGGTGCTCTGCATACTCATCGCTACACTGGGTCTGGGAAGCCTTACAGGCGGTTCATTCGTTATATTCAATCCTGTACACCTGCTCTGGATAAACCTTATCTCAGACTGCTTCCCTGCAATAGCTCTCGGCATGGAGCCTGCCGAAAACGGCATCATGTCGCGTAAGCCAAGAAGCAGCAATTCTCACATCTTCTCAGACGGTCTCGGCATCAATCTGCTGTGGCAGGGTACTGTTATCGCTGCTCTCACACTTGTTTCCTACGTTATCGGATACAACAGCGAGGGTCACGGCGCAGGCATGACAATGGCATTCATTACCCTCTGCGTTTGCGAAATGCTCCACGCATGGAACATGAGAAGCCTTAAAGAGTCCATATTCACTATGAAAAAACACAACATCGTACTCCTCGGTTCTATCGCACTTTCAGCAATACTCACAGTACCTGTACTCTTTATACCAAAGCTGAGAGAGATCTTCTCACTTTCAGCACTCACAGGCACAAATTACCTCTGGGCATTCCTCGCAGGAGCTTGCATAGTTCCTATCGTCGAGATAGTAAAGTGCTTCCAGCGCACAGCTTCTAAAAAGTGAGTAGAGAGTAGAAATTAGAGAGTAGTAAGGGCGCCCTTTGTGCGCCCTTGCTTATACCTATGAAAGGCTATTAAAATGAAAAAAGACGATTTAGACTACGTTATCGAAGCATTACAAAAACGAGATGAAATACTCATCAAGGATAAGTCCATAAGGCAGTACAATAAATACTTTGATATTATGCGAAAATACGCGAGGAAATTGATAGACGACGGTCGTCAGGCGGAATTGCTGCCCTTATTAGACAGTGACAATATATCATACCGCTCTGACGCAGCAGGTTTGCTTTTTCACTGTTATCCTGAGAAATGTCAGAAAGTATTAAAGGATATTTCAGAAATGTCTGTAGAAACAGGGCTTCCAAAATATTATATAAATCTAAGCATATCAGCAATAATGGCTTTGGAGCACGGTATCCCAAAAGATTTTCCATAAACCATATTGTATAGGACAGTGACTCCGATGTCCCATGATTTCAGTGAAACTATCGGGCTGTCGGTGACGTCATCTCCTACATTTTTATTCGTCTGCAAAAATAATGAATTATATAAAAGAGGTGTTACCATGAGACTAAGACCATACATTCCAAGCCACGACTTCGACGCTATAAAAGACTGGGTGACAGATGAACGCACAAACGCTCTGTGGAGCGCTAAACACGCACCGTATCCGCTCGAAAAAAACGCCTTTGACCAGTTCCTTGCAGATATGTACATCGAACACGGCGACTGCCCTTTCGTTGCAGCTGCCGACGACGGAACAGTCGTGGGATTTATATGCACTTCCATAAACAACGAAAGTAACGAAGCTATGCTCGCTTTTGTAGTTGTAGACCCTGCACAGCGCGGCAAGGGCTGCGGCAGGGAAATGGTACAGCTCGCCGCAAAGTACTGCTTCGAGATACTGAAAGCCGATGCGGTGCAGCTCAATGTGTTTACGGTCAACGAAAAAGCTCGCAAGTGCTACGAGAGTGCAGGCTTCACTGAGAGACATACAACTCCCGACGCATTTGAGTTTGGCAGCGAAAAATGGGGCAGATGCAATATGGTTTGTACAAGACGTTAGCCGTCAGCTATCAGCTTGTAGGGCGCACAACTGTGCGCCCGTTTTTTTTCATGATACATACAAACAGGGGCGGATAAATCCGCCCCTGTTACTTTCTGATGTCTGCTCGCTTACTTAGTTCCGTCAACAACATAGATGAACTTTACGCTGCCGTCCATGCTGTCGGAAATGCCTGAGTAGCTGTTATATTCACGCGATGCATCACGCAGAGCCTTCAGCTCGTCAACGATCTCAGGGAGATCCTTGTTTACAGCTCCTGTGATAACTGAGATGCCCTCGTCGTTGAACTTCTTCATACCGTCCCTGAGCTCCTTTGCGCCGCTCTCAAGCTGTCCTACGCCGCTTACAAGAGCACCGCTGCCGTTCTTGAGAGTACCGATACCGTCATAGAGCGCACCGCTGCCGCTTGAAAGCTTGCCTGCTCCGCTGCTGAGGAGCTTTATGGAGTCGTACAGTGTCTTAGCGCCGCCGCTGAGCTGAGTGCTGCCGCCGTAGAGCTGTGCAAGACCGCCGTCAAGGGATACTGCACCGTCTGAGAGCTGTCCAAGGCCGCCGTTAAGTGTAAGCGAACCCTGTGAGAGCTGTGCAAGACCGCTGTCAAGAGCTGCTGCGCCGTTTGAAAGCTGTCCTATGCCGCCGCTGAGGTCAACCGCGCCTACCGAGAGCCTGCCCAGACCGTCATTGAGTGAAGTATTGCCGCTGCTGAGCTTTGATATTCCGTTGAGGAGGGAATCAAGTCCGCCGATAAGCTGGCTGCTGCCGTTTGCAAGAGTACCTATGCCGGTGTCAAGAGCTGACGCACCAACGCTGAGTTCGATAGCGCCCTGTGAGAGCTGCTCTGTCGAACCTGAAAGCTGTGAAGCTCCTGCTGCAAGTGCCTTGCCGCCTTCGTTGAGCTGTCCCAGACCGCTCTGCAATGCTGCCGAGCCGTTCTTTGCAGCTTCAAGACCTGTGCTGAGCTGTCCCAGACCGCCGCTGAGCTGTGCTGCGCCTGATTCAAGCTGTGCTGCGCCTGCGCTGAGAGCACCGCCCTCGCTCATGGAAGCTGATATCTGCTTCTGACCGTCTATTGTCTGCTGTAATGTGCCTATTGCTACAGCGAGCTCCTGTGACGGAGACTGCTGGTATAATGCCTGTAATGCTGCGAGAGCCTGCTCATTTGCAGCGATAGTGGTATCAAGTGATGTACCTGCCTGTGTGATTCCTGCGCTGAGCTGTGAAGCTCCTTCGCTGAGCTGTAAAGCTCCGCCTGAGAGCTGGTCTGCGCCTGCCTTTGCGTTTCCGATACCCTCTGTAAGAGAATCCGCGCCGCTCTTAACTGTGCCGATACCGTCGGATACCTTGCCTGCGGACTCGCTGAGCTGTGCTGCGCCTGCACTGAGAGCTTCCGCACCCTCTGAGAGCTTTAATGTGCCTTCCTTGACCTGTGAGCTGCCTTCTTTAAGTGAGCCTACGCCGCTTGTGAGACTGCCTGCACCATTTTTGAGAGCTGCTGCTCCTTCGTCTACCTGTGCAAAGCCTGCCTTCAGAGCATCTGAGCCTGCTTTTGCGTCTTTAAGACCGCTGCTGAGAGCGTCTGCGCCTGCGCTTACCTTATCGAAACCGCCAACGAACTGTGAAGAGCCGTTCTTAGCGCTGCTGAGACCGTCGCTGAGCTGTGAAGCTCCGCTGCTGACCTGTCCGAGACCGTCAACGAGCTTTGCAGAGCCGTCCTTAGCACTGCCAAGTCCTGATGTGAACTTTCCTGTTGAATCCGAAAGGGTCTTTGCTCCGTCTGCAAGCTTCTTTGCGCCGTTATCAAGCTCCGCAGCACCGTTTTTCAGCTCCAGAGAGCCTGAAAGGAGCTTATCTATACCTGATGTGAGATCTCCTGTGCCGTCAGAGAGCTTCTTGATGCCGTCATAGAGAGCTGCTGTACCGTCAGTAAGCTTATCTGCGCCGTCGCTGAGCTCCTTTATCTTTGACTTCAGTGATTCGATATCAAATGTATTGTCAACATCGAGCTGTGAGAATATCTCGTTTGATACTACTGTTACGGAGGTATTCATCTCGAAATTGGTAACATCTGCGGAAAGCTCAAAGCTGTCGGGGATATCTATGTCAAGTCCGTCTATCCTGCCAAGATCGAGGCTGTCGCCAAGACCCGGGAAGCCTATGCCCACAACGATAAGTCTCTCGCCGTCTGAGATGATCTTGCCGTTTGTAACTTCAACATTGACGAATTTGTCTGTATTGAGCACTGCTGCGCTTGCTGCCATGAACGGAACGTATATCTCCTTGTTTGTGCCGTTCACCAGCTTTGTTACCTTCTGATTGTTCTTGTATGTCCAGCGGATAACAAGATGTCCGCTCTTACCCTTGATGCTCTCGGGAGTTACCTTCTCGCCGTCGAGGAAATACTCGATATTAACATCTACAGGGAGCTTCTTTGTTGATTTGCCCTTGTAGTAGATATCGCTGCCGTTTGCCTTCCAGTCGAGGTTCTGGTCGTTCATCACGCAGGTCTCGTCGCCCTTAACATTTACGATATCAGTAAGGGTCGAAAAATCGGATATGCTGCTGAGTGCGGGAGCATTTTTCAGCCAGTCGCTGACTACCACATTCTTTACGGAAGCATCGTTGTTGCAGAGGACGTATACTGTCTCGTCCTTGTAAGCCTTTTCGCCGTTGTCGCTTCTATCCGTATCTGAACTGCCTGCCTCGGGAGCACCTGTACTGCCTGTGCTCTCCTTCTTTTCAGTGTTGTTTGCGTATGCTATAGAACCTGTTGCTCCTGCGGAAACTACCATTGCAACGAGGGCTGCCATTACCTTATTGAGCTTTTTCATATCTGTCTCTCCTTTTACAAAGCTATTGGTCGCGGTTTATACTGTTCCGAAAATGTGTTTTTGTTTTTCTGAGGTGTCATTCTTTGGGAGGAAGCCTGCACTGGTCTTGCAGATGATCTTATCGAAGATCATGAACATTGACGGCAGTACAGTTACAACGACTACCATTGAGATGAGAGCACCTCTTGCAAGGAGCATACACAGCTCCGAGATAAGACCGATATCAGAGTAAAGTGCAACGCCGACTGTTGCAGCAAAGAATCCGAGTGCCGATGTGATTATGGACTTTATCGACGTACCCAGTGCAATGCCTACGGACTCTGCCTTGTCCTTGCCGCTGCTGCGCTCTGTACGGTAACGTGTGGTCATGAGTATCGCATAGTCAACTGTCGCACCGAGCTGTATTGTTCCGATAACGATAGGAGCTATGAATGAGAGCTTTGAGCCTGTAAAGTATGCTGTGCCAAGATTTATCATGATGGCAAGCTCGATGACCGATACAAGTATTATCGGAAGTGATATCGAACGGAAGGTGAATGCGATGATGAGGAAGATAGCTCCTATTGAAAGGAAGTTTACTATCTTGAAGTCCCTGTCGGTGATAGTGATGAGGTCCTTTGTCGCAGGAGCTTCACCGATGAGCATTCCGTTTCTGTCGTATTTCAGCGCGATCTTGTTGATCTTCTCTACCTGTGCGTTTACCGCATCGGAAGCTACTTCATATTCAGAGCCTATCAGCATGAGCTGCCACTTGTCGCTCTTGAGTATGCTCTTTAATTCCTGTGGAACGACTTCCTCCGGTATAGCCGAGCCTACCAGTGAATTGAAGCCCATCGTGAACTGAACGCCGTCAACATTGTTTATCTCGTTGAGCATCTTGTTTGCGTCCTTTGCGGTCATATCCGACTTTACCATGAGGATATGCGTGCTGTTCATATTGTAATCCTCAGCCAGCTTTGTGTTGGCGATAACGCTGTCGAGATGAGCGGGGAGCGTGCTGTCCAGCTTGTAGTACACACCGTAGTTGTTATTGCCGTAGAGTGCAGGGATAAGAACTACGATCGCAGCTGTAAGGAATATCCATGAGTTTCTTACGATGAATGATGATGTACGTGAGAAGCTCGGGAGGAAATCCTTGTGTGAGGTCTTTGCGATAGCCGCATCAAATATGAGTATCATTGCAGGGAGAACTGTTACGCAGGAGATAACGCCGCATACAACGCCCTTTGCCATTACGATGCCGAGGTCAAGACCAAGTGTGAATGTCATGAAGCACATTGCAAGGAAGCCTGCAACTGTTGTGAACGAGCTTCCTACAACTGATGTTATGGTAGCTGCTATAGCGTGTGCCATAGCCTCCTGTCTGTCTTCGGGGTAGTAGTTCTGCTGCTCTTTGTAGCTGTGCCATAGGAATATGGAGTAGTCCATCGTAACGCCCAGCTGCAATACCATTGCAAGAGCCTGTGTGATAAAGGATATCTCGCCAAGTACGATGTTTGAACCAAGGTTCCAGACTACTGCAAATCCTATGCTCAGCATAAAGAATACAGGGATAAGGAAGGAATCCATGGTGAGCATAAGAACTATGCTCGTGAGTATGACTGCAATAACTGCGTATATGAGAGTCTCGCTCTGTGTGAGCTTCTTCATATCAAGAGTTATTGCTGACATTCCGCTTATGAAGCACTCTTTTGAGGTAATGTTCCTCATTTCCTCAACTGCATCAAGAGTGCCGTCTGCGGAAGTCGTATCGTCAAAGAATACCGCTATCATAGTGGTATCGCCCTTATTGAAGAAATCGTGGATATTGTCGGGAAGTATCTCCATAGGTATCTTGCAGTCTGTAAGCGACTGGTAGCAGACTACACTTGAAACATGGTCGATGTTCCCGATCTTATCGGCAGTCGCCGCAACGTCCTTGTCGCTCATGCCTTCGAGCATCACAAGGGAGAAGCCGCCCTGTCCGAATTCATCTTTCAGAATATCCTGACCTATCATTGTATTTATATCCTTCGGCAGATAAGAAAGAATATCATAGTTTACACGGGTATTCACGAACCCGATCGCCGAAGGGATCAGCATAAGCACACCAAAAACGAGGATAAGACCTCTGTGCTTTGCTATCCATTCACCGAATTTCAGCATATTATCGTTCCTTTCCTGATAAATTCCGAGCGTATATTGAAAGTCCGCGAGCCAAGGATACCTTTAGGAGAAATATGCGATCCTGCCTGGGAAAACAGAAAGCTTAACACAGACTTCACGGACTTACAATATACGCCCGTTTCTCTTGTTATTTCATAGTATATTACAAAAATGACTGATAGTCAACACTTGAAACGTTAAAAAATGACTTTCGGTCATATTTTTGTATGGTTGCACAAACAGCGGCAGGATTTACCTTGACCATTGGTCAATTTTACGCCCTTGACAGGCTCTGTTTTTCGGGCTATAATAAATACAAGCAAATCAGTTGTTAGCCAGCGGAAAGGTGTGTAAAAATGGGAAAGGTCGATACAAATAAAAAGCTTAAAGAAAGCTCACTGCTGAAAACTGCCTTTGAGTTCTTTACGACAAAGGGCTTCAGTAAGACTTCCATAACCGACATCGTAAGCAAAGCGGGTGTTGCAAAAGGAACTTTTTATCTGTATTTCAAGGATAAATACGATATCCGCAATAAACTTGTGTCTCATAAATCAAGTCTGCTGTTCAAGACCGCGCTGAACGAGCTCGGAAGTGAACTCGATGACATTCCTTTTGAAGATAAGATCATAAAAATCGTCGATAATATCGTAAATCAGCTCAATAACAACCAGTCACTCCTGACTTTTATTTCCAAGAACCTGAGCTGGGGCATATTCAAGAACGCAATAACCTCTCCTGTATCGGAAGATGATATTAATTTCGCAGAGGTATACTACAATATGCTCGAAGAATCACCGAACGGCTTCCGCGACCCCGAGATAATGCTGTTTATGATAATCGAGCTCGTCAGCTCTACCTGCTATTCGGCTATCCTGTATAAGGAACCGTGCTCGTTGGACAAGCTCAAACCATACCTGTATGATTCTATCAGGCTCATTATTTCCCAGCATGAACTGAAAGGCGAAAAGTAAAACAAAAGGCAGTCCATACGGACTGCCTTTATTGTTTTATACGGACTGCCTATCGGGTGATGTTCTTCAGCCATTTATACTTCATGTAATGCTTATATACAACAGGTATTTTCACGAACTCGTCCAGCGTGAGTATAAACGCCACTGCAAGCACAGGGAGCTTCAGCCAGAAGGCTGCTATCATACCCATTGGCACTACCACGCACCAGAGCGTTACAATGTCGCATATCATGCCGAATCTCGTGTCTCCGCCCGCAGGGAAGATCCCTCCTATCACAGTGGAATTCAGAGAATTTCCAATGATATAGTAAGCCGCCATGAACATCATGAACTTCAGATAATACTGCGCTTTGCCGTTAAGTGTTATTACATTCAGGATAAGCGGCGTTACTGCAAGTATAACTATTCCCGAACCAATGCCTATCCATATGGACAGCCGCACGAACTTGCCGCCTGCCTTTTTCGCCTCCTCGATCTCGTTCCTGCCCAGCATACCGCCGAGGATTATGCCTACACCTGCCGCAATGCCCCAGCAAAGGCTCGCTATCATGCTGCGGACTATGCTCGCTATGGAGTTGGCTGCGACCGCACTGCTTCCGAGATGTCCCATTATTACCGAGTACATGGTTACTCCGCCGCCCCAGCCAAGCTGATTGAACAGCAGCGGCAGGGTATACTTCCCGTAGTCCTTGTGCAGCGAGCGGTCATTGGTGCGGAACATCAGCTTTACTCGCAGCGGTATGCACTTTCCGCGCATGATGACCGCAAGAATGAACAGGCACTCAAATGCCCTCGCTATGACTGTTGCCACAGCTGCACCTGCTATGCCCATCTTGAAAAACGGTCCGATACCGAATATCAGCAGCCAGTTCATGAGTATGTTCAGTACGACCGCCAGACTGCCTATCAGCGAGCTCATACCTGCAAGGTCACAGACCTTCATTATGCCAAAATACGCCTGCGAAAAACCTGCAAGAAAATACGACAGCGCCACTGTACGAAGGTATACTCCGCCAAGATGTATGAGCTGGGGGTCGTTTGTGAATATATGCATTATCTGCTCGGGAACAATAAGCGCCGCCAGAGTAAATACAGCTCCCACGAGCAGCGAATACCGCATAGTCATCGCAAGTATCTCCTCGACGGTGTTCTTGTCTTTTTTGCCCCAGTACTGAGCCGCAAGGACGTTGCAGCCCGACATGAATGCGTTGACGAACAGGCTGTAGACAAAGCCTATCTGCGCTGCCAGCGACGAAGCCGACAGCGAATCCTGATCGAGAAAACCCAGCATAAAAGCGTCCGAAGCCGATACCAACGACATCATCAGGTACTGGAAGGCTATGGGCGCTACAATGGTGAACAATTTTTTGTATATACTTTTATTTTCCTGCATATTTCTCCTTTATTCTGTAGGGACGACCTTTGGTCGTCCGCTGATGAAACAACGTCCAACGATAAACTTTGTAGGGAACGCCGAGGGCGGCGTTCCCTACAAGATGACAAAAAACTGCCGCACATAAGCACGGTACTTATACAGAAGTTTTTACGTGAGGCACGGGGGTGACTCCCCGCACTGCTGGGAGATGTCACGCAGTGACAGAGGGGAACGCCGAAGAAGGCGTTCCCTGCAAGATGACGAAAAAGCTGCCGCACATATGTGCAGCAGCAATTATTCTTATTTAAACAGCAGCCTTGTCGCTGTTGTGCTTTGTTTCTTCAGCCTTATCGGGTATGCTTACCTTTTCGATATCAGCACCCAGCGCACGGAGCTTTCCTTCCATGCAGTCGTAACCTCTTTCGATATGGTAGATATCCTCTATCTCAGTAACTCCGCTTGCAGCAAGTCCTGCAATGATAAGCGCAGCTCCTGCTCTCAGGTCACAAGCCTTGACAGGTGCGCCCATGAGTTTACCTGTGCCCTCGATAAGAGCGACCTTGCCGTTTACAGTGATATCCGCGCCCATTCTTCTCAGCTCGTCAACATAGCGGAAACGCTGTTCCCAGATATTCTCGGTAATGATACTTGTACCCTGTGCAAAACAGAGCAGAGTTGCTATCTGTGACTGCATATCCGTAGGGAATCCCGGGTGAGGAGCGGTCTTTACATTGGTCTTGACCAGCGGACCGTCTACCCATACTCTTATGCTGTCGTCGAACTGCTCGATGTTTACGCCGATCTTTTCAAGCTTCTTTGTGATGGACTCAAGATGCTTTGGGATAACGTTCTTTATAAGAACATCGCCCTTTGTTGCCGCAACAGCTACCATGAAAGTACCTGCTTCGATCTGATCGGGTATAACTGCGTAAGTAGTGCCGTGGAGGTGCTCCACGCCTCTGATCTTGATAACATCTGTACCTGCTCCCATGATATTAGCGCCCATGGAGTTGAGGAAGTTGGCAAGATCCACGATATGCGGCTCTTTAGCTGCATTTTCGATTATTGTGAGACCCTCTGCCTTGACAGCTGCGAGCATAGCGTTCATAGTAGCTCCGACGGTAACAACGTCAAAGAATATCTGGCTGCCCATGAGCTTGTCTGATGTAAGGTCGATCATGCCCTGACTGAGGGTATACTTCGCACCGAGAGCTGTGAAAGCCTTCAGATGCTGGTCTATAGGACGATCACCGAGGGGACATCCGCCCGGCATCGACACTCTTGCTTTATTGAATTTACCGAGAAGCGCACCGAGGAAATAGTAAGAAGCACGCATTTTTCTTGCATATTCATAAGGAACACAGAATTTATTTATAGTGGTAGGATCAATTCTGTATGCGTCCTTGCCGATGTTTGTTACTTCTGCACCCATTTCTTCGAGAATACGGATACAGATCCTGACATCGCTGATATACGGAACATTTTCGATAACGCATGGTTCGTCTGAAAGTATGACTGCCGGAAGAATTGCTACAGCTGCATTTTTAGCGCCGCTTATAGTAACTTCACCCTCAAGGCGTCTGCCGCCTTTAATAACAAACTTATCCAAATATTTTCTCTCCTTATTTTTCGGGGGTTATATTTTTCTGTTCCCGAATTTCTTTCTCTTGTTCCTCGGCATAAAACGCCGACAATATAAATTATTGAGCATGATGCTCAAAAATTATCCATTATAATCGGAAATATTCCAGCGAACCTCTCCGCCGTCGTACTTCTCGACTGTTACAGACTCGATAATGACATCTTCCTTTGGCTTGTCTGTAGCATCATCGACCTCAACGTTCTGAACGTCGAAAACTACGTCAAGACCGTCAAAGACCTGTCCGAAGACAGTATAGCTGCCGTCGAGCCACGGGCTTCCGCCGTATGTGGAATACACTTTCTTCTCGTTATCCGTGAAAGCATAACCGCCGTCTTCAAGCTGCTGTATGGTACTTTCGTCGTATTTTTCGCCTGTAACTATATAGAACTGGCTGCCGTTCGTAGCTGTATTGCCGCTGTTCGCATAGGCAACAGCTCCTGCGGCGTGGATAAGATGCGGGTCAGTACCTCCGTCGAAGCCTCTTTCGTATATGGATTCTCCGCCTGTACCGTCACCGTTTGGATCTCCGCCCTGTATCATGAAGTCCTTTATCACTCTGTGGAAGGTAAGACCGTTGTAATAGCCCCTATTAGCAAGCTCGACAAAGTTTTCAACGCCCTGATCTGCGTACTCGGGGAAAAGCTTTATCCTGACAGGGTGGTCATAGCCCTTGAGCTTCATGCTGACGATAGTTTCGCCTTCTACAGGTGCGGTAAAGTTTGATACCGTAACATTCTCCTTGCCTGTGGACGCTTTGATCTCATCTGCATCGAACTCGTCGTAGTCGGTGATATACCAGCGTATCTCCTCACCGTCGTACTCGCCGACAGTTACCGACTCCATTATAACGTCCTTCAGAGGCATTGAGGAGCTCTGGTTGACGCTTACGCACTGTATCTTGAAGATGATATCAAGGCCGTCTATGACCTGTCCGAATACCGTATAGTTTCCGTCGAGCCACGGAGCTCCGCCGATCGTCTTGTACATAGCCTTTGAATTATCGGAGAAAGCGTAGCCTTTCTGCTCAAGTGAGGTGAGATCCTCGTCTGTATATTTAGTTCCCGTTACCACGTAGAACTGGCTTCCGTCAGAGGAAGTACCGCCGCTGTTTGCATATGCAAGAGCGCCTGCTACGTGAATGAGGTGCGGGTCTGTGCCGCCGTCGAACTTACCGCCCCAGATACTTTCGCCGCCCGTACCGTTTCCGAGAGGGTCGCCGCCCTGTATCATAAAGTCCTGGATAACTCTGTGGAACTTCAGACCGTCATAATAGCCTTTTTTAGCCAGCTCCACGAAGTTCTGCACACCCTTGTCCGCGTATTCGGGGAAGAGCCTGAACTTTACAGTGCCGTAGTCCTTTATCTTCATTTCTATGATCGTATCGCCTTTCTGAGGCTCAGTAAAGTTTGCGATATCAACATTTTCGGCTGTTGGAGGAACATATGCCTCTGTAGAGCCTGTTGTTGCAGTATTATCCGCATCTGTTGTGCCTGTGCCTTCATCTTTGCCGCACGAAGCGAATGAAGAAGCCGTAAGAGCCGCGCAGAAAATTGCTGCAAGAACCTTTTTGTACATAAAAATTTCACTCCTCATATCGAGAGAACAATTATTATTTTTATTTTATTATGAGTATTTACACTTCAACTTATATATTATACATCATAAAAATCAATTTGTAAATACTTTCCTAACAAATTTGTTGTTTTAAGGCAAAAAACCGCTCCGAAAACGTCTTATTTCAATTGAAATGCAACTACTTTCATTTATTTTTTGCTTTTGCAGCAGTTTCTTTTTCGTCCTTGGACGAATATGTGCCGATCTTTATGGAATTTATCATAACATCGTCCACGGGATACTTGTAATTGCCTGTATTCTGCGTTTCAAGGGAAGCGAGCTTTTCAACAACGTCCATGCCGCTGTAGGTCTGACCGATAACGGTCATCTGCTGCGAAAAGTTCGGTATACCGCCGTTTTTGATGAATGCGTCCGCCAGCACCTCGCTCTCGGAGACTTCTTTCAGCTCCTCCTTGAACTCGTCGTTGAACTCGACTGTGTTCAAAACCATGAAGCGGCTCCCATTATAATAAGTACCGCCGCCGAAGAGCTTCTCCTTCCAGTTCTGGTCGATAGTGGTATTCATCGAGAGGACTGCGCCCTTGAACGGCCACAGATTCTGATGCAGCTCGCGCTCTACCAGCTCATGCGACTTATCATTGGCAGTTCCGTCCTTGTTGGGCGCACCTGCTGCGGAGTAAGCTCCGCTCTCTGAATGGAACACATAAGTATTATCATAGTACCCCTGTTTCGCCAGCTCTGTAAAGTTTGCCACGGCATTTGGAGAATATTCGGGATACAGCACAAATCTGTACTCGCCTATGGAAGTCTCCACAATAGCGATGGGATCGCCCTCCTTGGGACCGTCGAGCTGTACCAGCTTCATAGTCGCGGCATCAATGGTTATATAGTTCGTCTGACGCGCCGAAAGGGTATTGGTCAGCATCATCACAAACGCCGAAACGCCCATTATAAGTGTAAATATCAGGATCGCCCTGACAACATTGTTCCTTTTTATCATTGCTATTTCCTTTCAAATGCATACTGCTTTTATTATACATTCCACGCCTGATTTTGTCAATAGCGGCAAATGCCCACAGCTTATGCAGAATTTTTGCGTGGGATTATCGTTGAAAGGTTTTCTTGGTAGTTTATGTAAAAAATTCTACACCAGTGTGCGGTTATCAGCAAAAATTTTGAAGCAAGTGTTGATTTTTTATCAATTAAGTGCTATAATTATGCTATTATTAAAATTAAAACGATAATATGGAGGATTTAAAACTATGAAAAAATCAGCTTTAAAGCTCACACTGGCTTTTCTCCTTGCAGTATGCACACTTACAGGCTGCGGAGACTCTTCTTCTTCTGACAAGGATTCAGGCAAGGAAAGCAAGGTCGAAACCACAACTGCTGCGGAAAAGACAACCGAAGAATCTACAACAGAAGAAGCTGCAACCGAGGGTTCTACGGAAGAAAAAACAACAACTTCCAAAGACACAGACGCATCTCCTGCTGCTGAAGGCACAGACTTCAAGAGAGGCGTTGTGGAAAATAATGTCTACACAAACGAATTCGCAGGCATCAAGCTTACAGCTCCTGACGGCTGGAAATTTGCAGATGACGAAACAATTCTCAAGATGATGAATCTGGGTGCTGAAACTGCCTACAGCGACAACGCTGACTTAGTAAAGAAGATCGTCGAGCAGGCTACTATCAGCGACGCACTTTGCATGAATTCAACTTCAACACAGAATATTACTATCACATACGAAAATCTCAATAAAAACATTGTTCTCAACACCGATACTACTGCTGATGACTACTACGCAATACTCGAAGCTCAGCTTTCTGCTGTCCCAACTATCAAATACACAAAGACATCAGGCCCCGAAACTATCCAGATGGCAGGCAAGGACTTCTTAAAGGCTGTTTTCAAGGCAGAAATGAACAATATTGAGCTTGAACAGGCATATTATTTAAGACGTGAAGGCGATTTCATACTTCTTATCTCATGCACAGCTTACAATATGGACGACGATATCTCAACATTTGAAAATTATTTCTCTGCTGCTGAATAATCATAACGAGGGTACGTCCTAAACGTAATACTTATACGGGATTCTTTACGCGGGATCATCGGGGAAGCCTTTCTGAGGAAAGGTTTCCCTCAATAATTCATGTAAACTTCCGTATAAGTACCCTCTTTTCATTGATATACCGTGTGTTTGATACAAGTGAAAAAAATTCTTGACAAACTGCTCGGTTTATGATATCATATTAGAAGAGCATTATCTGCTCGTATGATCCGTTATTGAATTCCGGAATATAGATGTGTGGGCCCTGTGCAACAAGACCCCGTGAACCATGTCAGGCGGGAGACCGAGCAGCATTAAGCGGTGCGTGTTGTGTGCCGCAGCAAGCCTGCACATCTATGTTTCGGAATTTTTCTTTGATAGGGAGGATAAGAATGTTCCGTTCCATTCTTGCAGCACGTACAAAACGCGTCCTGCTGTGTTTCTGGCGCAGTATTCCGAAGGCTTTTTCAGCTTCCTTCGTGTTCTCAGTGTTTGTTTTGATAACGCTTATGGCATCAGGTGACGAAGAGACCACTGCTTCAAAGGAGATCACCTCCATGCTCACGACCTTCATGCTCATCTGGGTCATCATATCATTCTATGAAATATCACGGCTAAAGAAAACCATCTTCCACCAGTTCGACGACGACCTCATCGGCAATGCCTTTACAGGCATCAACCACAGGTCAAGGTGCTTTGAGAAGGGGCTGAACCTATTTCACAGAGGCGATTTCAGAAACGCTCTCGAAGTCTTTACCGACCTCAGCAAGGAAGAAAAAGATATGTCCGTCAAGGAAAAAAGCGTGAACGAATTCTACCGCGGACGCTGCTATCATATCCTTGAAGCCTTCCCCAATGCTATAATATGCTACGAAAATGCAGTGGAAAACGGCTTCAGTATCCCTGAACTGCCCATATTTATCGCCCGCTGCTACGCAGAGAACGGCAGCATCAAAAAAGCTGAGGAGCTTTTTATCGGACTGATGCGCGAGGACTATAAATACTACAGCAGAGTACGCTGCGAGCTGGGAAATATGTACCTAAAGCTCAATGACGGCGAAACTGCCCTGAAATGGTTCAATGAAGCCATCGAACGCCGCGAACAGTTCGCAAACGCTCTCGGCGGAGCTGCCATCGCCCAGATACTTCTCCACAATCCCGAGAAGAGCGAAGCCCTGTACACACAGGCGATCCTTAACCATATTGAAGATTCCGTTGGATTTACACGCTACTATAAAGAGATACAGGCAGCAGTCGCGCTTGAAAGCCACAACAAATAACGAAAGGAGAAAAGGCTGTGTATAAGGCTCTTTACCGCAAATGGCGTCCGATGACCTTTGACGACGTTATCTCTCAGCAGTACACTACTGAAGCGCTGAAAAATCAGATAATCAGCGGTAAGACCGCCCATGCCTACCTTTTCACAGGCTCACGCGGCACGGGTAAGACCACCTGCGCACGTATACTCGCAAAAGCCGTGAACTGCCGCAATATGAAGGACGGCAATCCCTGTCTCGAATGCGACATATGCCGCGATGCAGACAGCGGTGCGCTCACAGATATCGTCGAGATAGACGCTGCTTCCAACAACGGCGTTGACAATATCCGCGACCTCCGCGACGCTGCCGTTTATACTCCAGAACGCGGAGCTTATAAAATTTACATCATCGACGAGGTGCATATGCTCTCCGCAGGCGCTTTCAACGCCCTGCTCAAAATAATGGAAGAGCCGCCCCCGTATGTGAAATTCATTCTCGCTACCACCGAGATACACAAAGTCCCTGCGACCATCGTTTCCCGCTGTCAGCGCTACGACTTCCGCAGGATAAAGGCTGAGGACATCGCAAAGCGCATAAGCTATATCGCTCAGCAGGAAGAACTCAACCTCACCGACGACGGCGCTGCCATGATAGCAAAGCTCGCCGACGGAGGTATGCGTGACGCAGTATCCCTCCTCGACCAGTGCTCGGTCTGCGCAGATATCATCAACGCGGAAACTGTCTCAAATGCCGCAGGCATCGCAGGCAGAGACTACCTGTACGATATGCTCGACGCTGTTTCCGACTCCGATACCCCAAAGGCTCTGGCTATAACCGCCAACCTTTACGATATGTCAAAGGATCTGTCAAGACTCTGTGAGGAGCTCATAACTCAGCTCCGCAATATCATGCTCATAAAGGCTTCTCCCGATACCGCCGAGAGCCTTATCGTATGTATGCCCGATGAGCTGGAAAGGCTCAAAGCTATCGCCGAAAAAAGCGATCTTTCCACTGTTATGGACAGGCTCTCCGCTTTGCAGGAGTGCCGCGAGCGTATGCAAAAGGCTATGAACAAGCGCGTCGAGTTCGAGATGTCGCTCATAAAGCTTTGCGGAAATATCAGGAATACAACCGAAAGTATTGACAATTCTGAAATTTATGATAAAATAAAACAGTTGGAGAACAAGATCAACTCAGTTCCGAGAGCCGCTGCTGCGGCTTCACAAGCTCCCGAAGAACCGGAAGTTATGGAAGCAAGCGCCGCTCCTGCGGACGAGAAGATCGTTCCTTCCATAGATATCAAAAAGCTGAAGCCCGAAGATATCGTCCCCTGCGACCGCTGGGAGGACGTACTCGAGGAGTTCAGGAAGATCAATCCTGCCGTTGCGGGAAGTCTCGACGGCTCTTTCGCAGGCACAGCAGGCAATTATATCTTCATCACCGCTCAGAACCGCTTCTTCATGGAGCTGTTCAAGGTCAAGGAGAACGCAAATTCACTGGGTATGGCTATCGCCAATGTGCTCGGTCAGCGATTCATAATCAAGGCAAGATGCTCAACTACTGTCACCGAACAGAAGAATCTCGCCGAGAACCTCATTAAAAAGGCTATGGAAAGCCAGATAGAGACTGCAGTGGATAAGCAGTGATCTTGTAGCGGCGAACTGTTTTCGCCCGTCATGAGAAAATTAATATTCGACCCTTGCGGACGACCAATGACCGTCCCTGCAAAATATAACATGAAACTCATATGTAGTAACGCCGTCCTCGGCGTTCAGCGTAATCAAGTTCAAAAGCAATTAACTTTGCTTGATATAAAAATTAAGAAATCATATTTTCAAAGGAGAATTTTAAAATGAAAGCAAGAATACCAAAGAACGTAAACGGCGGCGGCGCTCAGAACATGAACCAGATGATAAAGCAGGCTCAGAAAATGCAGGATCAGATCACTGAGCTCCAGGAAGATATCGAAGCAAGAGAGTTCTCCGCTACAGCAGGCGGCGGAGCTGTTGAAGTTACTATAACAGGCAAGAAAACTATCAAGTCCCTTACTCTCAAGCCTGAGGTCGTTGATCCCGAGGATATCGATATGCTCCAGGATCTCATCATCAGCGCTGTAAACGAAGCTATCAACAATGTTGAGACTACTACAGAAGCTGAAATGAGCAAAATCACAGGCGGCGTTTCTCTCCCCGGTCTTTTCTGATAGATAATGGCTGACCATAACGCGCTCCCACTGGTAATACTGGCGGAGAAGTTCGCTTCGCTCCCGGGTATCGGCATGAAATCGGCTCAGCGTCTTGCTTACCATGTAATGTCTATGGATACGGAGGCTGTCGAGGACTTCGCAAAGGCGCTGATCGACGCAAAGAAAAACGTTCACTGCTGTAAGTGCTGCCAGAATCTCACGGAAAGGGATATCTGCCCTATCTGCGACGACCCCGAGCGCGACAAGAGCGTCATCTGCGTTGTCGAGAACCCCAAGGACGTTACAGCCTTTGAACGTACAAGAGAATACGGCGGCGTTTACCATGTGCTTCACGGTCTGCTCTCACCTATGGACGGCATTACTCCCGATAAGCTCCGCGTCAAGGAGCTCCTTGCGAGAATTGCCGAGGGCGGTGTTCGGGAAGTCATAATGGCTACCAATCCCACTGTCGAGGGCGACGCTACTGCTATGTATATCGCAGGTCTGCTCAAACCAATGGGCATCAAGGTAACTCGTCTTGCATTTGGTCTGCCTGTAGGAGGTATACTGGAATACGCCGACGAGGTAACGCTGTTCAAAGCGCTTGAAAACAGAAACGATATGTAAAAAACGGGCGTTATGCCCGTTTTTTTGCAGCGTGACGCTGCACCCTAACCACGTTGCCGCTTGTTCCACGGACTTACGGTTCATCAAGTCACGGCACTGTTATTCGCGGACTGCCAAAGGCAGCCCCTACATATCGGGTCAGGTCACATTTTATGCAAGGTGTTGGCGGGGAATATCCGCCCTGCAAGATCAGGAGGACTTTATATGCTGAAAAAAATTCTCAGCGGCGAGAGCTGCGCTAAATGCAGACTTTGCTGCATCTTCGACCGCTATGACGTTTGGGAGACCCCCGTGTTTACGGCGGAGCTTTGCGAAAAAATAAAAGCCGTCCGCCCTGAGACCGAGTTCATCTCAAAGGACGGCGGCTATATATTCAAAGTTCATGAGCTTCGCGGCGACGAACTCTTCTCGTGTCCTGCACTTACGGAAAACGGCTGTATGTTAGGCGACGAGAAGCCCTTCGACTGCCGCATATGGCCTTACAGAATAATGGAAGTCGGCGGCAGACGCGCCATAACCTTCGCTTCTATCTGCGACGAGCTCTACCACCGCCCGCTTTCTCAGCTTGTGGACTTCCTCAAAGAAGGACTGGCAGACACTATCTTCGCCTACGCAGACCTGCACCCCGAGATCGTCAAGCCATACTACGAAGGCTACCCTGTGCTCATGTTCGAGCGCAAGCCATTGTAATATTTTTGTTGGAAACGGCGTTCTCGACAGCCCATTAGGGGACGACTTGGGAATCCGTTCATGGGCGCGGCAAGTTATTAAGTCCTGTCCTGATTTACGGAGAAAATATCCGCCACCTCGGTAAGGGTGATATAGGCAAGGGGGTCTATTTTCTGGACAATGTCCTTCATCTTCATGACCTGAAAGCGGTTCACCACGAAGTACAGCAGTGTGCGTTCCTCGCCCGAATATCCGCCCATTGCCTTTATAAGTGTCATTCCGCAGCCGAACTCCTCCATGAGCTGCTTTTTTATATCATCGGGCTTTGCCGTTATTATCATGGCTGCCTTTTCGCGCTGCAAGCCGTCCACGATGTAGTCCACGGTCTTGAGAGCTGCTCCGTATGTGACTATTGAGTACAGCGGCAGTATCCAGCTGTGTATGACAGTTCCGCACACGATATACAGCACCACGTTATAAGCCATTACAAACGAACCCACGGACAGTCCTATGCGCTTTGCGAATATTACCGCCATGACTTCGATGCCGTCCATCGCTCCGCCGAAGCGTATGGCAAGACCGCTGCCTATTCCCGATATCACGCCGCCGAACAGCGCACACAGCAGCAGGTCCGTACCTGCCAGCGGCGAGGCTATGCTCACATCTATGGGCAGAACATCCGTTATCAGCCACGACATCACGGAATACACGGCTACGGTGTATATGGCAGATACGGTGAAGCTCCCGCCCTGCTTCTTCAGTCCGTACATGAACAGCGGTATATTGAGCAGTATCAGGAACAGCGACAGCGATAATGCGTCGGGCGTTACCTGAGCCAGCAGCATGGAAGTTCCCGAAATGCCGCTGTCATAGAGCTTCACAGGCATGAGGAACAGCGTGATGCCAAATGCGTTCACAACTCCTGCTATTGTAAGCATGAAAAATCGGAACAATCCGATATTTTTAACGCTCTCTATTATTTTATTCATTAATGCCCCCATCTCGAAATAAGTATAAAAGGGACATTTCATAACTGAAATGCCCCTTTGCGATCATTTCTTGATCTTATCCACGATATCGCCGACCTTGTCCTTGACCTTAGCGATATTTTCCTTGGTAGCCACCTTGCCTATCATGTCTTTTGCCTTTTCGAGGTTCTCTTTTGTAGCAAGCTTTTCGATCTTCTCATCGGGAAGGTCGATGCCTGTTTTTTTCTCAACGGTTTCTATTGCTTTTTTGATCTCCATGATGGGATACCTTCTTTCGTAAAAATTTGTACTTTTATTATATCACATCATTCATAAAAAATCAATATTTTTTTGGATCTGCACCCATGTAATCTCAAATTTGCCAAAATACAGGCAATTGCAACCGCCGATTGACAAATTGTAAAGCGCGGTTGCTTGTATGTAACTGCCGAAAATGTTAGAATATGACCATAGACCGAGGGACGTTCCCGAGGAAATAAATGATATGGAGGATACGTATATGATACTCGCAGACAAGATAATCGAACTAAGAAAAAAATCAGGGATGTCACAGGAAGAACTCGCCGAGAAGCTCGGAGTGAGCCGCCAGTCTGTTTCAAAATGGGAGGGCGCACAGTCTACTCCCGACCTTAACCGTATATTACAGCTATCACAGATATTCAATGTAAGCACCGACACTTTACTTAAAGATGAAGCTGTTCTCCCTGACGACACCGCTCCTGCTGTTGAGGCAGCTGTTGATACAGAACCGCCTCTGCACAAAGTTTCTATGGAAGAGGCTAATAATTTCCTTGCAGAAAACCGTAATAGAGCTGTCCGCACTTCTATCGGAGTTGTGCTCTGCATAATTTGCGCCGTTCCCACTATACTTCTTGATGGAACTGTAAAATCAAAACATCTGGCAGATGTTATAGGTATACCATTTATGTTCATACTTATAGCTATTGCAGTAACTCTTTTCATTATCTCAGGATCAAAAATGAAAAAATACGAGTACCTTGGAAAAGAGGGCATTGATACGGAATACGGCATCTCCGGCATGGTAAAGGAGAAAAAAACGAACTTTGAGCCTAAATTCATCATAAGCATCATTGCAGGCGTTGTTATGTTCATACTTTCGTTCATACCTGCCATACTCTTCGATGAGCTGTTTCCTGATACCGTTTTGTCAGACGTATTCCCGGGTGCGATATTTTTCGTTATAGTTGCTGCCGGAGTATTTCTGATAGTCCGTGCAAGCATTATAATGGGCGGCTACAAGAAGCTTCTTGAAGAAGATAACTTCGCAAGGGATAAGAAAGCAAGGGAGAAGTATGCTTCCGGTGCAATGTCGATTTACTGGTGTATAGTGACCGCCGGCTATCTCGGCTGGAGCTTCCTCACGTTCGATTGGGGAAGAACATGGATAGTATGGCCTGTTGCAGCTGTTCTTTCACCTGTCGTTAATATCATCTTCTCGCAAAAGAAAAATTGACAATCTCCCCCTTTTGTGGTATAATCTGTGAAAAAGGGGTGAGCATATGTCTGATTTTGATGATAATGATTATTCGTTCTACTTTCAGGAAGACAGCTATAAATATGATGACATTTCAGATAACAAAAAGATAAAAAAACATATCAGGCTGGATATTTTACTCTATTCTATTGTTATTATTGGCGTAATACCTTTTAATATGCTGCTTGGATCAATATCTGATGCTTTCACAAAAAAAGTTATAATATATGTTTATGTACTGATATTCGCTGCAATAGCCTTCTATGATTCCTATAAGAAAATACACACTCATCTTACACTCGTAACTAAATGCACACAGCTTGTAAATGCTCAGTGTTTCTCCGTTTCGCCTGTAACATACATATCAGATAACAGATTCACATACCATCCTGCATATAAGTATATCTGGAACGGTGTCAAATACGCAGCTTCTATCGGCAAAACCGAAACAAAACGCAAAAAAGGCGAGGTTTATCCTATAATGATAAATCCGTCTGATCCGCTGATGATATACGATCCCTTTGCGCAGCGCAGAAAAACATCGGTTGTAATAGCCGAAGCTGTTATTCAGACAATAGTACTACTTGCAATTATGGTATTTACATTGGTGGCTTTCCAATATAAAACGCTATTTAATTAATAAACGAATAATTGACAACGCCCCCTTTTTGTGGTATAATTTCCGCAAAAGGGGGCGTTTTTATGAAAAGACACGAAGACGACATGATGAACTACGACGAAAACGGCTACTATACCGACGAAAAGCCGCAGACTGACAACAATAGTTCATCTTTGATCAAAAAAATAATCGGAATACTGGTGGTACTGTACTTTTTTGCAACCATTTTCTATATGTTCAGACTTTCACAAACCGAAGGCAATGACTACAAGATAATAATATCGTTTGTGCAGCTGTTCGCTGTGTTCGGCATATTGGGACTTATTTCCAGTGCTGTCAAAAAGCATAAGCTCGATATCGCGTGTCTGGTGATGACAGTTATCAGTATATCGGCAATTTTAGCTATATTTGCGTACCGTAACGGCTCCGATGACATTAAAAAAGTTCTTATAAAGATCGGTTTATGCCTGTTCTTCATGATATTCATTGTTATCGGTATCGTTGTAATTATAGCGGATTTTCGCGGTTCAAAGGGCAATGCCGAAAGGTGCACGATATTCGTCACGGCGACCTGTGTCGATGTCAGCACCTCAACGACCCGTGTAAACGGCAGGATCACAAAAATATACTACAATCCAACATATGAATACACCTACGAGGGAGAGACATACAAGAGCTACATAAATAACATCAATGAAATACGCGAAAAGAATATGAACTATGATATCATGATAGACCCTGACGACCCAAAGGTCATCTATGAGCCTGCCAGAGTCAACAGCCACTTTTTTGCAATAATTTTCGGCTTGATGTTCGTTGCTATGCCGCTTGCTATGATGATAACGATGTTAATAATTATTTAATGGCAATAATAAAAGGCAGTCCGAATGGACTGCCTTACGTTTTATCAGAGCTTTTTC
Source organism: Ruminococcus sp. (assembly GCF_024691275.1). Lineage (GTDB taxonomy): Bacteria > Bacillota > Clostridia > Oscillospirales > Ruminococcaceae > Ruminococcus. The sequence continues at coordinate 46,162 of NZ_JAILNU010000030.1, read as the reverse complement.
TTTTCTTCCTCGATGAGCTTCAGGAGGTCGTCAACGGACATATCCGCAGCCTTCTTCTTGCGCTCATTGCGCTCGGTCTTATTGATTATATCCGAGATATCAGGAGTGCTGCTCTTCTTTGGCGGCTTTGGAGCTGCTGTGGAAGGTGCTGACTGACTTCTCAGAGGAGTTGTCTTAGGAACATCGTTTCTTGACATTTCAGCAAGCTGGCTCTTGGAAAGGATACCTGTATTATCGGGTATCGGCTCGGCAGGAGCTGCGGGCTGCTGAGGAGTGCTTGTTGTCTTGATGTTGAATGTGCCTGTACGCTCAGCCTCAGCGGTCTTGCGGAGCATTTCCTCTCTGAGGGCATCGGCTGTAGGAGCTGTTGAAGAAGAACTTCCCACATTCTTTGCAGCAAAGGTGCTCTCAGCACTGCGCTGTGCCTTGAACTGCATTGTACGCTCCTTTTCCTTCTGGTAAGGAGAATCGGGATTTACCTTCTTCTGGCTGAAATTCTCGGCAATAGACATCTTCTTGCGCTCAAGCTCGTTGCTTGGCTGTATCTCCTGTGAAGGTTCAAACAGCGGATTGCCTGTCTTGTCGTGAGCATTTTTCCTGTTTTCCGAAAGCTCCTTCTGCTTCTCCTTTTCGTCGTACTGGTAGAAGCCAAAGTCGTCCTCGTCGTCGTCCTTTGAGGAAGCGATCTTAGCGATGAGGAATATTACAAGAAGCACACACGGAAGAACGAGCAGAACAAGTATGCCCTTTACACTTGAAGCGAACGAGATGAGTGTTCCCAGCTCTGCACTTTCCATATGACCTGTACAGAGAGCAGCTATCTTCTCCTTCGGAATGGACTCCTCACTTCCGATATTGGAAGCATCGGAGGTTATATACTTTTCTGTGCCGTCCTCAGCGGTAACGATATCGAATATGCTGAGCACATGGAGCTTATCGGGATCGTTTGCAGGATATGCAAGAACTATATCGCCCTTCGCTATCGAGAGATCCTTTGCGTCGGGAGCTACGAGAGCTGCGCCGTTAGTGACATTGCTGCCCATATTGTCGGACTCCTTGACGATATAAACGTAATTGCCCAGTATCTTCGGAGTTTTGCCGCCTGAAAAAGCTATATTAACCACGATCGACAGTACGATCAGTATCACACATATCAGAATGAGAACGAATTTAAGTATTGAAAAACCTTTTTTCTTTTCCATAGATATCACCTTTTCATATTTTTTGTTGTCTTATATTTGATCTACACTTTCCCATGCGGCTCTGTTTTTCGCAAACCGCTTTATCTATTATATCACATAATATAGCAAATTTCAAACATTTTCTAAGTTTTATATTTTAAAAATATATTTTTCGTTTTTCTGCCATTTTTCTATAGTGTTTGTGCACAATTTTTAAAGATGTTTTCTGACGTTTTGGGCATAATGTATACTGAGCTCACGCTGTTCCGCGATTATTTTTTCTGTTTTTTGGCGATTTTCCGTAATACGTATATTTAGTGGATAAATATTTGTTGAAATAACCACTTGAAATATTTATTAAATCATAGTATAATTTGTTTGTATACTTCTTGTAAAGTGGCTTTTGGCTTTTCGCAAAAGGGCTACTGTATACAGCAGGGGAGATTATACAACAGGTAATATAGCCGCTCGTGCGGCAGAAGGAGATCAGTTATGACTACAAGAAAAGCAAACCCTCTTATGGACAGAATCAAAGAAGAGTTTCCCAAAAAACTCCAGCTTTTATACAGCGTTTCTCCCGAGGAAGCTTCCGACAAGCAGGTCTATCATGTACTCTCTGCTATTATTGTCGAGCTGCTTGGCTCAAAGAGGCAGAGCTTCATTAATCATACACACTCAGTGGGCGGCAAGCAGATCTACTACCTTTCCATGGAATTCCTCATGGGACGCTCCCTCAAAACAAGCATCTATAACTTAGAGCTTGCTGACGGCATAAAGGATATGCTGAAGCAGTATGATATAAACCTCGACAAGATCTATGAGTACGAGCCTGATGCAGGTCTCGGAAACGGCGGTCTCGGCAGACTTGCTGCCTGCTATCTGGACGCGCTCGCAACCATGAACTTCCCTGCTATGGGCTATTCCATATGCTATGAGTACGGTATCTTCCAGCAGAAGCTTGAGGACGGCTGGCAGACAGAGCTTCCCGACAACTGGCTCCCGGGCGGTTCGGTATGGCTCGTTCCGAAGCCCGAGCTCTCCATTGATATCCATTTCGAGGGCGATCTTCAGGAGTACTGGGACAATCAGTACCACTACATCTCCCATGTGAACTACAGCACCGTTGTGGCTACACCTTACGATATGTATGTTTCGGGCTACGGCTCTGACGGCGTATCCGTTCTCCGTCTGTGGACCGCAAAAGCTCCTAACTTCGACATGGAGATGTTCAATAAGGGCAACTACGATAAGGCTCTTGCTCAGAACTCTATCGCAAATGCTATATCAAAGGTTCTCTATCCTAACGATAACCACCACGAAGGAAAGAGCCTCCGTCTGCGTCAGCAGTACTTCCTCTGCGCAGCTTCGATAGGCGATATCGTAAACACTCATATGAACGTTTACGGCACTCTTGAAAACCTTGCAGACAAGGTAGCTATCCACATAAATGATACTCACCCGACCCTCGCTATCCCCGAACTCATGAGAATACTCCTTGACGACTGCGGATACGGCTGGGATCAGGCATGGGACATCGTTACAAGAACTTTCGCTTACACAAACCACACAGTTATGGCAGAAGCTCTCGAAAAATGGGACGTTAACCTCGTAAAGACAGTTATCCCGAGAATATTCTCCATAATCGTTGAGATAAATAACCGCTACTGCCAGTCTCTCATGGAGAGAAACGGCGGCGACAGCGCTAAAACTACACGTATGTCCATAATCAAGGACAATCAGATACACATGGCAACTCTCTGCGTTGCTGCTTCTCACAGCGTAAACGGTGTATCAAAGCTCCATTCGGAGATAATCAAGCAGTCTGTATTCCACGAGGAATATGAGAATACTCCCGAAAAGTTCAAGAACGTTACCAACGGTATCGCTTACAGAAGATGGCTCTATCAGTCCAACCCGGGACTCACAGACCTCCTCAGCGAGACTATCGGCAAGAAGTTCATCAAGGACGGCGCTGAGCTGGAAAACTTCCGCAAGTTCCAGGACGACAAGGAAGTTCTCGCAAAGCTCATGGACGTAAAGAAGGCAAACAAGGAAGCCTTCGCAAAGTACGTCAAGAACGAATCAGGCATTATCCTCAATACCGACAGCATCTTCGACGTTCAGGTAAAGCGTCTCCACGAATATAAGAGACAGCACCTCAACGTTATGAATATACTTGCAGATTACGCATATCTGCTCAATGACCCCGACGCTCCTTTCACTCCAAAGACCTATATCTTTGCTGCAAAGGCTGCTCCGGGATACTACCTTGCAAAGCAGATCATCAAGATGATCTGGGCTATCTCCGAGGAGATCAGAAAGAACCCCAAGATCAGCCAGAAGCTCTCTGTTGTATTCCTTGAGAACTACTGCGTAACTCTCTCCGAGCACCTCATGCCTGCATCTGATGTATCAGAACAGATATCTCTCGCAGGTACGGAAGCTTCGGGAACAGGCAATATGAAGCTCATGCTCAACGGCGCTGTGACCCTCGGTACTCTCGACGGTGCTAACATCGAGATCAAGGAAGCCTGCGGCGACGATAATATCGTTATCTTCGGCATGACGACTCCCGAGGTAAACGATCTCAAGGCAAGAGGCTACAGACCTATCGAATTCTACAACAGCGACGCGCGTATACGTGAGGGCATCGACCGTATGTACCACGGCATCAACGGCTGTACATTCAACGATGTGGCAAATTCACTGAAGGACAGAGATCCGTATATGGTCCTCGCAGACTTCGACAGCTACAGAAAGGCTCAGCAGTACATCACCGAATGTTACAACGACAAGTTCAAGTGGGCTAAGATGTCACTCAATAATATCGCAGGTGCGGGTATCTTCTCCGCAGACCGCGCTGTTACCGAGTACGCTGAAAATATCTGGCATTTAAGATAAGCAATATCCAAAATAGGGGGCGGGTCAACTTCGTCCCCTTTTTAAACTATTCTGAGGTATGCAGTCTATAAAATAAGAAAACGGAGTGTTTTTCTATATGAGACCTTTATATGATACATGGAATCTGGGCTATAAATCAATTTTCGGAGCTGTAAGGCAATTCGAGACCTGCCGCTTCACTATACGTCTGCCAAAGGACGTTAATCCCGACTTTTCGCCTGTTCTCGTTCTCTTCCGAACAGGCTTCAAGGAGCGTTTCATCAACATGAACGAAGTTACCGAGGAGGACGACTGCTTTGCATACTCCGCGGTGTATAACGCAAGATATACCGACGTTCATTTCTATTACTTCTCGTATACCGAGGGTGGAATCCGCCACTATATCAAGAAGATCAATATCCATGAGGGCGGTCTCGACCACGGCGAAATGTTCCAGCTCACTGTCTACAAGAACCGCTACGAGACTCCCGACTTCCTCAAGGGCGGCATAATGTACCAGATTTTCCCCGACCGCTTCTGCAACAGCGGCAAGCCAAAGGAAAATATCCCCGACGGACGTATTCTCCGCAAAGATTGGGGCGGAACTCCTCTTTATAAGCCCGACAAGAACGGTCACGTATGGAACAACGACTATTTCGGCGGAGATTTCGCGGGAATACAGTCAAAGCTCCCGTATCTCCACGACCTCGGCGTTACCTGCATCTACCTCAACCCGATATTCGAGTCTCACGAGAACCACCGCTACAATACCGCTAATTATATGAAAGCCGACCCCCTCCTCGGTACGAACGATGAGTTCGAGGAGCTGTGTCAGGTCGCCGAAAATTACGGTATATCAATAATTCTCGACGGTGTATTCTCTCACACAGGTGCGGACAGCGTTTACTTCAATAAATTCGGACGATATGATACTGTCGGCGCTTTCCAGTCCAAGGACAGCCCTTATTATGACTGGTATACCTTCATCGACTACCCGAATACCTACGAAGCATGGTGGGGTATTGATACCCTCCCTAACGTATGTGAAAACAACGAGGACTACACCGAGTTCATCTGCGGCGAGGAAGGTGTTCTCCGCTACTGGCTCGACAAGGGCGCAGCAGGCTTCAGACTTGACGTTGCCGACGAGCTTCCCGAGGAGTTCCTCTGCAACCTCAGAAAATGCGTAAAGGGCTACGATAAGGAAAAGGTGATTATCGGCGAAGTCTGGGAGGACGCTACCACTAAGGAAAGCTACGGAATCAAGCGCCGCTACCTCCTCGGAGATCAGCTCGACTCGGTTATGAATTACCCCTTCCGTGAGGCTATAATCTCCTTCATGAAGGGCTGCAAGCCTATAGAATTCATAACCGCTGTCATGAATATCGTCGAGAACTACCCCAAGCCTACTATAGATGTGCTCATGAACTTTGTCTCCACCCACGACATCGAACGCGCTATAAACCGCCTCGGCGGCGACAACTGCGACGACAAGAGCAAGGACTGGATGGCAGAACGCTACCTCTCGGACGAACAGTACAACCACGGAAAAGAAATGCTCAAGGCTGCTATGGCTCTGCTCTTCTTCCTTCCGGGTATACCATGTATCTACTACGGCGACGAGGCAGGTCTTCAGGGCTACAAGGACCCGTTCAACCGCCGCTGCTACCCGTGGGGACACGAGGATAAGGAGCTTATCTCCTATGTTTCGGCTCTCAGCCGTATCAGAAAGTCTATCCCGAATATGAAGGACGGAAGAATATACTTCGTCATCAACGAGAAGGAAGTCCACGACAGCCGTCTTATCGGCTTCACCCGTCAGGGACAGAAAATGGACTATATCTTCTTCATCAACAGAAGCGGCGATACAGTTCAGCTCAGCAATATGAGCTCTATCCTCGATCGCTTTGAAGGCTTGCAGGCGTTCTACGGTACGTTCATGGACGACACCTTAACTGTAAAGCCTTACGGATATACCATTATCAAGGCTAAATTCATCAAGTAAAACGTATACGTATATAAGAAAAGTTGAGAGTCTGCGTACATACAAACTCTCAACTTTTCACTCTGTCAAGGTGATAATTTTATGAGAATGTGCATTGTAAATGCTCCATGCAAGGTCTGAGGGAATCTGCATGGAGATCAAAAGCTGAAACTTCGCTCTCTCTGACTTTGCATTTCCGACGATAATACTATCCAAAGGAGCAAAGTCATATGAAATATTCAATAAAACATCTTAAATACTACCTTTTACTCTGGAGCACACAGTCCGCATCTGCCCTCGGCAGCTCTATGACCAGCTATGCGCTGGTGCTGTGGCTCTACATGAACAGCGGTTCTGCACTGAAAACCGCTATGCTCACTATATGCTCATACACTCCGTATGTGCTCATGAGCATATTCGCAGGAGCTCTCAGCGACAAATGGAACAAAAAACGCACCATGCTGGTGTGTGACCTCTTCGCGGCAATGACTACCGCTGCGGCTTTCATACTCATAAAGTCAGACTCGCTTCAGCCGTGGCATCTGTACGTCATAAACGCTCTGAACGGTCTTATGAATACCGTTCAGCAGCCTGCAAGCGAGGTCGCTTCAACACAGCTAATACCAAAGGAGTACTACCAGAAGACCAGCGGTCTGCGCTCATTTTCGCAGTCGCTCAATTCGCTGCTAACTCCCGTACTGGCAACAATTCTCTTTACATTCGGCGGTATATCGGCAGTTATGAGCATCGACCTCATAACGTTCGCGGCTGCGTTCACTGTACTGCTGCTGTTTATACACATACCCGAACCCCAAAGCGTTGAAAAGTCAAAAGAAACGCTTCTTGCTTCGGCAAAAGCAGGTCTTGCATGGCTCAGAAAGAATACTCTCGTTCTGAAGCTGATATTCTTTCTGGCAGGCATAAACCTCATCGCTTCGGCTCATACAGCGGCTCTGCCCGCAATGCTGCTCTCAAAGGCATCGGGCGGCAAAAACGTCCTCGGTGCGGTAAATTTCTTCGCAGGAGCGGCTTCTCTCGCAGGAAGCATGATAGCTTCTTTCGCACCTGCTCCGAAAAACCGCGTCCGTGCAATATGCCTTTCGCTGTTCTTCGCCATGAGCACGGAGAACTTCCTGCTGGCATTCGCCGATACCCCTGCTGTATGGTACATCGGCGCGTCAATGGGCTGGCTCCTCATACCGTATATGGGAGCTAATCTGGACGTTATCTTCCGCAGCACCATTCCTGCTGATATGCAGGGACGTGTCTATTCATGCAGGAATACCCTGCAATTCTTCACTATCCCCATCGGCTACCTGTCAAGCGGTTTCCTTATCGACAACATTTCAGAGCCGTTTATGTCACAGCAGTCCGCAGACAGTATATTTGTCTCGCTGTTCGGCATGGGAAAAGGCTCGGGAGCTGCTATGCTATTCGCCGTTCTCGGCGCGGCAGGTGTAGCGGTATGCACTGTATTCAGCGCGATACTCAGAAAAGAGAAAGCTTGATCGTAACAAAAGACCCGAAAGTGAGATATCACTTTCGGGTCTGTCTTTTATTTTATCTTGAACTCAAACTTTCCGTCTGAACACTTCTCATTTGTTTCGACTATTACATATACTGTTCCTTCTTTAAGATCAGGTATCTCGCCTTTCTGGCTGCTGCCTGCCTCAACAGAAAACAGTTCCTTTTTAGTTCCGTCAGCATCATAGTAAACTTTTGCGCTTCCCTTGCCGAGTTCTCCAGAATATGTAAGCTTTCCGGCATCTTCCTTCGCTTTCAGCTCAAATGACATAACACCGCTGAATGATGAGAACTTCAACGAGCCCGATTTAGGCAAATTAGAATGCACACATCCAACAGCATTATAGCTTGATTTGTACTTGCTGTTGCTGTCACAGCTTGTGAAAGCCATTACACTGATGAGCATTAATACAGTTAAAAATATTGATAGTTTCTTTTTCACGTTTAAAACTTCCTTTCTTAGCAGATCTTATCAGTATTGCGTATCGAATTTTATGACATTAATATGTCAATATTCGTTTTTTTAATTATACATCAACTGTGTGTTCTTGTCAATATAAAAATATATATTTCAAAAAATATTTGTCTAATATTCGACATTAGTTCTCATTTTATCCGAGCCTGAATTGTCCACGAGTGGCGTACAAGCGTATTCACCAAAAACACAGTTGTGAAAGTGTATAAATTCGACTTTCTGTCAATTGATTTCGGACAGAAAAAGGGATATAATAATTATTGCTATAAACTTATCAATGTAATAAAGGAATGATATATATGAGTAATAAAGTCGTAAAGTTCGGCGGAAGCTCCCTCGCAGACGCTAACCAGTTCAAAAAGGTCGCTGCTATCATCAAGAGCGATGACAAGCGCAGATACGTTGTACCGTCAGCTCCCGGAAAGCGCTTCTCTGACGATATCAAGATAACCGATATGCTCTATAAGTGCTGCGAGCTCGCAGGAAGCGGTATGGACTTCTCAAAGGATTTCCAGATCATAAAGGACCGTTATAACGGCATCATCTCAGAGCTGGGAATAGATATGTCCCTCGACGCTGAGTTCGATTCTATCGTCAAGGAGCTCAAAGCCCGCCCTGCTAAGGATTTTGCTGCAAGCCGCGGCGAATTCCTCAACGGCAAGGTCCTCGCAAACTACCTCGGCTTCAACTTTGTTGACGCTGCTGACGTTATCATCTTCGATACAAACGGCGTTCTTCTCCTCGACGAGACTGTAAAGGCTGTACGCGAGAAGCTCAGCGGTCTGGACAACGCTGTTATCCCCGGATTCTACGGAAGAACTACCGAGGGCTGCATCAAGACCTTCTCCAGAGGCGGCTCAGATGTTACAGGCTCTATCATCGCAAACGCTGTAAAGGCTGATATCTACGAGAACTGGACCGACGTTTCGGGCTTCCTCGTTGCTGACCCGAGAATAGTCGAAAAGCCCGACGTTATCGAGGTCATCACTTACCGCGAGCTTCGTGAGCTCGCTTACATGGGCGCTTCTGTTCTCCATGAGGACGCTATTTTCCCTGTACGTTCAGCAGGTATCCCGATAAATATCAGAAATACCAACGCTCCCGAGGACGCAGGCACTATGATCGTGGGCAACGACTTCGATTTCAGCAGGGAAAGTCTTAACCATACTATCACAGGCATCGCAGGCAAAAAGGGCTTCAGCACTATCAATATCGAAAAGGCTATGATGAACAACGAGACAGGCTTCGGTATGAAGGTACTCAAAGTCCTCTACGACAACGGGCTCTCATTCGAGCATATGCCTTCGGGTATCGACACTATGAGCATCACTGTCAGCACAGAGAAGCTCTCTCCTGTACGCGACAAGGTGCTTGCAGAACTTCGCAAGGCTGTTAATCCCGATCACCTTGAGATCGAGGACGGCATCGCTCTCCTCGCTGTAGTCGGCAGAAGAATGAAGAACACAAGAGGTACTGTTGCTCGTATCTTCGCTTCTATGGCTCATGCGCGTATCAACGTAAAGATGATAGATCAGGGTTCAAGCGAGCTCAACGTTATCATCGGCGTGAGCGAGAACGACCTCCCTGAGGCTATCAGAAGAATATACGATATGTTCATCGACTCAGAAAAGCAGTGATCTCAAAAACTGCACTTATTTATGGAACGCCCTCTCTTGCAGGGCGTTTTTTATTCACACCTGCGGAGCGCCCGACACGCAGGAGCTGTCAGCCGCTCCCCCTAACTACGCCAATACCTGCAAAAATGCTTTTGTTGACTTTTTTCCACCCCTGTGATATACTAAAGAAAAAACGTATCGAAAGGAATAGCTATGAATCCCCCCGAAATACTTTATATGGTAGTTCCGTGCTATAACGAGCAGGAAGTTCTCAGAGAGACTGCACAGCAGTTAAAAGCAAAATATTCCTCACTGATATCCCAGGGGCTTATCTCTCCCGAAAGCCGCATCGTATTCGTAAACGACGGTTCAGCTGACCAGACATGGGGGATCATAAGCGAACTTCATGCCAAAGAACCCAATTACTTCTCGGGCATCGACCTCGCTCATAACAGCGGTCACCAGAACGCAGTCCTTGCGGGGCTTATGACAGTCAAAGACATCTGCGATATGTGCATAACTATGGACGCCGACCTTCAGGACGATATCAACACCATCGACGAGATGGTAAAAAAGTACTACGAGGGAAATCAGGTCGTATACGGCGTGAGAAGCGCCCGCGACACCGACACCTTCTTCAAAAAGACAACCGCTGAGGGCTTCTACAAGTTCATGAAGATCATGGGCGCTGATGTGGTATACAACCACGCGGACTTCCGCCTTATGAGCAAAAGAGTTTTGCAGGAGCTTTCAGGCTTCAAGGAGGTCAACCTGTTTCTTCGCGGAATGGTACCCCTTATAGGCTTCCAGAACTGCAAGGTGTACTACGAACGCCACGAAAGAGCCGCAGGCGAGAGCAAATACCCCCTGAAACGTATGCTTTCCTTTGCCGTCAACGGCATAACCTCGTTCAGCACAAAACCCCTGAAACTCATCACGGCTCTGGGTCTTATCATGTCGGTAGTCAGCTTTTTTGCCTTTATATGGGCGTTTATTACAAAAATAACAGGCTTTACCGAGCACGGCTGGTCGAGTACCATATGTTCAATATGGCTAATAGGCGGCTTGCAGCTTTTCTGTCTCGGCATAATCGGCGAGTACATAGGCAAGATATACGCCGAAGTCAAACAGCGTCCGCGGTACATAATCGCGGAATTTCTCAGCGATACCAATAAAAAAGAAGAAAAATAACTTTCAAGGAGATCAAAATGGACTCTATTACAAACTCAATATCTGCATTTTTCACTCAATACTGGGCTATCATCTTATTCGCTGTCGTACTCGTACTGCTTATAAAGATAAAGCATAAGATAAAAAAGACAATTTTTATGGCAGTTCTTATAGGCGCAGGTCTGTTCGCTTCGGGCGTTACCTTCTTCAATTTCAAATAGATCATTTCGGACTGCCTTTGACAGTCCGTTGATTTTTGTGCTGTAAGCAAGCAAGTCGGAACGGGCTCGGCTCGCCCCTGCACTTTGATTCATGCTCATCTTTACATAAGGGCTTCGTTATCGCGTTATTTAAGGGCGGATAATATCCGCCCTTACATGGTTAACGGCTAAAAAGTCTTGACTTTTTAGCGCATTTGCGGTAAAATATAAGTTGACTATTAAAAAATAAAAGCGAGGTTGCTTGTTATGCTTAAAAACAATGAAAAAGTTATGGACAAAATAGTTGACCTTTGTAAATCAAAGGGCTTTGTATACCCGGGCTCTGAGATCTACGGCGGTCTTGCTAATACATGGGACTACGGCCCGCTGGGCGTTGAGCTCAAAAACAACATCAAGAGAGCTTGGATGAAGAAGTTCGTTCAGGAGAACAAGTACAACGTCGGTCTTGACTCCGCTATCCTCATGAATCCACAGACTTGGGTCGCTTCAGGTCATATCGGCGGCTTCTCAGACCCTCTCATGGACTGTAAGGAGTGTAAGACTCGTCACCGTGCCGACAACCTCATCGAAGACTTCGACGGCACTAACGTTGCAGGCTGGTCAAACGAGCAGATGATGAACTACATCAAGGAAAAAGGCATCGTATGCCCTAACTGCGGCAAGCAGAACTTCACCGATATCCGTCAGTTCAACCTTATGTTCAAGACATTCCAGGGCGTTACAGAGGACAGCAAGTCCGAGCTTTATCTCCGCCCCGAGACTGCACAGGGTATCTTCGTAAACTTTGCTAATATCCAGAGAACTACACGTAAAAAGGTTCCTTTCGGCGTTGCTCAGGTTGGTAAGTCCTTCCGTAACGAGATCACTCCCGGTAACTTCATCTTCCGTGTACGTGAGTTCGAGCAGATGGAGCTTGAATTCTTCTGCAAGCCGGGTACTGACCTTGAGTGGTTCGACTACTGGAGAAGCTACTGCAAGAACTTCCTTCTCTCTCTCGGTCTCAAGGAGGAGAATATCCGCCTCCGTGACCACGATAAGGAGGAGCTCTGCTTCTATTCAAAGGCTACTACAGACTTCGAGTACCTCTTCCCGTTCGGCTGGGGCGAGCTCTGGGGCGTTGCTGACAGAACTGACTACGACCTCACTCAGCACATCAATACCAGCGGCAAGTCTCTCGAATACTTCGATCCTGAGACAAACGAGAAGTATATCCCTTACGTTATCGAGCCTTCTCTCGGCGTAGAGAGACTCTTCCTCTCTGTCGTTACCGAGGCTTACGACGAGGAGGAACTCGTTTCCACTGACAAGAACGGCAACGAGAAGAAGGAAACAAGAACAGTTATGCACTTCCACCCTGCTCTTGCTCCTTTCAAGGCTGCTGTACTCCCGCTCGTTAAAAAGCTCTCACCAAAGGCTGAGGAAGTATACGAGATGCTCTCCAAGAAGTTCATGGTAGACTTCGACGAGGCAGGTACTATCGGTAAGAGATACCGCCGTCAGGACGAGATCGGTACTCCGTTCTGCATCACATACGACTTCGATACACTCGAAAAGGACAACTGCGTAACAGTTCGTGACCGCGATACAATGCAGCAGGAGCGTGTAGCTATCGACGACCTCGTTGCTTACCTCGAAGCTAAAATGGAATTCTGATCGTAGGGAACGCCTTCCTCGGCGTTCCGCAATCCACAAAAAGGACGCACAGTGTGCGCCCTTTTTATATGTCTGTGCAGGGGCGGAGATATCCGCCCTTTTTTCGTAACCTGTACCTTGCGGTATCTTCCGAAGAATATGCCGTCATCGACGTATTTATCAGCCTGCGACACACACATGGATAATTTCTGACCGTTGAGGATTCCCGTGTCCGAACTGTCTAAGCGAGGTACTTAGACAGAAGTTTTTACGTGAGATATTGAGGAAAACCCTTTGGAAAAAGGTTTCCCCCGATAATTTCGTGTAAAGTTACTATATGAGCACCCCGCTTATATGTTAAAAGGCACGGGCGGCTGCGGACAAGCTGCTCGGCTCACGTTCGGAGAAAACTAAAAGCCCTTCATCAGAAGGGCTTTTTCAACAATATAAAGCTGTTATATGGGCACTAACTGTATGCAGCAGCCCATTATTTTACCTTGTTTTTGTCTTATAGAGCATCCATATAAGCTCAGCGATGCCAACTCCGATAAAGCAGAGCATGGTCTTCATGCTTGGCTTCTTGACCTTGAAACGTGTTATAAAGGCAAGAGCGATAAGGAAGAGAGCTCCGCCGTAAACCTCGGGGAACCATTCTCTGCCAATATCCTTATGGAAGCTGTATAAAAGCGGAAGTATCAGCGCGACGCTTGTAACAGGCAGACCTTCGTAGACCTTGCGGTTCTCGGTGGTCTTTTTCTGCCTTTCCTCTTCGGCGACGTTGAAATAGGCAAGTCTGATGACCGCACAGAGCGGGAACATCACAAGAATGGGCAGATCGCACCAGTCTCTCATGCCTACGGAATAGCCGATAACTGCGGGAAGAACGCCGAAGCAGATAGCATCGCAGAGCGAATCTATCTGTATGCCGAATTTTTTCTCGCTTTCGGTACGGTCTTTTTTGGTACGGGCGACCTTACCGTCAAACATATCACAAAGGCCCGATACCATAAGACATATTATGGCATATTCGGGGTGAGGTCTCAGTCCGCCGTAGCCTGCTGCAAAGAACATACCGATAACAGAGGAGATAAGACTCATATATGTGAGAATAACCGTATAGTTATAATATCCAATCATTATTTAAACCTCAATGAACAATATTATCAAGTAAAAGTGTTTTTAATATCAGTACCATACATTATAACATAAATATTGCAACTTTTCAAGTATATTTTTTCATTTGCCCCTATATATCATTCCGAGGTCTTTTTCTTACGTCCTCTTTTTGCAGCAGGTGCAGCTTTTTTAGCGGCTGAGGACTTAGTTGCAGCAGGTTTACGTGCAGTTTTCGCAGCTGTTTTTTTTGCTGCGCCCTTTTCGCGGTTTATACGGAGCTGCTCCTGACGATTCTTCTTGTCATCGAGGCGCTTGTATGCTTCTTCGTAGAAGTATTCCTGCGAATTCAGCGGAATATCGGGATTTCTGCGCTCATGGATATAGCTTCCGTCGCTGAGCATGATGCGAGCCTTCACGTTGTCGCGCATGATTATGCGGAACATATCGCGGATACGCTTTCTGAGCCTTTCGTCCTCAACGGGAGCAGCGACCTCTACACGGCGTATAGTGTTCCTGCTCATATAGTCAGCAGAACCAATGTATATCTTCTGGTCAGCGCCGTCCTCACCGAAGATGAAGATGCGGCTATGTTCGAGGAAGCGTCCGACGATGCTGCGGACGGTGATATTCTCGGTATACCCCTGAACTCCTGCGATAAGACAGCATAGTCCGCGGATAACGAGCTCGATCTTAACGCCTGCCTGAGAAGCTTCTATAAGCTTCCCGATGATAACTCTGTCGTTGAGCGAGTTGACCTTTGCCGCAATATAGCCGTTTCCGCCGTTTCTTGCAATTTCTATCTGCTGATCCATCATGGCGAGCACCTGCGGTCTGAGTGCAAGGGGAGACACAAGGAGCTTGTTGGTCTTTTCCACGAAAGTTCCGTTGAGAAGTCCGCTGAATACCGCTTCTGCGTCGGCAGCAATGTCCTTGTCGGCAGTGAGCAGCATGAGGTCGGTGTAGAGCGCTGATGTCTTTTCGTTGTAGTTACCCGTACCTATCTGGGTAACGTAGTCGAAATTGCCGCCCTGAGCCTTTCTCGTTATGAGCAGCAGCTTTGAGTGTGCCTTGTAGTCTTTGGGACCGTATATGACCTTAACGCCTGCTTCTTGCAGCTGCTTCGACCATTCTATGTTGTTTTCCTCGTCAAAACGTGCGCGGAGCTCTATCATAACAAGGACTTCCTTGCCCTGCTCGGCAGCCGTGCAAAGTGCGTCTATGACCTTGCTGTTTCGTGCAAGGCGGTAAAGGGTTATCTTTATGGAGGTTACCTTCGGATCGTTGGCAGACTCCTGCAAAAGTCTTATGAACGAGAGATTTATGGATTCAAAGGGGTAGCTCAGGAGTATATCCTTCGCCTTGACCTGCGCAAAAACAGGGCGTGTATCCGAAAGAGCCGCCGGCTTTCGCGGTGTACGCTGAGCATAGTGCAGTTTCGGGTCGCTGTCGTATTCCTGCAATGTATACAGATAGGACAGGTCAAGAGGTATGCGCGATGTGAATACCCGGACATTCTTCAGCTTCAGCTTCTTGCAGAGGTAGTCCAGAGCGTCGCGGCTGAAAACGTCGGATATCTCAAGGCGTACAGGTGCAAGGCGCTTGCGCTTGTCAACGAGCTCCTCCATGCGCTGACGGAATTCGGGGCCTCTGCCCGATACCATGATATCGGCACTTCTTGTTACTCTTATAAGTGCGCGGTCCATGACCTTGTAGTTCTTGAACATATGGTGAGCGTAGTGCAGCACCACTTCTTCTTCGAGTATGAAGCGCTTGCCGTCGCGTCCCAGACTGATTATCCTGTCGGCGCTGTTGGTATTCGCAGGGATAATGCCTATAGACACGCCCTTTTTCGATGCGAGCTGCACCACTGCGTATATCTCCTTGTTCTTGAGGAAGGGGAAAGGCAGAGCGTCGTTCACCACCATGCCTGAGATAAACGGCTTCAATTCGCGCTTAAAGTACATTTCGAGGAAGGACTGCTCCTCTTTTGTGGCTTTGTCGAAGCTTACGTGCTCGAAGCCGTAGGGCTGGAGCTCCTTCATTGTGGCAAGGAGAGTATCCTCCACAGAGGGCTGCAATCTGCGCACAGCCGTAAAGATAGCGTCGAGCTGCTGTGAGGGGGTCATGCCAGAGAATTTGTCCTTCTTGGAGTTATTTTCCTTGGCTTTATCTGTAACAGAGCCCACTCTGACCATGAAGAATTCATCGAGGTTGCTCTGATATATCGCTGAGAAAGAGAGCCTTTCCAGCAGGGGATTTTCGGGGGCTGAGGCTTCTTCAAGCACACGCTTGTTGAACTTTATCCATGAAAGCTCCCGATTTTCGAGGTGTTCCATATATTATCTCCTAACGATTTATTTTAAATGAGAAATCAGTACTTGAATTGTCCGTTGCCGATAAATTCGCATATGAGCGAATCGGGCGAAATATCCTTCTTGTCTATAGGTGTAAGTTTTTCCAGCACACTGATGCATTCCCGTACTTCGGGAACGTCTTTCAGTTCCTGAAGTCTTTCAAGGAGGTCGCCGCGGTATGCGGAGAGCTCATACGCCATAAATGTATCCACATCATAATCTGAACGGTACTTATACGGCATAATGTACTTGTTTTCGCCTGCTTCCACACTGTGGAACATATTCATAGTCTCGCGCAGTGAGCGCTTGCGGAAGTTCTTGTCTCTTATCATACGGCGCATAAGACGCACCTTTGAGGGGTGAAGGAGGATACCTTCCCCTGATATTCTTGTGCGGACGCTGACGTATATCTTGTTTATCATGCTGTCGGGAACTGTGATGACAGAGGGATTGAGAGCGTGTATGCCCTCGAATATGACTATCTCGCCCTTGTTGCGCTTGAATTTCTTGCCCGAGCCTGTACGTGTGGAGGTCTTGAAGTTGTACTTCGGAAGCTCTATCTCACGGCAGGCGCTGATATCCTCTATCTGCCTGTTGAGGAGGTCGCTGTCAACGCGCATGGGCGATTCCAGATCCATTTTTCCTTCGGAAGCCAGCTTCTTTTCGGCTTCTGTCAGCGGGCAGAACCAGTTGTCCATAGACAGGGTATGTGTCTCGAGACCGCGCTCGTCAAGGAGCTTCTCGATCATAAGAGCAGTAGTGGTCTTGCCCGAACCCGAAGGTCCTGAGAGAAGTATTACGGGCTTGTCATTGCGGTTTTTGATTATTTCGTCAACGATTTTTGAAAGCTTGTACTGATAATCCTCATTTACAAGCCTGACGTATTCTTTCGGGTCTTTTTCTATTCCCTGATTTATTCTTGCTATCTCAATATTCATTAAATTTCACCTGTTTTACGTATTTTTATTCAGCAGAGCTTCTACTTCTGCGCGTTTTTCGTACAGAACGCAGCCGCCTGCATGGTCGTCCGAGAGGATATCACCGCTGCGGAGAGCTGTGAAAAGCTTTGAACCGAGGGCTTCCCTCAGAGATGTATCGCGTACATTTATGTCGGAATACGGCGAAAACGGACACGGTTCTGCACCGCCGCGGGAATTTATATGGAAAAATCCCCTGCCTGCCGCAATACAGCCGCCCGATGTCTTTTCGTCCCCCGGAAACGACAGAAAGACAGTTTCCGTAAAGGCAGCTCTCAGCGAAGCTATGCGCTCTGCAAGCATTTCCCGTTCTTTGTCGGTGGGAGCAAGATGCGCACTGTTTTCGCTCATCGGGACGTACTCCACGAATATTACCAGCTTGCAGTTCTTTTCGGCGAGTCCGCCTATGAAGCTGTCAGAGGCAACTTCTGCTATATTCTCGGTGGTAACAGTTACGGAAGCGCCGAAAATAAGGTGTTTGTCATGGAATTTGTCCATATTCCCGCACAGCAGGTCGTATACGCCCTTGCCGCGTCTTGTGTCTGTGATATCGCGTCCGCCCTCTATGCTCATTACGGGTATAAGGTTGCGGTTTTTATCGAAAAGCTGAAAATATTGCTCATTTATGAAAGTTCCGTTGGTAAATATAGGAAAGATGACGTTTTTAACAGCGGCAGCCGCCGTGATGACATCGCGGCGCATAAGAGGCTCTCCGCCTGCAAGTAATATGTAGCTTATGCCCATATCATCGGCTTCGCGGAATATCCTCAGCCATTCGTCTGCCGAGAGCTGATCCTGCGGAGGTGCGTCTGTAGTTGCACTGCTGCATCTTGAATAGCAGCCTGCACAGTGGAGATTGCAGCTTGAAGTAATGCTCGCAATGAGAAAGGGCGGTATGTGTTCGCCGTTTTCGGAGCTTTTTCTGCGCTTTTTTGAAGCCTTTCGGCTGGCAGCAGCGAATTTCAGCATGAAAGCTGTCTCCTTCGGGTCTTTCATTACAGCCCGCAAAGTTCCTTCGACTATGTTCTCAACGCCTTTTGTCAGGTATTCCTGAAGGTCAAAATTATTGTTCATAGCTGTTAGTTCCTCTCTATATTTATAACATTATATCACATTTTTAAATAGATTTCAACCCGTCAAATTGTGGTTTTTCACGTTTATTAAACAAACTGTTGATTTTCACAGCGGCAAAAGGAATTTTTTGTCTTTTATGTCATACCCCCTTGACAAACCGCTGAATATGTGTTAAGATAATTGTACAATATTCCAAAAACGTCGATGAGGAAGGCTTTTTCCCGACAGTAACGTTCACAGAGAGCTGCCATTCGGTGCGAGGCAGCAGCGTTCAGGGTTCTGGCATACCGCCTCTGAGTGCGCCCAATAAGCGTCGGGAGCTCCCGTTACAGAGCACTTGAGATACGGAGAAAACTCCGTGTGAATCAGGGTGGAACCACGGTAGTCTATCGTCCCTTGTGTCTAATTATAGGCATAAGGGTTTTTTTGTTTTCAGGAGGAAATCATGGCTTACACATTGCATATTTTCAGAGGTACAGAATGGACTGACGGCGCAGACGATCCGATAACTCCCGAAGAACTGCTCGCAGTTGACGGCGTTTCGGAATTCAGTCAGCCGCCGATAACAGATCCCCGAACAGGTCTTACGCTCAGTACGGATATGGATAATATGTATTCCTATGGTGATGCAATATTTATGCTCGATGACGGTATGATAGATGTTGCCTGCCGCAACGATGATGTTGACGAAATATTACGTCCTCTCGCCGAAGCTCTCGGAGCTGTCATGCAGGGCGACGAAGGCGAATTCTATTGATAGATATGACTTTTTAAAAGCAGGGAGGTGAGTGTTTGAGCAATATAAAGTACAACGAGCGTGAAGAAGCCTATGAGCTGCCGTATAAAATATGGAACGAGGAGCTTACCGTTCGGTTTTATACCGAGAGCGAGGATACTATCATGAAGAACCTCTCCGTTATTGCAAAGAAGCTCGCTAAACTCGACAGCAGCAAGAGTACCGTTGCAGGTATACTTATCGACGACGGTTTTTATGAGGGCAGCGATGCAGAGGCTCTCGCTAAGATATTGAAGCTGTCAAATGTATACGTGGATATGGACGGCGAGGATATCGTTGTCTGCTTCGATACAGGTACTTCGGACGGATTTATGAAAGGAGATGCCCATATCGAGCTTTTTGCGGATATATTTGAAATAACCGGCTGGGTCGAATAATGGACAGACCAATAAGAAAAGAACACAGATTGTCGGGATACGATTATTCTCGTAACGGCGCGTATTTCGTAACGATATGTACACATAATAAACAGCATTATTTTTGGGATTACAGTAAACCTGTAGGGGGCGATGCCCACATCGCCCCGCCAATAAATGATATTTCAACATCATTACCGTACGAATTATCGGAAATCGGGCAAATTGTTCGGAAATATATTGTAAGTATAAATGGAATAATAAAATATGTGATAATGCCGGATCACATTCATATTATTTTGAGAATCGAAAATAATTATGTACCCAATAACGGGGCGATGTGGGCATCGCCCCCTACACGATCGTTACCTAAACTGATACGTTCGTTTAAAATCCTTGTAACCAAAGAATCGGGATTTTCACCTTGGCAGCGAAATTATTACGATCATATAATACGCAATGACAAGGAATTAGCCGCGATTTGGGATTACATTGAAAACAATCCTTTAAATTGGGAAAACGATGAATTATTCTGCAAGGAATAGTATATCATCGCATATGCAAAACAATAATTATGCATTAAGCATTATGAATTATGAATCAATAAAAAGGAGAGATCATTATGATTAAATTAACATTACCTGACGGCAGCGTTCGTGAGATCGAGTCTGCTCAGTCAGCCGCAGAGATCATCAAGGGTATTGGTATGGGACTTTACAAGGCTGCCTGCTGCGTAAAAGTCAACGGAGAGGTAAAAGACCTCCGCACTGTTATCGACAGCGACTGTCAGTTCGAGGTATGCACTTTCGATTCTATCGACGGTAAGAAGACCTTCTGGCACACAGCTTCACATATCCTTGCACAGGCTGTAAAGAGACTTTACCCTGCTGCTAAACTTGCTATCGGCCCTGCTATCGACAATGGCTTCTACTACGACTTTGACCTCGAAAAGCCTTTCACTCCCGAGGAGCTCGAAAAGATCGAGGCTGAAATGAAGAAGATCGTCAAGGAAGGCATCGAGCTTGAAAAGTTCGAGCTCTCTCCTGCTGACGCTATCGCTAAGCTCAAGGAAATGGACGAACCTTACAAGGTAGAGCTCTGCGAGGAACACGCTGACAAGGGCGAGCCTATCTCGTTCTACAAGCAGGGCGAGTTCATCGACCTCTGCGCAGGCCCTCACCTTATGACAACTGCTCCCGTAAAGGCATTCAAGCTCATCTCATGTACAGGTGCTTACTGGCGCGGCAGCGAGAAGAACAAGATGCTCAGCCGTGTTTACGCTACAGCTTATCCGAAGGCTGCTGACCTCGAAGCTGACCTCAAACAGCGTGAGGAAGCTAAGCTCCGCGACCACAACAAGCTCGGACGTGAGCTGGAGTACTTCACAACTGTTGACGTTATCGGTCAGGGTCTCCCTGTACTTCTTCCAAAGGGCGCAAGAGTCGTTCAGCTCCTCCAGCGCTGGGTTGAGGACGTTGAGCAGAAGCGCGGCTATCTCCTCACAAAGACACCTTTATTCGCTAAGAGAGAATTCTTCAAGATATCAGGTCACTGGGATCACTACCTCGACGGTATGTTCGTTATGGGCGATCCATACGACGAGGAGAAGGAATGTTTCGCTCTCCGTCCTATGACTTGTCCTTTCCAGTATCAGGTATTCCTCAACAGACAGCGTTCTTACCGTGATCTTCCTATGCGTCTGGGCGAGACTTCAACTCTGTTCCGTAAGGAGGATTCAGGCGAGATGCACGGTCTTATCCGTGTTCGTCAGTTCACTATCTCCGAAGGACACCTTATTCTCCGCCCCGAGCAGCTCGAAGAAGAGTTCAAGGGCTGTCTGGAGCTTGCTAAGTATATGCTCGAAACAGTCGGTATGCTCGAGGACTGCACTTTCCGCTTCTCACAGTGGGATCCCGCAAACCCGAAGAACAAGTACGAGGGCACTAAGGAACAGTGGGACGAAGCTCAGGCAGTAATGGGCAAGATCCTCGATCACCTTGGAGTAAAGTACACTATCGGTATCGACGAGGCTGCATTCTACGGTCCTAAGCTGGATATCCAGTACAAGAACGTTTACGGCAAGGAAGATACTATCGTTACTATCCAGATAGATATGCTCCTCGCACAGCGTTTCGGTATGGAGTACGTTGACGTTGACGGTTCAAAGAAAACTCCTTACATCATTCACAGAACATCACTGGGCTGCTACGAGAGAACTCTCGCATACCTCATCGAGAAGTATGCAGGCGCACTTCCTCTCTGGATCGCTCCCGAGCAGGTACGTATCGTTCCTGTTGCAGACCGTCACCTTGACTACTGCAACGAGCTTCTTGCTAAGCTTGACGCAGCAGGTATCCGTGCAGCTATCGACGACAGAGCTGAAAAGGTGGGCAAGAAGGTTCGTGACGCACGACTTGAAAAGCTCCCTGTATGGGTAACTGTCGGTGATAAGGAAGTCGAGAGCGGTACTGTTTCAGTATCTTCAAGACGTGAAGGCGATCTTGGTTCTATGAGCCAGAACGACCTCATCGGCAAGCTTCTTGACGATATCGCAAAGAAAGTAAAATAATCGGTTCCAGCCCGATCAAGTCATCAGCCGTCAGCCCTTAGCCTATAGCCTGAGGGCGGCGGCTGTTTTGATTGGGAATAAGAGAGCGTATGAGCTGCCGTCCCTGCATACAGCATTGCTTTTTGATAAAATATTACGGAACACTTACTGTTACAGCCATTTTTCTCAAAAAATACTTTACATACAGCGTTTTATGCGGTATAATACCTTTATACCGAAGGGAGACAGACATTATGAAAAAGCTTATTTGCATCACCGCAGCAGCTGCTGCTCTGCTGTGCTGTTCCGCCTCATGCGGAAGCCACCCCGTTTCAAACAGCGGTGTAAAAGCCTCCGCCGAAGCATTCAGCAATAAATCCACCGACGAGATAATCGAGGAAGTCACAGGAAAATGGGAAACTTCCTACGAAATGCTCGACGGGAACGAGATCGAAAAAGTTTACAAAAGATACCTTTTCGACGAAAACGGAACGGGTCTTTATTACGATGCCAACGGTAATAAACAGACCATAAGATGGACGATCACCCCACTCGGCGGCGTTAAGATACTGTACGAGGATATGGGAGAACTCACCGAAAGCTACGATTTCATCGGCTGTGATCTGGTATACGTGAACGGCAAGCGCGAGACCCATATCGTCAAAGTAGCTGCGTTTACCGAAAAAGCAGAATAAAAAGGAGATAACTAAATGAGAAGGATACTTTCACTTATGATCGCAGCTGTTATGCTGACTTTGTGCATCGTCGGCTGCGGCAAGCGCGATCCTAAGTATATCGGAAAATGGGAAGCCGACAGCATGAACCTGGGCGGCGAAAGCTCAACTGCGGTAATGGGCGTGCCGCTGTCTGCCCTTTTCAGATTTGAAGTAACGGACGACGGCAAAGTCAAATGGCGTTCGGCTGTCGATAACAATATCATTCAGAACGCAAAATCAAACATGGACATTACATGGAAAGAAACAGAGAAAAACAGGATAGAATTCAAAGTCACTGACATTTCAGGCAAGGAAGCTACCCAGACCATGAACCTCAATTACCGCGATGATATGCTGGTCATCGAGGAGGGCGGCTCTGCAATATACCTCAAAAAAGTCGATGAATTTACACAGATAGACCCTGCTTTGCTCAACAGTGCCGCAAGCGCTATACAAAACTTCGGCATCAATAACTGATTAAGGAGCGGTTATGAGAAAATTATTTACTTTTTGTACGGCGGCTGCTATCTTAACAAGCTGCCTGTCAGGCTGCAACACCAAGAAAAACACTAAAAAGCCCGAAAATACTACAGTCAATACAACTACTTCGGCTCCCCCCGAACCTACTACGCAAGCCGATAACTCAGGCAAGCATTTCCTTGGAAAGTGGGAGGCTTACAAAGCCATCGTCTTCGGCAAGGAGTACGAGACTGAATATGCAGGCTACCCGCTCAGTGCAGTTGCAAAGGTAGAAATATTCGATGACCATACCGCAACTATGATAGTTGCACTGAACCCCCACGGCAAGGAACATTCTTACGACTATACGTGGGATATCACCAACGAGGACGGCGTGGATACACTGCACCTGCGCAACCCCGATGACCCGTATGACTGCATTCTCGAACGCGGACAAATGGTAATGACATACGCCGATATCGACGAGGATACCCAGATATTCCTCACGCCGCAGTCAGAGTTCTCAACTCCGCAAAAAACTACAGAGGCAGGGCTCGATAAGGCTGATTTCAGCAAATTCATGGGCAAGTGGGAGTCCTATGAAGTGACCTCCGACGGCGTAACCTATACCGATACTCTGGGAGTTTACCCTGTAAATGTCTCGTTCTGCCTTGAGCTCAAAAACGACCGCACTTCAACTATGAACGTGTTCGGCGAACCTCAGGACTACGAATGGGAACCCGAGAAAAAGGAACAGCTCTATATGTGGAGCGACTACGAAGGATTCGTTATCAAGCACGACGGGGACTCACTCATTATCGACGACGAGGCAGGTCTTGTCATAAAGCTGAAAAAAGTGGATAAATTCACAGATTACGACTTCACTTCGGCTGCCGAGGATATTCCCGATGAGAATATTCTCCTCGATCCCACCGAAGAAGAACCTTCTACATGATACAAAGGACTGCTTTTGCAGTCCTTTTTTATTCATGCCCATATTTCCAAACAGCATCGTTGTATTTTTATTCGCGGACGCGCTCATGCGTCCCTGCATTACTAAAGGCTATGGGCTAAATTTTACGCATTTTGTTCATTTCCCTTTGACAATGCGTATCCGTGGTGATATAATTATTTTATGTATGGATCATATCAGCTCGTACCTGTATCAGAAAACTGATACCTTCCCGTAAGGTACGATAAAAAGGAGAGATATTATGCATAAGGAATTTTTAATGGGTAATGCCGCAATAGCAAGGGGAGCTGTGGCGGCAGGTCTGAATCTCGTTTCAGGCTATCCCGGAACACCATCGACAGAGGTGCTCGAAACTACTGCAAAAGTCAACGACGGCTCAATATACGTCGAGTGGTCGGTAAATGAAAAAGCCGCTCTCGAACTCGGCGCAGGTGCAGCATACAGCGGCGCACGTTCAATGGTCACCATGAAGCAGGTGGGTCTGAATGTGGCTTCCGACCCACTCATGAGCCTTGCCTATATCGGCGTAAAGGGCGGCATGGTAATACTCGTTGCCGACGATCCGGGTCCGATATCATCTCAGACCGAACAGGATACACGCCATTTTGCTTCATTCTCAAAGCTCCCGTGCTTCGACCCGTCATCGGTTCAGGAAGCCTATGACATGATACAGGAAGCCTTTGAGTATTCCGAGAAGTACCATACTCCCGTGCTTTTCAGACCTACCACAAGAGTCTGTCACGGCTACGCTTCCATCGAAGTCAAGGACGAGAACGAATACAAGATAAACAAGCCCGAGGGCTTTGTGAAGGACTCCTCAAAATGGGTAATATTCCCACGGCTTTCCTACAATGCGCATATCCACATCGAGGAGCGCAATGTGGAACTATCGCAGGTATTTTCGGACTACAAGCGCAATATCATCACAGATGCTGCCGATAAGAGCTGCCGCAAGGGTATCGCTACTCACGGTATAAGCTACACATACACTATGGAGGCTCTCCGCGGAAAGGACGCTCCTAAGCTGTTCAAAGTGTCAACACCATTCCCGTTCCCTGAACAGGCTGCACTGAAATTCCTCGAAGGACTGGACGAGGTGCTCTGTATCGAGGAGCTCGACCCCATAATCGAACGCGAACTCACTTACATCTGCGGAAAGTATCACCTCAATACAAAGATACTGGGCAAGCTCAGCCACAATGTAAAGACCGCAGGCGAGAACACCTGTGCTTCTGTGGCAGGAAATATTGCCGATTTCATGGGCTGGGAGAAGCCTTCCGCTCCTGAGACCGAAACTCCGCCGCCGCTCCCTGTAAGACCTCCCGTGCTTTGCGCAGGCTGTCCGCACAGAGCTTCATTCTATGCGGTAAAGGAAGCTATGAAGGGCAAGAAGTCCGTTTTCTGCGGAGATATCGGCTGTTACACTCTCGGTAACGCTATGCCTCTCGATATGGTAGACACCTGCCTCTGCATGGGCGCAGGCGTGAACATAACACAGGGCATCGGCAAGATAGAGCCTGATACAAACTGCTTCGCATTCGTGGGCGACTCCACATTCTTCGCTTCCGCTATCACAGGAGCTGTGAACGCCGTGTACAATCAGGCAGATATGACGCTGGTAGTTCTCGATAACTCCACAACTGCCATGACAGGTCATCAGCCGCACCCCGGTACAGGCCGTACCATGATGGGCGAGGTCGTTGAAAAGGTGAGCATACAGGAAGTCCTCAAGGGCGTGGGCGTAAAGACTGTTGAGACTGTGAACCCCCTCGACCTGAAAACTTCTGTTGAGACTGTCAAGCGCGTGGCTGCCGAAAAGGGCGTGAAGGCTATCGTATTCAAGTCGCCGTGTGCTGTCATTATCAAGAGCGGAAAGCCTGCTGTCATCGACAGCGCAAAGTGTACCTCATGCAAGAAGTGCATAAAGTCGCTGGGCTGTCCCGGAATAGTTCTCAGCAACGGCAAGGTAACTATAGAAAATTCCCTCTGTACAGGCTGCGGACTCTGTTCGCAGGTATGTCCTTTCGGAGCAATAGGAGGTGGCAAAGATGCAGAGTAATATCCTTATATGCGGCGTAGGTGGTCAGGGTATCGTCCTCACATCGAAGCTTATCGCTGCAACTGCTATGGAGCACGATATACCCGTTATGAGCGCCGAAACTATCGGTATGGCTCAGAAGGGCGGAAGCGTTTTCAGCTTCCTCAGACTTGGCGATGACCTCTACTGCCCGATGTTTCCCGAAAAGACTGCGGATATAATCATCGGCTTCGAGCCTGCCGAGGCAGTTCGTATGCTGCCTTACCTCAAAGACGGCGGTCAGGTGGTAGTCAATACCCACCCTATCATGCCTGTAACAGCTACTCTCAGCGGTTCCGACTACACGGGAAACGAAATGATAGAGTATTTGCAGCGCAATGTCAAGAACGTTCTTCTCGTTGACGGCACAAAAGCCTGCGAGGAGATAGGCTCGCCGAAGGTCCTCAACATGATAATGCTGGGAGCTTCCGTGCGCAATGACGTTCTGCCGTTCTCCGTGGACGACATCGAGGCAACCATGAAAAAGACCGTAAAACCGCAGTTCGTGGAGCTAAACAGCAAGGCTCTCAGATACACTTTATAATTGCGCTATCTTTTGCAGGGAACGGCACCCTCGCCGCTCCGCCTGCAAGATAAACGTTTATAACGGAACGCCGAGGACAGCGTTCCCTGCAAAAACAGTGAAAGGAAGAAAAAATATGCAGATATCACAGAAACAGCTCGACCTCGTCAACGACCGTATAAAGGCTCTCGTTGAGGCAGGCAGCTTTTACGGAAAAAAGCTTGCGGAGGCAGGCATCACTCACGTTGACTCTCCCGAGGACTTCACAAAGCTCCCGTTCTCGGAGAAAAAAGACCTCCGTGACGCTTACCCTCTCGGACTTATGACAGCTCCCGAGGAGGAGATAGTTCGTATACACTCATCATCGGGTACTACAGGTACTCCTGTTATTATCCCTTATACAGCCAAGGACGTTGACGACTGGGCTATCATGTTCAAGCGCTGCTACGAGACAGCAGGCATCACAAATATGGATCGTATACAGATAACTCCAGGATACGGTCTCTGGACAGCAGGTATCGGCTTCCAGAACGGTGCCGAGAAGCTGGGCGCTATGGTCATACCTATGGGTCCCGGAAATACCGACAAGCAGCTCCAGATGATGCAGGACATGAAGTCAACAGTTCTCTGTTCGACCTCCTCATACGCTCTCCTTCTTGCTGAGGAGATAGAGAAGCGCGGCATCAAGGACAAGATACACCTCAAGAAAGGCGTTATCGGCTCCGAGCGCTGGAGCGACAAGATGCGCGAGCGTATCCACAACGAGCTTGGCATCGAGCTTTTCGACATCTACGGTCTTACAGAGATATACGGTCCCGGTATCGGTATAAACTGCCCCGGTGAAAAGGCTATGCACTATTGGGACGACTTCCTCTACATCGAGATAATCGACCCTAAGACAGGCGAAAACGTTCCCGACGGCGAGCTGGGCGAAATAGTTATCACTACCCTCGTCAAGGAAGGCGCTCCGCTCATAAGATACAGAACCCACGACCTTTCAAGGATCGTTCCGGGCAAGTGCAAGTGCGGACGCTGCTACCCGAGAATCGACGTTATCATGGGTCGTACAGACGATATGATGAAGATCAAGGGCGTAAACGTGTTCCCGAGCCAGATCGAGGAAGTTCTCGCTAACTTCGAGGAGATCTCCAGCGAGTACCAGATCCGTATCTCTCACCTCGACGGCAAGGATACTATGCGTATCTACGTTGAATCCACAGGCGATGTGGACTTTGATTCACTCAGCAAGAGAATTTCCGAAAAGGTAAAGAGCAGAATAGGCTTTACTCCTATAGTCAAGGTCGTTGAGGTCGGAGTGCTCCCGAGAAGCATGAAGAAGACCGCTCGTGTTATCGACGAGAGATTTGACTGATGAAGTACCGTATTACTGCGGCTTTTATAGGGGCGCTCCTCGCAGCGCCCTCCATTACCGCCTGCTCAGATAACAACTCGAAGGACTTCGATGCCGAGAAAAGCACCGAATATACCACGGGATCTGAGGAAAAAACTGCCGAAACGACTACAAAGGCTGAAAAAACCGAAAAGAAGTCAGTGAAAAAGACTGTGACCTTCGCCGATCTCCCCGATCAGGAGGAAGTCAATCCGCAGAACCGCTCCCAGATACTCTTTGTCATGGACGACGGCGCTTATGTCTACCCCATGATAAGAAACGGCTCCGACGGCCCTGTTGAGACCTATGTCAGCGACGACGGCAAGGGCGAACCCACGGAGCTGAAGCTCCCTGAGAAAAGCCGCGTCTACTACTCGGACGGCAAGAAGCTCTATTTCTACGCTCCCGAGGACGGACTGTGCGAATACAGCGACGGCAAAACTTCCAAGCTCAATAAGGAGACTGTTACCTCTGACGGCGATATCCCCGAGCGCGAGGAGTTCCTTTTCACCAAGGACAAGATATACTTCGCTTCGTCGGACGATGAGAGCACCGAGATAAGGTCTATGGACTATTCGGGAAAGCTCACCGATGAAGTTTTCTCCGTCGATCATAAAAATGCCCGCATAATCGGTATTTCCGAGGTGAACGGCAGGTCATGCATGGTCTGCGGATACTATATCGGCACTTCCGAAAATATCATCGCTGTGGACAGCGACGGCTTCTCAGATGATGTCATATCAGGCAGCAATGCCTATATTTCGGGAGATGATATCTACTATACCCGTGTATCCGACCTCTACAAAAAACCACTCGGCGGCGGCGACGAGGAAAAGCTCACCGACGAAAGATGCTCGGACTTCTGCATATCGGACGAGAAAATATTCTTCGCAGACGCTACAAATGTCTATTCTCTTGATAAAAACGGAAAGGCTGAAAAAATATTCAGCGCGGATAAGCTCACTAAATGTGACTACATCTCCCGCGTCTGCTGTATTGGTGACAAGCTCTTTGTCAGCGGCGGTTCGGCTGCCTTCTGGAACTGCATCGCCGAAATAGACGAGGACGGCAAGCTCATCAAAGAATATAAGACGGGTATCGAAAGATGATCCCCTCTGTCAGGCACTGTACAAACATATGAATGTAAACGAACTTACTGCGCTTTTTGTCATCGCGCTTATCATTGCTTTCTGTATCAGGCTCTATTTCAAGCTAAGAAAGCCCGATATCACTAAGCTCTACAACGCCAAGACCATTCTCACTGACAGGGAGTATGCGTTCTATAAACGGCTCAAGCCCATCGCCGACGAGTACGGTCTGAGCATCTACACCAAGGTGCGCCTTGCCGACCTCATCGAGCCTAAACCCAAAGCCGAGAATCCCTGTTGGATGGAATGCTTCAACAAAATCAAGGCTAAGCATATCGACTTCGCTCTCGCCGATGACGAGACCTCTATCGTTGCTCTTATCGAGCTTGATGACAAGTCCCACGAACGTCAGGATCGCATCGAGCGCGATGAATTCGTAAACGCTGTGCTAAAAAATACGGGGTATACCCTCCTGCGTACCTACGGTAATACCGACAGCATCGAGGAATACCTCAGCAAATGAATAGCTGCAAACAAAAAAGGACTGCTCTTGCAGTCCTTTTTTGCGGGTGTGTTATCATGCAGGGCACGGTATATCGGGTAGACCGTCCCCTGCATAGGTACTATCGGCTGTTCACTATATATATTCTGTCTATGACATCAAAAGAATGCGACTGATAAGATTCGCTGTCATTGCTTCTTATCTCTATATTCTCCATATGTCCGCCGCTGAATATGACCTTGCCGTCTTTGCTGACGAAATCGTCATATAATCCGCTCTCTGTTATGGGATATGCCATTCCAAGCTGCGGTATTATGCAGTACACAGGCAGCTCAAAGCTGGCGTTCCTGCCCATGAAAAGCTTCCCGTCACACATTACCGCATTGTCACCGAAGCCTGTTGCGTCAAATATACAGTGCTCTTTCTTAGTCAGGTCGTAGTAATGCACCTTTTCTTTTGTCTTCAGTACAATGCAAGCGTCGTCCGCATATACTATATCGCCGCTTGTCTGACCTGTACCTACCCTGTAGCTGTCGCAGACTATATCGAGCTTGCGCTTGCCCTCGGGCTTCACAAGATAATACCTTTTTCCGCCGAAGTACGCCTGTGTCTTTACTTCATCGGAAACATACATCTCCGCTGACTTTTCAAACCTGTCGCTCTCATTATTATATACGAGAGTTTCACTCGATATGACCTCTCCCGAAGTATCGTCCACGATGCTGCGGCTCATTTTCAGTTCTCCGTATGTATCAATATAGACCGTCATTCTGTCATGGGTATCATCATCTTCAAGACTTGTCTGTGTCACTGTCGTTACCTCTCCTGTATCAAGATCAAGCCTTTTTACGGTCGTAAGTACCACATCGGAGTTGTCCTCAAACTTCTTACAGTATGTAAAAAATACCGAATCATAGGCGAATATGCACCTTCTGTCGGCATATTCATCAACATCGGACGATGACCAGCTGTATATTTCCTCGGCAACACCGCTGTCGGCATCATAGCGCAGTACAGCTTGGTCGTAAACAGTATAGTCCAGCATTACCTCATACACAACATTCAGGAAGCACTCCCTGCCGCGCACGTAAATACTCTTTATACAGCCTTTTACGGGCTTGTTTACAAAATCGTGCCAGTCGTAGAACGGAAAGTCAGCGTGTTCATTCCGATCATATACATATACCTGCTTTGCTCTTACGTATGCCTCGACATTCTGCTCATTAAAGCATACGGGAACTCTCTCCCCGAGCTCTATGCCGCTGAGATCTATACATTCTACTTCCACGGGAGCTTCGCTTTTAATGATATTGGTAGCTAAATTTATGTTTTTGAACTCGTTGTCGGCTATCTCTCTGTATTCTGCGGTATCCTCGGCATAGTCGCCGAACGAGTCCGAAGTCACGGGGATATCCTCGTCCTTCGGCTTCGGTTTTTCCTTGTCGTCACAGCCTGCGGTAACTGCCGACACCGCAAGCACCAGAGCTGCGCATAAAGCTTTTTTATCCATATTACTCCTCCAGTACGAACCAGTGGATAATGTTTTCGTAATCATTTACTGTGTATGTTTCGCCGTTAAACTCTTCTTCATAGTCACCCTTTTTCAGAACGGTATTTAATGCGACAGTATTTTCGTTTTCTATGAAGGTATTCCTATAGGGGACGAGGGTTTCATCGCCGTCATATTCCGCAAGTTTGAACATAAGTCCAAGCTCTGGTCTGAAATAGCAGCATCTGTCATCAGAGGAAACAATGAGCCCGTCTCCTAACACCGAATACAGCGTTCCAAAGCCTGATGTATCAATAATATAATGCTCAGCCTTCACGAAGTCATATACGTGCAGACGGGTATTGTTACCGCCGCCGCCGTTTATATTCACCTGCGATACCATTACCTTGCTGTCGTCAACATACACTATATCACAGCTTGTAAGACCTGTTGACACCCTGTAATTCTCGGTGACAACATCGTACTTTCGCTTACCCTCCGGCTTTTCAAGCCATGAGAAATACTTTCCTTTAAGATAGGGATATTCTGCCGTACCGCTTACAGGTTCATCATCTTCGTTTTCATATGCACTGTAAAGAGCCGTCCACTCATTTGTATTCGGATCGTACTCCTCAAGGGTATACTCTATGCCTTTTATCAGATAAGGCTGACCACCGCCGTCATCATACACATATTCAGCGTTTTGCGGCTTATAATCCTCAGTAACGAACTCCTTATCATATACTGTTGTCTCGATAATGAACCTGCCTGAACTATTAGGCAGAAATGTAACGTTCTGATCCGCGGCAAGCTCCTTTATAGGTACGAGCTCCTGCTTTTTCTCGTCAAGATAACAGATGCTTTTATTGTATAATACCACATAAAGCACCCCATTATAATAATACATAGAATCAATATTTATGCCGTTTTCGGGATCGGAATGTCTGAATATCTCATCTTTTTCGCCTGTATCACCGTTTACACGGAATATGGACAGTTCATGATAACCCTCAGTACCGATACAGTAATCATAGTTTACAGCAGCATAAAGATAGTTTTTATAAGCATTGTACGATACAACTACACCTTTCACAGGAACAGTCTTGCTGTTTTCCCACATATCCTCAGCCTGCTGTCTGTATTCTGCATCGACAATACTGCTGAAATCAGGCTTGTAGCGGTCGATATACTTCTCGTCCCTGCACGGCGATATACGTGTACCGAAATCGGGATCGTCAATGTTCATGGAATACTCGGTAAAAGGCGGCTTATTATCGGTTCTGTTGACATTGAGATTCACAGTGCGGAAATAGTCTGCGCTGTATTCCTTGAATTCCTGCTCTACAGGCTCGTCAAGCGCCTGTTCTCCCGAAGCATCGGAAACTATCTCTGTATTTTCGTTGTCGTTTTTCTTATTCTTGCTGTCATCGCATGAATAACAGCTCACGAGCATTGCAGCTGCTGCTAATATACCAAATATCTTTTTCATATTGTTTCTCCTTTCGGCAGTATACATATATAAGTGATTTTCAGCAGCCAAAAAGACGAAATTTTAATAGTTAAAATAAAAATATTTCAACAGCTCATTGTAGAAACACGCATTGCGCGTCCGCATTTGTCCTAAACGTAACATGAAACGATCTGTTGGAGCTGATTTGCTGTCCATTGCCCGATATTTCATGATTTTTTCCAAATCACTGCCTGTTACGTCATTAAGTTTTATGCTTTATCTGGAATTTTTGCGGAAATTACCTGCGGATTTGCAATATTGTACGTTTTGTGCTATAATATAATGATATATTATGGTTCTGCGTTGCAGGACCACAACTATTTACTATAATGTGCGTATCTTCGCACGTTTCACATGAATATAAACTTTTTTCCCATAGGAGTTGCATTATATGAGTACCGAAACTTTAATGAAATATGATTCCCCAGCTGAGAGCGTCTTTGAAGCTCTCCCTATCGGAAACGGACGAATTGGCGCTATGATCTACGGAAGCGCCGCTTCGGAGTCTATTGTCATAAATGAAGACTCCGTATGGTCAGGCGGTCTCCGCCATAGAATTAACCCCGACGCTGTAAACGGCTTCAATGAAGCAAGAGCTCTCCTCGCTGAGGGCAGACCCGATGAAGCAGAAGTTGCTGCTTTCAGCAAAATGCAGGGCGTTACACCGAATATGCGCAGATATATGCCACTCGGCGAGCTACATATCGACCTGCAATTAGGCGGCAAAGCCCGCGAATATTCGCGCAGTCTCGATCTGAGCAGTGCTGTTGCTGACGCTTCCTTTACCGTAAACGGCGTTGATTATACAAAGGAATACTTCGTTTCCGCTCCCGATGAGGTAATGGTGATCCGCATCCACGCCTCTGAACCCGCGTCTGTCTCCCTTTCCTGCTATATCGACGGCAGAGAGGACTACTACGACGACAACCGCCCGTGCGGTCAGAATATGATACTCTTCAACGGCGGCACAGGCAGCCGCGACGGTATTTTCTTCGCAGCCTGCCTCGGCGCTTCCGCTAAGGGCGGCAGCATACATACCGTCGGCAGCAAGATCTGCGCCGAAAATGCCGATGAGGTCATGATCGTATTGTCAGTCCGCACCAGCTTCTACAGTCAGAATTTCGAGGAATCCGCTCAGGTGGACACCGAAATGGCTTTGCAGTGCGAATTCGATGAGCTATATTACCGCCATGTCAATGACTACCGCGACCTCTTTGAGCGCGTTGAGCTGTCCCTCAACGACAACAGCGAGGAAGACCTCTCCCTTATGACCACTAACGAGCGTATCGACCGTATGAAGGGCGATGAGCTGGACAATAAGGAGTGCCGCAGACTTATCAACGATAATAAACTCTTTGAGCTTTACTTCAACTTCGGCAGATATCTCCTCATCTCGTGCAGCCGCACAGGCACTCAGCCTGCTAATCTTCAGGGTCTGTGGAATGACCAGATGTCTCCGCCTAACGGAAGCAGATACGACCTGAAAGTTAATACGGAAATGTGCTACTGGCTCGCTGAGAGCTGCAACCTCTCCGAATGCCACCTGCCGCTGTTCGATCTCCTTGAGCGCGTGTGCGGCAACGGCAGAGTCACCGCAAAGGAAATGTACGGCATAAACAAGGGCTTCGTTTGCCACAGCAATACCGATATATGGGGCGATACAGCTCCTCAGGGCGAGGAGCGGACAGCAAGCATCTGGCCTATGGGCGGCGCTTGGCTGGCTCTCCATATTTTTGAACACTACGAGTATACCCTCGACAAGGACTTCCTCGCCGAAAAATACCATATCCTCAAAGAGGCTGCCGAGTTCTTTACCGAGTACCTCACTAAGGACAGCAAAGGCAGACTTGTTACTGGCCCGTCAGTATCTCCCGAAAATACCTATATCAACGAAAACGGCGTTCAGGCAAGCCTTTGCATGGGCCCCGCCATTGATTCACAGATAATCACTGTGCTTTTCAGGGACGTTATCAAGGCTTCCGAGATACTGGGAAAGGATAAGGCTCTCGCCGACAAGCTCGCCGAGATGCTGGAATACCTCCCGCAGCCCGAAACAGGCAAGTACGGTCAGATCATGGAATGGGCTGAGGACTACGATGAGACCGACATCGGTCACAGCCATATCTCTCAGCTTTTCGCTCTGCACCCTGCCGATATCATTAATCCCTACAAGACACCTAAGCTGGCAGATGCCGCAAGAGCTACCCTCGTCCGCAGACTTATCAACGGCGGCGGCAGAACAGGCTGGAGCTGCGCATGGGTATCAAATATGTGGGCAAGACTTTTCGACAGCCGCATGGTATCGGAAAACCTCAAACGTCTGCTCTCTCACTACACCAACCCGAATATGACCGCTACAAAGCCGCCTTTCCAGACAGAAGGCAACTTCGGCGGTGCTGCCGCTATTGCAGAATCTCTCTTGCAGAGCTGCTGCGGTGAGATCAATCTTCTCCCTGCTCTCCCGGAGGAGTGGAGCAGCGGTCACGTATACGGTCTCAAAGCTAAGGGCGGATTTACCGTGGATATCAACTGGGTCGAGGGCAAGCTCACTACTGCGGATATACACTCCGAGCTGGGCGGCGAACTCAGACTGAGAGCAAACTGCGTCGTAAGCGTTGCCTGCGGCGGCGAATCCGTCGATTCATGCATTGATGACGGCGTTATCATAATCAATACCGAACAGGGAAAGACCTACAACATAAAGGCATAAGGGAGCTCGCTCCCCATAGGAGGAATAAATGGATATTCGCAAGATAACCGCTTTTATAACCGCTGTCATAGCTGCTGCGGCAGCTTTCACAGCCTGTGACAAAAAGTCAGAGATCACTGCTCCCGTGCCTATCGTTGAGGAAACTACCGATAAAAGTACGGAGGCAACTACCACTCTCCCTGTTGAGACCTTCCCTGACTATCCCGTGACCTACCCCGAGATCGAGAAAACTCAGTCAGGCAGCCTGTATGAAGCCGAAAAAGCTGAACTCAAAGGCGGTGCAAGAGCTGCCACGGATAAGCCCGAATTCAGCGGTGAGGGCTACGTTACAGGCTTCGGCGAGGAGGGCAAGGCTTCTGTCGTATTCGATATAGATGTGCCCACCAATCAGCACTACGACCTATCCTTCAATATCTTAGCGGAAAAGGCTGTGAACTGCCGCATCAAGCTCGGCGATGAGCAGATAACCACTTTCAGGACGACCAACAACGGTCAGTTCACCTATATAACGCTCTATGGAGTATTTCTCACAAAGGGCAGGCAAAAACTCGAATTTGTCCCCGAAAACGGCGATGTGTGCCTCGATTACCTGAAGATCGAGAACAATACTTCCCTCAGCGAGATAAGCTATGACGCTAAGGGCGAGCTCGTCAACAAAAATGCAGGGGAGTCCGCTAAGGAGCTCATGAGCTTCCTCTCCGACAACTACGGAAAATACATCATCACAGGTCAGTACGCTTACGGCGGAGACAACTCCGAGCTCGACCTCATTTACCGAACTACAGGAAAATATCCCGTTATCCGCTTCGCTAACTTTGAAGTGCCCGACCAGAACTTCGCCGACAGCTTCAAGGAAGTCGATGCAGCTGCCGACTGGTACCTGAACGGCGGTATCTCCTGCGTGAGCTGGTTCTGGAAAGCTCCTTCCGATAAAAAGAGCGGCGTTCGTACAGATGAAACTGATTTCGACCTTTCAAAGGCTGTTACCGATAAGAATATCGCCGAGCTGACCGAGGAAGAGCTCCGAGAGCTCTACAGCAAGGGCAATATTTCCAAGGAATGCTACGGTCTGATGCTGGATATAGATAATATGGCAGGTCAGCTCACCTCCCTCAGAAACAGGGGAGTACCCGTGCTGTGGAGACCTCTCCCCGAGGGCTGCGGCAGCTGGTACTGGTGGGGCGCTAAGGGCACGGACAGCTATAAATGGCTGTGGAACCTTATCTATGACCGCTTTACAAAGTACTTTGAACTGGACAACCTCATCTGGATATGGAACGGTCAGAGCGACAGCACCCTCGTTGACAGGCGTACCTTCGATATCGCCTCGGTAGATCTGTACTTCAGCGGCGAAAAGGACTGCGGAAGCAAGTACTACGAGGAATTCGCGGCTGTTCAGAAATTCGTGGGCAGCGATAAGCTCATCGCTATCAGCGAATGCGGCTGTGTACCCGATATGGATACGGCTTTCCGCGATAACGCGGTATGGTCGTTCTTCGGTATGTGGTACGGAAAGTATATCCAGAACGATAAAGGCAATTTCAGCGAAGAATTCAACAGCAAGGAAGCCCTCGTCAGAGCCTATAACTCCGACGGCGCTATGACCCTCGATGAATACCGCAAGCTGAGAGGATTTGAAGTAAAGGAAGATACAGAAGATGCTTCGGAAGAAGCTGTATCCGATACAACTGTTACAACTGAAAAATAATACGAAGGGAGGTATCATATGTACGACGAATTCAAGCCAAATCGTACAAACTCCGCCGCACAGGACGAGATACTCGTTAAGATGCTCCATGAAGTGGAAAGAAACGATCACAGGGTAACAAGCTTCAAGCTGTGGGACACCCTCGTAATCACGCCCTTTTCACAGCCTGAGGATATGTTCCTGTTCATGGAGGACGACTTCGCTATGGTGAGCACCTCGGACAAGAGCTTCACAGAGCTGCGTATAGCTGCACAGAAGGCTGCCGAGAAAAAATACGGTCTGAAAGGCAATGTCACCCTCGAAAAGATATACGATATCTTTACAAAAATGAGCGGCATCACCCAGACGGGCAGAGACAAGCTCATAAACCGTGAGTGCGACCTTATCCACCATTACACCTTTCCGCGCAGGATAGGCAAATTGCTGTTCGATAAGGCTAAGGACTGCAAAAACCATATCATCGTTACCTCTGTATCCTACTATCCCCGTGATGTCATCGTCAAGATACTCTGCGACTGCGGCTACGGCGGCTATGATACGCTCATTATCCCTGCGGAACTGAATATCCCCGATTCCGCTGATACAGCCTTCCTCGACGCTGTTATAAGAAAATCAAAGGTAGAATCAAACAATATACTCCACATAGGCGGAGATTACTTCATAGACGTGGAAGCTCCTATCGTAAAGGGTATGCGCTCGCTGATGCTCCAGCCCATACTGCCGCTCATGGTGAAATCAGGCAGACTCCGCGGCTATATCGAGGAAAAACACCTCTACGACATCGACGAGAAACAGTTCTTCCCTCTGCGCTGCGCTCTGGCTCTGTATGCAGTATACGGCTTCGATGTCCCTCAGACTAAAAAGCCTCAGAGCGACTTCTGCGGTGATGAGTATATGCTGGGCTTCATCGTGCTCGGCCCCCTGACTCTTATCAAAGACTTCCACAGCGATAACGAGACACAGGAAGCTCTCATAAAGGCTATGGAGAACAATAAAAAGATCGCCGACGGCAGAGATGACTTCAAGGAGATGATGTTCCACCATTTCGGAGATTTCATCGGGAAATACGGCAGCGAAGGCTGTCAGCTGCCGTTGGAATTCCTCGAACAGCACAGCTATATCGGCGACAGGAACAAGATCATGCCGTTTCTTAACGATTCGGAAAAGAAAAATTGGGGCAAGCCCGAAAGTGAACCGAAACTCGCTCCTGTCCACTCAAAAACTATCAAAAAGAACTCTCTTCAGAAGCTCGCCGACAGACTTTTCCCTGAAGGCACACGCGTAAGAGAGATGTCAGAGGCTGTCATTCACAGAAAAAAACGTAAATGATGTCCTTTTCCCCCGTATTCATGAATATGCAACAGCATTTTCCGACGGCTTTTTTCGCCCGCTCAATATGCGACATTTCCACACCAATTAATACGAAATAACCTAAAAAATATCGTTGCCGCTCCTTTTGTGATGTGATATTATTATTAAGCGGTCGAAAACCGCTGTACAAAAGGAGGTATAAATCATGAATAATAAGGTAAAAGTTCTCATTGGCGACGATACAGCAGAAACAGGTGTAAGTATCGCAAACAAACTCCGCGAAAAAGGTATGTATGCATATACAAGACGCAAGGACTGCGGCATCATACTGGAATCTATCAAAAAAGATCCGCCTGATGTGGCTGTACTCGATATATCTACCCAGAACGGCGACGTGATCTCTCTTATGAAAAATACAAAGGATTCC
This sequence comes from Ruminococcus sp., assembly GCF_024691275.1. Taxonomy (GTDB): domain Bacteria; phylum Bacillota; class Clostridia; order Oscillospirales; family Ruminococcaceae; genus Ruminococcus. The sequence goes on along the minus strand of NZ_JAILNU010000030.1, from coordinate 7,375 downwards.
GGCATAAATCCACCTGTGTTCATCATAACTTCCGCTTACGACAACGAATTCATCGAAAGACAGGTCATGGAAAACGGCGCTTCTAAGTTCCTGCTGCGCCCATGCAGTGCAGACGACCTCTGTACAGCTATTAATTCTTCACTGGGCGAAAGAGTCAACAGCTTCAGCGACGATATGGAAGTCGTCGTAACGGATATGATACATCAGCTGGGAGTTCCTGCGCATATCAAGGGCTATCACTACCTGCGCACGGCTATACTCCATTCCATAAACGATAAGACCCTTCTTGACAGTGTTACTAAGCTGCTGTACCCTACAGTGGCAAGTATATATGACACCACCTCGTCCCGCGTCGAACGCGCTATAAGACACGCTATCGAAATAGCCTGGGACAGAGGCAACGTGGATACCCTCAATTCCTTCTTCGGATATACCGTCGATACGGGTAAGGGCAAACCCACAAATTCAGAATTCATCGCGCTTATCACAGATAAACTAAGACTGCGCTATAAATCAACTCTTAAAGCAAACTGATATGTGTCAGCCGCGATGATGATATGTTAAGCGGATATTCCGCACATTTCTTTAACGTAAAGGAGAATTACAATGGCTTTCAGAAAAATTGATATCAGCGAACTTTCTTTCAACCCATTCGAGAAAATAGGCAAGCAGTGGATGCTCCTCACAGCAGGAAATAAGGACAGCTACAACACCATGACCGCTTCATGGGGACAGCTCGGCGTTCTCTGGAACAAAAACGTCCTCACCTGCTATATCAGACCTAACCGCTATACATACGGCTTCGTTGAGGATAACGAATGCTTTACTGCTTCATTTCTCGGCGAGGAGTTCAGAAATGCTCTCTCATTCTGCGGCTCACATTCGGGCAGAGACTGCAACAAGGCTGAGGAAACAGGTCTTACTCCTGCTGAGATAGACGGCTCTATGACATTCGCAGAGGCTGAAATGGTCATCGTCTGCCGCAAGCTCTACAGCTATGACTTCAAAGGCGAGGGCTTCCTCACAGATGATGGGCTTAACGAGAAATTCTTCGGAAACGACCCCTACCACCGCGCATACATCTCTGAAATAGTCGGCGTATACGTCAAAGAATAATAAAATATTTTATCGAAATTCACAGACACTTCTCTAATATGAACAGCCATAAAGAAGCTTTCCCTTCTCTATGGCTGTTTTGCTTTTATATCACTTTTTTACGGGGTATTTCGCCTTTTCATCTGTAAGCCCAAGAATATAATCCGTACTCGTTCCGTAAAGCTTCGAAATTTTTATGAACTGGTTGAGATATGCTTATTGCATTATATTGATTATTGGTCTAATTACTTCAATTAGAAAAAACAATACTGCCAAGAATAAAAAAATAATTACAGCAATAATAATAATTATTACTGCTATCACTTTGGTTATTATTGCTATAACAACTTTTACAATTGTGACCAAAGATGCTAACCACAAATAAGTGTTACTATTAGCGCTTTTTCGTGATTACTATGAATAAAATATCATATGATAAAAACAATCCCCTTGCCGACCGTGAGTTGTCCGCAAGGGGATTTCCATTTCTTATATCGTTAAAGAGACCGATTACTCAGCAGAGTTGAGCTTCTTAGCGAGCTGTGACTTCTTTCTTGCAGCCTTATTCTTGTGCATAAGACCCTTAGCGCAAGCCTGATCAACTCTCTTGATAGCAACCTTGATTGCCTCTGCCTTATCAGCAGCGCCTGTTGCTACAGCAGCATCAGCCTTCTTGAGGGTAGTCTTAAGGTTAGACTTTCTTGCCTTGTTAGCAGCAGCCTTTGTAGCATTTACCTTTACTCTCTTCTTTGCAGACTTAATGTTTGGCATTTCGTTACACCTCCTCAAATTATGCAGACCGTATATATGCCCGCATTTTACAGATAATAGGAGCAAACACGGGTTCGTTCACTCCCGACAGCTGCAACGCACAGCTGCCATACTGAGACAAATACAATTATATCATTTTTCAACAATATTTTCAATAGCTAAAAGTGAAATTATAGTAAGAAAAATTTTCCACAATTAAAGCAATATGCACAATATGGAGGAAATCATGAATATTCGCACAGATCTCGCTCTCGAAAGCTTCTCCGCAGACGCTCTCCCTAAGAGCGTTCACATCTCCGAACGGGGCAGAGCTTTCAGCATCACAGAGATAACCATTGACGACGACAGCTGCCTTTCCACTATCGGAAAGGGCAAGGGTCGCTACATCACTCTTGAAGGCGACTGCCTGAGCCGTTTTTCCGACGATTATCAGTTCATGGCTGAGGAGCTCGCACAGGAGCTCTCTCTGCTCGTTCCCGACGGCGAGATAATGGTGGTCGGGCTTGGCAACAACGATATCACCCCCGATGCCATTGGGCCGCAAACGGCTGCAAAGATACTTGCCACAAGGCATCTCAGCGATAATTACGACAGCGAAGAGGAGAAGTTTTTAACATCGCTGCGTCGGGTATGTTCATTTGCAGGAGGCGTTATGGGACAGACAGGCATAGAAAGTGCAGAACTTGTCCGCGCAGTCGCTTCTGAGGTAAAACCCGACTGCATAATCGCCATTGATGCTCTCGCTTGCAGCGATATCAGCCGTCTGGGTACCGCCATACAGCTCACAGACAGCGGTATATCCCCCGGGAGCGGAGTTTCCAATCAGCGAATGGAGCTCTCGGAAAAAAGTCTCGGTATCCCTGTCATAGCCATTGGAGTTCCAACAGTCGTTGATATGCATACTATCGTCAAAAGCCTCACAGGGAGAAAAATAAACAGGGAGCTGCCAAATATGCTGGTAACTCCCCGTGATATAGACCGCCTGACAGAAAGAGCTTCACAGCTGCTTGCGTTCGGCATAAATCTCGCCTTGCATCCAACTCTGACATTTGAAGATGTCAGGGGACTGTTTTGAATCATAATTTCGGAATTGTAGGGGCGCTCAGTGTTCGCCCCTACAGTTGTTTCATGTTACATTTTGCATATAGTGCCGTAAGCGATTACAGATCAACGTTTTGTACAGAGCGAGCGAGTTTATGAGCGACAACGTGGCTGCGGTCGAGCTGGCTCAGCTCGCGTGGCAAGGGTGCAGCGTCACGCTGCTACCACATGAACTCTACATCGGGAGCTTTTACCATGTTTATTTCGGGTTCGGGCTGGGAGAGCTGCTGCTCCTTTTCTTCTCTGAGTATAGCTTTGGCAAGCTCCTCAATTTCAACAATTTCATGGAAGTAGTCGTTGAGCTGCTGCAAAGCCTTGAACACCTCGGCGGTATGCTCCGCTATTTTTCGGGAGAAAAGCTCCGCAGGATCACTGACCTTTGTATATACACTAAGTCCCTTTTTAACGAAATATTTCTCCAATTCGGGTTTTGGACAGGGCTTTTTCCGCTTATATTCGTCACCGCCGACCGTAAGCCCGTACTTTTCAACAAGTTCTGCTATCATGTTGAAAAACGGCGCTGAATCTTCAATAAGTCCGCTGCGGAAACGCTCCATAACTGCGGCTTCGGGCTTGGATATACGGAAGCCGAACTCAGCTCCCTCGGGAGATAGCTCGAAATACAGGGTAGGAGTCTTGTTCCAGTACCACGCGTCATAGCGGACATATATCCACAAGGTATCGCGGTAGTGCAGATACGGCGCGAAATTTTCGTCGCGGTATATCCTGCCCACCTTCGAGACCATTCCCTCGATATCTGCAAACGGCGCAAAAAGCTCCTCACCCAGCTCTTTCAAGGGCTTGTATATCTTCTCGGTATAGACCGCCTTGCGCGGCTCGAACCAGTCCTTATTGTTGTTATGCCTAATGCCGAGGAGGAACTCCAGCGCCTCCTGTGAAAAACCTTCAAACATATTTTTCTCCATTTCTGCTTCAAACTGAGCAGCGTAACGCTGCATCAAATTGCTCAAAATATTATATCACATACTCCGACATTATTCAAGCGAAACAACTTTTAACCATTATTTTACAGCAATATAGTCCTATTTTTATTTCACAATCGGGTGGAAAAGTTTTCCACAAGCTGTTGAAATGAGTGTGGATTCATATGTTCGATTGTTGATAACTCTGTGGAAAAGGTGGAAAACAACGCAGAATACACTTTCTGGAAGTGCTAAAAAGTTGAAAAAGGTGTGGATAATCAGGGAAAACGTGTAAACAATAAATTTGCGTTGTGGAAAACAAGTCCACAACAATACTTTATAAAGGATATGATTTGTATGAAAAAGCTTTTAGCAATATGCTCCATATTTGTTACCGTTTGTGCATCTCTGACATCATGCAGCAATAATAACGACGGTCATTATACAGATAACGGAAACGGAGCTGTTATCGAAGACGGTACTACTGACAAAAAATCAGAAAACAAGAGCGTCCGCGACCGAGTTGATGACGCTGCCGACGGTGTCGGTGACGCAGGAAAAGACATTATAGGCGGTGCAGGTGAAGCAGGAAAGGACATCATCGACGGCGCTAAGGACGCTGCCGACGACGTTATAGACGGCCTCGACGGCGATAAGGAAGACGACAGCAAGAAAACCACCACCACAAAAAAGAAAGACCGATAACAAAAGGCGGACTATATGTCCGCCTTTTCAGCTGCCTGAGTTTTTCAACATTCAGAAATAAAATGTTGAAAAGTTCGTGTTTCTGATCTAATTATAATAAAAAGGGCGGATAATATCCGCCCCTACAAATTGTCATTTACACAGCTCTGCCATAGCCTCCGCCATGATCTCGGCATTCTTCAGCAGATTCTCCACGGTTATGAACTCGTCGGGACAGTGCATACGACCGTCCTCGTTTGGAAACTCCGCACCGAAAGCAACTCCGCCCTCTATCTCATGGACATAAGTACCGCCGCCGATGGCGATACAGTGTCCCTTATCGCCTGTAACGCGCTCATACACACGGAGCAGTGCCTGCACGAACTCGCTGTTTTCGTCGGTGCAGTGAGGTTCTACGCCGTCGCAGCTGTCAACAGTGAATCCTGCCTCCTCAAGAGCCCTGCATATAATTTCGCTGATCTCAGCCTTTGTGCGGTCAAGCGGAAAGCGTATGTCGATACCGCCCCTGATGCGTCCGTTTTCAGTGTTCAGCATAGACAGCACACAGGTCATATCGCCCGAAATATCGTCACGTAAGCCAAGTCCGCAGCTCTTTCCGTTCAGCTCTCCGTGGGGGAAGAGCTCCGCAAGAGACATGAGCAGCAGATTCTCGCCGCAGTAGCTCTGCAAGAACTGAGTTATGGCATTGTCGCCCTTTTCGGGAGTTGAAGCGTGTGCAGAAACTCCCTCATAGACGGCTTCTTCCTTCTCGCCGTCGTCGTTATACATATTCACTGTGCAGAACTGCGGCACAGCATTTATCACTGTTCCTGCCTGTATTTCGGCTATTTCGTCGTCGTCGAAGTCCGACGAGAAGTACACTCTCAGCATACCCTTTTCAGCATTGATAAGTGGGTACTCGCCGTCGGGAGTGAACACCATTGGCGGTAAATCGCGCTTTTTGCGGTAGTACGCAAGGTCAGCCGAGCCGTTCTCCTCATTGGTGCCGAAGATAAGGCGTATGCCCTTTTTCAGCGGCAGTCCCAGCTCTTTGACTGCTCTTGCGGCGAACAGAGCTGCAACAGCAGGGCCTTTATCGTCGATAGCTCCGCGTCCGATGAGCTTGTCTGTATCGGGCTCATAGCGCAGTACAAATGGGTCTGTAGTCCAGCCCGAGCCCACGGGAACTACGTCAAGGTGGGTGAGCACGGCAAGCTGTGCAGGCATATCGTTCACGTCTGCCGAGCCTGCGTAGTTTTCCACATTCTCCACATGAAAACCGTACTCCTCACATTTTTTCAGCATAGTTTCCAGCGCTCTTGCAGGCATTTCGCCGAATGGAAAGCCTTCCTCAGTCTTTCCCTGTACACTTGGCACAGCCACGAGCTCAGTTAAAAAGTCGATCATTTCATCTTTATGTTCATTAATATACTTTTTTATTTCTGACATATTTTACCTCACTTTTCATGTGACATATTATTTTGAGTTCTGATATCTCGGATATTTTTTCCGATGTTTTTTTTCATCTCCGCTTTTATCATAAAACAGCAAGCAGAAAAAGTAAAGCAATACCCTCTTTTCATCGCTGTTTTCAGGGGCGAAAGAGTTACTTGACACCTGTATTTCGGCTTTTTCATGAGATCAAATATACAAAAAACCGCAGTAAAAATACTGCGGTAATTTGCGTGTACACAGTGCCGCTCGGCACTGTGTACAAAGAAAGGATAAATATGAAAAGAATTAATCAGTTTACAATTGCCTTCTCAGTTTCCTTGTCAAAGAGGTGGATTCTGTTAGGATCAATAGCAACCTTGATATCATCACCAGGTCTTGCTGTTGATCTTGGGCTTACTCTTGCTGTAAGCGGGATACCCTCGCAGAGGAGGTAGAGGTATGTCTCAGCACCCATCATTTCTGTAATTTCAACGTTTGCGTCGATAACGCCTGTTGAAGCATTTGAAAGGTACATTTCCTCATCGTGGATAGACTCAGGACGTACACCGAGGATTATCTCCTTGCCAACATAGTCACTGAGGCTCTCGTTTACCTTTGACTCAGGAACGATGATCTGATACTTCTGGTTTCTTCCGCCGAATTCTACAACGTACTGGTTATATTCTTCCTTGAGTACAGCGTCGATGAAGTTCATCTGAGGTGAGCCAAGGAAGCCTGCAACGAACTTGTTTACAGGGTTCTCATAGAGGTTCTGAGGTGTGTCGATCTGCTGAACGAAGCCGTCCTTCATACATACGATTCTGTCACCCATTGTCATAGCCTCTGTCTGGTCATGAGTAACGTAGATAAATGTTGTACCGAGCTTCTTGTGGATCTTAGCGATCTCGGTTCTCATCTGAGCACGGAGCTTTGCATCGAGGTTTGAGAGAGGCTCGTCGAGAAGGAATACCTTAGGTGAACGAACGATAGCACGGCCGAGGGCAACTCTCTGTCTCTGACCGCCTGACATTGCCTTAGGCTTTCTGTCAAGAAGGTGTGTAAGGTCGAGGATCTTTGCAGCCTCGTTTACCTTTCTCTCTATTTCATCCTTTGGTACCTTACGGAGCTTAAGTCCGAAAGCCATGTTATCAAAAACTGTCATGTGAGGGTAAAGAGCATAGTTCTGGAAAACCATTGCGATATCTCTGTCCTTTGGAGCGATATCATTTACGAGCTTATCGCCTATATAAAGCTCACCTTCCGAGATCTCTTCGAGTCCGGCGATCATACGGAGAGTTGTTGACTTACCGCAGCCGGAAGGTCCAACGAGAACGATGAACTCCTTATCTCTTATTTCCAAATTAACA
>NZ_JAILNU010000023.1 GCF_024691275.1 Ruminococcus sp. | reverse complement strand
AGAAACGTAGCCCATAACGCCCGTGCCGGAGATATTCAGGATATCGTCATAGCCGGGAATAGCATCAAAATTGGTGAACGGTGCGTAAAGCTGTGCAAGCTGTTCGTTGTAAGCATGGGCTTCGGCGAGTATCTGTTCCGTATCGTCATTGTCCATCTCCGCAACGGCTTCTTTGTAGTTTGCCACGGCGCGTGTCTGGTGGCGCTGATTCCACCAGTTGGAAAAAGTCGGATAAAGCATCACGGAGAGACCCGCAAGAAAGATGAAGCCGAAAACCACAGTCATTATGATATCGCGTTTCTTTTTCGACTGCATTTCGATCATCTTCTCCTTGTGGATTTCTCCCTGACCGCCTCCGCAGGACACCCCACGGAGGCGCAGGTTTTATGTTAGGTTTCTATTCTGTGTTTCTGTCTGTTATATAGTTGCGGGAGATTACTGTGCATCCTCTTCCTTTGCACGCTTCTTGGAAACGAGGTAGATGCCCGCTGCCGCTGCGGTCACGCCGCCGCCGAGGATGAAGAGCGTGGTGCCCATGCCGCCGGTGATGGGGAGGGTTGCGCCATTTGTATTGAATACATCCATGTCAACGTCACCATCTGCCACTGTACCGTTTACAGACGATGCAGTACCAACGGTAATCGTGAGCGTAGCCAGTTCAGTGCCATCGATCTCATTATCTGTCTGACTATTGCCTGTATCGGCGGTAATTGTAAACGTGGTATTCGGGTTATCAGGCATTTTATAGCCGTCAGGCTGCTTAACCTCGACGAGAGTATAGTTACCGTCATCAAGACCAACTACACTGAATACACCACCTGATGCAGTTGTAAAGATCGTTGCTCCAAAATCAGTTGCCTCACCCTCAGTAGGTGTAGAAATCATCTTATCACCTGTAGAGTCATAGCTGATAGTTGCTTCAGCATCAGGAGTGATCCAACCTGTCATCTTACCATCAGCAACAACTGCATATGCACCAGCACTATTCTTAAGAACGAACTTTGCACCATTGATAGTCGCATTTGTTGCTGCATCCTTCTTGGTCACATCGAGCTGATAGGTAAATGCAATAACCTTATCCTTCGGGGAATTGCCAGTGTTACCCGTGTCACCACTTGCGCTGTTTGTAGGATTGTTTGAGTATTCGAGATAAACCTCATTTGTCTGACCGGGCTGACCAATTACAGCGTTTGCATTCAGCTTTGCATTGTAGGTGACCGTTACCTTTCCGGCAGTCGCAAGCTGTGCATCAGTCAATGCAGGCGTAACAGACTTCAAATCAGCAAACTCGATAGTAATTTCCGTTTTCAGAGAATCGCCCGTTCCAGATGTCGATGCTGTAACAGTATAGCCACTTGTAATAGTTGTATTGCCAATCGTAACCACAACATCATCTGCATCGAAACCTGATGCATAATTAGTTGTTGCAACTTCTGCATTGTCCTTGTCGAGAAGTGTAAATTCTTTACCAAGAGTATCGTGGAAAATGTACTTGTACGTCTGATAGTAGCCGAGAGTGGTTTCATCTGGGATCGTACCAATCAGCTTGAAGGGAACGGTGTCACCGATACAGAAGTCAGCGGTATCGTTGTATCGTGTGCCATAAACAGCATCATTCTGCCATGTTCCGGTCTTGTCATCTTCCTGAATCTTCTTTTCTACCGTCGGGAATGTGCCCTTTGTGGTGATTTCAAGGCCCTCACTTGCATCATAAACTGTAAGCATTGGGAACGATGTTGAATAGTTCTCATTATTGGCATCAGCTGCAGTAGCAGTATCCACAATCAGATAATAGCCATCGCCCATATTTGCTTCTGTAATTGCTGTTCCTTCCAAAGCAATTGCAGTACCAAGCGAAGTTGTACTCTTTGCCAAAGCCTTAGCAACTGCCTTCAGCTGCGTAGCATTCAAAACGTTGAGAGCATTTGCAGCATCAAGAGCCGAAGTTCCTGCTGCCAGATCAGTAAGACCATCAACGCTATTGTAAGCTGTAATAACAGCTGTCTGAATCGCTGCGGATTCCCAATCGATGCCTTCAATAGTGCTTCCTGAGCCGGCAGTACCCTTGAAAATCTTGTAAGCATTGTAGACATGCGTAGCCGTATCACTTGCGCCGCTTGCATTTGTGATAGTAACTGTATTCGGAGTAGCTTCCGCACTCGCGCTCATCATAGCTGTCGGCACGCACATTGCCGCCGTCAGTGCCATTGCTGCGATCATAGCAGCGATCTTTCTTGTCTTTTTCATGATAATACTCCTTTATAATAAGTATTTTGGGTTGTGTCCAGAGGGCAGGCTTTCACACACTACCCTCGAACGGGGCTTCTTGTGGTTTGTGCTTGTAACTTCTGTATCATGTGCCGTGTGAGGTTACTCATTCATCGTACCACCTCCGGCGCTTGATCGAGTAGGCCCAGTATCCGGCTGCCGCTAAGAGCAGGAGCATTGCACCGAGTGTGTAGTAGATGCGGGTGCCGGTGCTGCCGGATTCGGGGAGGGTGGTGGAGGGTGAGTCCTCATCATTTCGTCCGTTATAGACGGTGTAGGTCACCTTTCCGTTTGCCCCCAGTGTGCTTCCGTTGTTACCTGAGTAATCCCACGGAACATAGCCATTTAATCCAGTTTCATCCTCAACAATGTAATAATGATATGCATTACCATTATCATCTGTTATTGGAAGAGCGGCGAGCCTTGCAAGCGTTGCTGTATCCGTGCAAATATACCGGTCAGGATTGTTTGGATCCTGCACAAGCGGAATGTTATTGATGATTCGGGCGTTATTTTGCTGTTCACCAGTCATATTCTCAATGGCATCTACGTTTTGCTTTGTATACACCATTTTGAAGCTAACCGGCATACCCACATTCTGGTTACTGTCGTCCGTGTTTTCTGCTACTAAATATGCAGCATCAATATCCTCACGTCCATTCACCTTGAATGTATAGGTATAATAGCCATCATCGCCCTGTGCCGGTGTTCCAACCTGAACCAAACCATCAACTGGGTTTGAATCCGTTTCTGATTTTTGCAGATGGAATCCGGCAGGTTTGTTGGTTCTGACATGGAACTCTTCACCAATGTTAAATTGCGTCTTACCGTCTGTGATCTCAGCAGTCAACTGTGCAGGGTTTGCTGTAAATGTTACCGGAATCTCAACACCGCCATAGGATACTGTCCATGTTGAGCTGACCGCTGTCGGGGAAGATGCGTTGCCTGCAGGTGTGATAACAAGGTTTCCGTTATCATATACACAACTAGCAACGGTAGCATCTCCGCCTGAAATCTGCGGTGCATTTCCTGCCGTGTGTGTGACCGGAATGGTAATGAGGTCTGTACTTGTGGAAAGCGCAGATACATTTGTGGGGGTGATTTGCATGGGGGTGATCGTGATGTTGTCAATCGAACCAGTATTCTCGGAATTTGACTTGTCTGTTATGGTCACGCTGATTTTTCCGGGAGGATTCTTCAATACAGTCATCATGAATTCCTTGTCAGCATTTTGTGTTACTGTCACATATTCGCTTACATTAGAATCATCTACGCCGGCAATATGCGGCACAGCATCACATTCAACTGTACTCGAACCAATTTTGACTGCATTACTCGGGTCAACATCGAATGTCAGATTGGATTCTAGGGTGATTTGGAAGGAAGAGGCGAAGTACACCTTTATGCTAACACCGCCAGCATCTGTAATTTGTGCAACTGGAGAGAACACCAATTGATCATATGAAGCATCAATTTGGTAATTGCTAACATCATAAGTACCGGCACTTGTGCTAAAAGTATGAAGTGCATTTGCAGTATCTTGACCTCCGCCCCAAGAGTATTTAGGAACGCCCCAATACATCGTTCCATCTCCGACAGCACCTTCTACTTTTATTTTAGAATAACTCATTGTACTGTCTAAAACAGGTAGATTAAAAGAAGCCCACTGTCCCCATTGACCAATTGTAAATAAATAATAATTACCTATTTCGTCAGTGTAGTATGTTCTACCTTCCGAATCTGTTAACTCACTAGCCGTTGCCAAAGTCGCAATACCGATCGCACTCAATCTCGGTAGCTGCATCGGTGCTGGTGATTCCGGTGCTAACGCTCTGCGAACAGCCGACATACTCAGGAGACGGTTTTCCTTTGTCCCCTTGAAACTCTGTGTCTGTGCCTGCGGTTCACCGCCGCTGTCTCCTGCATTTACAGGTGTTTCAGCTATGCGGTACAGATCAACATAAACCTGCGCAGGTCTCTTGGAGCTGTCCTTGTCAGTCCACTGCTTTATCACTTCAAGCTGCGCTTTTGGAACAGGTGTATTGTATACCGTCATTGAACCGCCGCCGGTTCTGCCCTGATTGTCGTAGGTTGGTGCCTGATATCCGGTCAGTCCCGTCTTTACTTCTTTTACGAAATAACGGTAATCCTGCTTGGATGTCGCATCCTTCTTTTCAAGACCTGACCATGTATACGACCATTTTCCATTATACGGCAGAGTAATAGCCTCTCCTACCTGATCGCTGGATGTCAGCTTTGTCTCGAAATTTTCCTCTGTCACCGTAGAATCCATCGTCTTGTAAAGAATGAGCTGAATCTGTGGACTTCCTTCAGGAACTCCGCCTACCCATTCCTTATTCGCTGTGATGGAGATCGGTGTGGGTTTCATTTTCTGATTCGCAACTGCGATCTGACCCTTTCCGTTCACCACGCTTGAAAGCGAGGATGCACGGTAAACTTCGCTGACCTTTGCTGCTGTATTCGTTGGCGTTACACTGGTATCCCAGCAGATCGCTGTGTCACTGTCCTTTTCTGTCAGAGTAAAGAAACTGTAATCAGAGATCTTAACGGTATGCGATTTTGCTGTTTCTTCATCCTCACTCGAATCCGCAGGAGCATTCCGAAGTCTGACATTACCGTCCAGCTCCATCATGAAATCCGGCGCACTCAATGTGATAATGCCCTCAGCATCCACTGCATCGGAACCCACGATATACAGTTTTTCCTCTGCACCTGTTGTCGCTCTTTTGCCCTTTAGCTCCACCTTGATCGTTTGTGGCAGCTCTTCGGAGCTTCCGTCGATCTCGCCGCCGTAGTAGTCGAGCCAGATCTTTTTCAGGAACAAGCCGCTTGTGTTGCTGATGGTAACTACAGCAGAAGAATCACTGTCAGAACGAGAGATACCATTTCCGTCATAGTTTGGTGCATACAGCCCTTTTTCCATGCCGTCCGTGTAACTCCCATCATCTTGCAACCGGTAGTTAACACCATCGATCGTATATGATTCCTCGCGCACATAATAGTAAATGCGTTTATCGTTGATAGATGTCGGAAGATTCGTCCAAGTGTAGCTCTGCATTCCGGAATTAAGAGATACAGTAGCCTTAAAGTTGCTGTCCTGAATACCGAGCGCATCCATCGAGGCTTCCTTTAAAGACTCAGGGAAAGAACCGTCTGTAATCTTCTTTTCAGAATAGTAGAGCTTCAAAAGTGCAGTCGCACCATTCGGCCATGTGCCGCCATTCCAGTTCTTTTCAGCCTTAACGCCAAGAAGCTTCGTATTGTCGATATTAAGATTATCACCAACCGAAACATTTTTGATCAAATCACTGTCCACACCAGGCGGTTTTGTGATTGTCCCCGTGCCATACGAGAAGTAATGCACCGGAACATATGTCTGGAAGAATGTTCTGAACGGATAATTTCTGTCTGCGGAACGTTCTGCTTCATTTGTCAGATAATCGTTCACAAGCTCATCGAAGGTATTGAATGTCATCCCGTTATAAGATACCGGGAAAGCAATATTTGTTCCCAAATATCCGGGAGTTGTCGGAACCTCAATGAATTTATAAACAGCATTCTGTCTGTCGAGTATGATGTGATTGATTCCATGCACAGAAACCTTCGCAGCTCCGCTCGGTATGGAATTGCCATCTGCTTCCTTATCAAATGTAAAGCTGTTGACAGTATATGCGGTAGCTCCACTTCCTTGCGTGGAATTTGTTGTATTGCTGCTGAAAAACCATTTTCCACTTGCGGCATCATAATAGGCAACATAGAAATCAGCATCGATTTTAAGATTGTAATCATTGATATCACGCTTGACAAGCTTCACTTCATTCGATGCACCAGAGAACGCAGTAGCCTGAGATACTTCAAATTCTGTACCGTCTTCCTTATCCCATGCGCTCACACTTCCTGTGTCAATAGAGGCTTCATTTGTAACATTGATATGACCGGATTTTACATCAACCTTGTAAGTATACTCAATCAACAATGCTTTTGAATCAGGAACTGTGATAACAAGTTCGCCTTGGTCGTTGGTTTTATAGCGAGTAGCACTTTCAACAGTGACTGAAGTGATACCTGCGCCTCTGTAATCAGAGCGTTCAATCTTGATATCTGAAGTATTAGCTGGCATATTACTCAGTTTTACGAGCAATGTATAATCACCAGTTTCAGGATCATACTCATAGGATTTCACATAATCACTTGTTGCTGTTGGCTTAAGTGTTTCACCCACTGGTTGATTGCCATATGTGAAATACTGTTGATATATAATGTTAATGGGAGAGTAGGAACTATCAATGCTACCTTTATACTCGTCTCTCATCTTTCCCTTTATTGTTAAATAAACGACTTCATTATCTGGGATCGTGACATGACGCTCTGTTTCATAATAATCCACATGGTCGTTTGTATTTTCTTTTTTCAGGAAAAGATACTCACCTGAAACATCCGACTCTGTAACAGAATCATCACCCGATACATAGGAGTAAGTAATTGGTTCCTCATCGTCTGTAACAGTATATTTTGACGGATCAATGATATACCTTCCATTTGCATCAGTAGCAAGCGGTGATGTAATTTTAACCTCCTTTACCGTCACACTCACAATATCAACACCAACATCCTTTGGATTAATTTTAAGAATATCGTTAATATCATAAGTAGACTTATTTGTGGCTGCGAGTTTTTTGCCTTCAGGATTTACGAGAATTCTATATCGCAGTTCCTGTTCTGTAGCCTGATAGAATGATTCTCCTGTAGTATCATCTGTAGCTGTACTATTTGCTACATCCTTTGATATAAGTGTGTTATCTTCGTGATCGGTTTTCTGTTTAGTAATAATCACACTGCTCGTCACCGGCTGCATTCCTGAAAGCGTTGCAGTATTATCATACTGTTTTGTCAGGGATACTGTTCCATCAACATATGTTTCGAGTTCTTCTTTAGAAACTGCCAAATAGTACATAATACGATGATTGTTCTTAGTTAATTTTGTGAACTTAACTTCATTGCTCGCATCAGATACTTCTACATGGATATTATTATAGCCGCCTCCGCCAGTAAAACTGTGGACATATCCAAAGTGTATCGCCTGCTTAATATCATCTATAGAAGGCTGATACTCATAGCTGCCTGATTCTGTAACATTATGTACAAATATAGTTCCGCTTGGAATCACATCTGTAAGCAAATACTCGTAGTCATCAAGTATATCAACGTCGATCTCATAGCTGATAAGATAATACTGTCCGCTATGATTCACCTTAGCACCTGCCTCATTGGCCTCTGCGTAATGGTCTTCATTCAGCGTAACCAATTCAAGGTTATCCAAAGCAATCATTTCATTGGTGAGCCGGTTTCCATCTTTATCCAGCACATATTTCTCGATCGAATTCTCACGGGTATTTGTGATCGTATAAGAATGATTTCCAGAAAAGCCTGCATATCCAGTTTGATAGGAAGTTGCATAAGCCTCAACCGGAAGCTCCACGATCTTATACTCATAATCGCCATCATGTGCGGTTGTGTCCTTTGGCAAATTTGCAAAGGAGTAAGCATAGTTTTTGGTTCTATAAGCAGAGAACAGATAGAGCGAATCATCTGTCAAAGTTCCTTCCTCTTCATGCTCTATCCAGTTTCCTGTTGCAGCATCATAAGAAAGATACTTCCATTTTTTCTCCTCATCTGTCGCAGATGCAGAGCCACTCTTTCGCAGCAGTCGGAACTGAATGCTATCAGGACGTTTCGTAGTATCAGAATCAGACCACTTTTTATCGAGCGACAAATTGAACTTTTCGATATACTCTGGGTTCTTATTCTGATAAGAGTAGCTGCTGGATGCGGTATGATCTGCGTACTCAGCTTCATTATAGAAACGGTTATCAGCAGTTGACCAGTCATCACCACTTCCTTTGATCTGAGATACTATTGCCTTAGAATTATAGGTTATTGTTGCATACTTATAAGCACTATAATCCGCGTCAAACGTTACCGTTAGTGTAGTGCCACTTATTGAGGGTGTGTACGACACATTGGAGCCGGTTATCACAGTGCCCCCATTTTCTTTGGTTTTGAGGGTAATCTGTAAGTCAAGCATGTCGGCATCAAAAACATGCTGCACGCTGCTGTCCGCGCTCTTCAGCGTATCTGTAAAAACAGAATCTTTCGCAAAGCCCTCATCCTGAACAAGATTTACTGTCCAAGAAAGCTGCTTATAAACAGGTTCATTGTGATTTTCCGGATCAGTATAATACCATCCAGTATCTCGCCCAAGCACACTGCTCTCACCAGTCACGCTTGTCATGCTCTTGCCGATAGTACTTCTTACCGTCTTGTTAAACTCGCCAATTACGCCCTTATAATCATCGCCCGAAAGACCGTTTCCCAAACTGTTCTCATAGGTAATGATAGAACCATCTTCATTGGCTGTTATCGTCATACCATCTTTCGTAACTGAGGTTCCGTTTGCAGGTTTTGCGTCAGTTCCGCTAACATCAATCGTATAATTGAATGCAACCGCCGACAGGTGGTATGGTGTGTTTTCTTCATAGTCAACAATTTCCAGCGTATCATCTGTTCCAGACTTATACTGAACCTTACCATAGACACTGTCACCACTCTTTATGAGAAGATAAGGTGTACTGTCATTAGCATGAGTAGTATCCAATACAAAGTCATAAATTGAATTATTCCAGTTTGCCGACTTAAGCGCCAGCTCGTCTAATCCAATTGTTTTGAACGACTCATCTTTCAAATAAAACTGGACATTCGGATCGTTCAGGTAGATATTAGCATTAGCTGGATTAAGAACCGTACCGCTTACTTCCCATGTAATCAGGTTATCATCATAATTATAGGAAGCATATTTACCATAGCTGAAAGTGGAATTATCAAAAGGCACATACGCACTATCAGTTCCAAGCGGCGTATCGTCTTTATCAGGATGATACAAGCTAACAGTATTATTTACATTTCGCTTGTTTTCACTGTCCTTTTCAACATCATGGCAATTTGTAACATAAAGTATTGATACCGATTCATAATCACCGTTGAATGTAATTTTACCTGTGCTCGAATCGTATGTGTAGTGAGTTCCTTCTGTTAATTCCGTATCGCCATTCATGACAACCACTGAATTCTTATGACCATTATCATCTGTCAGTCCATCCGTTTTCAGCTTATTATCCTGTGAAAGCGTTTGGTTCAGAACATCATCTGTGATATAATACCCATTCAGATTTCCACCTTGCGGAGCGGTCACATCAATTGTCCAATAAATTGTACTCTTGATCCATCGACCGTTTTTATATGACTCCTCACCGGATTTCTCGATCCTAGGCTTGTTACTATATGCCGTGCTATCTTTGTGCTTTAATTCAGTTGTCCCATCACTTGCATACAGTGTTGCTGTATTATTATCCAGAACGAACTGATTTGAATAAGGATTATTGTCTGCAAGCATCCGATCATTGATGTCATCTGCATCAAGACTTTCCGTATAAGTAAATGTGATTTCTGATGCATAATTCGCAGCATCGGCAAACACAAACTGTCCATTAACAAATGATCCTGCATCAGAAGGCACAACCGTTACACTTGCATTCTGGAACATCGGGTCATCAAGTATGCATCCGGACAACTCTGCCGGGTTCGCTACATTAGTAACTGTAATCGCCCAATTAATATCAATACCGGTTTCAGTGTTTACTACACTATTAGTCTTGTCAAGTTGACTATCCTGATTTGTAAATGGGATTTGAAGGATCAGTCCACCAATCATGATTTCTCTGTCGCCACTTTGAGTCTTTGCACGATTGATCTTTCCGTCAAAGTTAATGCTTCCTTCAAAGTAATCAGACTGATAAATCTTGTTTCTGATATAATCCTCTGTAAACTGAATTACAATAAGACCATTTTCATTAATTGAAAAATATCCAGAAATATGTCCGTCAGGGCCGTTATAATTCGGGTCACTAACATATCTTGTTCTTCCAAAGTACTCATCCGGAATTGTAACACCATCAGGGAGCTGATAATAAATACAAGGGGAATCAACGTTGACGGGATAGTTATCTCCGTCCTTTTCAATTAAATATCTAATCGAAAAACTTGCATCAATAGGATCAGAGCTCATCTCATCAAGCAGTACTGTTACTCCATTTCCATCTTGATCAGGAGCAGAGTAATCATTACCACCGATTGACACTGTGATATTTTGGATCTCGCTATCTTCAACTTCCTTCGTATTAGGACCTACTTCAGTAACTGGAGACGTGAAATAGCTACTTCCGCCTGTTGCACTAATAAGATTATTATTATTATCTTCTCTTGTTTCAGGCTTGCTTTTAGAACTTCTTTGTCCGTCAAACCCAGAAGAACCTGCTGCAGCAAGTATATTGGTATTTCCAAGTGCTGACATTTTTAAGTAGCTATTATTATAATCGAAGGATTCAATTTCAGCATAGCACCCATCATCATGCTGATGCTCTTCCATCCCACATATCAGTTCATAGCATTCTTCTGTATGTTCATGCTCCTCAGAATCATCCTCACAGATAAGCGTATAGCATTCATCAGTGTGGGTATGTTCTTCTATGCCACAAATAAGCTCATACTCTACTGTATTCTCAGTCATCGCCGCACCCGGCATTACCCCAACATACGGCACAATAAACATCATCAAAAGGGACAGTGCAGTGATGAGCGCCACAGCCCTGTTGTGATTCTTCTCCTCGTTCAGCAACTGCTGAATTCTGTTCTGTAGATCTTTCAACTCCTGCACTCTCCTTTCCTGAGATAGTTTTATATAGCTTTCATATAAAACCCATACACCGAAGTTCTAAAAGAAGCCGATACTCTTGATCGGCAAAACTCTGAAAAATACCACACCGATGATATTCTCCTCTGCGATGCAGCCAATACTCGTTGATCGACTGTCAATTGAAATTCCGCGGTTGTCGCCACAGACAAAAAAACGAGATTCCGGCACCTGATACGGCAGCTGAATATCGCACTCACCCAGCGCCAGCTCTGAAACATACGGCTCATCAAGTGCCTCGCCGTTCACATAGATCGTTCCGTCCTCTGCAATGTCGATTACATCGCCGGGGAGTCCAATCACACGCTTAATCAGCACCTTATTGTTATAGTAGAAAGCGATGATGTCGCCCTGTTTGATATCAGCTAATTTGTTGCAGAGCAGCACCTCATCGTTTTTCAGTGTAGGATTCATGCTGGTGCCGGTAACGCGCAGCACCGGCAGGATCATCGTTGAAATGATAATTGCGATTGCTGCCACTACAATCAAGGAACTCACTGTACTCCACAATGACTTTATGAAGTTATGCCGATACCGCAGCCGTTTTAACTCCGCTTCAAACTGCGCTGTGGTTGGGATATCTAATCGTTTCTCTTCAGCTTCTTCTGATACAATCTTCTTCTCTTCTTCCATCTCAAACTCTCAATATTGTTATCTGTGGATGCCCACAGCCTTATTTTCGTTTCTTCTTGGACTTGGAAGGACTCGCCTCCGCGGATGTCCCCACAGGCTCGCTCGACCTCTCCTCAACCATCTTATCTACGATCGCGTCCAGCCTTGCTTTCAACTGCGCATTTTCCTCTCTTAAGGAGTCGTTTTCTTGACTAAGCATATATAAAATTTCGATGAGCTGCACCTTAGATAGGTGCTGTACTTCTTTATCGGTCATAACCTTTAACACCCTCCATTGTGTTCGTGTGATATACAGTTGTGTTCGTTAAATCATATCTGTATTCGTGTGATGTACAACTGTATTCATTAAAGTACAATTCCAACAGAATAAGAGTAGATCATTAACTGTCCTCCACTCGCGTACAATTTAATTATTACACTCGGCATCGCCTTGTAATCGTTAAATTGTACGGCAGTTCGTTAAAATGTACAAGCCGCTGGCTCACTATTTTGTATCAACGCCGCTGTTTTGGCGGATAACTGCCCATTCTCTCGAAATAGCCGTTTTTCAAAATCTGCGTAGAATCGGCATTTTCGAGGTGGCTCGATATTCGTTATTTTGTATCAAGTTAGGACGGTCAATATCGCCCAGTATGAATACCTTATTGTCCGGCACATGATACGGGAACTCGATCTCACATATGCCAAGGCATTTATCGCTGACATACGGCTCGTCGATCAGCACATCATTTACGTATACGTTCCCCTGCTGATCTATGTCTATTTTATCCCCTGAAAGACCGATAACACGTTTCAGAAGCGTCTTGTTCTGCCATGAAACGCAGCACAGATCTCCGTATGAGACCTTTTCGGACTTTATCAGCAAAAGTATATCACCGTTTTTCAGAGTCGGAGCCATACTGTTTCCTGCGACCTGAACAACGGGGAAAAACAAAGTTGAAACAAGCACTGCCACAGCTGCTACAACAATAAGTATCGAGACCGTACTAAGCAGAGTTTTCCTGAATCTCCTCTTATATTTTATTTTATCAAGCTCGGTCTCGACCTGTTCCATCGAAGGAAGGACGACCTCTTTTTTGCTCTCATCAGACATTGCCAAAACTTCTTTCTCTGTTACATCTCATTGTTTCTCATCAGATACTCTGTTAGCTCCTTCAAGTATAACGGCTGCTTTTTTCTCTGCCTCTGCAACGATCTCCGCCGCCTTTTTTTCAGCTTCCTCAACAGATGCCTTTATCTGTGCAAGATAATCATCGGCTGTCTGCTGAGCGGTCTCAAAAAGACGATTGAGACCGACCACCGCTTCGGCGACCGATCCCGCATTACTGATCTTAATTCTCTTTTCTTCAAGTTCAGTTCTCATGCTGTCGATCTCTGCAAGCAATTCTTCCTGCCGTTTCTGATACTCATATATTATGGATATCAGATCACTTCGTTTTAGCTTTTTGAATTCCTTATCAGTCATAATTCACTCCGTAATATATGATATATTTTCTTTATTGGTGTATATTATTTTTACAAATCAATTATACCATCTGTTTAGCAAAAATGTCAACGAGAATCATTGTTTTTTAACAAAATGACTGTCTGTTCGTAGCATTTAACAAAAAATTTACTCTTATCATGTACACATCGCAACAATTATCCGCGCAGTTCCACAAAGTTCTGCATTTGCAGTTTGTAAACTTAAAACAAAAAACTACAAGCTGCAATACCTACTGCAATTATACTGCAATTCAACACAGTTATCAACAGTTTAAACAAAATAATTCAACAAGCTTGTTGCAATTCACAAATTTAAACCACTGTTCCTGTTTCGTGGATTTTATCATTGACTAATGCATACGAAATAAAGTATAATGTATTAAACAGTGATCCTTAATCTTTCCGCAAGTTTATTTCACATATAAGATCAACTATTTTCGCGGCACATTCCCGCATAAAATTATATCTTGCAATTAAAAGTAAATATTACATTTAGTATATTATGAGGTGATTACTATGACCGATAAACAGCTCCGCAAAGCAAAAAAAACTGAGCTGCTGGAAATGCTTTACTATATGAGAAAGGAGCTGGATAAAGTGCAGGAAGAAAACTCTTTGCTGCATAAACAGCTCGGTGAGCTCGTTTCAGAAGCTCTCAGCGTCAAAAATAATAACTCGGGAACGGACGATGCTGACCATGAATGACGAGAAAAAAATGGATATCCCAACAGCTGAACAGTTCAAAAAGGAACTCGATCGCCGCAGGTATAAGCAAAAATATATCCGCACTCTGCTCAATACCATCGGAGCCGTTATAGTTGCTGCCGCCGCATTTGTCCTTATATCGGCATTTGTGTTCCCCGTTATCAAGGTTACGGGAAACAGCATGGCTCCTACTCTGAAAAAAGAGCAGGTCGTCCTGTGCAGCAGCTGCAGCGACATAAAAAAAGGCGACATCATCGCCTTTTACCATAATAAAAAAATACTCATCAAAAGAGTTATAGCCGAAAGCGGCGATACAGTCGAGATCGACGAGAACGGAATTGTTTCCGTAAATGGTCAGACGCTGAACGAGAGCTATGCCCTGCTGTCAGCAAACGGCGAATGTGATATTTCATTCCCGTATAAAGTCCCCGACAGCCGCTATTTTGTTATGGGCGACGACCGCTCTGCATCTGTTGACAGCCGCTCGTCAGAAGTTGGCTGCATCGCCGAAGAAAATATCATCGGCAAGATCAGCAGGATAATACTCCCTCTCAGCGACAGCGGCAGCCTCGGAGGAGAAAAATGAGCAAAAAGAAAAATATAATCACTACGTTATTTTTAATTCTGATGCTGCTCATGGGTCTTTTCCTGATGCTATATCCTTCATTCAGTAATTGGTGGAACTCAAAACGACAGTCGAAGGCAATTTCCAACTACGAAAAGACCGTTGCCGAAATGGACGATTCCACAAAAAAAGAGTTGCTTATCAAAGCCGAGGAATATAACCTCAGACTTGCTGAGCTGAGTGATCCTTTCACCGAATACGACAGCATCTCAGGATATGACGATATACTCGATATAACAGGCACAGGCGTAATGGGATATATTGATATCCCTAAGATAAATTTATTTCTTCCCATATATCACGGTACAAGCGATGAAGTCCTGAATATCGCAGTCGGACATATGCAGGGCTCATCACTGCCCATAGGCGGCATAGGCTGCCATTCTGTCATATCGGCGCACAGGGGTCTGCCCTCGGCAAAGCTCTTCACCAACATCGACCAGCTTATCGAGGACGACACCTTTACGATAACTGTACTTGATGAAGTACTTACCTATGAGGTGGATCAAACAGAAGTCATACTGCCTTACGAGACCAACAAGCTTGCGATAGTCCCGAATATGGACTGCGTTACCCTCATGACTTGTACTCCTTACGGTATCAATACACATAGAATGCTTGTAAGAGCTCACAGGATCGACACGGCATCTCCTCATTGCGTGAAGGTCCCTGCCGACGGTATAATGGCAGATGATATGACGGTATACACCGTCATCGCAGCAGCCGTCCTGATAATTCTGCTGATTTTCTGGATAGTGTCAGAGCATCTCCTGAAATGCAGGTCGGTCACAAAGGATTCCATATACGATATCCCGCTGAAAAAAGATAAATAAGCAAAAAAACGACTCCCGATATTGGGAGTCGTTGCAGCGTCACGCTGCCTTTTTGTTTTTTGAGTAACCCAGCCAGTGCTGATTCTTATGTGAAAGACACAATCCTATGGTTATCCAGAAATATGGTGCGATATTTACTACACTGCTGTTGAACATGGCCTGTGCTGCGTATCCGAAGAACATTCCAAGCAGTATCCAGTTGATGTATCTTTCCTCCTCATCATCGTTCCTGATGACATTCCTTATACCTGTAATAGCTGCATAAACAAGAAGCGTCAGATATGTTATGAGTTGGAAAACTCCCTGTGTAACAAGATAGTGCAGGTATTCATTATGCGCCTTAGCCTGCTTGTATCCACCTGCAACATAATCATGGCTCTTCAAGAAGACATCTTCATAATTATCAAGTCCTATACCGAACGCCCAGTGATCGGGGAATGCTTTCAGTCCGTGCTTCCATATGTACATTCTTCCCGAACCAAAATCATCAAGTTCGCTGTTCATTTCGTACTTTATCCTGTTGAGCTTGCCCGTTACCTTGCCGCAGACGATTATCGCAAAGGCAGTAACAGCTGCCATACCCATAATAAGCACGATAAAACGCCTGAATATGACAGACATTCTCTCCTTCTCCAAGCCCTTTTTCTTCATTACGAGCATGGATACCACAAGGAAAAATATGTATGCTCCCGCACCAGCCCACGCAAGTCTTGCCTCCGAAGAGATGAGCGTATAGAAGCAAAGCACTGACACTCCAAACATCACGTTCCTTGTCATCTTATTCTTCGTATAAAGGAAAATTCCCGATGTACAGGCAAAAAGCAAAACGCTCAGTCCTCCGTACCAGTTCGAGTTCTGCGTAAGACCGTAGCTCATTTTGCCTTCCATTATCATCTCGGTAGCATAATAGCATTCAACGCTGTATATGCCTGCCGTTTGCAGAGCTGCTACAACAGACTGCAAACAGGTCACAAAGACAAAGGCTTTCAGTATATTCTTTCTAAGCTGCTTGTCGCATATCATAGTTCCTGCGAGCATAAGGCTGAAATACGCCACAAAATTGAACAGCCATTCATCATAGTCAAAACCGTGCCATGTCGCGTCCTTGTTCTGAGTAAACACTGCCGAAAGCACCGCAAATGCAAACAGCAAAAAGTAAAGCGCATCAGACAGATAATACTTTATGTCTTTGTGCTTCAGAAAATGTGCCATGAAAACGAATATACCTATATATCCCGCTATTTCCACAATAATAGGCTGACTTGCGAATGTATTTGAATGCCTTTCATCAAAGAATTCAAATACAGGAAGAGATATCATGACCGAAACAATATAATAAAAGAAAAATCGCTCCGATGTCATTAACTCGATCACCCGAGAAAAACGACTTTTTAATTCCTGCATACCAAACCTCCTAAAAATTAATACATGAAAATATTATATCATTTTAATGTATAAAAATCAATACATACTTATTCTGTACGTAAGATTCATTACAAGCTGAAATATGTGTAAAATATTCACCGTAGTATCTTGTCGAAATATGTCGAAACGTGGTATCATTGTGAGTTTTTACATTAATTATTGATAAAAATATATGAATTTATATTGAAATCATATAAGCGATGTGGTATAATACTTCTTAGCAGATTTACAAAATACTCTCCAACGACAGAGGTGAATAAATATGTTTACAGCTCACATACGCGAAAATGACAAGAAAGTCCAGTCGGTAAGAGAGCACAGCCGAAGCGTTTCTGTTCTTGCAGCAGAATTCCTGCGCACAGCTTCCCTGTCAGAGGTCGGAAGGCTTGCAGGACTCCTGCACGACGCGGGAAAGCTGAGAAAAGTATTTGATGACTACATTAACAAGCGGAACAATATGAAGCGCGGAAGTATAGATCACAGCTACGCAGGCGCAAGATACCTTAAAGAGCTGGCTGCTGACACAGACCCGATGACGAAGGCTGCTGCCGACGGTATCGCCCATACTATCCTGTCTCATCACGGCATAAGTGACTGGCTCGACGCGGACGGCTGCGACGAATATGCCCGCCGTACCTCCAAAAACGATGATTACGACGAGGTCCTCTCCAATATCTCCGAGGTTTTTCCCGAAAAAGATGCAGCCCCTATGCTTGAAAAAGCCACGGCTGAATGGATCAATGCAGTCAAAAGCTTAAATTCTATCAGCAAAGACAAAACAGAGGCAGCTTTTTATATCGGAATGCTTGAAAGACTCATTCAATCCGCTCTAATTGATGCGGACAGAACCGATACCTCTGATTTTATGTCAGGACGTGAAACTCAGTCAGAGCCCGATTATTCCGCACTGTGGGAGACAATGGACGAGCGTATGAACGAGAAGCTTGCCGCTTTTTCGGAGCTTACCGATAGTATTTCCCGACAGCGCAGGAGTATTTCCGACAGATGTGCGGAATTTGCACAGCACAGAACAGGAGCTTGCAGGCTCATCGTACCCACAGGCGGAGGAAAAACTCTTTCCTCCCTTAGATTTGCGGTCAAACAGTGCAAAAAATACGGTCTTAAAAAAATAGTATACGTCGCCCCGTTCATGTCCATTCTTGAACAGAACAGCGATGTCATCTCAGAGTTTGCAGGAACAGAAAACTTCCTTGAACACCATTCAAATATGATGTCGGGAATAGATAATAAAGTTGAGCTCGACAATTATCAACTCTTCACAGAACGCTGGGACAAACCTGTTATAGCCACTACAATGGTGCAGTTCCTGAATACGCTCTTCTCAGCAAAAACCTCGTCCGTAAGACGAATGCACAGGCTATGCGATTCAGTCATCATTATTGATGAGGTCCAGTCCGTTCCCATAAGATGTACCGACCTATTCAGTCTCGCCGTAAACTTCCTTGTAAAACAATGCGGCGCTTCGGCAGTGCTATGTTCGGCAACTCAGCCGCCCTTTGAAAAACATAAACTGATACTCGATGAACAAAGCGACATGACGGGAGACTATTCAAAGGACTTTGAAGTGTTCAAGCGGACAGCGATCATTCCCGAGCTTAAACAGTACGGTTACGAGATCGGTGAATCTGCTGACTTCTGCTGCGAAAAATTCAGAGAAAACGGCGATCTTCTGCTGATAGTTAATACAAAGGCTCAGGCAAAGAAGATGTATGCCGAACTTAAAGAGCGCCTCGGAAATGAAGCCTGCCTCATACACCTCAGTACCAATATGTGTCCTGTACACAGAAAAAAACGCATAGGTACGCTGAAAAGATTCCTCAGGAGAAAAATGCCTGTTGTATGTGTTACAACGCAGCTTATCGAAGCAGGTGTAGATATATCATTCAGCTGCGTGATACGTGCAATCGCAGGACTTGACAATGCTGCTCAGGCAGCAGGAAGATGCAACCGCAGCGACGAATTCGGCAGGATATGTCCTGTATATATCATCAACTTCAAGGCTGAGGAGCTAAGACACCTTGAAGAGATAAAGTCTGCGCAGATCATCTCGCAAAATATTATCAGCAATACCGACGCAGACCTTTTATCAGTGGATATCCAGACAAAATACTTCAATATGCTGTTTCAGCGTTATAAAGATGAGCTCTCCTATAAGGTCAAAGACGGCGATAACGACACAACTTTGCTTGAGCTCCTTTCCACTGATAAAGACCGCTGGAAAGTAAAAAAGAGCACCGAGAAGTTCCTTTCACAGGCTTTCATGACAGCAGGCACTCTCTTTGAAGTCATCGACAGCAGAACAAAGAGTATTATCGTTCCGTATAACAAAAAAGCTAAAGCTATAATCGCTGAGCTGGAAAGCGATATCTCCCCTTCTGAGGCTGTTGAGCTGCTGAGAAAAGCTCAGAAATATACTGTCAGCGTTTATGCCTCAGCAGAAAAAAAGCTCATCGAAAAAGGTGCATTGAGCATGAACCAAAGCGGAATTTTTTACCTGAAAGACCGCAGCTTTTATAATAATGAGTTCGGAGTGACCTTGGAAGGCGCTGAACAAGAAGTACTCATATACTGATCATTGCAGATAGATCAACACACCGCACAGGATATGCTCCCATGCGGTGTGCCGACTCGTAAAAACGATAATATAATTTGTATATTTTCAATCCACGCATATTAATATGCGACGGTTTATTATAACATAAAACTCAATAAATAGCAACAGATTCTCTTAAATTTGATTTTCTATAAATTTTTTTAGAAAAAGACTTGACAAGCGTGTTTGAAATTAATATAATTTGTATAGAAGATAAAAAAGGAGGTGCTCAGATGCAAAAACACAGAAATACAGTTGAGTTCTGCGTATACGGCAAAAACGCTTTGTTCTCAGATGTGCTTACTCGAGTGGGCGGTGAAAAATTCAGCTACAGTATCCCCACATATGAAGCACTGAAGGGCTGTCTCCAGAGCGTTTACTGGAAACCGACAATTACGTGGTATATAGACGCTGTAAGGATCATGAACCCCATCAAAACAGTGCGAAAAGGTATTCGTCCCATAAAATACGACGGCGGAAACGATCTGGCATACTATAACTACCTTGAAAATGTTCGCTATCAGGTAAGAGCTCATTTTGAATGGAACCTTAACCGCCCTGAGCTCGAACAGGACAGGAACGAACACAAGCATCATAATATCGCCAGACGTATGATAGAACGCGGCGGCAGACGTGATATTTTTCTCGGCACACGGGAATGTCAGGGTTACGTTGAGCCTTGCATCTTCGGTGAGGGCAAGGGCGCATACGACGGAGTTGATATGGACCTTGCATTCATGTACTACGCTATGATCTATCCCGACGAAGCCGAAAAGGACGAAGATAAGGACTTCATGACCGTTTGCTTCTTCAAGCCCGAAATGAAAAACGGCATCATTGAGTTCGTGCGTCCTTCGGATATACCGTCAGAGCACAAACGTCACATCAAGAAAATGGAGATCAAGAAGTTCGGCAAAGACCTTGACAACTTCAGCGGTCTTTGCGAGTTCGAGGGAGGTGAATCTGATGAGCTGGACGAATGAGCTTTACATGGTCTACGAACGCGCTTTGAACACAGATGACGGAAAAACTATGCTGCCTATCTCCCACTCCACGGCAAATGCTCAGATAGAGATCACTATTTCCGATGAAGGTGAAGCTATCAGTGCTTCGGCTGTCGAAAAGGAAAATGCTGTGACAATAATCCCTGTCACCGAGGATTCAGCTGCCCGAGGCAGTGGAATAAATCCCATGCCCCTTGCGGACAAACTTGTATATATCGCAGGCGACTACAGTCAGTATGCCGAGGGCAAACGCGCAGATAATTCCGATTATTTCAGTGCTTATATGGAGCAGCTCGGCAAATGGTGCAAAAGCGAATACTCTCACTTTGCCATAACTGCTATATATGCTTACCTCGAAAAGAGACAGCTGATAAGCGACCTCGTAAAAATGGGAGTTATCGAACTCAACGAAACAAACGGAAAGTTCTCGGATAAAAAGTACAATAACATTTCTCAAGAAGATTCCTTCGTTCGTTTCATCGTCAGCGGCAAAAACGGTCTGTGCTATACATGGCTCGATACCGAACTCCATGATCTTTTCCGAAAGTACTATGAGTCAACTCTTGACAGCTGCGGACTGAGCTACGCCGACGGCAAAATTGGCGCTGTGACCTATAAGCACCCCGCAAAAATACGCAACAGCGGCGACAAGGCAAAGCTGATCTCTGCCAATGACAGTGCAAATTATACCTTCCGCGGACGTTTTTCAAATAAAGAGGAAGCTATAGCTGTAAGCTACGACTACTCCCAGAAAATGCACAATTCTCTGAAATGGCTCATCAGCAGACAGAGCCGTTCCTACGACACACTGACTCTAGTAACATGGAGCAGTGCCCTCGGATTCGTTCCAAGCGTCACAAAAAGTGCTTTTGAACTTTTCGACGACGATGCCGAGGACTACGATACTGTGCCGAAATTCTCAGAATTGCTCAACAAATCTCTGTTAGGTAATAAGATGAAAATATCTCCCGACAGCAAGGTAATGATAATGGGTCTCGATGCCGCTACCACAGGAAGACTTTCCATAGCCCTCTATACCGAGCTCGCAGAATCAGATTTCTATAATAACCTTGAAAAATGGCATAACGGCACTGTATGGAGAAGATACAACAGCAAGCTCGAAAAGTCAATTGACGATTCATGCAGCCTGCCCCAGATAGCCAACTGTCTGTACGGCTCGGAACAAAGCGGTTTCCTTGCGTGTGACAAGAAGCTCATGGGAGATGTTATACTAAGACTGCTGCCGTGTGTTACAGAGGGAAAGATGCTCCCACACGATGTGGTAATGATACTCTGCGAAAAAGCATCATCACCCCTTTTATATGAACACGAATCCAGCCACCGCAAAGTCATCGAAAATACTTGTGCCCTTATAAAAAAAGAGCATACCGACCATGATAACAAACTTTATTATAAAGGAGAGATAAAAATGGCATATGATCCCACCTGCACCGACAGAAGCTATCTTTTCGGCTGTCTGCTCGCAATTGCTGACAAGGCTGAAAGCGATACATACGACAGGGACGAAAGACGTGTAACAAACGCAAGAAGATTCTGGAACACCTTTTCGTCAAGACCTTACCAGACATGGAAAATCATCGAGGAAAGACTTGAACCATACCTCGAAAAAGAACAGTGGGTAATGACTAAATACACCAAGCACATCAATGAGATAATGTCAAAGATGTCACCCGAGGATTTTGCCGATAACAGCAAGCTCTCACCAATGTATCTTATAGGCTTCCACCATTACAATGCACTGCTCTGGAACAGCAGTTCATCTGACAGGAATAACGAGGAGGAATAAAAAATGAGCGTACTTCAGAATAAAATAGATTTTTCAGTGATAATCACAGCTAAAAATGCTAACCCCAACGGCGACCCTCTCAACGGCAACCGTCCTCGTGAGAATTACGACGGCCTCGGTGAGATAAGCGACGTATGCATAAAGCGTAAGATCCGCAACCGCTTGCAGGATATGGGTGAGAAAATCTTCGTTCAGTCCGACGAAAGATGCGACGACGGTCAGAAAAGTCTTCACGACCGTGCAAAAGCCTGTGAAACACTTGCCAAGCTCAGCAAAGCCAAGAATACCGACAGAGATGAATACGCTAAAGCTGCCTGTGAGGAATGGATAGATGTCCGCAGCTTCGGTCAGGTATTCGCTTTCAAGGGCGATTCAGTTTCTGTAGGAGTAAGAGGTCCTGTTACTATCCAACAGGCTGAAAGTGTCTCCCCTGTGGATATCGTGAGTATGCAGATAACAAAAAGCGTTAACGGCGAAAGCGGCAAGGACGGCAAGGCTTCGGATACTATGGGAACAAAGCACAAAATTGATTTCGCTCTCTACGTTTTCCACGGCAGCATCAACTGCCAGCTTGCTGAAAAGACAGGCTTCACAGAAGAAGATGCCGAAAAGATAAAGCTCGCTCTCGAAACACTGTTCGAGAATGACTGTTCATCTGCAAGACCCGAGGGCAGCATGGAGGTAAGACGTGTTTACTGGTACAAGCACGACAGCAAAACTCCTATATTCTCATCGGCTAAGGTACACCGCCTGCTCAATGTAAGCCTGAAGGAAAAAGTTGACAGACCGCGCTGCTTCGAGGATTACGACATAAGGCTCGATTCTATCGAAGGACTGACACCTGAAGTATTTGAAGGCTGATATGTACAGCGAGGACGAGTATCTGCTGCTGTCAGGGATACAGCACTTCGTTTTCTGCCGTCGGCAATGGGCTTTGATACATATAGAACAGCAGTGGGAAGAAAATTTCCGCACAGCTGACGGAAGAGTAATGCACCGCAATGTTCATGATGCGGATTTTCACGAAAAACGCGGAAATGTTATCATATCCCGCGCAATGGCAGTAGCCTCCGCAAGGCTCGGCATAAGCGGCGAATGCGATGTTGTCGAGTTCACACGGAACAGCTCGGGTATAGAGATTTTCGGGCTTGAAGGCAGATACTCCGTAACTCCTGTGGAATACAAACGGGGACAGCCAAAAGAAAACGACAGCGATATTATGCAGCTTGCAGCTCAGGCCATGTGTCTGGAGGAAATGCTCTGCTGCGAAATTAAAACAGGCTTTCTCTATTACGGAGAGACCAGAAGGCGTACAAAAGTCGATCTCACCGACGAGCTTCGTGAAAAAACAGAAAAAGCACTGAAAGAAATGCACGAAATGTACCGCAGGCAGTATACCCCAAAGGTAAAACGCAGCAAAGCCTGCAATGCCTGTTCGCTGAAAAATATCTGCCTGCCCGCACTGTGTTCGGATAAAAGTGCAAAAGCTCATATAGCGTCAATGCTGGAGGATAAATGATATGAAAAAGCTGCTGAATACTTTATATATCACTTCTCCTGACAGGTATCTTTCCCTTGACGGAGAAACCGTGGTCATACTGAGCGATGGAAAAGAGATAGGAAGAGTTCCCCTGCATAACCTGGAAAGGATAATGACTTTTGGCTATACGGGAGCAAGTCCTGCTCTCATGGGGAAATGCGCCAATGACGGCATCGAACTGATATTTATGAGCGGCAGCGGACGCTTCCTTGCCCGTGTTGAGGGAGAAGTAAGCGGAAATGTGCTTTTAAGACGACAGCAATATCGTTTTGCAGACGATACCGAAAAATCACTCGAAATAGCAAGAAATATCATATGCGCCAAGCTTTTCAACAGCCGCTGGACCGTCGAGCGCACACTCAGAGATCACTCGCTGAGAATTGATACCG
Organism: Ruminococcus sp.; assembly: GCF_024691275.1. GTDB lineage: Bacteria > Bacillota > Clostridia > Oscillospirales > Ruminococcaceae > Ruminococcus. The sequence goes on along the minus strand of NZ_JAILNU010000023.1, from coordinate 58,302 downwards.
AAAAATTTGCACACTGCTCAGAACTTCTGAAAAGCTCATCAAAAAACGCTCTGGAAGCTGCTGATATGGATACCCTGAGAGGTATCGAGGGCGAAGGCGCACAGGTCTATTTTTCGGTATTCAATGACATGATACTACAGCAGAAAGACGATTTTTGCTTTACCGTCAGAAATAAGCGTCCCCCAAGAGACTTCGTAAATGCAATGCTCTCTTTCGCATATTCACTCGCTACAAGTATGTGTACCTCTTCTCTTGCCGCCGTGGGACTTGATCCTTATGTGGGATTTATGCATACAGACCGCCCCGGAAGAAGATCGCTGGCTCTTGACCTTGTTGAAGAATTCCGTGCTCCGCTGTGTGACAGGTTCGTAATAACAATGATAAATAAACGTATCATCTCCCCTTCCGATTTTGAAAAACGGGAGGACGGTGCTGTGCTTCTTACGGAAAGCGGAAGAAAGACCTTCATATCCTCATGGCAAAAACGCAAGAGCGATGAACTGAAGCACCCGTTCCTTGACGAAAAGCTGGAATGGGGAATGCTGCCATATTCTCAGGCATTGTTACTCGCAAGATATATCAGGGGCGACCTTGATTCGTACCCGCCTTTTATGTGGAAGTGAATGTATGCTCGTATTGATAACATATGATGTGAATACATCAGACGGCGCAGGAAAAAAACGACTCAGGCACGTTGCAAAACAATGCGTCAACTACGGAATAAGAGTTCAGAATTCAGTGTTTGAATGCGAGCTCGATCCTGCACAGTGCCGTTTGCTCAAACAAAAACTGACAGAAGAAATAGATAACGAACGGGATAGTCTGCGTTTTTATTATCTTGGCGACAGTAAAAAAGCAAAGATAGAACATATCGGTGCTAAACAGACTATAAAAGTGGACGAACCACTTATTTTCTGATGCGAATGATAAGTTCACATAAAAACTCCCTATCATTCGCACCAATAATAAAAGGCTTTTTTCAGTAACAAAGTGTTTATTCTGTTGCTCAGAAGCTTTTTATGTTCGCAAAAATGTGCATTGTATACGATTAAAATCAGCGTTATATGTGCATTTTTGCTGTCGCTCCCTTCATTGGGAGCGTGGATTGAAATCTACAACTATCGCAAACAAGATCATCAAGAAGGTGTCGCTCCCTTCATTGGGAGCGTGGATTGAAATCCAAAACAGCCATTTATGCGAAAATCGTTCAATAGTCGCTCCCTTCATTGGGAGCGTGGATTGAAATACTATTCCGGGCGCATATGAGAAGGCATACAGAGTCGCTCCCTTCATTGGGAGCGTGGATTGAAATAGACAAGCAAAACCAACTGTTTTAGCGTATACTGTCGCTCCCTTCATTGGGAGCGTGGATTGAAATTGTTATTCGGTTAAAAGCGTTAATTTTGACATTGTCGCTCCCTTCATTGGGAGCGTGGATTGAAATACCATTGAACTGAATATTTGACTGCAATTCATTTAAGTCGCTCCCTTCATTGGGAGCGTGGATTGAAATTGTTACTATATCATCGCGGTAACGTCTGATTAAAGTCGCTCCCTTCATTGGGAGCGTGGATTGAAATGTCCATGCCGCAAAAGCTCAAACTTTTATCGATAGGTCGCTCCCTTCATTGGGAGCGTGGATTGAAATTCAAATCGAGATTGAAGGAAAAAAGTACATTATTGTCGCTCCCTTCATTGGGAGCGTGGATTGAAATCAATATCATTACGGCGGAGAAGCGAACCAATATCGTCGCTCCCTTCATTGGGAGCGTGGATTGAAATTCGTTGATGATGAATACACAGTCGAGCCGTTTAGTCGCTCCCTTCATTGGGAGCGTGGATTGAAATATCGCCGACTATGGCTGCGTTAATGCCCTCGTTTTGTCGCTCCCTTCATTGGGAGCGTGGATTGAAATAGGTTCAATTGCTTTTGTTTGCTGCTTCTTGCGCCGTCGCTCCCTTCATTGGGAGCGTGGATTGAAATTTGCTGGCACTCTTTGGAATAGGGAAGAACGCTCGGTCGCTCCCTTCATTGGGAGCGTGGATTGAAATCTGCGTTCGGACTTTCCTGCTGATCTGATAGCCGTGTCGCTCCCTTCATTGGGAGCGTGGATTGAAATGTATACGTTTAATCTTACAGAAGCAGAACGAAATGTCGCTCCCTTCATTGGGAGCGTGGATTGAAATCTTAAATAATACCCCTCTCTATATGAGAGAGGGGTGTCGCTCCCTTCATTGGGAGCGTGGATTGAAATATAAAAACGCCCTACAGGGTAATTAAATGCTGTCAGTCGCTCCCTTCATTGGGAGCGTGGATTGAAATTCTCAGCTATGCAGATGAGTATTAACAATACAATAGTCGCTCCCTTCATTGGGAGCGTGGATTGAAATACAACAGCCTCTCAGCAATGAGGGGCTGTAACTGTCGCTCCCTTCATTGGGAGCGTGGATTGAAATACCTATCGACGGTATTACATCAACAGGATACTTGAGTCGCTCCCTTCATTGGGAGCGTGGATTGAAATTATCATCTCAGGTGTTAGTGTACGTGCAACATCGGTCGCTCCCTTCATTGGGAGCGTGGATTGAAATACACTTGCATGTGTCAATCCAATATTGTAATGTTGTCGCTCCCTTCATTGGGAGCGTGGATTGAAATCGTGTACGGTAATCGGCATACGCCGTTAGGCTGGTCGCTCCCTTCATTGGGAGCGTGGATTGAAATTTTATTGATATTGGAAAATGGCATAAGCAAGAAGTCGCTCCCTTCATTGGGAGCGTGGATTGAAATTAATTCATCTTTGCTTGATACTGCTCCATTTTGGTCGCTCCCTTCATTGGGAGCGTGGATTGAAATGATATACTGGCAAAAATAAGAATAGCAGACCTGGTCGCTCCCTTCATTGGGAGCGTGGATTGAAATCGAGGAGAGTTTAAGCTTCAGGAGCTTCTCAGGCTACGTCGCTCCCTTCATTGGGAGCGTGGATTGAAATCTTCATAAGCTTGAAAACGGAGAAATCAAAATATAGTCGCTCCCTTCATTGGGAGCGTGGATTGAAATCAGACCTACTATGTACGAAGCGGCGACTGTCTCTCGTCGCTCCCTTCATTGGGAGCGTGGATTGAAATAACCGTTTTTGTTTCTATGGGCTTTTCAATTTCATGTCGCTCCCTTCATTGGGAGCGTGGATTGAAATATAAGCACCTAATTTAATTTTTTGCCGCAGTCCAGTCGCTCCCTTCATTGGGAGCGTGGATTGAAATCTTGATATCGACCAAAGTCAACATATCTTTAGCCTGTCGCTCCCTTCATTGGGAGCGTGGATTGAAATCTTTTAGCGCGTGCAATAGAACGACGTTCGTATTGTCGCTCCCTTCATTGGGAGCGTGGATTGAAATTGCATTCTGCAAATGTGAGCGTCGAGGAAGGAAAACGTCGCTCCCTTCATTGGGAGCGTGGATTGAAATACCATCAATCATAACCGTTTCTGTTTTTAAATCCTGTCGCTCCCTTCATTGGGAGCGTGGATTGAAATTGCATTCTGCAAATGTGAGCGTCGAGGAAGGAAAACGTCGCTCCCTTCATTGGGAGCGTGGATTGAAATAAATTCTTTACAGAGCTTTGCAAGGCTCGCAAGCTGTCGCTCCCTTCATTGGGAGCGTGGATTGAAATCTTCGGATAAATCAGAAGGCATATGATATCGCTTGGTCGCTCCCTTCATTGGGAGCGTGGATTGAAATATCAGACCACCAAACAAAATTAAAATCATTATCAGGTCGCTCCCTTCATTGGGAGCGTGGATTGAAATTTTCCTCTTTTGTTCCTGTTGACTATGGTAATCGTCGCTCCCTTCATTGGGAGCGTGGATTGAAATTCAAAAGACAACCACAAAATTTAATATTAAAAGGGTCGCTCCCTTCATTGGGAGCGTGGATTGAAATCTACAAATTATAACATATGGATACAAAAATGTGGTCGCTCCCTTCATTGGGAGCGTGGATTGAAATAAAAATATTTCTACACTTGCGTCGTCACGTCCAGAAGTCGCTCCCTTCATTGGGAGCGTGGATTGAAATCAATAGTCTGCAAACGGATAGTAGTCTGAGTTGTGTCGCTCCCTTCATTGGGAGCGTGGATTGAAATCGGTGAGTGGTATCCAAAAAGCAACACTCGATCAGCGTCGCTCCCTTCATTGGGAGCGTGGATTGAAATTCTTAGCGTTCACAAGAGACAGCCACAGCCTTATTGTCGCTCCCTTCATTGGGAGCGTGGATTGAAATATTTTCGGTATTGGCTTTTTCCAATCCCTGCTCGGTCGCTCCCTTCATTGGGAGCGTGGATTGAAATGACCACGTCAGAAACGCTTGTATTATCGCCCTACGGTCGCTCCCTTCATTGGGAGCGTGGATTGAAATTCTTAGCGTTCACAAGAGACAGCCACAGCCTTATTGTCGCTCCCTTCATTGGGAGCGTGGATTGAAATCTGCTTACGAATGGAGTACGGAAAGCGGAACAGAGTCGCTCCCTTCATTGGGAGCGTGGATTGAAATGCTTGTATATGGGGACGAGAAGGAATATAACTTGTCGCTCCCTTCATTGGGAGCGTGGATTGAAATGCATTGGTATGGTTCCCAGCACGTAACTCCTGAGGTCGCTCCCTTCATTGGGAGCGTGGATTGAAATTCGTGAAGCTGACGGCTGGGCTAACGTTCAAGGAAGTCGCTCCCTTCATTGGGAGCGTGGATTGAAATAGTAGTAGCAGGAAGCACCAGCCTTGAATATATCAGTCGCTCCCTTCATTGGGAGCGTGGTTTTAAATTCACAATTCGCCTGTTGTACAAAATGTAAAAAGGGGTGTGAATTTTCTGACTCGGACGGTCTTACTGTAAATGATGCACTTCGTATTCATCAGTATCTTTTAGGAATTATTTCTTCATTTACATATATCTTGACAATTCTGTTTTAATATGTTAAAATATAGAAAATATTTCATCAAACAATATTTTTCAGCCTGAATTTTAGGCAGGATCATATTGATATAATAACTGGAGGGGTATTAATGAAGAACAGGGTAAAAGCATTAAAGACAGCTGTAATTCTCGCTGCTGTTACGCTTACAACAGGTATTCCGCTGTCAGCGCAGAGAGGTGTTTGGGAATCTGCTCCGATCACAGTTTATGCAGCAGATAATGAAAGCTATACAGAAGGAAAATCGGGATTATTGACTTACAGGAAATATTCTGACCATGTAGAGATAAGCCACTGTGAGTTGTCGGCAACATCTGTTGAGATACCTGAGAGCATTGAAGGCTTGCCGGTTACAGTGATCGGTATATATGCTTTCCAGATTAGCAAAATACAAAGCGTAACTATCCCGAATTCAGTTAAAGAAATCGGACACTATGCTTTTAACAGCTGCTCGAATCTTACATCAATAACTATTCCAGACAGCGTTGAAAAAGTGGGTATCCGTGCATTTGAAAATTGTTCATCTCTGGAAAAAATAGAATTTCCTGATCATATTATCGAGTGGAATACAAAAGTATTCGAGGGAACTCCGTGGATATCATCACAGCGCGAAAAATCTCCTCTTGTCATCGTAAATGGCGCACTGCTGGACGGAGACAAGTGCAAGGGAGAGGTAAAGCTGACATCTGATATAAAGTATATCGCATCAGGTGCATTCCAACGTAATATGGATATTACTTCTGTTGTTGTTCCTTCAAGCGTCACAAAGCTTTGCGATAATGTATTCTTCTATTGCACAAATCTTACCTCAGTTGAGCTTAACGGCGCAACGCTTATTGGCAGTATGGCTTTCTGCGGCTGCGAAAAGCTGACTGACCTTAAACTTTCGGGGAAACTTACCGACATTGACGAAAGAGCTTTTTCAGATATCAAATCAAATGCTACAATAACATTTTACGGCAGCAAAGAAACATGGGAAAAGATCAATAAACCAAACGATGATCCATTCCTGAAAAATGCCAAAATGATATTTGATGAAAACCACAGCGATCCTAATGAAGAAATTGCAGGCGATCTGAATATGGACGGCGAATTCAACGTTGCCGACTTTTTATTACTTCAGAAGTGGCTGCTTGGCGATAAAAATGCAGAACTTAAAAACTGGAAGGCTGCTGATTATACAAAAGATGAAGTTCTTGATGTATTTGATCTTGTCCTCATGAGAAAAGCTATTATAAAAAAATAATTATCATTACCTATAAAACCAACCTTAAAATGGTATCATATGCGAAAGCGGCGAGAGTCAACCTCTCGCCGCTTTATTATTTTATTTCAATTCATAAATCATGCTCATTAGAAATTGAAAATTCAGAGCGATCCAAACATGGCAAGACCAAGACTCAGCATTATAATTTCGGGCAGATCCTGAATTTTTAACGTTTCAATCTTTCGAGTATATCATCTGGTATCTGTAGATCACCGTGTATCATTGCTCCTTTGCAGATAAGCGCCTGAATTTACACAAAGGAATGAATAAAAATCCTCCATAAGAGATACCTGTGAATATTTTGCTCTTGACAAACAAAGAATACATGATATAATATACTTGCAAAAGGCTGTTTTAAGCCATATACTCGACTTAGCCCAAGTCGCCCTGCCACAGGGGCATGGATCGAAACAGCGAATATACAGGCTTTCAACGTGTTGCCGAGTTCGCTTCCTTCATGGAAAGCGTGGATTGAAATAAGGCTTTTGGTGTTGATGCAGAACTGCTTGACGGCAGCTCCGTCCACTTTTAGCTCCAAAATGAAAGTATTAATCAACACTTTCATCAGCTCTGTTGAAGCATATAGAAAACGACTCCCGAAATATCGGAACCCGCTGCTTCTTACCTGCGTCTGCCGCAGTTCTTATCAAATGCCGGATTGCAGGCGTAGAAGTTTTTAGAATCAAGATTATCCTGAGCAATACGAAGTGCTTCTCCAAACCTCTGGAAATGGACTATTTCGCGTTCACGCAGGAATCTGATCGGATCACGAACATCCGGATCATCTGCAAGGCGCAGGATATTGTCATAGGTTGTGCGGGCTTTCTGCTCAGCAGCCATATTTTCTGTGAGATCAGTCAGTATATCGCCCTTTGACTGGAAATATGCCGCTGTAAACGGTGCTCCTGATGCTGCAACAGGGTATATTCCTGTGGTATGATCAACAAAATAAGTGTCAAAACCGCTTGCTTTTATCTCCTCAATTGAGAGATCTTTCGTGAGCTGATAGAGTATAGCCGATATCATCTCAACGTGTGCAAGCTCTTCAGTGCCTATATCTGTAAGAAGTCCCTTTACCTGAGCATAAGGCATGGCATAACGCTGATTGAGGTATCGAAGTGATGCGGCGAGCTCACCGTCGGGTCCGCCGAGCTGTGATACGATGACCTTTGCAAGCTTTGCGTTGGGGGTCTTGATATTTACGGGATATTGTAGTTTTTTTTCATACTGCCACATAGATTATCTCCTTTCCCACGGCCACGGATCGTCTGTCCAGCTCCAGTGGCGCATATCATTGTTCTGTTCAGGAGTAAGCGGGCCGAATTTACGGCTGTATTCCTCAACAGCCGAGCTGCGGAGCTCCTTATACTTTTTGAACATTGCAAGTGCTGATCTGCATTCGGTGTGGGTATCAAGAAAAAGTACCAGTTCCTTCAGTGCAAAATCATATTTTTTTATTTTGTTCAGAAGCATCTTGCGTTCATTCATTGGGAACCACCTCCTGAAAACGGCAGATCAAGCTCGGGAAACAGAGTTCCTCTTGAAAATGCCTTCTCGTCATCATATAATTCTCCCCATTGCTGAAACGGAACATATGCCATTGCAGGCGGTGTATTTTGAGGGAATCTTGATACTGTATCGTTTCCATTATTCATAGCCATATTCATTCGGCTCAGTGACGCTTCTCTTTCGTGAAGGATAACGCCTTCAACATCGTCAAAAAGATCGAGATTCATAACGAGTCCTCCTTTCTCGTGCGGAGAAACTGTGCGAAGTTCTTCCGCACATTTTATAATATGAACATAATACGCATACTGACACAAAAAAGGTCTGAGCAGCATACTCAGACCTTTTATCATCATTCGATTATTTCGATACTGCACCCTTTAAGGGTAAAACGATACAGTTTGTTTTCTACGGCAAGGATTATATCCTCCTCAGAATCCTGCCCCTGAAACACGCCTGTAACTTCTCCATCGTCATAGATAAGGCGCATGATATTACAGTATGACACAACATTCAGTGTCTCTTTCTTTCCATTGCAATCGGATATACAGTACCTTTCGCCGTTTTCGGTACACACATCATCAAAGCTCACAGGTGCGTGGAACAGCTTATCCGGAGCCACCTCGCTCCTTACAGGTTTAAGCTTACTGTAATCGAACTCCTTTATCATATCAGGAGTTATCTCGTCTTTTCCGCTGTTGGCAGAAGCGAGCTTTATAAACATCTCCCCTATCTCATCAGGGGAAAGATCATTCACAAGCTGAGTCATCTCATTAGTCTTCAGGCTGTCAAAAAAACTGCGCAATTCTGCGCCCTTCAGTTCCTTTGCCTGCTTGCACAAAAACTCCCTCGGTCTTTTCCTTCTGAAGAACATTAACTATATCCCCGTCCTTTTTTCTTACTTGACTGCGATAAATGCCTGAACACCAAGAAGGGTTGCTGTTGTCATTATTGCTGCTGCAAGGATAACTCCAAGTGCAACAGCCAATACGCTCTTTTTAAAATCAAGTTCAAGCATACTCGCCGCAAGAGTTCCTACCCAAGCCCCCGTGCCAGGGATAGGGATACCAACGAAAAACAGGAGTGCCCAGAACAGCCCCTTGCCTGCTTTCTCTTTAAGCTGTTCGCCGCCGCGTTTTCCTTTGGTCAGGCACCATGTGAAGAACTTTCCGATAACAGGCTTGTCCGCTCCCCATTCAAGGACTTTCCGCGCAAAGAAATAGATGAACGGAACAGGCAGCATATTGCCTATCATACACAGGAGAACTGCGTACTGCCATTTTACTCCCATGGTGACACCTATCGGGATAGCGCCTCTTAGCTCCAATATAGGAACCATAGAGATAAGAAATGTAATGATGTACTTTTTCATACCACAACTCTCTTTCCTAAAAAATCATATACAATTTATTATCTCATATATTGTTATATATGTCAAGCGTTTTATGCCATATCCTGTGGTTATTTGCTGAAATTCAACCAATTTTACAAAAAAGTCGGAGAAATACATCTCCGACTTTCCTAACTTATGCTCAATATGCAAGCACCGTATTTATTATGCCCTGATAAAGGCTTCCTGTCTGGCTGGCAAAATCAAAACCGAAGGCAGCAGGATTCTGAAGCTGCATAACGATGATATACGAGCCGCCCGACTTGTAATCGTTGTAATCGCTGTAGGTGATGTTCTCAGCAGTGCGGTCACAGAGATTTCGCAGACAGCCTGTGATATAAAGGATATCTCCGCTGCCTGTTTCAGCAGTACCTGTCTTGGCAAAGAACTCGTAGCCGTCAGGAATGTAAAGCCCGAGATTATTTGCTACTCCGCGCATACCCTCGCGGATATTCTCGCGGCACTCCTCGGGGATACTTCCGATGACCTCATATGGCTTACTTCCGCCAACGAGCTGAGTATACGGGTCATTTGTATCCACTACCTGCTGAAGCACGAATGGCTTGACCATATCGCCAAACACGGCTTCTCTGCCGAGAGCTGCAAGATATATCGGGCAGGTACGAACATAAGCCTGTCCGAAAGCACTCCTGCGCAGATCATCGCGGCAGTAGATCTCGATATTATTGGTTATGGGACCGAAGTCACACTGGATAGTGTCGCAGAAGTGGAACATATTATTAAGGTCTGCGAGAACGGTCTCGGTGCCGAGGGTGTCGAACACCTTCGCAAAGTAGATATTGCTGGAATTTACAAAAGCCGAATAAAGGCTTCTTTCGGGAACAGGATAAGCTCCTGTATCATGATCCCAGTTGACTATAGTAGCACCGCTGTCCACCCATGTACCGTCATCATAGAGTGTAGTTATGCCGTTTTTATCTGCTATGACCTCAGACATTATCTTGAAGCATGAACCGGGAGTCGCATTCTGGAAAGCCTTGTTCGCCACAGTTCCCTCCCAGAGGTTATCCCTGTAGCCCGGATCAGCATAGAACTGCTCGGGATCGTAATTAGGATATGACACCTCAGCCAGTACAGAGCCGTCTGTACGAAGCACTACAATAGAGCCTGCCATGCCCATTTCCGCCATATAATTTGACAGTGCCGACTGTACATCGGCATCTAAGGTGAGCCGAATAGACTGACCTACCATGTTGTTGTCGCCAACAGGTGAAGGATTCTTCACGCGCATGAGGTCGCCGAAGGTATCGTCGAAGCCTGCCGAAGCGTCGCTGATGATATTGCCGAATGAGTAACCGCACCCCTCACCGTACAAACGCTGGTCATCATTCTCCCCTGCATAAGTGCCGTATGTAACGAGTTTATAGTTGGTGTCGTAGATATTTCCCCTGTAGACCAACGCAGTGGTCGTAGTAGTTGTTGAAGTTGTCGTTTCTTCTGTTGTTGCAGTGGTCTGTGGTTCGGACTTCTTTTTCTTTGCCGAATTATTGTTTTTTTCGCCGTGGAAACTTACTTGTCCAACTTCTGCTGAACAGGACGGAAACGACAGTACCGCAGCTGCTGCAACGAGCAGCGGCACGAGCCTTCTTCCCCAGATTTTCATTAATGAATACCGCCCTTGTTATTTATTTATCAACTGGACTGCGCCGCATAAAACAGCGCAGAAAACGTTCATGATTATATTATACATTCTTTTTCTTTATTCGTCAATACGTTTTAAAAAATAAAATAATAAAACTCCCTTCTGCATTTGCAAAAGGGAGTTTTATACAAAAACAGAGTATCATCTTCCGATGACTATGTTCAATATGCTGCTATAAATTCCTGCTGATTGAGAAGCGAACTCAAAACCGTGTGCAACAGGATTCTGTATCTCCATTACCATGACATACGAACCTGTTTCACCGTAGCTGTCATAACTGTCCCAATGTGAAGAACCGCTGTCATTATTATTCCTTGCGCAGCCTGTGATATAGAGGAAATCCCCCTTCCAGCCCTCAGCTGTACCTGTTTTTGCATAGAAGCTGTATCCGCCGGGAACATAAACTCCGATATCCGAGCCTACAGCAGACATACCGTTAAGGAGATTCTGGCGGTAATCCACGGGTATAGAAGCTATGACCTCATTGTCTGCCGAGCCGCTTCCTATCTTCACCGAGCTGTCATTGGTGTCCACGATGTCCTTGACAACGAAAGGCGTAACCATGTCTCCGAAAGCAGCTTCTCTGCCGAGAGCTGCAAGATATATCGGACAGGTGAGCACGTATGACTGACCGAATGCGCTCCTGCGCAGGTCGTCATCGCAGTATATCTCGATATTATTGTTAAGCTCACCGAAATCGCACTTGATATTATCATCAGCACCGAAATGGAATATCGAACTAAGGTCTGCAAGGACGGCATCAGCACCTATCTGGTCGAATGCCTTGGCGAAAAAGATATTGCTGGAGTTGACAAATGCCGAGCTGAGCGAACGCTCAATAGGATAGCTGCCCTTATTTGTCTCGTGATCCCAGTTGACTATAGGGAAACCGCCTACTTCCCATGTTCCATCGTCGTGTACCGAGTATACGCCGTGCTTGTCGGCAATGACCTCGGACATTATCTTGAAGCATGAACCTGGTTCGTAGTTGCTGAATGCCTTGTTGCCCGTATCTCCCCATGCAAGGTCATCGTTCGGGGACTGGTCCGCAACGGTATTCGGGTCGTAGGACGGGTAGTTGACCTGTGCCATTATTGAGCCGTCAGTTCTCAGAACGACTACTGTTCCCACGATATTGTTGCTCTCCATATAGCTGTATATCTCGTTCTGAACGTCGCCGTCGAGGGTGAGCTTAATGGACTGTCCCAGAGAACTGTCCGAAGCCATGGGAGTTGTCAGCTGTTTATCGAAGGTAAGGTCGAAGCCCTCAGACATGGGCGCAATGATATTTGCAAACGAAACTGCATAATTATCCGCAAATACTCTGCGCTTGCCGTCCTCTCCCGCAGAAACGAGGAGCTTTCCCTTGGCATCGAATATACTGCCCTTTCTCACGTTTGCAGCAGGCTTTGTCTCCGCAGGAACGGTGGTCACCTGAGCAGTTGTGGTCTCAGCAGGAACTGTTGTCGCGGAAGTTGCTGCCGAAGGAGTATCGTCTGTATTTGCCTGTCCCACAGATGACGAGCATGAAGCCGTACCTGCAAGTAAAGCCAGTGAAGCAGCAAAAGCTGCAAATCTTTTTATCTTCATTTTTCATATTCCTCATAAAAATAGTTCAAAATATATGACCAGCTTCAATTATATACCAAAATCACCGTTTCGTCAAGCCTGCTTCAGCTGTCAGCCATCACCTGTTGGCTCGTTTTGCATATATTTTGATCCGCCCGCAACAGCCGACACCAACACTCTCAACTACTAACTAATGACTTGTTCCCTGCCCTCTTTACAAATGAAATAAATCGTAGTATAATAGTAGGGTAAGATTTTAATTAATGGAGGAATTCATATGTATATAACTTGTCTTGACCTTGAAGGTGTTCTCGTTCCTGAGATATGGATCGCTTTTGCAGAGGCAAGCGGTATCCCGGAGCTTAAAAAGACCACCCGCGATGAGCCTGATTACGATAAGCTCATGACATGGAGACTTGGCGTTCTCAAGGAGCACGGTCTCGGTCTCAAGGAGATACAGGACACTATCGCTAAGATTGATCCTATGCCCGGCGCTAAGGAGTTCCTTGATTCTCTGCGCGAGCTCGGACAGGTCATCATCATCAGCGATACATTCACTCAGTTCGCAGCTCCTCTCATGAAGAAGCTGGGATACCCAACTATCTTCTGCAACAGTCTCGAAGTAGCCGAAAACGGCGAGATAACAGGCTTCAAGATGCGCTGCGAGAAATCAAAGCTCACCACTGTAAAGGCTCTCCAGTCCATAGGTTACGACACTATCGCAAGCGGCGACAGCTACAATGACCTCGGCATGATCGAGGCAAGCAAGGCAGGCTTCCTTTTCAGAAGCACTGAGCAGATCAAAAATGATCACCCCGAGCTCCCGGCATATGAGACATATGACGAGCTTCTCGAAGCGATCAAAAAGGCAATGGCAGACTGATTTCTGCTGATATAAAGCAATTAAGAGCGGAGGAAAAGTTATGAGCTACAGCTTCAATGCAGAGAAAGTTACACAGGAAGTAGTCGAGTGGGTACGTGACCTCTTCGAGAAAACAGCTTCCCCGACTACTAAGGCAGTCATCGGCATATCAGGCGGCAAGGACAGCTCCGTAGCAGCAGCGATATGCGTAAAGGCACTGGGCAAAGACAGAGTTATCGGCGTTCTCATGCCGCAGGGTGAGCAGTCGGATATCTCCTACAGCCACCTTCTGGTCGATACTCTCGGTATCGCTCACTATGTGGTAAATATCGGCGACACGGTAAGCTCATTCATGAACGAACTGAAAAAACACGTTGAGCCTTCAAATCAGGCTATTGTGAATACTCCTGCAAGAATTCGCATGACTACCCTTTATGCGATCGCAGCCTGCCACAACGGCAGAGTTGTGAACACCTGCAACCTCTCTGAGGACTGGGTAGGCTACTCAACGAAATACGGCGATGCTGCAGGCGACTTCTCCCCTCTCTCCGATCTTACCGTTACCGAAGTATTGCAGATAGGCGAGTATCTTGGACTTCCAAAGGAGCTTGTTCACAAAACACCTACCGACGGACTTTGCGGAAAGACTGACGAGGAGAACCTCGGCTTTACATACGCTATGCTCGACAAGTATATCCGTGGCGAGGACGATCTCAGCTCTGTTCCCGAGATAAAAGAAAAGATAGACCGTCTTCACAGGGCTAATCTCCACAAGCTCCAGCTCATGCCGAAGTACGAACTTAACAAGTAATTTTTCATAGAAATAAGGGCGCACAGTGTGTGCCCTTTTCTTTATGTCCGAGAAGCAAAAAAAGTCCCCGTCCATTACGGACAGGGACACAATTATGATGCAATATCCTGTTCATGATTAATGACAGTATTTCTTATCTTCTGCCATCTATCATTGTCAAGCTCTCCGCGGAGAACGAATCTGTATATCTTATCATCATGCACTACTTTCACTGCTGCAAGGTGGTCACAGCCCGCAAATGCAAACTTGCCTATCTCCCGAAGCGATGACGGTATCGTCAGGTCACTGAGACTGCGGCAGCCGCGAAATGCATACCAGCCGAGCCTTACAGTACTCTCGGGCAATGCGATGCTCTGAAGATTCTCGCAGCCGCTGAATGCGGTATCCGATATTATCTGCACCGAATCAGGAACAAGTATCCTTACAAGATTAGTACAGCCGCTGAAAGCTCCCTGGTCGATGATCCCGACGCTATCGGGAATGAAGATCTCGGTAACGCCTTTTTCGTCCTTATACTTTTTCAGTACACCACGTTTGATCTTATAATTCATTTAATTACTCCTTGTTTTCTACCAATAATTGAATCTGACAGCGAACGTTTTTTCTTAATATTTTGTTCAACATTATTATATCACAGCAACGATAGAAAGTCAATGTTTAACATCTATCAACACTTATATTCGTAAGTGTTGTACAAAATATTCTTCTGCCAATTGCAGGGAGAGTGAATTTCAACCATTAAATTAAGTGAATATACCTATTGATTTAATTTTAAAAAGTATTTATTTAAGCTTTTTGCAGTGCATTTTCAGCCTCGTCACTCAATTGATTTAAGTGATTCAGCCATATTTATCTTGTCTAATTTAAGTTCCATGAACAGATCTATAATAAAGTTAAATAAAAACGTCAGAACAACGCTCCAAAGAAAGCTCGCCGGCAGTATGCTGACACCGAAATCCACCATGTCTACTCTTATCTGAGTCATAATGAAGCGGTGCAGCATAACTCCTGCCGCCAGTCCAAAGGCTGTGCCGAAAGCCGTCAGTGCTACGTTCTCCCGCAGGACATAAGAAGATGTCTCACGCCTGAAAAAGCCCAGTACCTTTATGGTCGCTATCTCACGGACACGTTCTGTGATATTGATATTTGTCAGATTATACAGCACGATAAACGCAAGAGCTGCCGCGCAGATAATAACTATCAGCACGATATAATCAAGGCTGCTCATCATTTTTCCGAGACGCACCTTCAGATCACTGAACACAAGAACTGCCGTAACATTACTGTTTTTGGAGATATCCGCTGACGCTGCATAGGCATCTGCGCCTTCGCGGAGATTAATAAAAGCGTAGTTTTCAGGAACGCTCTCGCCGAGCTGCTGCTCCATGGTCTGTGTGCCGAGGAACACAACATCGTAGACGTGATTCTCGAACACTCCCGACACCTTCACATTAAGCTCGCGCATATCCTCGTCGCGCAGCTTCATGGTGTCGCCTGTTTTAATTCCGTAGCGCTCGGATATACTGTGGCTTACGAGAGCCTCTCCCTCAGCAGGCGCAGGCAGCTCATTCCCGTTGATATCACGGAATATAAAGTACCTGCCCATATCATCGAAGCTGTCGGCTGCATTCACAGTCACGCTTTTCACTTTTTTGCCGCTGATAAGATCCCATGATCCCGTATAAAGCAGCTTATAGTCAGAAGTATTATCTGCGAGAACATCAGTCAGCTCCTGCGGGATACCGCTGTCGGTATTTCTCAGTGAAACCGAAGCATCAGCCACCTGTATCTCTCCGTACTGTGTGTCTGCAAAGCCTGCGATGGAGTCCTTTATACCGAAGCCCGTTACCAGCAGTGCCGTACAGCCGCCTATGCCGAGTATCATCATAAAGAAACGCTTTTTGTACCTGAAGATATTTCTTATCGACACCTTGTGCAGGAATTTCAGCTTTTTCCAGATGAATCCGACGCGCTCAAGGAATACCCTTTTGCCCGCCTTCGGAGCTTTCGGACGCATAAGACTTGCAGCGGTCTCAGAAAGCTCTATGCGGCAGCTCAGCCATGTTGTACCGACAGAGCACAGGAGCGATACTGCCAGTGCGATGACCGCCAGCGTCTTGTCAAATATATACGGTATATCAAGGTCGATATACATGAGAACGTAGGTCTTCCATATTATCTTCGGGAAAAGATACGTTCCTCCCGCAAAGCCGATGATGCAGCCTGTTACAGCTGCCGATCCCGAATAGAACATGAACTTTCCCATGACAGTTCTGCCCGAGTAGCCAAGCGCCTTGAATACTCCTATCTGTGTACGCTGCTCCTCGACCATGCGGCTCATGGTCGTCATGCATACCAGAGCTGCAACGAGTATGAAGAATACAGGGAATACCCTCGCAACCTGCGCAACTATCTCGGAATCGTTCTCAAAACAGGCGTAACCGATGTTGGTGTTCCTGTCAAGGATATACACATCGGGGTGCTTCATATCCGCAAGCTGCTTCTCACCGTCGCTGAGCTCATTTTCGGCATCGGCGATCTGCTGCTCAAAGTCAGCACGGGAGCTCTCATACTCCGCAAGTCCGCTTTCATAATCGGCATAAGCCGCATTATACTGCTCCATACCCTCGGCATACTGCTGCGGAGCGATATCTTTTATCTGTTCCAGCTGAGCGAGCTGCTCGGCAAGGGTATTTTCCGCGCTGTCCAGCTCTACCTTTGCATCGTCCAGCTCCTGCTGTCCGTCGCTGCGCTTCTGTTCGAACTCGTTCCTGCTGTCCGCAAGCTTGCTCTCAGCTTCACTGTATAGCTCATCGAACCTCATATCGGCACGGGACTGTGCAATTTCCTTCCACTGTTCTTCCCTGCCGTCCATATAATTATCGTACTCATCAGAATATATCGTATGATCCTGATCGAAACGGACATATGCTTCCGTATATACATCAAGGTCGTAGGCTTCCTTCGGGAGATATACAAAAGCATCGACCGAACCGTTACCGACAGATGACGTGCCTCTCTCAAAGTTGATATACAGCGAAGAATCCACTGTTCCCACCACTGTATACTTCCTGTTCGGAAGAGCGTTCTTCACCCTTTCCGAGTTCTCATCGGAGACTACGAAAACCTTGCCGATCTCAAATTTTTTGCTGTCCGACAGGCATTCATCAGGTAACTGCGGCATTCTGCCCTCAATGAGTCTTAAACCGTTTACATTTTCCGTGAGAGAATGTGTGCGCAGTACGTACTGGTAGTTGCCCTCAGTGAGAACATCAAGGGAATACGCTCCCTCTGCGTACCGCACATCGGGACGGCTGCGGAAGTCCTCAATATCCTCCTCATTCCAGCCGAATGTGGACAGCAGCCTGTAGTCATAGAACTGCTTCTCGCTGAAGAAGCTGTTCACAGTGTTCACCATTGCAGGAGTGGTTATCCTTACTCCGGTGAAAAATCCGACACCAAGTGCGATTATCGCCATTATGGCAAAAAATCTTCCGAATGTGCCGCGTATCTCACGCAGCGCAGTTTTTCTTACAGCTAATCCCATAGCGTCACCACTCTATATCTGCAATATCAACGATATTGTCGTTCATTTTCACCTTTGATACCGTTCCGTTCCTGACTGTGATTATTCGGTCAGCCATCGGAGTTATCGCCTGGTTATGTGTTATGACCACCACTGTCATGCCGTTCTTGCGGCAGGTGTCCTGAAGCAGTCTGAGTACAGCCTTGCCAGTTTCATAGTCCAGAGCTCCTGTAGGCTCATCGCAGAGCAGAAGCTTCGGGTTCTTTGCAAGGGCGCGGGCAATGGCTACACGCTGCTGCTCGCCGCCCGAAAGCTGTGCAGGGAAATTCTTTGTACGTTCGGACAGCCCTACCTGCTTCAGTACAGTCTCCGCATCAAGAGGATCACGGCATATCTGTGCAGCAAGCTCCACATTCTCAAGAGCTGTCAGGTTCTGTACAAGGTTGTAGAACTGAAATACGAAGCCCACATCATACCGTCTGTACGCAGTGAGCTTTTTCTTGTTAAGAGCAGATATCTCCGTGCCGTCAAGGAATACGCTGCCAGAAGTGAGGGTATCCATGCCGCCGAGAATATTGAGGATAGTCGTCTTGCCTGCTCCTGAAGCTCCCACGATAACGCAGAACTCTCCCTTGTTTATCTCGAAATTTACGTCGGTCAGGGCGTGTATCTCCACCTCGCCCGTCTTATATGTCTTTTTAACATTTTTAAATTCAACGTAAGCGCTCATAATTATCCTTTCCATAGTAAAAGTTTCAGCAATTAATCTTGCATTATGATTATATCATAAACTCTATAATAAAGCAAATCGGCGGAGTAACGCGCAACTTTTTCCGACGGCAAAATGTCAAAGTCAAAAAATATTGCTGCATTATTTTTCTATATTCCTCATAATTTATGTTTACATCTTATAAAACACGTTGTATAATATAATAAAAACCTCTCAAATATATTATAAAAGGAGAATTGCTATGAAACTTTTAAAACGTATATGCTCGGCAGCAGCTGCTCTCACCGTGTTTGCCGCTGTATTCAGCGTCATGCCGAAAGATGACTCTTTCGCGGCAACTATAGTTACGGTATCGCCATATGATGTATACGAGATAAACGGCGGAAAATTCGAGGGTTGGGGCACTTCACTCTGCTGGTGGGCTAACCGCGTGGGCTATTCCGATACCCTCGCTCAGCAGGCTGCTGACACCTTTTTCAGCACCGACGGTCTGGGACTTAATATCGCCCGCTTCAACATCGGCGGCGGTGACGATCCGTCCCATACTCATATAACACGTACCGACTCAAATATGCCGGGTTATACAAAATATAACAACGGCATTGTTACATACGACTGGAATGCCGACTACAACCAGCGAAATGTGCTCCGAAGATGTATAAAGGCAGCAGGCGATGATATGATCGTGGAGATGTTCTCCAACTCGCCCCCGTACTATATGACCAACAGCGGTTGCAGCTCCGGTGCTATCGACTCGGGCAAGAATAATCTCCGCGACGACAAGTATCCCGACTTTGCCGAATACCTCGCAGAGGTAACAGCTCACTATGAAAACGAATGGGGCATACACGTTCAGAGTATTACCCCGATGAATGAGCCTTATACCAACTACTGGGGAGCTTACAGCAACAAGCAGGAGGGCTGCCACTTCGATCAGGGAGCTTCCATGGACAAGATCTATCAGGAACTTGCCAAGTCACTGAAAAAGCGTGGTCTGAACGATATCATTATCAGCGCCAACGACGAGTCTGTCATAGATACGCAGATAAGCTCATGGAACAAGATGTCTGCCGATACAAAGGCACTCATAGGTCGCATAGACACTCATACATACGGCGGAAGTCAGCGTGCAGAGCTGAAAAATACAGCTGTAAGCGCAGGCAGGAACCTCTGGATGAGCGAAGTTGACGGCGGTGCTGTGTCAGGCAACAGTGCAGGCGAAATGGGCGCAGGTCTTTGGCTCGCAAACCGAATAACCGTTGACCTCAACGAACTTAATTCATCAGCATGGATACTCTGGCAGGTCATCGACAACCATATCTCGTCTGTCGGCATGAACGGCAACAAGGACAAAGGTATGGTCAATACTCAGGGCGGCTACTGGGGTCTTGCAGTTGCCGACCATGACAACAACAAGATCATCCTTACTAAGAAATACTACTCAATGGGACAGTTCTCACGCTATATCCGTCCCGGCATGACCATGCTCAAGTGCAGCAACAACTGCGTTGCCGCATTTGACGAAAAGGGCGGCAGACTGGTTATCGTTGCAACAAATGAAGGCTCGTCCGACAAGCAGCTCACATTCGACCTTTCAGGTTTCAGTTCTGTGGGCAAAAGCGCTCAGGTGATACGAACAAGCAATTCCGAGAACTGGAAGGACGTTGGAAATATATCTGTTTCAGGCGGCGCTCTTTCTGCAACTCTTGCAAAGCAGTCCGTTACCACTTACATAATCAACGGCGTTAAGGGCGGAACAGCTCTTACCGACAAGATCGACCTCTCCACTGCTAAGCTCAGCGGCTCCGATTCGTGGAAGAGCGACTCCTCCACTTCTTACCACAAGGCTTTTGACGGCAGTACAGGAACATTCTTCGACGGTGTTGCCGACGGCTGGGTACAGGCTGACCTTGACGAAGAATACGACATCTCAGCTCTTGGATACGCTCCCAGAAGCGGCTACGAATACCGTATGGTCGATGGAAAGTTCCTTATCTCCACCGACGGTCAGAACTGGTCAACGCTCTATACCGTAAACGGTAAGCCCACCTCGGGTATGCACTACATTACTTCTTTCTCAGGCGATACAACAGCACGTTATATCCGCTATGAAGTTCCTGCCGGCGCTCCTAAGAACGAGTACAATAAAGACAGCTCATACTGCGCAAATATCGCCGAGATAGCGCTTTTCGGAACTCCTCACAGCCAGAGCCAGCGTCCCAAATACAACAAGCTGGAAGTAGTTTCGGGCAAGGGCAGCCGTTCGTGGAAGGACAACGCCGATACTACCTTTGAAAAGGCTTACGACGGCAGCAGCACTTTCTTCGACGGACTTGAGGGCGGATATGTTCAGCTAGACCTCGGTAAGGTATGCACCATAGGCAACATCGCATACTGTCCGAGAAGCGGCTACGAAACACGTATGATAGGCGGATACTTCAGCGTTTCACTTGACGGTAAAAACTGGACGAAGATCTATACTGTCGAGAACAAGCCTTTATTCAAGATGAACTACACCGACGATTTCGATAACATAAAAGCGCGATATGTACGCTATGAAGTCCCCACGGGAGCTCCCACAAGTCCTCTCAGCACTGACGATGTTTTCCTCTGCAATGTGGCTGAGATAGCAGTCTACGGCACAGAGGGCACAGCACTCGGCGACGTGAACGGAGACAAGGAAGTATCTGTTGCAGACCTTGTGATGCTTCAGAAGCATCTGCTCGGTTCAGGAAAGCTGACAGCTCCTGAGAACGGCGATGTCAACGGTGACGGCAGCATAAATGTTTTCGATATGATAGCTCTCAGAAAACTCGTGTTAGCAAGCAGCATTTGATCATTGACCGGCAAATTGCGGGCGGATAATATCCGCCCAACAATAGCTAACGGCTAAAAAAGGCACTCGTAAGCACGATACTTATACAGAAGTTTTTACGTGAGATATTGGGGGAAACCTTTCCTCAGAAAGGTTTCCCACGATAATTTCGTGTATAGTTTCTATATGAGTACACCGCTTATGAGTGCCTTTCAGTTTTTATTAAGAATTAACTGCCACTATCCATATTATCAGGTAGTGCAGCGGATAAAATCCGTAGAAAAACCACTTTGCAAAAATCGGATACTTTCCCTTCTTGCCGTTGTAGAACACTGTCATGCACAAATACGCCAACACGAACATCAGCATCATGACTGCTATCTGTATCAGCAGCCTGTCTGTGGGAACTTTCCCCAGACTGAACAGATTCGGCAGAAAATACAGCATCGTAAGGCTCATGTAAGCTATGAACCGATGCTTCGGCTTATCACGGAAAATATGCAGGAACAGTATGAAAAGCACTCCGAAAACGATCCAGTCCGACTGTATAAGTGCCGTAGCTCCGCAGCAAAGTATGATAAGAACTATCCTCTGCCAGAGCTTGAACCTGCTCTCCCACGCCATTATTGCCAGCAATCCGAAAAAAAGTGTGAATATTACGTTTGAATTCCACCAGCCGAACATCTTGCGCATCAGCAGCCAGTTGAGGGGCTGTGTTATACAGGCGAATACGAAAAGCCTCTTTGCGTATTTCTTACGGTCACGGGTGTACTTGTAGCCGTCTGCCACAAAAAAGAACATCACAGGCGGACAGAAAAGAGAAGTGTATATCAGCACGTATTCCCACATTGGCAGTGAATAGTAAGCTTTGATATCTCCGTGCTTGTAGAGTGTGACCCACCCCGCAAGATGTCCCCAGAACATGATGAACAGCGCAAGGCATTTCATCATATCGCGGTCAAATATCTTCAGTTTGTCTTTATTCATATCTTAACGTTCGGATTTGTGTACTGACCGTGTTTCTTTGTTGCACCTTTTCCGAACTGTATTGCGAACTTCGGACAGTGATGCAGGCATCGGAAGCAAAGCGCACAGCGCTCCTTTACCCATACAGGCTTTCCGTCCTGCATCTCTATCGCCCTGACAGGACATTTCTGCGCACAAAGTCCGCAGCCTATGCAACTGTCCTCAACAGTGAGATTCTTCGTTACTCTTACCTTGTCAAAGAGCTTTGAAGTAATAGGGTAAACCATATAAGGTGTTCTCAGATGAGTAAAGTTTCCCTTTTTTCTGTCAAGGATCATGGCGATGACCCTGTCGATATTCTTTTCAGCCTTTCTGTTCTGCTCCGCGACCTTTTCCTTGTCGGACAAGTCAAAGGCAACAGTCCAGTTATCTGGCATTTTTATCTGAAAAGCCGCACTCAGCCTTATATTATTGTCTCTCAGGAGATGTCTTGCCTCCTCGCCGCTGCATCCGGCCGTCGTGCCATAAGTCGATACAGAAAATATATAGTGTCTTCCCTGTCTGCGGAGCTTCATCTTTTGCAGATAATCCTTCATCGGAACAGGCAGAGCCCAGAAGTGTGTCGGCATCACTATACCGAGACATTCTCCATCTCCGAGAACGATATCATAGCAGTCGTCCTCAATGGATACAGCCCTGTCATTTATGGCAGCAGCTATCCTTTCCGCTGCGTACTTACTGTTTCCCGTAGCTGAAAAATATACTATCATAATACATTTATCTCCTTTACGGCATCAGCCTATGCAGGTCGGTGACCGATATATCAATAATTTTCGCTGCGCACCTCAAAATAGCTCTGCGGGTGGTGGCATACGGGACATACCTGCGGAGCTTCCGTACCGATAACGATATGACCGCAGTTGCGGCACTCCCACATAGTTACGCCGCTCTTTTTGAAGACCTCCATCGCCTCGACATTATGCAGCAGTGCACGGTAGCGCTCCTCATGATGCTTTTCGATAGCCGCAACACCGCGGAACTGAGCAGCGATACTGTAGAAGCCCTCTTCCTCAGCCTCTCTTGCCATTCTCTCATACATATCCGTCCACTCGAAGTTCTCGCCCTCAGCCGCATGGAGCAGATTCTCGGAGGTCGTACCGATACCGCCCAGAGCCTTGAACCAGAGCTTCGCGTGTTCCTTTTCGTTCTCGGCAGTCTGAAGGAACAGCGCCGCTATCTGTTCATAGCCGTTCTTTCTGGCAACAGATGCATAGTAGGTATATTTATTTCTTGCCTGAGATTCGCCTGCAAACGCCTCAAGCAGGTTCTTTTCCGTCTTTGTGCCCGCGTACTTGTTCACAGCATTCGGCACGTCTTCAACATCGCGGTTTATCAGTTCAAACTGATCCTTGCCCACGCTGCATATAGGACATTCAAAATCATCGGGGAGCTCATCACCGATATACTCATAGCCGCAAACCGTACATCTCCATATGATCTGACCGTCAGCAGTCCTGCCCACAGGGACGCTTCCCCCCGTTACCTTCTCGAAATCAGCAGCACCGTGCTTGCATATAGGACATTCAAAGCCCTCGGGGAGCTCCTCGCCAACGTACTCATAGCCGCATATAACACATCTCCAGATAGTTTGCCCGTCAGATGCTGTTCCCACAGCCTGTGGCTTTGGCTTGATATTTTTCTGATAGAACTCATATGTAGCCGAAGGAGTATCGCTGAGCATCTCCATTTCCGTTACATCAGCAATGAAGAGAGTATGTGTGCCCAGGTCGATAGTATGGAATACCATACCCGAAATATAGGCATTCGTTCCTTTGGTTATGATGAGTGTGCCGTTTTCGGCGCGCTTGCACTCAGTAAACTCCGCAAACTTGTTCACTTCACGCCCCGACTGGAAGCCAAAGTGCCTGAAAAGCTCAAAATCCGCATCAGTACCAATAACGGAAGCCGTGAACCTTCCTGTAGCCATTATCATATCATGGGTAAGATTGCTTTTGGCAACTGTAAGCGTAACTCTGTTAGGCGAAGAAGTGACCTGTGCAAGGGTATTGGTTATGCAGCCGTTATCCCTGCCGTCACAATTGGCAGTTACAACGAAAAGACCGTAGCTTATTTTGTAGATCGCATTTTTGTCCATAAATAGATACCTCCGTTTGGTAATATTTGCAGTGAGCATTTAACAGCTGACCACATCTTATACTAATTTTACCAAAATATCAGCATCAATTCAAGTACATTTTGTTAATTCTCTTGTATCTGTTTCAACGACAGAATTTTATGACCAGCATCATGATAATAAACACCAGCGGGATCATTATAAAAACCACTGCGCTCTTTATCTGTGCATTCACGTCAAATACCTTTGTCGGGTTATTCGGGTCTATCCTCAGCTTGAAGTGCCGCTGCATCATCTTCTTGCACTTTGTCTCGCTGAGCTCCTTGTTTTTCACGCGGTACTCCCTGAAATTATAGTGAAACTGGTACACAGGAGCATACAGTGTATCTTTGTCAACGTCTTCTCTGAGCTCCATATCGACCACTACCGCATCGACCTTTTCGCTGCATTTTTTATATATCCTGATAGTTTCGATGAGCTTATACAGGATAACAAGAACGCATATCACTATAAAAACTATGAACAAATGTCTCATTTTCCGCACCTCCATTAGTTATGTATCAGCGAAAACAATTATCAGTATTTTACTCATTATACCACATCTTTCCCGCAAAGTCAAAGGGATAACAGCTCGGACAAGTTATAATCGGAGAGCATACGCTAACTGTCCCGCGATCAATTCAACCTATATGCTAAAGGCTTGACAATTCACGCAAAAGTGGTATAATAATACAAAAGGGAGCTTGTGTGACAGGCTGAGAGGGAGTTTCAAACTCCGACCTTACCTGATTTGGATAATGCCAACGTAGGGAAATACTTATGTAACATAGGTGTGTCTCTTTGCAGGCACACCTTTTTTGCAGCGCAATGCTGCACCCTTGTCACGTTATCGCTCGTAAACTCGCTGCAATTATCAAAAACGATAATCGTACATCGCTTACAGCACATTTTCAGGGAATACCGTCCTCGGCGTTCCGCGGAATGAACGTGACAGCTTTAAAGCGGGACATCGGGGGCACCACCTTGTCTCGCTATACAAAATTAATGCTGGGGCATCATGCCCGAATCTGCCGAAAAGGAGAAATGCAAATGAGAACAGCATTAACGATCGCAGGGAGCGATTCCTGCGGAGGCGCCGGTATTCAGGCGGACATGAAAACCATGACCATGAATGGTGTTTTTGCCATGAGCGCTATAACCGCTCTCACCGCGCAGAACACGACCGGCGTAACAGGTATTATGGAGGTAACGCCTGAATTTCTGGCTATGCAGCTCGATGCTGTGTTCACGGATATTCGTCCCGACGCAGTAAAGACAGGCATGGTCTCCTCCGATAAGCTTATCCGCACTATCGCGGAAAAACTCAGACAATACAAGGCTGAGAACATCACAGTCGATCCCGTTATGGTAGCTACCAGCGGCGCTAAGCTCATTGCAGACGAAGCTGTTGAAACCCTGAAGTCAGAGCTTCTCCCACTCGCTACCGTTGTTACTCCCAATATTCCCGAAGCTGAGATACTCGCGGATATGAAGATAACTTCACAGGAAGATATGTTGAAAGCTGCTCAGGTCATCGGCGAGAAGTACGGCTGCGCGGTACTATGCAAGGGCGGTCACAGTCTCAATGATGCAAACGACCTGCTCTGGAACAAGGGCAATTGTACATGGTTCAGGGGAAGACGTATCGACAACCCCAATACCCACGGTACAGGCTGTACTCTTTCAAGCGCCATTGCTTCAAACCTTGCAAAGGGCTTCTCACTTGAAAAGTCAGTGGAACGCGCCAAGGATTACATCTCGGGCGCACTTTCAGCCACGCTCGACCTCGGCAAGGGCAGCGGCCCCATGAACCACGCCTTCGCACTTACGGGCGAGTTCGCCGGAACAGCTGAATAATAAGCTTCAATAAGCTCACACAAAGAATTTTTTATCGGAGGAATTTAAAATGAAGAATTATTACACACAGATGGAAGCAGCTAAAAAGGGTATCATCACTCCCGAAATGAAGATAGTTGCTGAAAAGGAATATATCGACGCTGAGGCTCTCCGCGAGCTTGTTGCCAAGGGCGAGGTTTGTATCCCCTGCAACGTCAACCACAAGTCCATATCTCCTGAGGGCATCGGCACTAAGATGCGCACAAAGATCAACGTGAACCTCGGTATCTCAGGCGATGCCAAGAACTATGACATCGAGATGGAAAAGGTGGACATGGCACTTAAATTCGGCGCTGAGGCTATCATGGACCTCTCTAACTACGGCAAGACCAATACCTTCCGCAAGGCTCTCATCGAGAAGTCTCCTGCTATGATAGGTACTGTTCCTATGTACGACGCTATCGGCTACCTCGAAAAGGATCTTCTCGAAATTACTGCCGAGGACTTCCTCAGAGTCGTTCGCGCTCACGCAGAAGAGGGCGTTGACTTCATGACTATACACGCAGGCATCAACCGCCGTGCTGTAGAGGCTTTCCGCAGAGACAAGCGTAAGATGAACATTGTTTCACGCGGCGGCTCTCTCCTCTTTGCATGGATGATGATGACAGGCAACGAGAACCCATTCTACGAGCACTATGACGAGGTCCTCGATATCCTCCGCGAGTACGACTGTACTATTTCCCTCGGTGACGCTCTCCGTCCAGGCTGTATCGACGATTCGACCGACGGCGGTCAGATAGCTGAGCTTATCGAGCTCGGAGCTCTCACTGAAAGAGCATGGGCTAAGGACGTTCAGGTAATGGTAGAAGGTCCCGGACATATGGCAATGAACGAGATAGCTGCTAATATGAAACTCCAGAAGCGCATCTGCCATAATGCTCCGTTCTACGTACTCGGACCTCTCGTAACCGATATCTTCCCCGGCTACGACCACATCACTTCTGCTATCGGCGGAGCTATCGCTGCTGCAAGCGGTGCTGACTTCCTCTGCTATGTTACTCCCGCAGAGCACCTGAGACTTCCTGATGCAAACGACGTTAAGGAAGGTATCATCGCAAGCCGTATAGCCGCTCATGCTGCTGATATCGCAAAGGGTGTTCCACACGCTACCGACCGCGATAACGCTATGGCTGAGGCTCGTCACGAAGTTGACTGGGAGAAGATGTTCGAGATCGCTGTTGACGGTGAAAAGGCTCGCGCTTACTTCGAGAGCACTCCTCCTGCTGACAGACACACCTGCTCAATGTGCGGCAAGATGTGCGCTGTAAGAACTACAAATATGATCCTCAACGGCGAAAAGGTCGAGTTCTGTACAGAAAAATAAGGCTTATATAAATATTA
Organism: Ruminococcus sp.; assembly: GCF_024691275.1. Taxonomy (GTDB): domain Bacteria; phylum Bacillota; class Clostridia; order Oscillospirales; family Ruminococcaceae; genus Ruminococcus. Next base: position 30,818 of record NZ_JAILNU010000023.1, on the reverse strand, counting down.
CCGGGTCCGTAATAAGCGAGGTACTTATACAGAAGTTTTTACGTGAGATATTGAGGGAACCCTTTTGAAAAAGGGTTTCCCCCGATAATTTCGTGTAAAGTTTCTATATGAGTACTCCGCTTAACAGACTCGGTATTTTTATGGCTGCTGTATGAAAAATAATGATTTCATGTTGCATTTTACGTATTATGCCGTAAGTGAAAGCAGATCAACTATTATATGCAGAGTGAGTGCGCGGCACAAGCACCACCGTTGACAGGTTACAGCGTTGCCCTGCCTATGGGCTAAAATTCGGCAAGTTGTACAAATTGCACTGCAATGTAAAGTTTTGCCCCTTCTGCTCTTGATTATTTTATAAGTATATGCTATAATAGAGGTTATAGTTGTGATATCTCACTTTTTATATGTGAGAGATATCGTCTTATTATTCGTCTAATAATATGTAGGCATATTTCGGAGCTGTAATGCTCCGCGGAAAGGAATAAACATCATGAAAAAAATTATAATCATCGGTGCAGGACCGGCAGGTCTTACCGCTGCTTATGAGCTGCTCAGAGACGGCTCAGGCGAGTACGACGTAACTGTACTCGAGGAGACTACTGCTATAGGCGGTATTTCAAAAACTGTAAACTACAAGGGCAACCGTATGGATATGGGCGGTCACCGCTTCTTCTCAAAGATCCCCGAGGTCAACAAGTGGTGGAGCGAGATGCTCCCTATGCAGGGCGTTCCTTCCAAGGACGACAAGTATCTCAACAGACACGTAAACGTTGAGCCGGGCGGTCCCGACCCTAAGCACGTTGACCGCGTAATGCTCAAGAGACACAGAGTTTCTCGTATCCTCTTCAATGATAAGTTCTATGATTATCCTGTTTCGCTCAAGCCCGAAACTATCAAGAACTTCGGCTTCTTCACCACTATGAAGGTGGGCTTCAGCTATCTCGGTGCTGCTCTCCATAAGCGTCCCGAGACCAACCTTGAAAACTTCTACATCAATTGCTTCGGCAAGGAACTCTACTCTATGTTCTTCGAGTACTACACCGAGAACCTCTGGGGCAGACACCCCAGCGAGATCGACGCTTCATGGGGCGCTCAGCGTACAAAGGGTCTGTCTATCGTGGGCATCATCAAGGACTTCTTCGGAAAGCTCTTCAAGGTCAAGAACCGTAAGGTAAATACTTCTCTTATCGAGGAGTTCAAGTACCCTAAGCTCGGCCCCGGTCAGCTCTGGGAAGTAACTGCCGATGAAGTAAAGAAGCTTGGCGGCCACATCATCATGGAGGCTGCTGTAAAGAAGCTCCACAAGAACAGCGACAACGTTCTCACAGGCGTTACCTATATCAAAGACGGTCAGGAAGTTACTCTCGACGGCGACTGCGTTATCTCATCAATGCCTGTCAAGGACCTCGTTGCAGGCATGAACGACGTTCCTGCCGAGGCTGCACGTATCGCAGCAGGTCTTCCTTACCGTGACTATATGACACTCGGCGTTCTCGTTCCTAAGCTCAAGCTCAAGAACAAGACCACTATGAAGACAGTCGGCAATATCGTGCCCGACTGCTGGGTATACGTTCAGGACAGACGTGTTAAGATGGGCCGTTTCCAGATCTACAACAACTGGTCTCCTTACATGGTAAAGGATCTCGGTCATACAGTATGGGTGGGTCTTGAATACTTCGTATCAGAGGGCGACAAGTTCTGGAACATGACAGAACAGCAGTTCTCCGACTTCTGCGTAAAGGAAATGGTAAAGCTCGGTCTTATCGACAGCGCAGACGAGGTTATCGACACACATATGGAAAAGGTAAAGAAGGCTTATCCTGCTTACTTCGACACCTACGAGGAAATGGACAAGCTCATCAGCTACCTCGATACTATCCCGAATCTCTTCTGTGTAGGACGTAACGGTCAGCACAGATACAACAATATCGACCACTCTATGGTTACTTCCTTCGAGGCTGTTAAGGCTATCAAGAGCGGCAGCACTGACAAGTCCGCTATCTGGAACGTTAATACTGAAAAGGAATACCACGAGGAGAAGCAGAAGTAATGGACGAGATCAAGCAGATATTCCGCGACAAGCAGTTCAAGAAGCTGTTCGTCGGAGATACGGATAATACACTGATACAGTTCTTCCGTTACCTTTTCGTCGGCGGTCTGGCATTCGTGGTGGACTTCGCTCTGTCGTATATACTGTTCAGATTTGCCTTCAATGAGCAGAAGGAATTCGGCTGGGTAGCCAATTCCCTCTCATTCGTTGCAGGTCTGGCTGTGAATTACATCATCAGCACCTTCTGGATATTCAAGAACTCAAAGGTCGAGAACAAGCTGGTAGAATTCCTCAGCTTTGCCGCTATCGGCGTTGTGGGACTTCTCATAACCATCGGCATTACGAAACTCTTTGAGATCTGGCTGGCTGATACTACCAGTCTTTTCCAGGTCATCGCCAAGATCGTATCTACTGCGGTATCCTTCCTGTGGAACTTCTTCGCAAGAAAAATACTGCTGTACACAAAAAAAGATTCAAAATAAAAGTTCGGGCAGCAAAGCGCTGCCCGTTCCCGTATTATGAGGATATATTATGGATACAAAAAAAGATACTCCCCTCGCCGGTACAGATACTCAGGAAAACACCGACATAACAGAAACAGAAGCCTCCACTGTACCGAATACTGAAGAAGAACTCACAGATGATACCGCTTCTGCGGTGCAGGAAACTGCCGATACCGCAGAAGGCTCTCCCGAAATCGGGGCGGACTCTCCCGAGACTGCGGCAGGAGAAAATGAAGCTCCGGCTTTTCCGCTGGATATGCCGCCCGAAAAAAGCGGATTGAACGGTAAGATGCTCAGCAAGATCATTCTTTTCGTCACCTCACTTGTATTATTCATCGGAACTGTCACCACTACAATGTACTATATTCTCTGCATAAGCAAGACTGAGTTTCACGCCGACTGCACAGACACTATCATGTGGGCAAACGCCTCCATCGAGAGCGGTCACCTCTATGACAGAGACTTCTCTTACGCCTGCTTCCTGCCTTTCAGCACAAGCACTCTCATGATTCCGCTCATAAAGATATTCGGCTTTGGCATGACAGCTCATACCCTCGGCATGATAGGCTTCTTCATCCTTCTCACGCTGTTCATGATACTCATGATACGTGAGATCACAGAAAGCTTCAACGCTGCACTATGCGGCACTTCCCTGTTACTTGCCATTACTCATGCTACACCGAAGATGCGTGAGATATTCTGGGGACACACCATTTACTACTCCCTGGGAATACTTTTCCTCGTCATCGGCGCGTATCTCTATGCACGTCTGCTGTCCCTGAACAGCAAACAGATCCGCCGCCGCAAGGAGGGTGCGGAAACTAAAGGCATCTTCATACACAGGATCTTCGTATTCATCTGCCTTTGCGTATTTCTCTTCCTGACAGGCATGGACGGCATCTCAGGCATTACTCTGTTCGTTATTCCTTTGGTGGGAGCTATATTCGCAGAACAGTTCCTTAACACCAAATATAAGCTTTTCAGCACAAAAACAACTGCGGTCATCTGCCGCGCACTGGTATTCCTGTTTTTCGCTTTCGCCGGAAACAAATTTAACACACGGCTCCTCGGCGGTCTTGTCCAGACCTACGCCGATTCGTATTCAGAGTTCTCGGAAATAAATTCATGGATAGAGCATCTCCATATGCTTCCTATGGCGTGGATGAGACTTCTGGGAGTAAAAAACCTTCCCGACGTTATGTTCACCACAAATGAAGGCATATACAATATCAGCAGCATCATGGCTTCGCTGCTGCTCGCTGCGCTTCCTATCGTAGCTACTCTCTGCTACAAAAAGTACGGCAGCGACAAAAAAGGCAGAATGATGCGCATATGGGTTTGGATACACTGGGCTGTGACAGCTGTTGTACTCATGGGCTATATATGCGGCATACTCGCAACTGCTGACTGGCGCCTCACACCGATGATCGGCACATCTATCATACTGAGCATACTCTTTGTGTTCTGGGCTGTTACAGGAAACGAGAGCGTCGCAAGGATATCAACACTGCTTGTTGTCCCCATTTTCATCGCAGGTTATCTGAACTGCGTAACTATCATGAAGATGCCTAAAGACGGCTATAAGACCAACAATCAGTATATCCTCGTGGATTTTCTCGAAAAACAGGGAGTTGAGTATGGCTACTCCACATTCTGGAACGCAAACTCCATTACCCTGCTTACTGACGGCAGAATAAAAATAAGAGATGTCTCTGTCGAAGCAGACGGCATTCATCATCGCAGATACCAGTCCGCAGACAGATGGTACAAGGACTCTCCCGAGCGCAAAGAATACTTCCTGCTGCTTAGCGAGTCAGAATGTGACAATTTCAGATCCTCAGAACAGTACCAGAAGGACAAGCCTATACGTTCAGAATCCGTTAATGTCAACAGCTTTACCTATACTCTTATGATTTACGATCATAACTTCGTTTTGGATTAAAAATGATACCACGTACAAAAAAGGACACCATAAAGGTGTCCTTTTGCTTGTTATGATATATTTCAGTTCAGATCATTCAGCAAGCTTCTGGTTGATAGCATTTACGAGTTCATCTGCGTTTACGCCGTGAACCATTGCAGCTTCCTCAATTGTCTCTCCCTGTGATGCAGGACATCCGAGACAGTGCATTCCAATGCTGAAAAGAATTGGTGATACGTCCTTATCGAGCTGAAGGAGCTCGCCGATCTTTGTTTCCTTTGTAACCTGTGCCATTTTTTGACCTCCGTTTTTTGAGTTAAAGGGACTTGACAACTGTCTGCTCCCTTGTTATAATATTATCATAGCCTTTGACATTTGTCAAGGAGCTTTTGCAAACTTTTACAAAGTGAGGTATTTTGTCCATGTATCAAGGCAGCAACAAATCCGCTCTGCTCTCACAGAAGCTCATTTCCGATGCTATGCTGCGACTGCTCGAAGGAAAGTCCTTCAATGACATAAGTGTCAGCGACCTCTGCCGTGAAGCTCAGGTCTCACGCCAGACCTTCTATTCTATGTTCGGTACTAAGGAGAACGTGGTGAGGTACGAACTGAGCCACAACTGCTGCTTTCTGCCCGAGGAATGTGATGTTTCCTGCCATTCAGCCATGTTCCGAAGCTTCTGCGAAGGCTTCAGCCGCTATATCATAGAAAAGCGCCACATCATAAGCCTTCTGGTCAGAAACAATATGATACACTTTCTCTATGACGTGCAGTACAACTCGCTGATGAACTGCAAATACTTCATAAGTGACGTTTCCGACGAAAAACGAGTGTTCATCGTTGACTTCATTGCCAGCGGAATGAACAGCATTGCCAAGAACTACATTCTCACAGGTGGCAACGCTGACATCGGTTTCCTCAAAAAGCTCATGTTCAGCCTTTTTGGCGGACTTTACTTCAGGAACTTCAGCGGCGACGACCAATAATACACAAATAATATTGCCCGAAACCAGCTTTTTTCCGCTGTTTTCGGGCATTTTTATTGTATTCAGCTGTTTTCGGAATGTATGTCGGTCTTTCCGTTCACGAGCTCGATAACTCTGTCACCGTAAGCAGCACACTTGTCGGAGTGTGTTACCTGTAAAATAGTTATCCCCTTTTTCTTGTTTATCTCCGAGAAGAGATTCATTATCTCAGCTCCTGCGTTGGAATCAAGGTTTCCCGTCGGCTCATCTGCAAGTATTATCTCCGGATCGCCGATAACTGCTCTTGCAATGGCAACTCTCTGCTGCTGTCCGCCTGAGAGCTGTGCAGGCTTTGCCTTGCGCTTTTCGGTAAGTCCTGTTATCTTGAGTATCTCGTCGAGCTTTGCCTTCATCTCAGCCTTTGACTTTCCTTTGACGCTGGACGGAAGCAGGATATTGTCCTCGACGTTCAGGTTCTGCACAAGATTGTAGAACTGAAAGATAAAGCCTATCTTTTCCAGTCTGAGCGCTGAAAGAGCCTTCTCCTTCATCTTGCCGATATCACTTCCGCATATAGAGATATTGCCCTCGAAGTTCCTGTCAAGTCCGCCAATGAGATACAGAAGCGTGGATTTGCCGCTTCCCGACGCGCCCATAAGTGACACGAACTCGCCATTCTCCACCGAAAGTGAAGCTCCTGACAGCACATTTGTTATAGACTCGCCTTTTCCGAATGATTTATATACATTATTGACTTCAATAACCTTTGCCATTGTTCTCTCTCCTTTATTCGTATTTCAGCTGTGTAACGATATCCATTTTTTTCAATGCCCTTATCGGGAACAGCGATACCAGTGTGAATATCAGACACAGGAGTGCCGCACAGCCTGCACATCTGCCTGCCTCTATATCAAGCGGTACATATATTTGCAGTGCTTCCATTATACGCAGGAAGACCTTCGACATAAAGAAGGCTGTAGGCAGGGATACTGCTAAAGATATTGCCGAAGCAAAGAAATTCTCCAGCAGGAACATTCGTGAGAGCTTCTTCCTTGGCATAGCTACCGATGTCATTACCGCACATTCACGCTTTCTGCCTTCAAGTCCGATGAGTTGGTTGCTGACGATACCAATAAAGGTAAGTCCCACGCCAATGATTATGAGCATAGTTATAATAGCAGTTAAAGATGCTCTTTCCTGCTTCATATCCGCATTGTACTCATCTATGGTTTTTACGTCATAAACATAATCGCCCGAATGGTCGGTTATACTCTTTTTGAGAGCTTCCGGATTGCTTCCGCTGACAAGAAGATCAGTCGGTTGGTCGTTGAATAAGCTCTTGTAGCTGTTTTCTGATATTACCAGCGATATTCCTGATGCTGCATTGTAGTCATTCTCTATCCTGCCTGCAACTTTTAATTTTTTTTCAATAGGCATATAGCCTTCACAGTTGAATACTATCTCAACCTCATCGCCTGTTTTTATGCCGTACTTTTTCATAAGGAACTTGTCGAGTACTACCTCGTCATCGGCAATAGTATCGGGAACTCCATCAAACGCATTGAACATATCATATCCGCCGTCTTTCCAGCCGTATGCAATGATATCAACTTTCTTTCCGTTGAGTTTTACCTTATTACTGCGAATATATATGAACTCAACATCATCAACGCCGTCTATCTGCTCAACATAGGAAAGATACTTCATCTGAACATCATTCAATGATGCTATAACATCAGTTTTGTATACAGGATAGCTGTAAAGCATCGAAAGAGAATTCGCAAATATGTATATTACCATTGCTACAGAAGCCGCTGTTACGCAGAGCACAGAGCTTCCGACCGTGCATTTCTTCGCTCCCGCTTCCACTGCCGCAAGGTGAGCTATAGGGAAGTTCAGCTTTTCAAAAAGCTTTTCCAGCAGACGTGCTATGAAACGATGTACATAATTGAACAGCAGCGAAAGAGCTCCGAAAAATGTCACAAAGCATATCATGTTCATGACAAAGCTGTCCTTAAAGAAGAATGTAACTGCCGATACTGCAAAAAGAATGATACCTAAAACAGTAGCTGTTCTGCTCGGACGGTATTCTGTATCCTTCGTATCGAAAATGATATCGCGGATAGATGTCTTTACTGCCTTGACGACCTCCTTGATCGGGCAAAGGCACTCTATAAGTATCGCACACGCCACTACGATAAGCATAACAGTTACGCTTGCAGACGGTATATCAGGCTTTATGTTGTCATCTCCGTTGGCACTGAAAGTGAACACGGAATAGAAGAACGGCTCTTTGACAAAGGCATAAAGCACCACTCCTATGATTCCTCCTATCAAGCCGTACAGCGCATTCTCCATAAGCATAGCTGTTGTTGTAAGCTTAGAGGAAATGCCGAGACTTCGGAAGGTTCCTACCACTGACATCTTTTCGATTATCATTCTCTCGCTCACGGATATGGTCACAAATACAACAAGCAGCATACACAGCGCAAAGAGCACAAAGAAGAGATTTGTGATGCTTTGTATCTGTTCGCGCATCTCCTTGCTTTCCATGAAGTTGTTAACATCGGCTGAAGGATATTTCTTCTTGAAGAATTTCTCAGCCTCGGTGATCCTGCTATCATCATGTACATCAATAAACGCCTGATCGCATTCAGGTTCATCAGCCAGTATAAGCTCCTTCAGATCCTCCATTGATATTACCATATTGGTCGAAGTATCAAAAAATCCCTGCTTTTTCTCCACGCAGCCGACTGTAAACTCCACAGGGATATCTCTTTCGCCGTGAAGGATTATCTTATCGCCGACCTCATAGCCGAATTCCTTTGAAAACTGCTTGGTGATAGCAACTTTTTTTCCGCCTATTTCTATACCGTCTCGCACAAGGTGCATTTCTGACGCAATATCAGGCTCAAGACCTATAACGTCCATATTTTCACGTCTCACATAAGAAAGGTCAATATCAAGATGTCTGTCAAAATAACAGCTCACACCTGATATTTTAAGTACCGTACAGTCAGGAGCTCCATCTGCAAAATCGTCGCCGATAGGTGATTTTGTCCTTACCTGCATATCGGCATCGCCTGCAAAAGATGTGAACATTCCCCTGATTATGATCTTGAGCGAGCCGCTCATATCAAGACACATCATTGCCGTAAAGCTGCATACAGTTATACATATAAGGAGCAGCAGCGTCCTGAGCTTGTGTGCAAGTATATTTTTGAATGTATGTTTAAGTATCAGTCTCATCGCTTACCACCTGCTTACCCTTTCCTCGGGAGCTGTGTACATTCCGTCGCCCTCTTTCAGTCCGAACACCTCGTTGAATTTGCTGTTTGAAGAAAGGACAGCATTTACACGTATCTTTTCAGGGCTGTGCTCATCGGTCAGTACCTGATCTATACCCGATTTATCCACAGCAAGACTACACCAGCTCTCAGCATAGCGCTTGAACATTCTCTCAAGATCAGCCTTGTCATCAAGGAGATTCGTTATACACTCCATGCTTCCGATATCCGCGTAGTTCTCGCCGTTTGTAAGCTCTCCGTCAACGTGGTAGACCTCCATGATAGTGTACTTGCTGTAGTACTCGGTAAGAGCATCTGCTCTTTCTTTGAGAGCCTTTCGGTCAGTCTCGGGCAGCCATTCGGGATCATAGTCTCCGTCTGCATTGTACTGCATGAGTGTGGAATCAAAAGCATGACCTATCTCGTGACCTACGACGAAGCCCAGTCCGCCAAGATTTTCTGCGCGGTTGCCGTTGACATCAAACATCGGCTTCTGCATGATAGCAACTGTTATATTTATTGAGTTGCATGGGAGATACTGCGCGTTGTAATCCATGGAAAGCATATCAGGCACGTCCCTGTCCACTTTTTTGGGCAGTTTTTCCAGTGACTTCCTGATGAACTCCTTTTGGAAATTTATAACAGTCTCAAATTTATTTCTGCCGATAAGCTTTGCATCGGCAGGGGCTGTCTTATGCATCACAGGTGTAGTGATAAGTATAATGTTATGGAGCTTCTTTTTCAGGAGAGTACGCGCTTCCTCAGAGAGCCAGTCAGCCTTCGTGATAAGTTCGTCATAACTTGATATAATGTCATCAAAGAGACCGTGGATAGCTTCATCGAGCTCGGGAGTATAGTACTTCTCCGCATACAGCTCGCTCAACTGATCGGCACAAAGATCCATTACGAAGCCCGCAGCTTGTTCGTCCTGCTCTTTCTTGCTTTCAGGAGCATATTCGGCAAATATTTCATTGCTGCTGCGTATGTACTCACAGAAGGAGTAAAGATAGCTTGAGAGGAGGTATGTACGCCATCTTTCAAGGTTATCATCTGTTATGAGCTCGTTGATCTTTTCGAGCTGTCCCTTGTCAGCGACATAGATACCGTCCGTGTACTTTTCGGCATCTCCGAAAAACATCTCAACTGCCGAGCCGTCAAGGTTTGACAAGATGCTGTCAAACTCGCTGAAGCTTATGCGCTCCAGACTTATTGCGAGATCGAGATCCATTTTCAGATCAACATCTGTGGCATCGGCAATATATATTCCCAGATAAGCCATCTGTCTGCCCTTTTCATTGGCAGTCTCATAGTCGTCACCCAGAGCTCGGAGCATATCACGCGCAATAGCATTCGCCTTACTTGCCTCCTGGCTTTCCTCATGGAGCTTTTTTATCGAAGAATCAAAGAAATTGTTTACAGGTGAATTGTAAAGGGAATATCTCGAACCGTCCTTGTAGTCCCTGCGGACACTCAGTTGAATAATGGAGTCTGCTCCGTAATTCCGTGCAAGGTCGCCCCAGACCTCAAAGAGCTCCTGTATATTTTCAGCAGCACGTATGCGGTCACAGTTGTCCATGATTATCTTTTCGGCATAGCCGTCGTCCTTGTACTCCAGGAACTGACAATATGCATCATGAACGAGCTGCTCATTGCTTCCAGCCGTGAATTTTTCCTTGCTTGTGCCGATCTCCTTTATCATTTCCTTCGCCTGGTCGATCGAATCATTAAAGCTGAAAAGAGCCACCGAATCTTCACCGTAAGGTATCTCCATATCCATCAGTGTATCGTAATTCACATAGTCATAGAAATCGTCCTGAAGACGCGGCTTTTCCGCCTTTTTGGCTGATATGTCATTTCCTTCGCTGCTGACTGCGGTATCACCGTCAGATTTTTCAGCATCTGACTTCTCCACGCAGCCGAAAGTTCCCAATGATAACGAACAAGTCAGCAGGAGCGCAAGAAGCTTCTTGAAATTTCGCATTTTTATCCTCCGATTCTTATTATCATGGCATAAAAAAGCCGCACAAACCTTAATTCATGCGGCAATTATAAATACTATTATATTTTATCTATATGCCTTAAATGAATTGTATATTAAAATTATATTCACAATTGCATATAATGTCAATAGAATTAAGAAAGATTTAATAATTCAATAACTATATTTAAGGATTATTACGCAAAAAAAATGCGGCAGTTTACCGCCGCATTTAATATTCTTTATAAGCTAGAAATAATCAGCTGCACTCCGAGGATAAGACCGAGAAGTCCAAAATTTACTGCTGAAAATACCACCATATATCTGCCTGCTTGCGCCATCTCGGACTTGCGATAGAGCTGGAAGGATATAAGACTCGCCAATGAAGCTATGAGCGTTCCAAAGCCGCCGATATCCACTCCGAGAAGAAGCTGCGTTCCGTTTTTGGTAAAGCCTGCAAGCATTACTGCCGCAGGAACGTTGCTTATGACCTGTGACAAGAGCGCTCCGACTATGAGCTCCCTGCCTGACAGGATATCTCTGAAAAAACTGCTGACTGTTTCGATACGTGCGATATTTCCCACAAAAACGAAAAAGCACACAAAAGTTGCAAGCAGAGCATAGTCCACCTTTGTAAGCAGCTTTATATCGCACACAACGGCTGCCAGAACTGCTGCAACAAGACACACCCAATCAGGTATTACTCTGAACACAGCCGCGATACACAACAAAAACAAACCTGTGTATACTGCCGCCTTCAGCTTCAGGACTTTGATCTTCTCAGGCTTGGGAGCTTCGCACTTATCATTTGGAAGCAGCAACGAGAGCAGCATAACAACAGCAAGTCCCACAGTTCCTACAGGAAGCATCGTTCTCAGGAAGGTCATTGCGGTCAGTCCGAATTCATCGTACAGGTAGAGATTCTGAGGATTTCCCACAGGTGTCATCATACTGCCGAGATTAGCGGCTGCGGTCTCAAGAACGACTGTTATTATAAGGCTTCGGCTGTCTTTAATACTTCCGTAGATAAGCAGCGTCAATGGGACAAATGTTATCAGTGCCACATCATTGGTAACCACCATGGCACTGAAAAAGGTTATCAGCGTCAGAAATGCTCCCAATCGCCGCACAGTTCCCGTCTTACGGAGAAGCACTCCTGTCACTGAATCAAATATGCCTATGCTGCGAAGTCCTGCAACTGCCGCCATGAGTGCAAAAAGCTCTATCAGTACAGTTCTGTTGCAGTAGCCAATATACTTCTTATCAGGAGGTATAATGAACATGGTAATGACTGCAAGAACGAAAGCTATAGCAAGTACGGGCTGCGATCTGAAAAATTTCGTAACCTGCTTCATACGTTCTCCTTTGTCATAAGCCCGTAATCCGACATTCTGTAGCCGCCGCGGAAATAGCAGGCGTATGCAGGCTCGTTCTCCTGTTCTACTTCAAGCTTGAAGCGGACAGCATCGGGGAATTCCCTTTCAATGTATGCCAGCAGTTCTGAGGCAATCCCAAAACGGCGGTATTCAGGCTTTATATAGAGATCCTCGAGCCATACACAAACTCCGCCGTACTCTGTGGTATACCCCAGCGATACCATGGCATAGCCTGCGGCATCGCCGTCAAATTCCAGCATAAAACCGCGGAGAAACGGCGTATCTCCGACACAGTCATCAAAATCGCGCATAAGTATCTCGTCCGATGACTTGTGAATGACCGCAGGTGAATCGTAAAAAACTCTCATCATAGCAATGACTTCATCGCGGTCATCAGCTTTCATTTGACGTATATTGATATTCTTTTCCATATAATCTTTCCTTTCGCATTATCTGCAAAATAGATTATACCACTTTTTTTCGATGCCGTCAAATCAGCAGAAAAATGCCCGATACAAAAAAAGGAACGCCGCAAAGACGTTCCCTTAGAATTATATTCAGTCAAATGATTTTATCTCGCCCATGATGAACTTCTTCAGAAGTATCAGGTCAGCTTCGTCAATAGTATCATCGCCGTTGATATCAGCTGCTCCGAAACGCTCTGCATCGCCCTCAACAGCAACTCTGCGCATCTGTGTCAGGTCATAGATATCCACGATCTCATCGCCGTTAAGATCGCCGAGTATGTATTCCTCCGCAGGTTTGTTGAGTCTCCACCAGTTCACGTTATAGAGATAGCCCTCGCCGCCTGTGAATACGAAGTAAACATCATGCTTGCCCGAAGTTGCATCTATCTTGCAGTTCTGAGTTGTCCATTTCTGCCAGCCGCCTGTGCTCTTGATGTCCATTTTTCCAATGAGCTTGCCGTCGGGAGCATCAAGGCGTACTTCAAGTGCAGCTGCAGCGCCGTTTGAACCAATGCGGAAGTCGATATCTGTTGCGCTTGTAAGGTCAATGTCCTTGAAGCCAATGTAGTCGCCGTTTTCGATGTAAGCAACATCGCTTCCGCCCTCTGAACAGTTCTCGGTGTCGATGCCTGACTTGTAATAGCAGCTCTCAGCCTCGATCACGTCACCTGCATCACCGCTGCCGCTTACACGGAGGATATGTCCCGACTTGCTTAGCACCTTACCGCTCGCATCAAGGACGTATATCTTGTAATCGCCTTCCTTTGAAGGAGTTTTTATGGTACCTGCTCCGCCGTTAGCCTTGGTCATATCTGCTCCTGCCTTGAAGCTTGTTGTGCCGTCGGGAGCTATCCATACAGTACCATCGACCTTTCTGACAGGAAGCTTGCTGCCGCAGGTAGTTGCGCAGCTTGCAGGGAAAGCATAATCTGCTGCGGATTTGAGCCATGAAGGCATCATTCCGCGGTAAGTATCGGATATACCAGAGTTGAGGCATATCTTATACTGTGCAAACGGCCATACGTTATCGGAAACGACTATAGGAGTGTCGATATCGCTGTACGGCGGGTTCTTGCCCATTTTATTTACTGTAGCATATGTACGCTTGATAGTGAGGTGGTGCTTGTCGCCGTACTCCTCGCAGTTGATAGTGTATGTAACATTAGGGCTTATTTCAAGAACGTTGTCGTTCTCCTCGATATAGGTCGTGCCCTCATCATTGTGAAGACCGTATGTCGGCCAGCCCGGACCTCCCGCAGGTATTCCCTGAACGTAGTTCTCGTTGATTATAGTTCCCGGCATCTGACCGATAGTATAGATTCCTCCGCTGTCATGGAGACGATTCAGCGAGTTGATAACTCTGTTGTAGCATATCTGATTGTCGCGGCAGGTGGTGCTGTCCTTGAAGTTGCACCAGCCCCAGCCGAGATGTATGCCGTTATATGCGGTCTTTTCAATTGTATTGCTCAGTATCTTCACAGAGTCAACGAAGTATGCTGTTATTGCTGCACAGCCGCCGAAACCGTGTACGACACTTATGTCATAGAGAAGGTTCTCGGTGATGAGGTCGTTTTTGCATATGCCCTCAACGCCCTTTGGGAACTTCTCTCGGTTACTGTTCGTCTTATCGCCTATATAGATGTGCTGCGGGTGACCGACTGTGATACCGCTGGAAGTGATATCGGTAACGAAGTTGCCGCGCACCTCGGAATTGATAACATCATTTGTCATGGAGATACCGTCTGCACCTGTATGCTTTACAACATTGCCTGTGAGATTTATGTTATCACTGCTGGTGATATGTATAGCCGCAGGCAGAGTATCTACCATTTCGTAGTTCTTGGAATGCCAGTTTGAATCGGCAAAAGCCGTATAGGTCTGAGCTGCCTGACAGGTAGTCTTACCGTGCGAGCCTGCCACATCTGTGAGCTGATAATCCGTATTTGCGAAGGTTATCCCGCTGAAGCTTATATTTTCAACCCTGTCGCTTGTAGAATTGCCCGCTATTTTTATAAGTCCGTCAGCTACAGGAGCTTCAACATCGGCAGAAGTCATATCCTCGCCGCTTCTCGGATAGTAATACAGAGTTTTGGCAGTCTTGTCGAAGAAGAACTCGCCTTCGCTGTCCACGAACGAGAAGGCATTATATATTGTATGAGTGCCGTTTGTTGTGAAGCCTGCTCCCCAACCGGGAGTCTGAGCAATAGCGCCATAGGGCTGCTGAAGCAGAAGTATCATGCTGCCGCCGTCGTACTTGATATCACGGGAGCATACGATATTCTCGTTCCATGTTGTGCCGTTGACAACTTCGAGATCGTCGAAGTTTGAAGTTATTCGCGGTATTGAGCCTGCATCATAGACGATACCGTCGCTCTTTTTGCCCGAATCCCAAGCCCAGTCCGCCTGACCTGCCTGAATGTAGTAGTCACCGTATCCGCCTTTTGCCTGCACCTGAACGCTGCCCATATTGGCACGGCGGTCGTTTACATACAGATTTCGCAGCTTGATGTCGCGGTCGAGAGGAGCCGCCCACAGCTTGTCGTTGTACTTCTTCCAGCCTGTTACCTTCTGAGCACCGTTGATAACGGGAGTCTCGCCTTCATACGCCTCGTATCTTACGGTATATCCGCCGCTTCCTGAGTCCCTTGTGTCAAACTCAAAAGGCTTGGTGATGCGGTAATCACCGCCGCGGAGATACACTACGATATCGCCGCTCATGCTGCCGTTGATCTTCCGCACTGCATCACGGGCTTTTTCCAGCGTAGCAAACGGTGAGCCTATAGAACCGTCGCCGCTGTCACTTCCGTCAGGGGCTACATAGAACACAGCCTGTATTCCCGCCGCAGTTGTGACTTCCGAGAGGGTCGTGAAGTTCACAGCTGAAAACATCGACGAAAGACTGACTGCAATAGCCGCTGCTCTTTTGATTTTACTCATAAATAATCCTCCTTTTTATATTTCACACGAAGCGTTAGTATTTTTAAGCTCCGTGCAGAAATACTATTTTTAATTCCCCTATCATCTTCACTTAATTTGTGCATGATAGCCGTTTTTATTTCTATGCATTAATTATAATGCAGCAACCTATACAATAATACAACTATTATTACATTTTTGGTAATTTTTATACCTACCGAACTTGATTTTTAACCTGTGCTATGATATAATTAATCCTATTACACAGGAGGAGTATATGTTTTCACATTTCAGAAAAAAATTTATAGGCGATAAAGCCTTTTACAAAATGATACTGACTATGGTCGTGCCTATGATACTTCAGATGATGATAACAAATCTGGTAAGTCTGATCGACAATATCATGGTCGGAAGACTTGGCACTGAACCTATGAGCGGAGTTTCCGTCGTCAATCAGTTCATATTCGTATTCAACGTGACCATTTTCGGTGCAGTAGCAGGTCCCAGCATATTCGGCGCGCAGTTTTTCGGCAAGGGCGACCACGAAGGTCAGAAGTACACCTTTCGTTTCCGCCTGATCGTATGTGCTGCGATCATCACCATAGCTGCTGCCGTTTTCAGTCTTTTCGGCTCACCGCTTATCTCCCTTTTCATAAGTAAGGAGAGCGAACCCGAACAGGCTTCCGCGATACTGAAATGCGGTTCCGAATACCTTAGGATAATCATTATCGGACTTATCCCCTTTGGCATTGGTCAGGCTTACTCCAGCGTTATCCGCGAGTGCGGCGAAACAAAGATCCCAATGATAGGCGCTATGTCCGCCATTGGCATAAACGTGCTCCTTGATTACGGTCTCATATTCGGAAAGCTCGGTATGCCCGAATTAGGTGTCAGGGGCGCAGCATGGGCAACTGTCATCGCAAAGACCTTTGAGGCTCTTGTGGTCATCGTCTGGGCACACACCCACCATGATCGAAACAAGTATATCATAGGACTTTTCCGCGGTTTCCACATTCCTTCACGGCTTATTGCAGACATCACGAAAAAGGGTATACTCATGCTCGTAAACGAATTCCTGTGGTCACTGGGAATGTCTGTGGTCATGCAGTGCTATTCTGTCAGGAGCACTGATGTTGTCGCAGCACGAAATATATCCAGCACCATGACGAATCTTTTCAGCTCGATATACGTTCAGATGGGAGCGTGTATCGCTATAATCGTCGGTGCGCGTCTCGGAGCTAACAAGCTCAAAGAAGCCCGTGACCTCGATAACAAGCTGCTTTTCTTCGCAGTGGTCTCTGCTGCTGCCGTGGGACTTGTCACTCTGCCCCTTGCGCCGCTTTTTCCACAGTTTTACAACACCGAGGACAACATACGTGACCTCGCAGCATATATGATAATGATACAGGCTGCGGCAATGCCCATGTGGAGCTATACCAACGCCTGCTACTTCACACTGAGAAGCGGCGGCAAAACAGGCATCACGTTCCTCTTCGATTTTGGCTTTACATGGCTGATAATGATACCTCTTGCAGCTGTCCTGTCGTACTGCACTCATCTGGATATCCGCATTGTCTTTGCAGTTGTCACGCTCTCCGAGGTAATCAAGGTCGCAATCGGATATTTCATGGTTCGCAGCAATATATGGATAAACAATATCGTTGATGATATTTAAAACTATATATAGCGAAACGCCGCAGTTCCAAAACGGAACTGCGGTATTTCTCTTTCTGAGGAAGTTTAAATGTATCGAATAAGTTTATTATGCTTTGAACACTGCGCGGACAAAATTGTAAAGGTGAGCGTGTATTGAATTATCACCATGATATCCGCCGTTCACATAGTGCCATACATGAGGTACTCCGTTCTTTGTGAAGCTGTCATGATAGCCGCTTGGAGTAGTATATACTACCTCATCATTGCTTCCTGCTGTGATGAACAGGAGATGTGGTTCTTCGCCGCTCTTCCAGTTGAAGCTGCCAGTAACACCCGGTGCAGGACAAATAGCTCCCACATAGCCGAAAAGGTCGGGGCGCTGCATACCGATGAGGAGAGACTCACGTCCGCCCATTGAGAAGCCTGTGATAGCTGTATTCTCTCTGCCTGTCTTGACGCTGTAGGTCTTTTCGATATGAGGCATGAGATCCTTTGTGAGATCGTTTATGAAGTTGTCATAAGCGCGGTTGTTGTTGTCGTCCATTGCCGAGCAGTCCTTCTGAGTAGCGCTTGAATAAATGTAAGGGAAGACAACGATCATATCCTCAGCTTCGCCGCTTGCAATTGCATTGCCGATTATCTGACGGGTATACATAGTGTTGTTGCCCTTTATTATCATTCTGTCCTGATTCTCCCAGTAACCGTGCATAACGTACAGAACAGGATATTTCTTGCTGCTGTCGTAGTTTGCAGGGAGAAGGATATTGTACGGCTTTTCGCGCTTGCAGGTCGTAGAATAATATGTACCGCTCTTTACTGTGCCGTACTTAACGCCCGACTTTTCCTGATGTGATGAATCAGGCTCCTTGTTTGCGAGCTTTGTCTCCACGAGCTTTGTATACTCTGCCATTGTGTAGTTATTTGAAGCCTTCTCCTCCTCAACAGACTTTACAGGCTCAGCCTTTGGGAACTCGCTTATCTTGCCGAGGATATACTGCTGAATGAGAAGTGCATCTGCAACATTGAACTCACCGTCACCGTTAACATCTGCCGCCTTTTTAGCTGCTGCGGAAGCGAACTCCTTGCCTGTGAGTGCCTTTCTTGCAGCTACCATATCAAGGCTGTTTACAACTTCATCGCCGTTGATATCAGCAGGTATCACCTTTGCAGCCTTAGGACCGTCGATGGCAAGTCCTGCGATACCGCCCGCAGCTTCGTCAACATAGAAGCTGTATTCGTCGTCGGCAGTCTCAACGTAGAACTGCATATTAGTTGCGTTTTCGGGGATCTTATAGTTCGGGTTATAAAGCTGTACCCACTCTCCCTTCGGAACAGCGTCAACAATAGCGATCTTATCGTACTGTGTCTCGTCTGTACCGTTTTCGTACTGAAGTGTGAGATAGAATTTCTGTGTAGCAGGACCCTCTGTATACATTACATCTGCGCTGAAGCTGTACTCCTCGCCTGCCTTGAACACAGCCGATGAAAGCGTACGTGTAGCGCCGTTCCAGTTAGCCTCTCTGCCTGAGCAGTAAAGGGAACCGCTGCCTGCATAATGCTGGCTGCTGCTGTTTTCAACTTTTGCCGAGCCTCTGCCTGTCCATGAATCCGTACCGCTCTCGAACGTGTTATGGAAGTAGAAACCGTTCTCATCAGGCTCGATAACCACAGGTGAGCCGCTGAGGACCTTGCTGCCGTTGCAGCCGTTCCACATCTGACGTTCGTACTCGAAGAAGTCGATATCAGCATATCCGCCTGTAGTCTTTGTAGCATAGCTGTAGATACCGCTGCGGTAGCCTGTAAATAGCTTCAGGTCGTAGGACATCGAGAGTTCCTGTCCCAGCTTGTTCCAGTTCTGACCGTCATATGAGTAGTAGAAATTCGCCTTGTCAATGTTATTTGACGAGCTTCCGTCATTATTGACTGTTGCAAACTTGAAATCCACCTTGAGGTATACCTCGTCGCCGCTCATATTCTGCTCGGCAACGATCTTGTTGGAGCTGTTTCCGATATCGTTGCCTCCGTTGACTGACATATATACCTTCTTCTGACCGCTGTCGGTAACATATACGCCGATACAGCCGTATTTGAGCTGGAATGCCGAAAGACCTGCATAGTCGCCTGCTTTCATGTTTGAAGCATCGAGCTTGATATAGCTGCTGCATGAAGGGCCTTCAGTACGCATTGTGAGGGTATTGCGCGCATTGAGCAGATTTGAAGCGAGAGTCTTGTTTTTCAGTCTCAGCCAGCCGGAACGCTCTGTAACAGACCATGCGCTGTTATCAGGGTTGTGGTTCCACTGCCATTCAAGAGCAAGATCATTCGTGGAATAATCAAAGCTGTCGTCGCCTGCAAGATCCGTTCCCGTGCTCGTTCCGAGATCAAGCGTGAGAGGAGCTTTTCCGTTTACGCCCATCATAGGCCAGTCATTCTGCCATGTAACAGGTACGAGGACAGGGATACGTCCTACCGAACCGTGATCCTGGAAAAGAAGTCCGTACCATTTTCCGTCGGGAGTCTGGACAATACCTCCCTGTGCGCAGCCGCTGTTGTATGAACCTAAGTTGGAATCGAGAACGGTCTTTCTCTCGTAATTTCCGAGGAGATCCTTGCTTCTGAAGCATATCTCAACACGTCCTGTACCGCTTGGCCATGCGATAATAAATATGTAATAGTAATCGCCTATCTTCTGGATATGGGAGCCTTCACCGGCAACATATCCCGTAATATTTGTCTTGAAGAGGGTCTTGTCAACTCCGCCCTGCTTGAAGCCTGTCATATCGGAGTTGAATTCCTTTATCTTGATCTCTCCGCCGCCGTAGACCAGATAATTTCTGCCGTCGTCATCGAAGAGTATCGAAGCGTCGTGGTACATACCGTTGAGTTCTACCTTTGACCACTCGCCGTTCTCTATATCATCTGTTGAATAAATGTAAGACTTGTTGGTGCTGTAGCTTCCGAAAAATACATAGAACTTGCCTGTTTTTTCGTTGTATCGGAGACTTGCAGCCCACTGTCCTTTAGAATAGTCATGCTTGCCGTTTTTCAGGTTCTCGCCGTCGCCTTCAGCGAGCCTGTCGTAGACATATCCGCATATCTCCCAGTTTGCAAGGTCTTTCGATTTCATTATCGGCGCACCCGGACTGAAATACATAGTGGTGCTTACCATATAATAGGTATCCCCCACTCTGATAACGTCTTCATCGGGAACGTCAGACCAGATTATAGGGTTGTTGATCGTTGCTGCTGCGGTAGTCTTTGCTGACGGGCTTGATGAAGCCGTGACCAAAGGAAGCGCTACGACTGCTGCGAGAATAAATGACAGTGCCGCCTTCCTTGCCTGAAAATGTTTCATAAATAATTCCTCCTTATTGTAATATCCCGTTCATATTATTTACCGTCTTCTTGCCTCCTCACATCAACGGCAATAATATCATGATCCACTGATGAAAAAAATGTCCACATATTTCTGTGCATTATATGTAACATATTAACGAATTTTTATTTGCCTGTTCACGCTTATTTTATCATTGTGCCAATTGCATATCAACCGAAAAAACGAAGATTTGGTGGATAAAATGAAGCCTTTACAGCGCTATTTTGCGATTTATATCATTATTTTTTTATTACTCAGAGAAATATTGACATTTTATACCTTATATGATATTATGAGCTTAGGCATTTATGACGAAAGGGGCGATCATTCATGACCGCTAATTGTAAACATTTAACTAAAGTGCTTTCTCTATTTGTATCATTTCTTTTGATACTGACCTGCGGTATCTTCCCGACTCCGCTTCTGCGAGCCGAAACTGCATCACTATGTAACCCGAACGGAGTTTATCTCTGTGAAGCCTTAAATATTGCAGGCGGGAATCTTTACAACCAGCCCCGCTCACAGTGGATAAAGTTTCTTGATAAATATTCGGCAAACGACTATTACCTCGGCACTCCATTTGACGACTGGCTCTATTCGGCTTCTCCGCGCGGTGACAGGTGGCAGCTCGATGAAGGATACTCTTACAGCATAACGAGCGGCGGCGGTTCAGCTGAACTTGGCGGCCTCAACAGCACAGGCTTTATCTGGCATACCATTGCCAAAAGTCTCTCCGAAGCTTCGGGGCTCGATATCTCTGTGACAGGAAGATGGGTCCCCAATCTGAACGGCTTCAATTATCAGGGCTTTTCACGTTCGTGCTGGCAGGGCGGAAACAACCGCTGGTACGACTTCATCAACCAGTACAACGTAAAATACTATGAATTCTACACCAAATCCGATATGCTCGCAAGCGGAGTGCTCGGAAAAGGCGACATAATCTGGTGCGTGGACGGCGCTGTCGGCAGTCTGATGAACGGCCTGAGCATTCCTGCCGACAATCACCACGTCGGAATATACATGGGAAACGGCTCAGATGATGTATGGTGGCAGACAGGTCCTGTCTACGGCGACGGCAACACCTCCGCCCAGTACAACAGCATTAATCCGATTTACGGCTGTGCATATTACAGCACATATATCGTTCTTCCATGGGACGGCGTCCATACCGATCAGCCCCCGACGACGGGCTATGAGCACAGCACAAGAACTGTCACTTATGGACTGAAAAATCCCGAAGGCTACTACTTCAATCACGCCTTTACCGCTGCCAGCGGCGGCAGTATATCAATGTCGCTCTCTCAGTGGCAGAGCTTCATCGACCAGTATACTTCCAATGATTATTATATAGGCACTCCCTACTCCGAGTGGCTCTACGCTTCATGTCCCCGCGGTGACCTGTGGCAGTACTATGAAGGCTGCAAGGACACCATCATCAACTCCGGCGGCTCTCCTACTGACGGCGGTCTTAACTGTATGGCTTTCGTATGGCACGCTATCTCTAACGGACTTGCCGTAAATAACGGGACTTCCATCGCGGCAGTCAGTCGATATGTCCCGTTCAATGACGACTTCAACTATATGTTCACGAGGCAGTCGTGGAGCGGTACTTACAGCGGCTGGCTCGATTATCTCGAAACTTATAACATAAGATACTACGAATTTTCCACAAAAGCCGAAATGCTCGGCTCGGGAGCTCTGCGAAAAGGCGATATAATCTGGTGCGTTGACAGAAACTGCGGAACAGGTCTGAATGGTCTGCGGCTGCTCTCGGATTTTCATCATATCGGTATTTACACTGGAAACGGCTACACCGATCAGTGGTGGCAGTCAGGTCCTACCCTCGGAGATCACATTTTTGACAACCAGAAAAACAGCGTAAATCCCATCTACGGCTGTGCATTGTACAATACATATGTAGTCATTCCGTTTGCTGACGAGTTGGTTCGTGATGTCAATACGACCACTTCTACCACCACCACGACTACTTCTACCACTACCACGACTACTTCTACCACCACGACTACTTCTACCACCACGACTACTTCCACCACTACCACGACTACTTCCACCACTACCACGACTACTTCTACCACTACCACGACTACAACTGCGGCAACTTCTGTTATACCGCCATCTTCAACCTCCTGCGCAGTCTCCCTGAAAGAAGATGCACGTAAACTGATGTATCGAAAGGGTATTACTCCGAAAGATATAATATCTGCGGCATCAAAGGACGGAGCTGCCGTATCTCCCGAAGAGCTCAGCTTCGGCGATTCAGATATTCCACAGCTCGAATTCGTAAGCGATGGAAAGACCTTCACCTGCCTTATAAATATTTACTTAGGCAGCGAACTGCTGGCTTCTCCTGCTGTCGCATCTGTACTGAAAGGCGACGTAAATATGGACGGCAAAGTCGATTCCGTCGATGCAAGCATCGTTCTCGCTTGCTATGCGAAGCTCTCTGTAGGTGAGAGCTGGTCATTCACGAACAGCGGCGATGAGCTTGACGAACGTCTTTCCTACCTCGCAGCGGATATCGACACCGAAACTGTCAATATGTGCATAGGCGATGGCTGCAAGATAGACAGCTCCGACGCTTCAAGGATACTTCGTTACTACTCACTGTCTTCAACTGAAAATGATCCGGAATGGTAAGCTTATAACAAAACAGGCAGATACTTCACATCAGAAGCATCTGCCTGTTATTTTTATGGGATCACGTTTTATCTTTTGAACTTTACAGCGAATACCAGACCTGCAAGAAGCACTATTGCTGATACTCCAAGCAAAACATACGGAACTGTATTATCTTTGTCTCCGCCGCCGTCCATAGGTGAGAAGCTGCCCATCTGAGGTCTTCCCTCACCTGATCTGTCAGGTTTATCGGAAGGAGCTTTTTCCTGTTCATCGCCTGACTTTGCTCTTTCATCGGGAGCTTCTTTCTGCTCGTCATCTGTTTCTGACTTGCTGTCGGAAGTTTTTTCCTCTGTCTCGCTGCTGTCAGACTTTGATCTGCCGCCTGAGAAACCGTCAGGCATATTGCTCGGGTCGAAGTCATCGGGCATATTTTCAGGATCAAAGCCTTCAGGCATATTGTCGGGATCAAAGTCGCCGGACATTCCGCCGCCGAAATCAGGCATATTATCAGGGTCAAATCCCTCGGGCATATTGTTCGGGTCAAAGTTACCGCCAAAGCCCTGCGGAGGCTGTCCGCCGAAACCTGACTTGTCACCGCTGCTGCGCTTCGATTTCTTGTCGTCGGAAGCAAAGCTTTTCTCGTTTGTCAACAGCTTGATATTGCTAAGCATAGTTACCGAAAAATCGGAAGTATCAGAGGTCTGCTTTACTTCACCGCCAAACTGCTTTGAAGTATCAGACTTTTCAGATCTGTCAGACTTGCTTAAACCGCCCTTCTTTTCGCCGCCGCCAAATCCGCCGCCGCTTGCCATGCTGCCCATATCAGAAATGTTAAGGTCGTCTGTATCAACAAGTGAAGAACTGTCAGCCTTCTGACCTTCTGTCGTCGATGGGATAGTGCCGTCGAGCTGGCCGATAACGCTTTCGGCGCGAAGTGTACAGAAACGGCTTATTGCCTCAACGCCCTTGTGAAATTCCTCATATGTACAGAATTTAGTGGGATCTTTTTCAACGTACTCATCAATGAGAGCTGCTGTTTCCGAAACAAGCTCTTCAAAATCGACTGAGCTTAAAAACTCACCGAAAAGCTCATGGTATTTCTCGGTATATTCTTCATTATCGAATATCCATGATACCATCGGACGATCGCTCATGCCGTTTGATACAGGTGTGTCGATAGCTGCATTTACGGAAGAAGAAGCCTGACCGCCCATGAACGAGCCGTAAGCAAGATTATAGTCCCACGGTATCATGGAGAGCTGTCCGTCCTTCTCGTAAAGGTAGTAATTATGTATCATCTGACCTGTGTAGCTGTCGCCGTTGACAAGAAAATCATGAACTACAAAGTAGCGTATAACCTCATCAACATCTACTGTATTTTCAATATCAGACTGCTCCTTCAGCGCTTTCAGAGATCTGATAAGACGCTTTTTATCAGCAGTATTAACATTGGTCTTTGCGTTATTGAAAATATTTGAGTAGCTGTCGATATCGTCGTCTGTGTAATTCAGCTTGACATCATCGCTGCCCATGCCGAATCCGCCGCCCTTGCCGCCGAAATCAGGCATCTTTCCGCTGTTTTCGCCGAACATCTCAGATGGGTCAAAGTTGTTGGGGTCGAAGCCTTCAGGCATCTCTCCGCTAAAATCGGGCATTTCTCCGCCAAAATCAGGCATTTCGCCTCCGAAACCGTTCGGCGGAGCAGCATTTCCTTCTTCTTTATCTGTATTGTCTTTATTAAAAAAATTCCCCATACTGAAGTCTTTGCCCTTGCCCGGACCGCCGCCGCCAAAGCTCATACTGTCAGGTTTATAGAGGTCACCGAAATTGCTTCCGTAATTGCGCTCAAGGAAGGATTCCTCTATAGCCTCTACAGCAAGATACAGTCCCCAGTCCTCGCCGTTGACCGTGATATACACGAAACTGCAAAGAGGAGCGTCAACACCGAAGTCGTACATAAGGGTATAAGCGAGATAATCCTTCATGTAGGTATTATCCTGAATGATATTGTTCAGGCAGAGCTTATCGAGTCCATGGTAGCTTTTGGTGCTGTCATACTGGTCGAATTCTATTTTGAAGCTGTAACGGCTGCTGTCCATATTTTTTACCGAGCTGAGGGAGGTATTGCCCTTGCCGCGTATTCCTACATTCCTTACTGCTTCGCCGTCGATGATAACATTGCAGTTAGTATAGACTTCACTTTCGCAGGTCTCAAGGAAAGCGTCCCAATCGTCGATAACAATGTCAAAGGTATGCACCTTTGAACGGTCGAATATCCTGTTTTCATATCCGATCGCGCGGGCTGTGGTCTCAATGCCGAAGTATCTTCCGCAGCAGAAGATCATTGCTATCGCTACGGTCAATGCAACGATAGATACGCATATTTTATCTATCCTCTTATGTGCTGACATCGTATCACATCCTTATCCCATATAATCACCGTTGTAGCTGACAAGAACTGCGCTCTGAACACCTTCCATATCTGCAAGAGTGTTTACGAAGTCGGTGTTGTCGTCCTTCAGGCGTATCTCCATATTCAGCTCAACAAAGCCCTTCTGAGCAGTCTTGCTCTTGACAACGCATCTCTCTGTCTTGCCTTCGAGGAAGGACTTTGCCTTTGTCTCGCTGTCGTGGCCGTCGCAGCGGATAACAACGATATACGGATTCTTGTGTGCCTTGCGGTTAACGAATACCAGCAGGATAACTCCGATAACGATGCTGCCGACTACTGCAAGCGGTATCATGCCTGCTGCAAGTACGATACCTACTGCTATCGACCAGAACAGGAACGCGATATCGAGAGGTTCCTTTATGGCTGTACGGAAACGGACGATAGAAAGTGCGCCAACCATGCCGAGTGAAAGAACTACGTTACTTGTGACTGCGAGGATAACTACTGTGGTTATCATTGTAAGTGCTACGAGAGTAGTACCAAAGCTCGACGAGTACATAACTCCCGAATATGTCTTCTTGTAAACAAGGAAGATGAAGATTCCCAGACCAAATGCAAGTACAAGCGCTATCAACATATCAAGAATACTGACGCTTGTCACGTTCTCAAGGAAATTGGATTTAAAAATATCATTGAAACTCATTGTAATTACTCCTTTTGGCTTTAGCCGTAAATTCGACAGGCTGCATATTTTGAAAAAGCTCCCTCGCGCCTGTCTGCAAGGGCTACCGCATCTCTGATGATATCGGGCAGGAATCCGTCCCATTTCACCTCAAGTATTATGGAATCCGAAACAGGTACGGTCACGCAGTCGGTGTCAAGGAAATCCGTGCATCTCATTCCGCTCCTGATATTATAGTCCAGCGTTATGCGCACATTGCCTGCAGGATATATAAAAGGCTCTCTTGTGTAGTCCACGATGGTCTTAGGAGCTATCCCCTGCGTCTGCATCTTTGAGTAAAGCTCCCTGACAAGCGGATATTCCGAACCAAGCATCCACTGTACATCGCCGTCCACGATACTCTGTGCCTGCTGAGCTGTCAGCGGAGCACTCTGCTTGTTGCCAAGATGATCTATCTTGCTTTTCTTTTCAAGGTGTATCACTGAAGTATCACCGTTATAGTAACGGATACGGAATTTCTCCCTTCGGCTCATACCGTTGACCTTCTCCATAAGTGCCTTATCCGCAAGGTTATCGAAGTAAAGGCTTCGGATATAGTACTTTCCGTCTATGGTATGGGGATCTGAATAAGCGACTGTACTGAGTCTGTGCCTTATGGTCATCATATCGGAATAATTGATCTCATGCTTGATCTCATGTCTGAAATCCATAGTATCACCTCTTTTCTTTGTTATAGGCACACACACAGACCAAATTAGCGGGACAGAAGTCCGTGTGTGTTTCTGCCTATGATGTTATTATACATTAGGTCGCTGAATTGACGCTGAAAGCGGGTGAAGACAAAGTAAAACAAAGGTGAAAGTTATGTGAAACAATTACAGGATACTGTTTTTTCAGGTTGAATTCAGTTACATAATGTATTATAATAATATAAAACATTTAAGGGGGAATGTACATGAAGATACTCATAATCGAGGACGAAAAGGTACTTGCAGATTCACTGAAGCTCATGCTGGCATCAAAGGGCTTCGAGGCTGATGCTGTATACGACGGCGAGAGCGGTGAGCAGTACGCAATGCTTAATATCTATGATCTCATTATCCTTGACATCATGCTGCCCAAGCAGAACGGCTATAAAGTGGCAAAGGATATCCGCGAAAAGCGCAATTCCACTCCCATACTCATGCTCACTGCAAAGTCGGATATCGAAGACAAGGTGCAGGGGCTGAACTCAGGTGCGGACTACTACCTGACCAAGCCCTTCGACGCAAGGGAGCTTCTCGCTTGTGTGAATGCTCTTCTGCGCCGTCAGGGCTCACAGGTCAACGAGCTTGTATTCGGCAATACCCGCCTTGATATGGAATCGGCTTCGCTTGTATGCGATGAGAACAGCGTAAGGCTCTCAGCAAGAGAATACGAGGTCATGCGCATACTCATGGCATCGGGAACCAACCACGTTTCCAAGGAGACACTGCTCACAAAAGTTTGGGGGTTCGATTCCAATGCAGTCGAGAACCATGTGGAGGTGTACGTGGGATTCCTGAGAAAAAAACTGGTCAGCATCGGTTCCGACGTTCGTATCGAGGCTGTGCGCAGATTAGGCTATCATCTGGAGTGTGAATAATAATGCTGAAACGTCTGAGGCTGAAATTCGTCCTTGTCATAATGTCTATCGTAACTGTACTGTTCATAGCAATTTTCGGACTTGTTATGCACCTCACAAAGCGGAATATCGAACGTGAAAGCGTTCAGATGCTGCGCACGATGGCATTTCGTCCGCCTGCATCTTCAACTATGCATAAACCCGATAATATGCCCGACAACATAAGACTGCCATTCTTCACCGTGACAATCGGCAGCGACGGAGAGCTCACGGCTTTCGGCGGCGATTATTTTGATCTGACCGATAAGGAGCTGCTTCAGAAGCTCGTGAACGCTGCTGACGCAAGTTCAAAGGAAACGGGGATACTGCCTGAATACGACCTGCGTTACCTGAAAAATGACAACGGGCGCATGAAAGCTATCGTATTTGCAGATATCTCCAGCGAAAAAGCCATGATAAACGGTCTTATACGCAATTCTGCCATCATTGGTCTTATGGCATACATCATATTGTTCGCCATAAGCCTTATCCTCGCAAAATGGGTCACAAAGCCTGTGGAAAAGACATGGAACGAGCAAAAGCAGTTCATTGCAGATGCTTCACACGAACTGAAAACGCCGCTGACTGTCATAATGACAAATGCAGAAATGATGACAGACAAAAGCTACACGGAAAATGACAGAGCCGCCTTCACAAAAAATATCCTCTCAACGTCTAAGCGCATGAGAGGATTGGTCGAAAGCCTTCTGGAGCTTGCAAGGCTCGATAATAACAGGTCGCTGATGCAGTTTGACAGCGTTGATCTGAGCAAGCTCATAAATAATAGTATACTGCCATTTGAGCCTCTTTTCTTCGAGAGCGGTCTTATCCTCGCAGCCGATATCGAGGATAATATTACCGTCAGAGGTGACAAGGAAAAATTGGGACAGGTCGTAAGCATTCTGCTGGACAATGCTCTGAAATACTGCGAACCTGCCGAAAAGGTCTGCGTTTCACTGAAACATCAGACTTCAAACTGTCTCCTTTCCGTATCGGGTGCAGGAGCGCCCCTCACAAAAGAAGACCGCATCAATATATTCAAAAGGTTCTATCGGATGGATAAGTCCAGAAATGACGGTCAGAGCTACGGGCTCGGACTTTCCATTGCAATGAGCATCATAAATGAACACAACGGCAGGATATGGGCTGAAAGTGAGAACGGTCTCAATACCTTCTTCGTTTCACTTCCCGTATAAAATATAAACGGGACGGCTTATACCGTCCCGTTTTATTATCTGTTATCTTTGTCGCTGTCTATTGAATACAGATCGTCCATACCAGCATTTCTGTCACTGAAGTTGTACTTCTCACGCTGCTGATTCTCGGTCTGCTCGCGCATTGCTTTTTCATTTTCCATGTCCCTGCGAAGCAGCTCTGCGAACTCAAGCCCCCTTGTTCCGCTTATATCTCCGAGATATTCATTATTCTGCTGCCGCTCGCCCCGTGCTTCACGCCTTTCGTCGGCGATATATTTTGCAGTTGCATTCACTCCCCTAAGAAGGAGATCCAATAATCCGTAATTTCCTCTCATAGTATACCCCTTTCGTTTACTATACCACTCAGACCACCCTTTGATCTGTAATAACATTATATCACATTTTTCACGGAAATGCAATATTTTTCTTTATTTTGTCCCACAGCAGACTGTTGACAATTCCGACGGCATAGTGTATAATTTTAACATGAACAGGAGATGATATTATGCGCTCAAAAGGCACTAAGACCATTGCCGAAAACCGCAAGGCAAGGCATGACTATTTCGTACTTGAATCATATGAAGCAGGCATCGAGCTCGTCGGAACAGAGGTCAAATCTATCCGTCAGGGCGGTGTAAACCTTAAAGATTCATGGTGCTCTATTGATAAGGGTGAACTCTTCGTCCGCGGTATGCACATATCTCCATATGAAAAAGGCAACATCTTTAACCGCGACCCCATGAGAGTGAGAAAACTCCTCATGCATAAACGAGAGATAAATAAACTCTACGGAACTCTCAAGCAGGAGGGTCTGTCACTTATCCCTCTTAGCCTCTATTTTAAGGACTCAAGAGTTAAAATGCAGGTGGGACTCTGCAAAGGTAAGAAGCTCTACGACAAACGTGCCGATATCGCTAAACGTGACGCTAACCGCGAGATCGACCGCAATATGAAAATAAGGAATCGGTAAGATGTCCGCTATGATAAGAGAAATAAATGAAAACGACCTCTGCGGTCTGCTCAAACTGTATATGTACCTGCACGATAACCCGTTCCCCGAGCTCGACTGCCGTATACAGGGAGTATGGGAAAGCATTATTAATGACAAAAACCACCACATAATCGTCGCAGAAGAGGACGGAATGATAGTCTCTACCTGCGTGTGCTTGATAATTCCAAACCTCACACGCGGTCAGCGTCCCTTTGCCCTTGTGGAAAATGTAGTCACTCACCCTGACTTCCGCGGCAAGGGCCTTGCTACAGCTTGTCTCAACTTCGCAAAGGATATTGCTCTAAGTGAGAACTGTACAAGATTGATGCTGATGACAGGCTCTAAAGAAAAATCAACACTTGATATGTACGAAAAAGCAGGCTATGATCCGAATGACAAAAAAGGTTTTGTTCAGTGGCTCATCGACATTCATTAAATGCTGTATCGCACCATATCAAGGAACGCCGCCTTCGGCGCTCCGCAAAGTTTTCGACAGCTTTTGTTTAAAACGTCAGCTTGTGACAATGTTTGCTGTTGACAAATTCTCAGAAACATTGTATAATATTATTCGGAGCACTTAAAGCTCCCTAACCTGTCCCCTCATAATTTTGGGGGCGTAAAGGTTTCGACGGGGGTCTTGAAGTGTGATAAGCGAGCGGAGAATGGCGTGATCTCCATAACCTGCGCCACGTTTAAATATAAACGCAAGAAATAACATTACAGTATCTACAAACGATAGAGTACTGGTAGCTGCTTAAGTCAGCTTCTGTCCACCGGGAG
>NZ_JAILNU010000088.1 GCF_024691275.1 Ruminococcus sp. | reverse complement strand
AAACTGTCGATACAAAACATTTCCATTTGATTTCGTTCCGCTCTGTTTTCGCTCACCATTCTACTCAGCTCCCTTCTCCTATATTATACCACATAAATGCGAAAAAGACCAGCTTTCGCTGGACTTTTTCGACAGGCTGATCGCACAGTTATGCAACTGTGCGATATTTTTATATGGCAATCAAATAAATGATAATTTTTTATTTCACATAACTTACATGAAGAAGCTCGTGTATCTTGTCCTTCATGACGAAATCGTAGAGATCTCCAAGGATACGATTATCCTGCGAGCACTTAACAGAACTCTCTCTGTCTGAACGATAAAGGCCCTCTCCGCGCTTTTCACGATGTCTGTGAGAGATGTACGGCTGACCTGCACCGCTGATGCAGCCTCCGCGGCAAGCCATTACCTCGATAAGGTCATAGTTCAGCTCGCCTTTCTTTACGCCTTCAATAAGCTTGCTGGCGTTTGCAAGTCCGCTGACAACAGCGATATGAAGCTCACGTTCGCCGAATGGTATAACAGCTTCCTTTACGTCCTCCATGCCTCTTACTCCGACGTATTCTATCTGTGCAAGTGCTTTTCTTGAATTATCGTTTGCAACCTTTCTGAGAACAGCTTCTGTTACGCCGCCTGTAACTCCGAAAATAACGCCTGCACCCGATGCTGTACCAAATGGCATATCCACTGATTCAGGTTCGATCTCGTTGAACATTATACCTGATTCCTTGATGATCTTTATAAGCTCCTGAGTTGTGATAACGTCGTTTGTAACACCCTCAAATTCATCACGCTTAGCCTCGAATTTCTTTGCAGTACATGGCATAAGTGCAAAATGATAGTGCTTTGTCTTGCCTTCAGGAAGCTTATCCTTGTAGTACTCCTTGACTACTGCCGAGAACATACTCATCGGTGAACGGCAGGTAGAGATATTCGGGAGCATTTCAGGATACTTCTTCTCAACATAGCTTACCCATGCAGGACAGCATGATGTAAGGAGCGGAAGTGTTCCGCCGTTCTGTACTCTCTC
This sequence comes from Ruminococcus sp., assembly GCF_024691275.1. Lineage (GTDB taxonomy): Bacteria > Bacillota > Clostridia > Oscillospirales > Ruminococcaceae > Ruminococcus. The sequence goes on along the minus strand of NZ_JAILNU010000088.1, from coordinate 75,012 downwards.
AACGAACTCGCCTGCTTCTTCGATAACTGTAAGGTCTGCACCTGTAGCAGTATCAAATACCTTGTCAACGCCGATACGGTGAAGTACAGCTGTGATCTTGCCCATAGTATTATCGCCGAGCTCGAGACCAAGTTCCTTGCCGATACCTACACGGACAGCAGGTGCGATCTCGCAGGTAACGAATACCTCAGGGTCATCTATCATGTCGAGAACCTTTGATGAATCATCACGTACTATGATAGCTCCTGTAGGACAGTGAGCTGCACACTGACCGCAGTTTACACAGAGAGATTCAGCGATAGGCTTATTGAAAGCTGTACTGATAGTAGCGTTTGAACCTCTGTGTGCGAAGTCGATCGCGCCCACCTTCTGTACCTCGTTGCATTCACGTACACAGTCGCCGCAAAGGATACATTTACTGGAATCGCGGATAATACTCGGTGATGAGTCGTCGATGACCTTATTGGTCTTGTCGTTGTTGAAACGTACATTTGTTATGCCGAACTGTACTGCGAGCTCCTGTAATGTACATTTGCCGCTGTTTTCACAGGTCGTACAGTCACGGCAGTGGCTTGCAAGCAGAAGTTCAAGGATACCCTTGCGGTACTTGCGAAGTCTTGCTGTGTTAGTCTTTATTATCATGCCGCCGCGCGGAACTGTTGAACAGGCAGCCATCATTCTGCCCTTTTCGTCCTCGACCATGCACATACGACAGGCACCGTAGATAGAAAGATCGGAATGATAACAGAATACGGGAAGCTTTATGCCGCTCTTGCTGATAACTTCAAGAAGGTTTCTCTCCCCTTCTATTTTGACAAGTTTTCCGTCTATCTCAATAAAATTATCTAACTGCATATTATGCCTCCTCCTTGACTGCGCCGAATGAACAGTTGCTGATACAAGCGCCGCACTTGATACACTTATCCTGATCTATTACATATGGAGTCTTTATCTTGCCGTTAATAGCGTTTACAGGACAGTTTCTTGCACACTTTGAACAGCCCTTGCACTTCTCCGGGTCGATAACGTAGCGCTTCAGCTTGCTGCAAGCTCCTGCAGGACAGCGCTTCTCATAGATATGAGCTTCGTACTCCTCACGGAAGTTCTTTATAGTTGAGATGACAGGTGAAGGAGCAGTCTTTCCAAGTCCGCAGAGAGCTGTATTTGAAATAGTATCTGCCAGCTCTTCAAGAAGCTCGATATCTCCGTCCTGACCGTTGCCGGCTGTGATGCGTTCAAGTATCTCCAGCATACGCTTTGTACCCTCACGGCACGGAACACACTTACCGCAGGATTCATTCTGGGTGAAGTTCATGAAGAAACGTGCTATCTCCACCATACAGGTCTTATCGTCCATAACAACAAGTCCGCCTGAACCTATCATTGCGCCAACGCTCTTGAGTGAATCGAAATCCAGCGGAACGTCAAGCTCCTTCTCAGTAAGGCATCCGCCAGAAGGTCCGCCGATCTGTACAGCCTTGAACTTTGCATCGCCCTTCATACCGCCGCCGATATCGAATATAACTTCACGAAGAGTCGTTCCCATAGGAACTTCGATAAGTCCTGTATTCTTAATTGTACCTGTAAGGGCGAAAGCCTTTGTTCCGGGACTGTTCTCAGGTCCGATAGCCTTGTACCATGCTGCGCCCTTGTTGATTATCATAGGAACGTTTGCATATGTCTCAACGTTGTTAAGGTTTGTCGGCTTGTCAAAAAGACCGTGCTCAACTGTACGCGGAGGCTTAACACGAGGCATACCTCTCTTGCCCTCGATAGAAGCTGTAAGTGCTGAACCTTCGCCGCATACGAATGCGCCTGCACCGCGGTTGATATGTACATGGAAGCTCTTTCCCGAACCAAGTATATCATCACCGAGAATACCCAGCTCCTCAGCCTGTGCAATAGCGGTTCTCAGACGCTCTACTGCAAGCGGATACTCTGCACGTACATAGATATATCCCTCAGATGAGCCGATAGCGATACCTGCTATCATCATTCCTTCGAGAAGTCTGTGTGGGTCACCTTCCATAATGGAACGGTCCATAAATGCACCGGGATCGCCCTCATCACCATTACAAACGATGTACTTAGGAGTTTCCTTCTGCTTTGCACATGAAGCCCACTTTCTGCCTGCTCCGAATCCGCCGCCGCCGCGTCCTCTGAGGTTGGACTCGGATACTTCATTGATGATGTCATCGGAAGTTACTTCAAAGAGGCACTTTTCAAGTGCTGTATAGCCGCCGAGTGCGATATACTCGCGGATAGATGATGCGTTGATATGTCCGCAGGATTCAAGTACAACACGGGTCTGCTTCTTGTAGAAGGGGATCTCTTCCTGCTTTGGATATATCTCGCCGTTCTGCTTGTAAACAAGGCGCTCGATCATCTCGCCGTTGATGATAGTCTTCTCGATGATCTCCTCGCAGTCGTCGATCTTTACCTTTGTGTAGAGCCAGCCCTGCGGTTCGATACGAACGAGAGGTCCCATTTCGCAGAAGCCGTGACAGCCGCTCTTCTTCATGCCTACAGAATCGCCGTGCGGCTCATCAGCAAGCTCAACGTCTACATTTACGCCCTTAGCTTCAAGGAGCTCCTTGAGTCTGTCGAAAATATTCAGTGAACCGCCTGCAACACAGCCTGTACCGCCGCAGACGAGTATCTTTTTCTTTTCGCTGTCAAGAGCCTTCTTACAGACCTCTCTGAGAGCGATGAGTTCTTCTCTTGAATTGAGCTTATTCATTTGCAGCAGCCTCCTTTGCTCTGAGTTCGTTCAGCAGTTCAACAGCCTTTTCAGGTGTCATGGCAGGGTATGTCTCGCCGTTCACCGTAAGAACAGGTGCAAGTCCGCAGGCTCCGAGACATGATACAGTTTCAACTGTGAACATAAGGTCATCGGTCGTCTTCTTTTCCTCGCTGAGTCCAAGCTCTTCACGAAGCTTGTTAAGTATTGGCAGTGAACCTCTTACGTGACAGGCTGTACCGTCACAGCAGCGTATAACATACTTTCCCTTAGGATCAAGCGAGAAGTTCTCATAGAATGTAGCAACGCCGTAAAGACGTGCTTCGCCTACGTTGATAGCCTTTGCGATGTGAGGGAATATCTCCTCCGGGAGATAATGATAGTATTCCTGTATGTCCTGCAAAATAGCGATAGTTGAAAGCTCCTCAGCAGGATACTTTGCAAGGATATTATCAACTACTGTAAAATCGAAATCCTTTTTCATACTTTCTCCTTACTCATAATATATTCGTCGATAGCCTTAGCAGCTGTCTTGCCTGCGCCCATTGCAGATATTACGGTCGCAGCACCTGTTACTGCGTCGCCGCCTGCATATACGCCCTTGCGTGATGTAAGACCGTCCTCGGTAACGATTATGCCGCCGCGGTTATTTACTTCAAGGTCCTCTGTAGTATTCTTGATGAGCGGATTCGGTGACGTACCGATAGAGATGATGACTGTATCCACATCAAGTACGAACTCGCTTCCCTCAACAGGTACAGGTCTGCGTCTGCCTCTTTCGTCAGGCTCGCCAAGCTCCATTTTTATGCACTTCATGCCTGTTACGAAGCCGTTTTTCGGATCGCGGAGATCGTCGGGATTGTTGTATCCGAGTATCTCAACAGGATTATTGAGAAGGCGGAAGTCGATGCCTTCTTCCTGTGCGTGTTCTACCTCTTCCTTACGTGCAGGAAGCTCCTCCATGGAACGGCGGTAAACGATATACACATGGTCTGCACCAAGACGAAGCGCTGTTCTTGCAGCGTCCATCGCAACGTTTCCGCCGCCGACAACTGCAACATTTCCGCCTTTCATTATAGGTGTTTCAGGCTCGTCAAGGTAAGCCTTCATGAGGTTGCTTCTTGTGAGGAACTCGTTTGCTGAGTATACGCCCTTGCAGCTCTCACCAGGGATACCCATGAAGTTCGGCAGACCAGCTCCCGAACCGATGAATACTGCCTCAAATCCCATATCGAACAGCTCGTCGACCGTAAGTGTTTTTCCGATGATAACGTTTGTTTCGATATCAACACCCAGAGTCTTCAGAGCCTCAACTTCCTTTGCAACTATTGACTTAGGAAGTCTGAATTCAGGGATACCGTACACAAGTACGCCGCCTGCGGTGTGCAGCGCCTCATATACTGTTACCTTGTAGGCCTTCTTCGCAAGATCTCCTGCACAGGTAAGTCCTGAAGGGCCCGAACCTACTACTGCGACCTTGTGACCGTTTTGCTTGATATCTGAATCAGCTTTTTCTGTGTGTGTGTTGTGCCAGTCAGCTACGAAACGTTCAAGTCTGCCTATACCAACAGGCTCTCCCTTGATACCTCTTACGCACTTGCTCTCGCACTGTGTTTCCTGCGGACAGACTCTTCCGCATACAGCAGGCAGGCTGGAGGTCTGACTGATTATCAGGTATGCTCCCTCGAAATCGCCTTCCTTTATCTTTGTAATAAATTCAGGGATATGTATATTCACAGGACAGCCTGATACACACGGCATATTCTTGCAGCCGAGACAGCGATTTGCTTCATCGATCGCAGTTTCCTCTGAATATCCGAGAGTTACCTCGCTGAAATTATGAGCTCTTACCTGCGGCTCCTGTGCAGGCATGGGGTTTTTATCAGGTGACATATTTGGCATTTCAGTTTACCCCCTTTAAAAGATTGCAGGCTTTATCATATGCGTGACGCTCATATTCAGCATACATTCTGCCTCTTGACATCGCCTCATCGAAATCCACTTCATATCCGTTGAAGTCAGGACCGTCAACGCAGGCAAACTTTGTTACTTTCTTTCCGTCCTGATCCAGTGTAAGACGGCAGCCGCCGCACATACCTGTTCCGTCGATCATGATCGGATTCATTGATACTGTCACAGGCACATCAAATGGCTTTGCAGCTGCAACAACGAACTTCATCATTATAAGCGGTCCGATAGTGATTATCATATCGAACTTCTCACCTGCTTCGAGGTATTCCTTCAGCGGAACAGTTACATTGCCCTGACGAGCATATGAACCGTCATCTGTCATGACTGTAAGTCTGTCGGAACACTCTCTGAACTCGTCTTCAAGTATGAGCAGATCCTTGTTCCTGAAGCCTATGATGCTTGTAACTTCAGCACCAAGTCTGTGGAACTCCTGTGCAACAGGCATTGCGATCGCGCAGCCTACTCCGCCGCCTACGATACAGACCTTTCTGATGCCCTCTGTATGTGTTGCTACACCGAGAGGTCCTGCAAAGTCCTGTATATACTCGCCCTCGTTCTTGCTGTCAAGCATTTTTGTAGTCTTTCCGACTATCTGGAAGATTATCTTTACTGTACCGTTTTCAGGAGCTGTTCCTGCAACTGTAAGCGGTATGCGTTCACCGTTCTCATCAACGCGAAGTATGATGAACTGTCCCGGTTTAGCCTTTGCTGCGACCATAGGAGCATATATCTCCATCTGAGAAACGGTCGGATTAAGGCGTTTTTTAGAAACTATCTTATACATTTTCCACTCCGTTAATATTTATTTTTTCAGTTCGGCATACATGGTATTGCCGAGCTTTTCTATAACTGATTATAATTGTATCATATATGCGCATAACCGTGAATAATCAAAATGGTATAGCTGTTATATCATTCAGTTAATACAGGTCAGATATTGATGCTGTCAATGACCTTTCTTACACAGTCGGCGCTGTTGTGGAGCTGCTTTATCTCGTCATCTGTAAGGGGCAGCATTACCTTGCCCTGTACTCCCTTATTGCCGATGATATTAAGTATGCTCAGGCAGATGTCATCAAGTCCGTACTCGCCGTGGAGCATAGTAGAAACTGTCATGGTAGTGTCGATTCCTGTGAGGAGACACTTGCAGATGTAGCACACAGATGTCGATACCGCATAGAAAGTTGCCCCCTTGCGCTCGATAACGCTTGCACCTGACTTGCGTACATATTCCTCAACGGAATTATGGTCGAATGTAGGCATCACAGTTTCTTTTCCGTTTATGGACTCATGGAACTTCTCGATGGGGATATTTGAGATATTTGCAGCTGACCACGGTATGAATGATGAATCGCCGTGCTCGCCGAGAACATATGCGTGAACATTTTTCTGGTTTATCTTATAATACTCGGATATCCTTGTGCGGAGTCTCGAAGTATCAAGTATAGTTCCCGAACCGATAATATTATGATCCGGGATCCCCGAGCATTTACAGAACACATATGTCATAACATCAACAGGATTGCTTACTATGAGATAGTTTGTTTCTCCGGCATATCTTGTTATTTCCGGGATTATGCTCTTGAGGACATTTACGTTTGTCTGCGCAAGTTCAAGTCTGGACTGACCGGGCTTCCGTGCAATACCCGATGTTATAATAACTATGTCCGAACCCGCTGCATCTGCGTATGTGCCCGCATATACAGTAAACGGATTGCAGAAGGGCGAACCCTGCCTGATATCAAGGGCTTCACCGAGAGCCTTCTCGTTATTTATGTCTATCATCACTATCTCGGAAGCTACACCGAGAAGTGAAAGTGCGTAGGCTATTGTCGAACCAACGCTGCCTGTTCCTATAATCGTTATCTTATTCATAAAAGCACCTCTTGTTTATATTTTCTTTTTGATATCATAAGCTCATCAAGAAAAGCATTATCGGTTTTTGAAAGAGAATAGTTCTCACTGCGAATGAAATAATCAATACTCTCTCTGCTCATACCGTCAATATCTCTTTGTACGAGCTTGTATTTTTTCAGTGTTTCCGGCGAGAGCGGCGGTATTATCATGTATGTTCCGCTGTTGCGCGATACAAGCTCTGCCTGGGCAATTCCGTCGCTAACATAGATTATCCTTCCGGGAAGTGCATCGCTGTTGCTGCGAAGCTGTGACTCGCTTATCTCGGGAACAAAGTTCTTGCTCTGGCGCACCTCAAAAAAATTATCGAGGTCTTCATTGGTGATGACTTTACGCTCGGAAAGGAATGAATCCTCCGCAAATACAGCCACACATCTCGCTTCGCATAAGATCTCGGCTGCGAGAGAATGCACCTCAAAGAATCTGCGGAAATTGTTCTCGTATCTCTTGTCACAGCGGATTATTCCCATATGGCACTCGCTGTAGACCACTTTGTTTATGATGCTTTCCGTATCAGTTTCGATATAGCTGAATTCAATATTCTTTTCGACGCTGTACCTGTCAAGGAAATTGGTGAACGCCTCGGAAATATAATCCGCCCATATGACCGCAGCTGACATACGGAACGAATTGCTTGTGACCTTCTTGCAGTAGCTCTCGATAAGGTCAGTCTGTCGCTTTATATCCTCAGCGTATCTGAACAGCACCTCTCCGTCATTTGTAGGCACCATGCCTTTCGGAGTCCTGTTGAAGAGCTGCACTCCTATCTCCTCTTCGAGTGCAATTATCATCTTGCTCAGATTCGGCTGACTGACATATAGCTTCTCAGCAGCCTTTACTACCGAGCCCTCTCTTGAGACCTCAAGAGCATACAGCAGTACCTTGTGATTTATCATATTTCAGATTCTCCTAAAAATAGCTTATTTTTATACGTTTTCCCATTGCCTTGAGACTTTCGTTGAGCCGCTGTACAAGCTGCATCTTCATGCTGAAATTCAGCGGCAGCTCTGCATTCTGATGCGCTGGATTAACTGCTCTTCCCACAAAGAAGTTAATATCTGTTGCCTCCTCAAAAAGCATACGGCTTATCTCCGCAGCACCGTTATTGTAGTACTCCCATTCTTCGTACAGCAGATTTTCGTTTATGTGATCCTCTGCATATTCAATGACCTTGCTTATGGTTATAACACCCTCGGTAACAAGATCAACGCCCTCGATCTCCGCAGTAGGAGGAACGTCCTTGCTGGTAAACACCAGATTCGTTTTTACAGTCTTGCCCAGCCATTTTGCAGCGATAGATGATGTCGTTCCGCCGCAGATGATATGCTTTCCGCTCTTTGAGAAGAAAAGGCTCATCATGCGATCACAGTCATCACGGTTTGAAGGAGGTCCAAATAGGATATTCATAGGAACACGCCTACGTATCTTTACAACACATGACGAAGTATCGTCACCGGGTTTTTCGCCGTAAAGACGGTTGCATTCATCCACAAGCATCGTGGAGAGCGTCTTTGCAGTATATCCCACAGATACAAGCCCCTCCATATATTTTGCTATATCCTCATGCTTCCAGCCAAAATTGAAAGCCGATCCGATGCCTGCATGGGGACAGCCGTCGCTCATCGAAACGAATACATCATTTTCTCTTATCTGTAAAACGGAATTATATATCTTTTTTCCGCCTATATTCAGTTCTGTTTCGGGATACGATACCGTATCGCCGTTCCGTATCAATATTATATGAGGATTATCGTATTGTATCAGTTCCGCCATATTGTCTTTTTTTAAATTTATGATCGTAAATGTGGAATAAGCAACCCCTCGAAGCTTATCCACAGGAAGAGTATCCGCAATAGTCTCAACGCACTCTTCAATGGGCAGCCCCTCTGCTATCATTGTCGAGATTATCTTTGAAGTAAGTGTAGAAAGAATGCTCGCCTTCACACCGCTTCCAAGACCGTCTGCAAGTACTATCACCGACCTTCCGTCAGGCTTTTCGATCACCTCAACATGATCGCCGCAAAGCTGCTCGCCGAAGTGATTGATGCTCTTCCAGCCTATTTCAGCACACAACTCATTCATCAGAGATCGACTCCTTCAGCTTTGAAAGTGCTATCTTCGTTTCCGCAGCAGTCTCTCCAAGAAGAGAAGCTATCTCCTGAACTATCCTCATCTGCTTCTCAACGACTTTATCGGCTACTTCGATAGTCTGGCGTGTTATATTCTCTTTTTTTTCACGCTGGGTCTCCTCGTCAGTAACATCATGCATGAGGCATATCAGAAGATTGCTTCCGTTGTCAGGCACAATGGTCTGCTCCACATACCTGTTGTATTCCGCAAGATATATCCTCGAATTGTAAATACCGCTTCCCGTATTCTGTACCTCGATGAACGGCATAGGGTCAAGTATCCGCACTATCTGTTCGCCGAGGATATCGTTTGCATGGCGTATATTCACTATATTCTGTGCTGCCTGATTTATCTGCTGAACTTCGAGCATATCATTGAGGACGATTATGCCATTAGGTGTATTTCTTGAAATAAGATCGGAGAAATTCTCGGCTTTTTCTTTCAGGAAGGGCATACACATTGATATCTCCGCTTTGCCCTGATATATGGCAACCGCCTTTTCCCGACAGCTGTTATATCCGCAGCTTCCGCAGTTGAGCTCCTGTTCGGGAGTTGTCTTTCCCATCTGTCTAAGAATATTCTTTATCTCATTCTCATCGGGGATATTTTTCTTTTGCGTGATGTACGCAAAGCTCTTGTGCAGATGCGATGTTTCGGGCTGACAGACATCAAAATCTTCTTTTCCCGCATATCCCGAGACCGCTTTATAGGATTTTATCGGACTTTTATGATGCTTCTCCATTACAGGACCGCCGATACAGCTCCCTGCACAGGCAGACATCTCAATAAAGCAGCTGTGGATATTTCCGTCCTCTATATCGTGGAGAGCATTGATGCAGTTATCGATACCGTCAACAGCAAGATAAGTGTAATACGGCTCGTTGCAGGACATAGTTTTCAGTATGCCGCCTGTTGTCGGAAAAAATCTTGCTCTGCTCTTATTCTCTGGAACAGTGCCGTATTCAAGCCTGATATCCTCAGCCTTCAGCCAGTTTGAAAGCTCCTCAAAGGTCAGTACAGCATCAACGATGCCTTCATAAGCCTCGGCTTCATCTTTTTTCGACACACACGGTCCGATAAATACTGTTCTTGCCTCGGGAAACCTGCGCTTTATATCGGCGCAGTGCGCCTGCATAGGTGACATCACATCTGCAAGATACGGGATAAGATTTGGGAAATGCTTCTGTATCAGCAGATTTACAGAATGACAGCAGGACGAGATGAGCACATCTCTTTTTTCCTCGTGCAGCAAGCGCTCATACTCGTTTTTTACGATCGTCGCTCCGACTGCCGTTTCTTCTGCATCATGAAATCCCAGCTTTTTCAGCGCTTCGCGGATATTCTCGATCCCGCAGCCGTCATAGTTTGCTATGAATGACGGCGCTATACTTGCAATAACAGGCGCTCCGCCCATAAGAAGCACCTTGACTTTTTCCGTGCTGTCCGCTATTTCCTTTGCATTCTGGGGACAGACTACAAAGCACTGTCCGCAAAGTATACATTCATCGCTTATTATATGCGCCTGATTGCCCGAAAAACGTATTGATTTCACAGGACAATGGCGGATACATTTATAACAGTTCTTACAATTCGACTTTTTTAAAGTAAGTGAATGACCCATTTACTTCACCAGCCTTGATCTTACCTCAGTATCAAAGAATCGACAGACTGAGTCGGGGGATACTGAGAAAAACTCCTTATCAATCGTTACGCATACGCCCTGCTGACATTTTCCCATGCAGAAGCTTCCGCAGAGCTCTATCTCGTTTTCGAGCTTTTCATCTGCTATCATCTGCTGAAGCTTTTCGACAACCATTCTCGATCCTTTTATATGACATGATGAACCGATACAAATTGTTATTTTCATATATTTCCTCCATTTCTGCCGACTGAACAATGAACATGATCGAGCAGGAATTGCCTTTTATTTCCGAAACAGCCCACTGAAAGCGTTAATGATGCAAGCGGAAGCCATTTCACAATATTCTCCGAAGCTATGGAATATTTGTCGTATACTGCGTCAAGATAATGCCTTACAGCCTGATTGTTTCCGTCCGAAAGCATAGAGATGCACGTAGCTGCATGGCCGTAACAGACATCTCCCTGAGCAGCATACTCCCAATCTATGATATACGGCGTTCCGCTTCTTGTAATGACTATATTCTGCGGGATAAGCTCTCCGTGGAGGAGCTCGTCCTTCTGCGGTAATGAATTCAGCAGCTCGTTGAGTTCCGCCATTTCATTTTCGCTAAGATCAGCTTTGGAAAAACTGTCGGTGATATACTCCTTCAAAAGCCTTATGGAAGCCTTCTTTTTGGAAATATCCTGCTGTGTATCAGCAATAAGCTCCGAAAACTCCTCGATTTTTTCGGGATAAGCAATTATCATATCCGAAAGTGACCTGCCGTTTATGTATTCGGATACAATAGCCGTCTTGCCGTTGATCTCGGTGATCTGCTCAACTTTCGGTACATTCAGTCCTATGGAACGCATAAGCGTCTGGATATACGCTTCGCGGTATATCTCAGGCTGTGAATAGCCGTTTTCAAACACTTTCACAGTGCAGCTGCCATCGCGGTAAATAGTCTTATTGTTTCTTACAGCGATTATCCTGTCAAGATTCATTCTAATTACCCAGCTTTCTTTATTAATGAACTTTTTCAGATGTTTAACTGAGAGTGCAAGCCATACCTTTTTTGCTGATATCAGGGTCTTTGTATTTCTGCATTAATAATTACAAGAACCGATTGTTATTTTTTTATCAAGCATATCTGTGACTTCATTTACGAACAAGCGGAACTCCTGTTATTTATGCATTTCCGATCATTCGTCCTGATCTGACTACCTCTCTTATTTCTTTATTACACTCTGTCTGTTATAATTATAACAAGGAATATTCACCTTGGGAATAATCAAAAAAGTATACCCGTGTTATCATTATTGATATGTATTTAAAATACCAAAAAAGCAAAAAACCGCAGGAATTCCTGCGGTCTGCGGTTTATAAATATTTTCGTTTTGATTTGCAGAGCTCGGTAATAAAGAGATTGTCAAGCTCTGTGAGATTATAATCGTCACGGTAGATAAGAACGTCTTTATATACTTTGTCATTATCGGGACATTCCCTTTGAACAAGTCCGAAACGTTCTATAGTTTTATCTGTTATGGGAGATACCCACATAAAAGTCTCGGGATTTTCCGACAGCAGCTCAAACTGACTTCCTCTCTCAAATACAAATATACGGCGGTCTATCGTATCGGCAAGCTCCTCGTGTATGACCTCCGACTGTGAAAGCGAAGGAACATACGGGTCAGCATGAGCGATCTCAATATACCCCGAAAGATCATTGAAATGTATTTCATCAAGGGCTGTAAGCGGACATTCCCTGCCCATAATCAGAACATAACTGAATTCAGCCACCACCTCGTAATGCAGTCCCTTTTCATCAAAAAGCATTTTGAAGTATTTATCATAATTCGATGCATAGCGCACTATACCGAGACTATAATCCGTAGACAGAACATTTTTTATGGCAAGTGAGGAGTTGGTTTCCTTGTAGAATATCTCGGATCGCCCCTTTCCGATCTTTTTTGAGAATTTTACAAAAGCATCGGAAATGTAAGTCGCCCTCGGTGTACAGACAGAGAACTTCTGCTTCTGTGCCAGACCTTCACGGTACATTTTTTCAACATCACTTATCTGCGAAAGTATCCTTTTTGCGTATCCGATAAATTCACTGCCCTCGGGAGTAAGCATCATTCCCTTTCGTGTACGCACAAAAATAGTTATACCAAGATCTGCTTCAAGCTCTTTTATCGAACGGCTGAGATTAGGCTGTGCGATCAAAAGTATCTCAGATGCTTTATTTATCGAACCGGTATCTGCCACCTCAACAGCGTATTTCATATGCAGGACATTCAAATTACTCACCTCCGCCTAATGATCTTCTGTTTTTATTATAACACTTTTTTGCTTCTTTGTCCATATTTTTCGTATAACACTTCCCCGAACGTGACAATATCACATCATATCTGCTATTTCGGGTCATTTTCAGCATAGTCTCCAAATATTAACAAAGGCATTATCTATAAGAAGCTATGCTTGCTATAGATAAAAGCTATAGCGCAAATGCTTGCATTTATAAGAAAGATGTGTTAGACTTAGTTATCAGATAGGAATTATAAATATATAGAGGTGATAGATTTGAAAATATCAACTAAAGTAGAATGCGGCATAATCGCGCTTATCGACATTGCTATCCATTCGCATGATGAAAATGTTATCAAGATCAATTCAATATCTAAGCGCAACAATATTTCAGCGAAGTATCTTGAGCAGATATTCCCGCTTCTCAAACAGTCACGTATACTGAAAAGCGTAAAGGGCGCAAGCGGCGGATACATTCTGGCAAGAAGCTCCTCCGATATCACGCTTAATGAAATAGTAAATGCTCTCGATAATTCTATACTTGCTTCATCTACATTCAGCGATAAGCTGGAATCCTCGGTCATAACCGCTATCGAGGAATGTCTCTGGAAGCCCGTTACAGACTATTTCTGCAAGTTCTCGGAAAATCTCACACTGAAGGTTCTTGCTGACAGATACAGCGAACTCAGCAGCTCTGAAACTGAGCCTATGTATTACATTTGAGCTGCGGTCTGACGAAACATACATATCATATGCTCGGATATCCTGCAAAGCTCCAACTGTAACAGCCTCTCTGATACGCAAACAAATGGTATGACTTTGCTCATATACCGATTTATAGCTTATTCCTATAACCTATAATAGGACTCTCGTATTGGACATACATTGCGACTGAGCGTATAATTAAAACATACTAAAACGATAGGAGAAATATCATGAAAGAGATAATTTGGCTCGGACGCGGCGGTCAGGGTGCATTTACCGCAGCAAAACTGCTCGGTGCTGCATATGCCTCCGACAGCAGCCGATTCGCACTTGCTTTTCCCTCATTCGGTCCCGAACGCCGCGGCGCTCCCGTTAGAGCATTCACTAAGTTCGATACAAAACCTGTTGCAGACAGAAGCCAGACCGAAAAGGCTGACTATATCGTTATACTCGATGACACTCTTTATTCACCACAGCTGCATGAGCTTCTTAAAAGCGGCGGCAAGATAATAATCAACTCAAAAAATGCCATCGAAGGAACTGTTACATTCGATGCCGAAAAAATTTCGGCTGAACACAGGCTACCTACAGTAAATACCGTTATGTACGGACTTCTTATAGGCATCTCAGATGTCGTAACAAAAGAAAATGCAGTTGACTCCATAAAGGGATATATGCCTGCAAAAATACAGGAGCGCAATATCTCAGCACTGCTGAAAGCTTCAGAGGAGGCATTGAAATGAGACCATACATAAGAGAAAAAAAGAGCTTCACATTTGATGAAGTTCCTGAGAATACTTCATTTGAAGCAGGTTATCTCACAACTGTCAACAGCGGCTGGCGCAGCATCAGACCTGTCATTGACAGAGCAAAATGTGTCGGCTGCGAGCAGTGCTATTTGTACTGCCCCGACGGTGTGATTTCCATAAACAGCGGAAAAGCCGAAATAGATTATGATTTCTGTAAGGGCTGCGGCATATGTGCAAAAATATGCAGGATCGGTGCCATAAGAATGGAGGCTGAACGTAAATGAGCAGAAAATTTTTATCAGGAAATGAAGCATTTGCCGAGGGAATTCGTCTTGCACGTCCCCAGGTCATTTCAGCTTATCCTATAACTCCTCAGACTATTGTCGTTGAGCGTCTTTCGGAAATGGTGGAGGACGGCAGCCTTAATGCAGAATATGTCCATGTTGAATCGGAGCACTCCGCACTTTCATGTGCTATCGGTGCAAGTGCAGCAGGTGCAAGAGCATTCACTGCCACATCGTCACAGGGACTTCTCTATATGGCTGAATGTCTGTACTACGCAGCAGGCGGACGCTTCCCCATCGTTATGATGAATGCTGACCGCTCTACAGCTCTCCCGTGGAATATCTACGGCGACCAGCGCGACAGCCTTTCGCAGCTTGACAGCGGCTGGATACAGGCTTATGCAGAAAATGCACAGGAAGCTCTCGACCTTGCGCTCATGAGCTACAGGATCGCCGAAGACAAACGTGTATCCACTCCTTTCATGGCTAATCTGGACGGTTTTGTCCTCACTCATACTTATGAAACAGTTGAGATACCCGAAAGATCAAAGGCTGACAGCTTTCTGCCGCCCTATGAGACCGACAACCGCATCGACTTCGATAACCCGAAGAATATGGCTTTCTCGGCAGGCCCTGACACAAACTATATCTTTAAGTACAAGGAGCATGAAGGAATTCTTGCCGCGCGTGATGTCATCACTGAGACAGAAAAGGAATTCGCCAATATCTTCGGCAGAAAATACAGCGGACTTATCGAGAAATACCGCACTGAGGACGCTGAATACATAATAGCAACTCTCGGAAGTATCGCCGGTCTATGCCGCGAAACTGCCGATAAGCTGCGTGAAAACGGCATAAAGGCAGGCGTTGTCCGCATACGATACATGAGACCATTCCCCAACACTGAAATAGCCGAGGTACTGAGCAATGTCAAGGCTTACGCTGTCCTCGAAAAGGACATCAGCTTCGGCAACGAGGGAACGGTTTTCACAAACGTCAACTCCGCGCTGAAAAAGGCAGGAGTGAACGTTAAGGGCTACAACTTCATCGGCGGTCTGGGCGGAAGAAATATCTCCGCCGCTGATATCGAAAAAATATACAGCGACATTGCTGTCGGCACTGACAGCGTGAATTTCATCGGCATTGGAGGCAAAGAGAATGGCTAATAAAACAGCGGAAAGCATTTCCCGTGAGGAATTTTTCTACGGACACAAAGCCTGTGCAGGCTGCGGCGGAAGTCTTGCAGTCAGAGCAGCGCTGAAAGTTCTCGGACCTAATGCAGTATCGGTACTCCCAGCAGGCTGTATGTCGGCAGTAGGCTTCAATTTCCCACAGCTTTGCTTCTCAAACAACTCGATAATCTCAACATTTGCAGGTACAGCTTCCATGCTGACGGGCGTTGAGGCAGGTCTAAGAGCAAGAGGCATCAAGGACTTTACTGCTGTGGGTTTTGCAGGCGACGGCGGTACGGCAGATATCGGTATACAGGCTCTTTCGGGAGCTATCGACCGCAACGACAATATCATCTACATCTGCTACGACAACGAAGCATACATGAATACAGGCATACAGAAAAGCGGTCTTACTCCTTTCGGTGCAAAGACCACGACTACTCCCGCAGGAAAGAATATCCACGGAAATATCCGTCCTAAGAAGAATATGTTCGAGATAGCTGCTGCTCATGATATTCCGTATGCAGCTACCGCAAGCGTGGGCTATATCAGCGATTTTATACAGAAGGTGCAGAAGGCTTCACAGATACAGGGAACTAAGTATATCCACGTTATAGCTCCATGTCCTACCGGCTGGGGAGTTGCTCCCGATGAGACAGTCGAGATAGCTAAGGAGGTAGTTGACTGCGGGCTCTGGTATCTTGCCGAGTACGAAAACGGTGAATTCAAGCTGAATCATAAGCCAAAGGAGTTCACAAGCGTTGAAGCATACCTGAAAAAACAGGGACGCTTCAAGCACCTTACAGATGATGATATTCAGGTAATAACCGCTTCCCGTGATAAAAAATGGGAATTTATCGGCAAAAACTTTGCCGTCTGACAAAGACTATATTTAATTCAAAGAGCCGCTTATATTCTGTTAATACAGGATATTTCGGCTTTATTCATAAATAATACTTGAAATACTGCCTACAATGTGCTATAATGTATGCGTAAGGAGTAATCCCTGCATATTTTTATTAAGGAGATCGTTGTTTGAAAAATAATAACAGAACTGAGATAGCAGCGTAAACGGAAGGTTTGCGAATACTATCCCACTCAAACCTCCCGTTTTTTGGTCAACTATTTCAGGAGGAAAAATAATGAATAATAATGACTATATCATCCGCAAGGAAACAGAAAAAGACTACCGCGAAGTTGAAAATCTCGCCCGTGAAGCATTCTGGAACCTCAGCGAGCCCGGCTGCTTCGAGCACTATTTCATTCACATAATGCGCAAGCACAAAGACTTTATCCCCGAGCTCAACTATGTTATCGAACTTGACGGGAAAGTTATCGCTTCTGTCATGTACTGCAAGGCAAAACTACGCGACGAAAATGGTAATGAAAAACCGATCGTTACAATGGGTCCGCTTTGTGTGCTGCCCGAATATCAGCGTAAAGGCTACGGGAAAGCACTTTTGGAGCACACATTCAAAGTTGCTGCGGAAATGGACTATGACACTGTCATCAACTTCGGAAACCCCGATAACTACGTTGCCCGCGGTTATAAAAGCTGCCGTAAGTACAACGTTTGCTTTGAGGGAGACTTCTTCCCTGCTGCTCTGCTTGTTAAGGTGCTGAAGGACGATGCTCTCGACGGCAGAAAATGGTTCTATTATCCCAGTGATGTTGACGCTCCCTGTAATGATACAGAAGCTGTTGAAGCTTTCGACGCTCAGTTCCCGCCTAAAGTTAAAGGCTGGCAGCCAAGCCAGGAAGAATTTTACATACATAGCCATTCTGTTATAAACCGCAAGTGATATCTCGATCAACACTTACAATCGCATAAAAACGCCTCTGACATAAAGTCAGAGGCGTTTTTGCGCATATTTTTGCTTTTTTGTAAACAATCTGTGATTTTAATAAAAAATGGTAGAATCGTTTACAAATTATATGATATAATACTGTAAAGTGCATATATTGTACGTTTTAACATTTTTAAATAACATAATTTTTAGGGGGACTATTATGAAACTAAGTAAAATCGCCTCTAATAAAATTAAATATACAAAAAAACACAGTCAACGTAAAATACGCCACTTTCGTCTGCTCGTCATGCTAACATTCCTTGCGATTGCAATGACTACGGTCATAACTATCGTTAGCGCACACCTGTTCACCGAAAAAACCAAAAATCTGAGAATTCAATCCGGACAGGTCACTGCACAGATAATCGCAGACACTATCAATACCGAAAGACTTGAAAAATGGCTGGCTTTCGGCTCAGATCTGGAATATGTCCGTACAAAAGCCCTTCTCGATAATATTTATCACAACTCTCCGGACCTGAAAAAAATATTCGTATTTCACCTGACTACCAATGATACATATGTTATATTTGACATTAACGGAACTGAGGAAGAAGATGCTCCGCTTGCCACGAGTTATAAGATAAGCGATTCTTTAAAATCTAAGAAACCTGACATGATATCCGGCGAAAAGATAGCTCCTACCGAGAAAAAAACTTCAAATTCGTGGATAATAAGCGTATATCAGCCTGTTATGAATAAGCGTGACAGATGTGTTGCATATATACGTGCCGATATCGACATGATAGATATTAAAGAATATGTCACCAGCTTCACTATAAAGGTCGTTCTTTTCTCTACGATTTTCCTTATTATATGCGTCATAATCGGAGTTCGTATGTCCATCGGCTACCACAAGGCTGATGATATGGAATTTTTCATCGAGCGACAGAAACGTGATAAGCTTCTTATACGTGAGATAGTTGAGAGCTTTGCGATAGTTATCGATATGAAGGACACATACACCAACGGTCATTCAAGCCGTGTTGCCAAATATACCGCCATGCTCACGCGGGAGCTGGGCTACGATCAGGAAACTATCGAAAAGTACTACAGTATAGCGCTTATGCACGATATAGGCAAGGTGTGTATCCCTGATGAAGTCCTTAACAAACCCGGAAAGCTGACACCGGAAGAATACGAGCTTATCAAGTCCCATACCGAACGCGGCTACGAAGCACTGAAAAATATCAGTCTGATGCCTGAGGTTGCGATAGGTGCTCGTGCTCACCATGAGCGTCCTGACGGAAAGGGCTATCCTTTGGGTCTGAAAGGCGACGCGATACCGCGCGTTGCGCAGATAATCGCTGTTGCAGATACCTTCGACGCGATGTACTCCAACCGTCCGTACCGCAAGCGCATGAACTTTGAAAAGGCTGTCAGCATTATCAAGGAAGTTTCAGGAACTCAGCTCGCCGAAGATGTTGTTGATGCTTTTCTTCGTCTGGTCGAAAAAGGCAAGTTTAGAGATCCTAACGACCAGGGCGGCGGCAGCACCGATGATATCTCAAATATCCGCGGCTGCTGAGTCGGTTAATTGTATCATCAGATTATCTTCGTTGACCAGTCCTCGATATTCCATACTTCATCAGCGATGTCCATATAGAATTCGGGTTCATGGCTAACGATAAGAACTGTGCCTTTATAATCATTTATAGCTTTTTTAAGAGCATCTTTAGCGTCAACGTCAAGGTGGTTCGTAGGCTCGTCAAGCACAAGGAGATTTATTTCCCTGAGCATGATCCTGCAAATTCTTACCTTGGCGTTTTCGCCTCCCGAGAGAACTCTCATCTGCGAGGTTATATGCTCGGTGGTGAGTCCGCACTGTGCAAGCGCAGCTCTAACCTCCGCATTTGTCATAGAAGGATATTCGTTCCATATCACTTCAAGAGCTGTCTGGGAGGTGCTCTCCTCTTCCTGCTCAAAATAGCCTGCCTCAACGAACTGGTCATGCTCGACAGTTCCCGAAAGGGGCGGTATTATCTTCAGGAGAGTTTTCAGCAGAGTGGACTTGCCTATTCCGTTGACTCCGCGGATAGCTATCTTCTGACCGTTCTCCACCTGTACCGAAACAGGCTTGGTGAGAGGTTCGTCGTAGCCGAGAACTATGTCCTTGCAGTCAATGACTACTCTGCCCGGAGTACGCGCCTTTCTGAACGAGAAAACGGGCTTCGGCTTTTCGCGCATTAGAGTTATCTTGTCCATTTTGTCAAGCTTTTTCTGGCGTGATTTAGCCATATTCGTAGTAGCAACACGCGCCTTGTTACGCGCGATGAAGTCTTCAAGATCGGCTATTTCCTTCTGCTGCTTTTCGTAAGCCTGCTCGATCTGCTTCTTTTTAAGCTCGTACATTCTCACGAAGTTGTCGTAATCTCCCGTATATCTGGTCATTACGGCGTTTTCCACATGATAGACCACGTTTATGACACTGTTCATGAATGGTACATCGTGGGATACAAGTATGAACGCATTGTCATAGTTTTGCAGGAAATTCGTGAGCCATGCGATGTGGTTCTCGTCAAGGAAGTTTGTAGGCTCGTCAAGAATAAGTATCATCGGATTTTCAAGAAGGACCTTCGCCAGCAGCACCTTTGCTCGCTGACCGCCCGAAAGCTCCGCAACATCACGGTCAAGACCTATCTCGTTCAGACCCAGACCGTTTGCATACTCGGATATCTTAGCATCAATAGTGTAATAACCGCTGTAGTCGAGGATACTCTGTATCTCGCCGACTTCTTCCATGAGCTCGTTCATCTCTTCCTCGGTGCAGTCCGACATTTTCTCGTAGAGCTGTAACATCTCTGCTTCAAGCTCCGAGAGATGCACAAAAGCTTCACGAAGCACATCGCGGATAGTCTTTCCCTTTTCAAGAGTACTGTACTGATCGAGATATCCCGTAGTGATATGTCTGCACCATTCCACCTTTCCCTCATCGGGCATGAGCTTTCCCGTGATTATATTGAGGAATGTGGACTTGCCTTCGCCGTTAGCGCCCACAAGTCCGACGTGTTCTCCTCTGAGCAGCCTGAATGAAGCATCGTTCAGTATCTGCCTTGCACCAAATCCGTGTGTTACGTGTTCAACATTAAGTATACTCATATTCTTATCTCCGTTTACCTGCTCCGAAGTAACGGAGCTTTTATTTTTTTGCCTGAGCAGCCGCTCACAGCTCGATAGTTTTAGTTGCGATTTTCTCGCGGAATCTTATATCATGCTCTACAAACAGCATTGTAGGAGCATGATCCAGCAGCAATTTTTCTATCTGCATACGCGAGAAAACGTCAATGTAATTCAGCGGCTCGTCCCATATATAAAGATGGGCTTGTGTCATAAGACTTGAAGCGATAAGGACTTTTTTCTTCTGTCCCTCGGAATAGTCCCTCATATTTTTGCTGAACTGTGCTCTCTCGAAGTCAAGCTGCCTGAGAATAGTACAGAACATACTCCTGTCAAGCCCGTTTTCTGTGCAGAACTCCTCGACAGTACCGCTGAGGCCGCTTGTGTTCTGGTCGATATATGATATCACAAGTCCGCCCGCGATCTCGCATAAGCCGCTGTCCTCAAAGCGGATATCTCCGCTGTAAGCGCCTGACTTGCTGAGTATAGCCCTTATGACCGTGGATTTTCCGCAGCCGTTCTCACCGTGCAGTGCTACACGCTCTCCCCTTTTTATTTCAAGGTCAAATCCGCGCAGTATCGGTTCGGGAGCACTTTCGTACCTGAATGTGTATCCCTTCATATTTATAAGAGTATTCTTGTGATGTATGAGCTGTGAGAGCTTCAGCTCGGGAGTTCTTTCGATATCGCTGAGCAGTCCCTCTTTTTCCTCGATCTCACGGCCGATCCGCTTTTCTATGCTTTTCACTCTGCTCTGCATTTTCTTGGTCTTTGCCCCAATGAACGACCTCGTGGAAATACACCTGTCATTCTCCTTTATGGGATCAAATCCTATCTTGGTTCGCTCATTTTTATCAGCCCAGTCCGATGTGCGCTTTGCCGCCTGCCGCAGCTTTTTTATCTCCTTCTTGTGCTTTTCATTCTCCGAAGCCGCAAACTGATCTTTCTTCTGCTTATTCTCCCACCAGCTGGTAAAATTGCCGCTCTGGACTTCTATACTCTTCCTGTTGAGTACAAGAACATGGTCGATACAGGCATCGAGCAGGTCGCGGTCGTGAGAAACGAGGATAAATCCCTTCTTCGATGCAAGGTAGTTCTTTACCTTTTCTCTTGCGTCCTGATCGAGATGATTCGTCGGCTCGTCAATGAGCAGGAAATCGTTCTCCCCGGAAAACAGCACCGCAAGCAATATCTTCGTGCGTTCCCCGGGGCTGAGTGTACTGAACGGACGGTAAAGTATGTCCGCTTCCTCGCCTATCTGTGAAAGCTCACAGATTACGCGCCACTCCTCGCAGTCGGGACGAATATCAGAAATGAACTCGGACGCGCATAGGGTACGCTGCTCGTCAGTGAGCTTATACGGAAAATACGCAAATCTTACTGATGACTCAATAGTTCCTTTATAGGAGTATCTCCCCATGAGAAGATCGAGAAACGTAGTTTTTCCCTTGCCGTTTCTGCCGATAAAACCGAGCTTCCAGTTTGTATCTACGGAAAACGAGACTCCCTCGAATATATTATCGAAGCTTCCTTCATAATAAAATGTTAGATCGTTGACTCTTATCTGTGACATAAAAACTCCTCCTTTCGCGGTCCTGTATGCAATAAAAAAGAACCGCTTGCTGCCAAACAGTTCATTACATACCTATAACCTCATATAGGAGGACACAACACCGCAGAAAAAGACACTGCAGCACTATTCGCACATAAAAAGAGGTTATGAGAACATAATCCACTTTTGGCAACATGATAAGACAGTACAAAAACTATGCACTGCCGCAAAAATATTCATGTGTTCAAAAGCAGATCATTTTTTCATCATGACACCTCTCTTTAAGGAATTTTTTTCATTATAACACGATACATTAAAATTGTCAAGCAATTTCCTTATATATATTGAAATAACTTCGTTTGAATGCTAAAATAAAATAATCAAAAAAAAACTTAGTGTTTTTTCATTCAGAATACGTCTAATAAGTAAGAACGCAATTTCCGACACGAAAGGAGTCTCAACATGGATAACGGTGAAAGTAGCTACCGCCGTTTCCTTGCAGGTGATGACAGCGGAATGTTTAAATTGGTTCGTGATTTCAAAGACGGTCTGATGCTGTACCTTAGCAGCTATACAGGCGATCTGAGTATAGCGGAGGACTGTGTGCAGGACACTTTTATAAAGCTTGCAGTCAAAAAGCCTCGTTTTAACGGCAAAAGCTCTTTCAAAACATGGCTGTATACCATTGGCAGAAATATCGCTGTCGATCATAAAAGACGATTTTTCAAGCATAAGAAAGTTTCTCTCGATGACTGCACAACTCTTTCAGACGAATCCGACCTCGAACAAAGCTATCTTGTCAGCGAGCAGAAGATCGCTCTTAGGCACTCTCTGCTGCGTCTGAAAAAAGAGTATCAGCAGGTTCTCCACCTGTCATACTTTGAGGAATTCAGCAACAGCGAAACTGCTCAGATAATGGGCAAGACCATAAAGCAGGTGGAAAATCTGCTGTATAATGCAAGGAAAGCACTTAGGGCAGAACTTGAAAAGGAGGGCTTCAGCTATGAAAAATTATGAAGAAATGGCAAAATATGTGCTTGAAGTCCGCGATGAACATGAGAGAAAAAAGCAAAAACGAAAAATTATAGTCAGAAGATGTGCTCCTCTTGCAGTAAGCCTTTGTGTATTCCTGATTGCCAGTCTCGGAGTGTGGAGGAATATGCCTGCTCCGAACAAGTTCAACACAAACATCATTCAGACTACCGAAACTGTAACTGCTTCTCCTGTATCAACAGAAAAACATACATCTGTATCAACGAGTGTCACCCGCACGACCACCGCAAAAATATCTTCCGTGAGCCGCAATGCAACAACTGCTTCAACAGCAAAAACGACTTCCGTTACTGCCGCAGCATCAGGAAACGTTCTCACTGCCACACGTAATCTCACACAAACACACACAAATACAACTTCCGAGAAAACACAGATACACGTAACACATACAACTTCAGAACAGGGACTTGCTCCGTGTGAATCAACTGCAAAAACTGTTTCGTCTGTCACTGTGACGAATACGATCACCACAACAGTTTGTGTATCACAGACTACTACCCTAATCTCTAACATATCAGGTGCAGTAACCAGACCATGGTCGGAATTCAGCATTGATTACCGATATAACATCGCATATGTTAACGGTCTGAACGGAAGATATCTGAGTTCAGGCATACCCATCAGGGAATTCGAGCTCGGAAGCTTTATCGCAGAAGCCGAAATGTCAGGATATGATTCAGATTATTGTGAGTTACGTGAATGCACCGCAAAAGCTTACCGTATAAACGACACCAGCGAAAACAAGGCTATTGCCATCAAATTCGACGACGACGACAACTTTTATCTTTATTACTTCGGTTGATCCGACAGAGTGATCCACTTCAGAAAGGACGATCTTTATGAAAAAAACTAAGTTATTATCACTTCTCACAGGTTCTGCTTTAGCTGTACAGTCCCTCGCCTGCCTTACAGCTTCGGCTGAGTATTACAATAATGCCAAGCTCTTCATAAGTGTTTTCAACGAGGACGATGGCGGATTCTACACGGAAGATACCGACTTCATGATAGTCGGAAGCCAGCAGTGCTCCGCAGGTCAGGCAGGTGCCGTATTCCTCGACGGCTTCAATACCTCGGAAGCTAATCCCATCGAGATGACCGATATTTATATCGACACCCGAAACACTTATGCAGTTTTAGACTGTGGCAGAGATCTTGACGGCTACCACTATATTTTAGATGAAAGCAATAGCGATAAGAACTTTACTTTTGATGACGGTCCCGAAAAAAAGATAGAGCTCCTGATGAAAAAACACTTCTTCATCATCAACTCCGACCAGCTCTCATATCTCACTCACAGTGAAGAAGTCGTGAATGAAACAGGTGCTGTGATGACCGCTATCTACAATGTCATAAACGGCTATGATTACATGATGCTCGATTCTGTGCAGAGAGTCAATGCTGTAGATGCTGTTCTTGACGACTTGCAGCTTGTGGGTCTTGTGAGCGAACACCACTTCGACAACGACGAAAAAACTATGGAGTTCACATATAACTGCGGCATAACAGGTACTCTCAGACCATGTGTATTTCTCGGCAGAGGCGATACCATCGACGATATAAAGCCTCCTAAAAAAGCCGAGCATGATATAAACTGCGACGGAAATTTTGCCGTATCAGACATTATTTCGCTTCAGAACTGGCTCGTAAGGAACGAAAGAGCTGCTTATATAAATTTCAAGGCTGCCGACCTCTGCCCTGACGGCAAAATAGACGTTTTCGACCTTGTAGCTGCAAAAAAAGAGATACTCAGCGACCATGATGACGAAAATGACAACATTTCTTTTGATGTCGTTGACCAGATAAAGAGCACTGATTTCAGCAACATATCCCTTGAAGATTCCACATATATCGTAAGATCAATGAATGAACTGAATACCATAACTTCTATCAATGACGGCAAAGCTGCTGATATCGCAGGCATCGACGACGATTTCTTCAATGACAAAGCCCTCGTTCTTGCGTATAAGCTATCCGGCTCAAGCGGTATCAATAACACATTGGACAGAATATACTCCGAAGACGGCATACTGAAAACCGAGATCACATCTGAGATCCCCGAGATATGTACCTGTGACATGGCATACACCCGTATCTCGGCAGCTGTTGACAAGTCCGCAGTCGAGGGACTTGTTACAGATACTAACGGTATTTCCTTTTACACTGCCGATAAATAAAAGACCATCTTTAAGGAACGCCGCGCACGGCGTTCCTGTTTTTTGACCTCTCCAAACTGTTCACAGAATATTTACATTTCAAGCCGCACATTTCTGTATCCCGATACGTTATGTATTATAGAAAACGCACATCAGTGCATTCGCTCAACTTATTCTATCAAGGGAGGTATTCTTATGAAATTCACGAAGCTCTTCGCAGCAGCCGCTGCACTTTGTATCGCTGCTCCTTCTACCCTACCGACAACATCGACAGCACTCACTCCGCCGCCACAGGGTGATGTAAACGGCGACTTTATATTCAACCTTTCCGATATCGTATTGTTCCAGCGCTGGCTCAACGGCAAGGACAACAGTATTATCATCAACTCAGGCGCTGATGCAAACTGTGACGGAAAATTCGATGTATTCGACCTTATTGCAATGAGGAAGAAACTCATCAGCTGCATAAATGACGCTCCGGAGCCGGATTTCAAGCCAAAGGCTCAGAATCTCTGTGCTGGAATAGAATCATCGCTCCCAAGTCCTAACGAATATGACGAAAAGTTCATAAACAGCCAGACAAAGTTCACTGTCGATATGTTAAAGAAGACCTATGCCGAGAACGAGGAGAAAAAAAATACTCTCATCTCTCCATATTCTATAATGCAGGCTCTTGCAATGACTGCAAACGGTGCAAACGGAGAGACTCTCAAAGAAATGGAAAACGTGCTCGGTGACGGTATGGAAATAAGCGAGCTTGACAAGTATCTGCTCAAGCAGCGTCTGAGCAATATCAATAACTACCGCACAGAATACACAAACAAATGGTCGCTCAGCACAGCAAACTCCATATGGGCTGTAAATGATCCCGAAAGAATAGTTACACGTCCTGAATTCGTACAGAAATGTGTTGATTACTTCAATTCCGAGTATTATGTTGCTCCTTTTGATAATACCACTCTTGACGATGTAAACAACTGGGTAAATGAGAAAACAAATAAGATGATCCCCAAAATTCTCAACTATATACTCCCATACGAGGTAATGTACCTTGTCAACGCTGTTGCGTTCGAGGCAGAATGGCAGGAACCTTACAGCAAATATCAGGTCGAAGAAGGTAAATTTACTTCTGCCAATGGTAAAGAACAAAAAGCAGATATGCTTTGCAGCCAAGAACATTACATCGGCGACGAAAATACCGAAGGTATCATAAAAAAATACAGCGGAGGAAAGTTCGCATTCGCTGCATTTCTCCCCGACAAGGACACTACTGTTGACTCATACATCGAAAATCTTACTCCCGAAAAGCTGAGAAATATTCTTGGCAGTTACAAAAACTATACCGATATTGCAGCCGATGCAATGCTTCCTAAGTTCAAATATGAATACGAAAACGAACTTAGCGACGAACTCATATCAATGGGTATGCCAACAGCTTTCGCTGATTATGCCGACTTTTCAAATTTGTCCGCAATTTCTGACAAAAACCCGTTAGCCATAGGCAGAGTTATCCATAAGACATTCATTGAGCTTGACGAGAACGGTACAAAAGCTGCGGCTGCTACATTGGTATCAATGACGGAGAACAGTATGCCTTCCTATAAGGAAGTCAAGCGCATTGTATTCGACAGACCTTTCGTATACTGTATCTTTGATACCGAAACTTATCTCCCCATATTTATCGGAGCACTAAATTCACTCGAATAATTCCTTTGCTTAAGGTTAATTTAAGCATAATATGATATAAATTAACACAATATGCCGCATCTGCACATTAGCGGCATACAATCAAACCTATTCCGCATGAACTCAGCATAAATTGCTTTTAAGTTCATGTAAGGGGGACACTCAGGGGGGAGCTTTTTACAAAAAAGTTCCCCGATTTTTTTGCTCAGAAAACCATAAATCACCATTTTTTGCGATTATTTAACTAAAACGGAAAGAATTCTCCGCGTCTGTTGCTATTTTTTAAATTATATGTTATAATATAAAGCGTAAGACTGCGGAGGAGGGTATTTCATGTCATTTGATATAAACGAACAATATGATAAGATATACCGTTACTGCTTCCTGAAAGTGCGGCATAAGGAAACTGCCGAGGACATCACGCAGGAAACTTTTCTCCGTTACCTCGAACACCCCGACTACAAAAGCGTGGATAAAACATTGCAGCTGCTTTACACCATTGCAGGCAACCTCTGTAAAGATGAGTTCAGAAAGAAAAAAGCCTCTGAACTTTCTGATACAGCCCCTTCCAATGATGATATTGAGGACAGCGTACTGTCAGGCTTCGACCTGAAACAGGCTCTCAACAAGCTCTCGGAAGACGACAAGGAAATAATCCTGCTGAGATATGTAAATGAAGTTCCTGTAAATGTTATCGCAAAGATGCAGAATATCTCAAGGTTTGCACTTAACCGAAGGATAAACCGTATCCTCACCTCGCTGCATGAGTATATGGGAAAGGAGGAGCTTACATGACAGATAAAGAGAAACAAGCGCTCAGGGAAGCCTTCGGCATACCTGAACCTGACAGAAAAAAAGATTTTACGGAACAATTCAGGCAGCGCATTAATGAGAAACATAAAAAACGTATCTCGCCCGTCATCATGCGTATGGCTGCTACTGCCGCTATGCTGCTGATCGTCGTTGGAGTCTGCGCAAATATGCCTGTTTCTCCGAAGGATATCAACGATAACAACAATAATTTGATCGAAACTACTTCGATCGGTACATCTGATATCAGCAATTCAGATGAAAACACGACAAGTACTTCAGCTGCTTCGGACAGCATCGTCAGCAGAACAACCGCTTCCACGGTTACTGCTGCCACTGTCACGGCAGGAACGGCTTCTTCTCCTCAGCAAAACGGCAACCATGCAGTAACCACAAAAGCTGCCGTATCGGGACACAGAACCACCGTTACAACTGCTGCTCCAAAAAACGATAAAACGTCCTCAAGGACTTCACATACTGTCTCAAAGACAAATACTACAGCCCGCAATACCACAACTACGGCAAGAAGGTCTTCTACATCAATCGGGAAAGTTTCGACTACCACGCGAAGGATCACTACAGCTGCTGCATCAACCTTCACCATGACCACTGCTCCCGCAAACTATACCAAGCCTGCTGTCTCAACTACTTACGCGGCACCTGTAGCCGACGGACACGACATGACTGTCGAGCCTGAGATCACCTATAGTATTCGCGGACGTGTAGTAAATGCGGATAATTTGGAAGAAAATTCTGATTCTCCTGTCAACTCAAATGAAAAAGGAACAGATAATGCTCCTGTGGGAGTTACTCTGCCTTTTGAACAAAAAATACAGGAGATGTTCAATAATTCCTACGCAGTGGTACTTGCAAAAATTGATAAAATAGTGTATACTTCTATAAATGGCATGCCTTATACTGCCGAAAATATAACTATTCAGAAAGTATACAAGGGCAGTGTCGAAACATATGACAAAGTAACTGTCTACGTCAGCGGCGGATATATGCCTGCTAATGAATATATCAAAAGTCACCCTGATATATATTTAAGTGATACAAGCTATGTTACCGTTTATGATAGCGGCGGCTGTGTCGGAGAACAGGAATGCGGAGAGACATATCTCTTCTTTTTAAGGCGCTACACTCCTTACCTGCCTTATGGCACATACTCTCTTACAGGCACAGGCGATGAAGGCGTGTTCACGGAAGCCAACGGCTGCTTCACTTGCCTTGCACACAATCAGCTGCAGTTCATGGAAGAACTTTTTGACAAATTTTGATCTGTTCCATTTATTGGCATATCGCACCAAACGCATCCCTCTTATTAAATTCATAATTTTAATTTGCAAAATTGTGTCACAAATCCTGCTTCTGCTTCGTTATGTTATATGGAACGTAAAAACCATATAAGAAAGGAAGATATATATGAAATATCCAAAGCTGCTCAGCTTAGCGCTCGCGGCAACACTTTCAGCATCAGCTGTTATACCATCTTGTGCTTATGCTCTCCTGAGCGGAGATGTCAACAATGATGGCGCAATAACTTCCGAAGATCTCTCTCTCCTTCAGGGATATGTCCTCGGAAAAAACGAATTCACCAAGGATCAGGCTGCATCAGCCGACGTAAACGGCGATAAAGTCATAAATTCAGGTGATGTTTCAACGCTGAGAAAGCTTATCCTCAATACAGCAAAAGAGCTCAGCTTCAAGGCTACCGTTGACAGACTTTCTACAGGATATACAGATAATATCAAAAAGATAGACAATTCCAAGAGCGAGTCGGTCATCAAATCAACAGCCGAACTCAAGACTGCTCTTTCTCCATATCTGAACGAAACCACCTTGAATAAATACCTCACAACGTACAACGACACATTCTTTAAGTCATCTGTACTCCTCTTAAAGCCATTCTACTACGACCCGAGCAAGTATTCGGACAAGACA
Source organism: Ruminococcus sp. (assembly GCF_024691275.1). Lineage (GTDB taxonomy): Bacteria > Bacillota > Clostridia > Oscillospirales > Ruminococcaceae > Ruminococcus. The sequence continues at coordinate 45,254 of NZ_JAILNU010000088.1, read as the reverse complement.
GTCAAGAAGCTCGCCTGCGGCTGTGATTCTTCTTATGCCGGAATATATACACCGTCTGCCGAAGTTACAGAGTATATGAATATCAGAAAAGAACATGATTATAACTCTCCTTCACTCGGTCGTATCTACCCAGGCGCTCAGTTCACTATCACCTATGCAAACGGTACAGGCAACGGCAACTTTGGTCATGTTACATACAACGGCATATCAGGATACGTAAATATGTACTATGTCAGAAAGATATCCGATCTCGCTCCTTCATATAAAACTATCCCAGATATCCAGATAAGCTCAGTCAAGTACGACAAGAGCAATGTAACTGTAACTGCTCTGGAAAAATCTGCGGCTGCAAATGTTGCTTTCTCTGCTGCTATCATTGCTCAGGCAGTCGTACCTAAGAAGGAATATTACGCTTCATCTGCAAAATGGGCTGTAACTTCTATAACGACCACAACTACTACAACTACTACAACTACCACAACCTGTCCTTATCCGCTCGCTAAGGCAAGAATGGATCAGATGGGCATCAAGGACATCAAGGCGGCATTCTATGACTGCTGCGAGCCTACTAAAATGGCATATGAAAAAGGCGCTGTAACCGGTACTATGAAGGAGTTTGCAGATTACGGCTTCAAGAACAGAAAGGGCAACTGCTACACAATGGCTTCAATGTTCTGCGAAATGGCAAGGCTCCTCGGATACGATGCAACACAGATGAGCGGTACAGTATCCCTCGGAACAGGCGGCAGAGGACCTCACTCATGGGTCGAGATCAAGGTAAACGGTACAGTTTATGTATGCGACCCTGACTGTGCATGGGAGTGTTTGTCAAACAACCAGCCTAACAGATTCGCATATTACATGGTTAGATACGGCGGTACCAATATGTGGGATTACATAAAGACAGGCGTTATCAATTAAAAGGAGATAATAAAATGAGAAAATCAATCGCAACTTTAGCATTCATCGCTGCTTTCGCACTTACAGGCTGCGGCAGCGTAACTCAGTCGGCAAATGTTTCTGAGACAACTACAGCTGCTACAACTCAGGCAGCTACAGAGACAACGACTACATCAGACAATATGAAGCTCATAGGTGACAGAGCATCAGGTAATTCCGTATGCCTCCTCACCGTCAGCAACAAGACAAATAAGGATATCGTAAGCATTTCTGTAAAGTCCGATATCGACAAGGATTATTCCGCTAATATGATAAATGAAAAGGATCCTTTCGTCAAGAACGAAAAGCGCCTTATGTACTTTATCCCGGAAAAGCAGGAAACGATCACTTACGAGGACAGCGAGCACGTTGCAACTATGGGCTATACCATAAAGATAGAGTTCTCTGACAAGAAATCTGTTGAGCTCCACCAGTTCCCGTTCAAGGAGATCGAGTACGCTTCGCTCTTTATCGAAGGCGATGTTGCATACTTAGAGTACACAACAAAGGACAAGGGCGAAAAAGTTAGCACTAAGGAAGCTGAAAAGATGTTCAGTGAAAATGAACCTGCTACACAGGCTGAAACCGAGGCCGCTACAGAAGCTCAGGCAAACAACAACAACAACAACAACAACAACAACGAACCTGTATATAATCCTGCTCCTTCATATGAAGAGCCTGTATATCAGGAGCCTGTTTATACACAGCCTACTACAGAGTATGTAGCGCCTGCAACACAGGCACCTGCTCCCGTTGTAACTGATCCGCCTGCTGCTGAGCCTACAACAGCAAATCCTAACAGCGGCTGCTCAGGCTGGTTCTGATAACAAACGATCATGGGTAACAATAGGATATTGTATCTGAGCCGTATAAAAGCCCTTTCATGTGTCGCCATCATCGTGCTGCACACATTCTATATGGCATACAGTTATGCGGTCTCAATTGATACAAAGAGCTGCCTGATATCTGTGAGAAACGCTATGATGTGGGCTGTTCCCTGCTTCGTAATGGCTTCGGGAGCACTTCTGCTCGACAGCAAGCGCATTCTCAATATGAAGAAACTGTTTGGAAAATATATTCTGAGAATGCTGCTGACATTAGTGGTATTCTCAGTGATATTCTCGGTTTTCGATGCCGTAACTACAGAACATTACACTGTTACAGAAACAATAAATGATATATTCAGCGACATATTTCTTGGTACGGGCTGGATACATATGTGGTATCTTTACCTTATGATAGCCATATATCTCCTGCTCCCCTTCTATAAGCTGATCGCCAAGAACGCTTCCGCATCAGAGCTGAGATACCTTATGCTCATATATGCAGTGTTCCTGTCGGTAATACCGTTTATTGAAACGCTCTCGGGAAAGAAGCTGCCTGTATATATATGCGTTTACACAATATACCCGCTCTTCCTATTCCTCGGACACTCAATGCACACCGGTCTTATCAAGCTCCCAAAAAATGCCTGCGGACTGATGTTCCTGATTTGCGCAGGTATTTCTACAATGCTTACAGTATACTGCATATCGACTGATCCCGCTTCCTCGGAAACAGTCAATAAGGTCAAGGAACTTCTGAACGTTTACAACTTCCCTTTGTATATCGTTTTGTCAATAGCAGCTTTCGGTTTTATGAGAAAAACCAGAAATCAGACGGTTCCTGTACTTGATACTATCGCATCAGAGATAGACAGCTGTTCATTCGGCATCTATCTGATACATATGGCTTTCCTGAAACTGATCTTTGAAGTTATCAAGTTTAACCCCTTTGAACACGGCGGTGTCATTGTGATCGTCGGTATATGCCTTGTTACTCTGATTATATCTTATGGTGTTACACGTATTTTAAAACTGATACCATATGTTAACAAAATCATATAATCCGAAATGCTCCCTTCGGGGAGCTTTTTATTTCGTTCATTCACCGAGGTGATAACATGAAAAAAATACCTGTTTCAGAACACAGCCGCTTTTTATCCTGCGCAGAGAGCATTCCATTTTGCAGAGTTTTCCCACTCTCCGTTGCAGAGGGCAGGCAAAGCGGCTCCATATATACAAACAAAAACGAAAGCCTTATACTCATACGCCACAAAAGCAACTTCACTTTTATGTCAGGAAAGCCCGACGAAACAGAGCTCCGCGAAATACATGATATGATTCAGTCGGAGGAGCTTAAATTCCTGTGTCAGGACGCTTCACTTGCTAAAAAGCTCATACAGTACGGCGGTACAGAGCTTGTTCCGAGAGATATCTACAGCTATCCACACGAAAAAGCTCCTGAAATAAATCTCCCTGACGGCTTTGCTCTCCGCAGGATAGATGAAGAACTTTTCAGCAGAATTACAGGGCGTGTTGCTCCATCAGTTTACTGGAACGACTATAAAGAATATAATAAAAACGGCTTTGGTATTTGCGTAATACATGAAAATGAGCCTGCTTCGTGGGCATTTTCGTCAGCGGTAAGCAGCGACGAGAGCGATATCGGAATTGAGACTGCCGAAGCCTACAGGCATCACGGTCTTGCTCTTGCGGCAGCCGCCGCTTTGATAAAAGATATACTCCCGGAAAAAAGCCCTGCATGGACTTGTCAGCGCAGCAACAAAGCTTCCGCACACATTGCTGAAAGTCTCGGATTCAGGAAATGCGGAGAATGTCTCATGATAAAAAAACGGCTAATTTCCCGTAACGTCCCGACGCTCCCGAGCATATAATAGTGTGAAAGGAGTGATCGCATGGGAACTGCCGAAATTATCGCTGTTACAGTCGTGGGGGTAATTGCTGCCGCGGAGATATTCTGCCTGTATCTGTGCTCTAAGCATAAAAAGAAAAGCTATCCTCTTTGTGCTGTTATCCCTCTGTATGCTGAGGATAAGGAGCTCTTCCACCGTCTCGGTCACATAGGCTCGCTCATAGAGGACGGTGATACCTTCATAAGCCATATCCTCCTAATTGATTACGGCTGCACCGACGAGCAGCTTGAAGTATGCCGCGAATTCTGCCTACGCTACCACGCCGCCGAACTCGCAGCCCCCCAAGTTATCGAAAAGTACATGAGCAATTACATTTCGAAAAGCTCCCTGATATGAATGTCAGGGATTTTTTCTCTGCCTGTGTTGCTTTTGGAATAAAAATATGTTATAATGTATACTGTATTTTTATGTGCAGAGGTGAAAATAGTGGAGCATGAGGTCCTTCACATCGAGGGCACTGTAGAAAATGTCCTTTTCAAAAATGAAAATAACGGATATATCGTCCTCGACCTCGATGCAGGCGGAGAACTTATAACCGTCGTAGGTGAGCTCGGCGACATCGAGGAGGGCGAAGGTCTTATCCTCGAAGGCAGCTATATCTCTCACCCTCGGTTCGGTACTCAGTTCAGTGCGGTATACTGCGAAAGAAAGCTTCCATCTACTGTCGTCAATATCGAAAAATACCTTGCTTCGGGAGCTGTCAAGGGCATAGGTCCGGGACTTGCAAAAAAGATCGTTGAGGTCTTCGGTGACAGAACTCTCGATATTATGGAGAATTCCCCGTTCCGTCTGGCTGAGATAAAAGGCATATCCCCGAAGAAATGTGAGGACATTGCCGCAGAAGCTCAGAAGCTGTTCTGCCTGAGAAATCTTATGGCATTTCTTTCACAGTATGAAGTAAAATCACGTTTTGCCATGAATACCTACAGAAAATACGGCTCGGACGCAATGACGCTGCTGAAGCTCAATCCATACCTGCTGTGCAGCGATCAGATTGAACTCGAATTCAGCAAAGCCGACACCATTGCTCATGATATGCACATCGCCCGCAATGACAGCAAACGTATCATCGCAGGTGTTCAGTATATTCTGCGGGCTAACGGCAGTATAGGTCACACCTGCCTCCCCCTCGAAGTCCTTTCCAAAAAGGCTCAGGCTACTCTCGGAGTATCAGAGAGCGACTTCTACAGCGCTTACAATACCGCGCTCGATGACAATGAGCTTTTTGAGTATATCAAAAACGATATTGAGTTTGTATATCTTCCCGATTACTACTACGCCGAAAGCTTCATTGCCGACAGAATACATATACTTAAAGACTTCTCCTCACCCGAGGACTTCAATTACGATACCCTCATTGATATCGAGGAGGAAGAACATAATATAAAATATGAAAAACTCCAGCGGAAGGCTATAACAACTGCCGTTTCACGGGGACTTATGGTGCTGACAGGCGGCCCCGGTACCGGTAAGACCACTACCCTCAACGCTATGATATCAATTTTTGAAAAACGCGGCATGAGAGTTCTTCTTGCTGCTCCTACAGGACGTGCCGCAAAGCGTATGTCCGATCTTACAGGCTGTGATGCAAAGACCATTCACCGCCTTCTTGAAGTTGTCTATGACTCGGGGGACAGGCTCACGTTCGCTCACAATGAGAACAATCCTCTTGACTGCGATGTGCTTGTCATTGACGAGATGTCTATGGTGGACGTTGTTCTCTTTGAGAAGCTTCTCCGCGCAGTACGCCTCGGCTGCCGACTGATAATGGTCGGCGACAGCGACCAGCTCCCGTCGGTAGGCGCAGGAAATCTCCTCGGCGATATCATCGACAGCGGTATCGTTCCAGTCACAGAGCTGAAAGAGATATTCCGTCAGGCTCAGAAAAGCTGTATCGTTACCAACGCACATAAGATCGTGGCAGGCGAATACCCCGACCTCGAACGCAAGGACAGCGACTTTTTCTTCTTCAGGCGCACAGACTATCAGCAGGCGCTGCGGCTCATAGTTGACCTCACTAAAACAAGGCTCCCCAAAGCCTATAACTACTCTCCCACTGAGGATATACAGATACTTACCCCGTCAAGGAAGGGCGTTACGGGTACTGTTGAGCTGAACAAGCTGCTCCAGAGCGAGATAAATCCTCCTGCAAAAAACAAGCAGGAGAAAAAAGGCTACGTCTATACCTACCGCGAGGGCGACAAGGTCATGCAGACCCGCAACAACTACGACATTACATGGTCTAAGGACGGCGAACAGGGCGCAGGCATCTTCAACGGCGATATCGGCAGAATAGTCAGTATCGACAACAGAAGCTCCCTTGCTTTCATCGACTTCGACGGCAGAAAGGCTACATATACATTCGACCTGCTCTCTCAGGTAGACCTCGCCTATGCCGTTACTGTCCACAAAAGCCAGGGCTGCGAATTTGAAGCCGTTATACTCCCCATAATGGGAGGCTTCGACAAGCTGTGCTACAGAAATCTTCTGTACACAGCCGTTACAAGAGCAAAAAAACTCCTCATAGTCATCGGAACTGAGGAGAATATATATAAAATGGTAGACAACAACAAGCGCACAAGGCGGTATACCTGCCTGCGCCATATGCTCGCAGGGACAGCAAAGAAAAGCTCCCCGTTCGGGCAGTAAGAAAGGAAGATAATATGGCAAATACTGATATCGGTATCGACCTCGGTACCTCTAATATCGTTATGACTATGGGAAACAAAGGCGTTGTGCTCAGCGAACCTTCGGTCATTGCGTACAATACAAGAACTGAACGTGTACTTGCTGTCGGCAAGGAAGCCTATGAAATGATAGGCAGAAATCCCGACTATATCGCAGTTAAGCGTCCTATCAGCGAGGGTGTCATCTCCGACGACGACCTCACCCACAGTATGATACGCGAATTCATACTCAAAGTAACAGGCAGACAGCTCGTAAAGCCCCGTATCGTTATCTGTATCCCCTCATTCATCACCGATATCGAGAGCCGTGCAGTTGTAGAAGCTGCAAAGAGCGCAGGCTCACGTCAGGTGTACCTCATTCAGGAGCCTATCGCTGCTATGATAGGCGCAGGAGTGAACATCACAAAGGCAAAGGGTCACATGATAGTTGATATCGGCGGCGGAACTACCGATGTTGCTATCGTTTCCATGAACGGCGTAGTTACTTCGCATACCGTAAAAGTTGCAGGAAACGCCATTGACCGCTCTATAATCAAGTATATGCAGAACAAGTATAAGCTCCTTATCGGCGAAAGAACTGCCGAAAAGGTAAAGATTGAGCTCTGCAACCTCTATGACCCCAGCGACGAGATGACCTATCTTGTCAAGGGAAGAAGCCTCCTCAAGGGACTTCCCGCACAGGTGCTCCTCAGCGAAACAGAGCTCTTTGAAGCTATCGAGGACGACACCTTCACTATTATGGAAGCTATCCGCAAGGTTCTGGAGGACGCTCCACCCGAACTTGTGGGTGATATCTACGATAACGGACTCCTTCTCACAGGCGGCGGCGCTCTGCTGGGCGGACTTACTCAGCTCATCAAGCGTACTCTGGGTATAAGCTGCAATATCGCCAAGGACTCTATCAACTGCGTTGCTAAGGGTACTGGTATGGCGTTCGGCAGAATGACCACTCTCCTCGACGGTTTCGAGGCAGCTACGGTTTATAAGTATAGGTAAGATATTCGTTGCAGTGTTTTAATTTAATATAAGGATAGGATATGCGCAATTTCGGAACACGTTGAGAGCATAATTTTATGTTAACTGAAATGGAGGGATTATATGAATAAAAAGTTTTTATTTGGTGGTATTATCTCGGCTGTCGGAGTATTTGCAACCGGTTGTAACTATGTGTATAATAATCTTATATATGATAAAGACGGTTACAATAAATCTGGTTATGACAAACAAGGTTTTAATCGCGATGGATACGATAAAAAAGGTTATGACAAACAAGGTTTTAATCAAGATGGATTTGATCGTGAAGGATATAACCGAGAAGGATATAACCAAGAAGGGTATAACCGAGAAGGATATGACCGAGAAGGGTATGACCGAGAAGGATATAACCAAGAAGGGTATAACCGAGAAGGGTATAACCGAGAAGGATATGACCGAGAAGGATATGACCGAGAAGGGTATAACCGAGAAGGATATGACCGAGAAGGGTATAACAAGCGAGGGTTTAAGGATGGCTACGATCGATCTGGAAAAGATTCCGACGGATATTATAGATCTGGATATAATGAAGAAGGCTTAGATCGTGGCGAAATGACAGTTGATTTTTATAATAATAAGACAAAGGAAATCGATGAATTATTAAAGAAAGCTCACCATCAAATGAAATGTGACGAATTTGGATATGCGCTTCATGATATTCGCATAGGTTTAGAAAAAGGTGTTAAGTGCGTCATCATTCATTGGAAAGGAAGTTATTCCTTAAGAAAAGAACTTGATGACAATATCAATGTATGCAAGGACTATAAGTTGCTTCCTTTGGAATTTGTTGATAAATTATTTGCTGCTAAGAATCATTGTAATCCACTACAGCATGATTCTTACGTACAAAAGGAATACGGACAAGTTCACTTCACGTATAAAGTTCTTGAGGAGCTAAAAGACCTAATCCAATCTTTTCAAAAATAAAAACAATCTTCCCGCATCACTGAATCACCAGTGATGCGGGTTTTTCTTTATATATTCATTTTCAAAGAAAAAGGGCGCACAATGTGCGCCCCTGCTACTAATAGGAACGCCGAGGGCGGCGCTCCCTACATTTGATTCACTTTTCCATTGAAACTATCTTCTCGGCTGCTTCTGTGAGCCACTCGCCCTCAAACAACTCGATAGTTCCCTGATCGCAGAGCTTTGCAAGCTGTGGATCAATAGGAAGCTTTGCAAGTACTGGGATATCGTACTGTGCAGCTATCTCCTCAATATGGCTCTCGCCGTAGATGCTGTGACGCTTGCCGCAGTCAGGACACTCGAAGTAGCTCATATTCTCGATGATACCGAGTATCGGGATATTCATGAGCTTTGCCATTTTTACAGCCTTCTCAACTATCATAGAAACAAGCTCCTGCGGAGATGTTACGATAACGATACCGTCAACAGGAAGTGACTGGAATACAGTCAGCGGAACATCACCTGTTCCAGGAGGCATATCAACTACGAGACAGTCGATGTCCTTCCAGATAACATCAGTCCAGAACTGCTTAACAACTCCTGCGATAACAGGACCTCTCCATACAACAGGGTCGGACTCGTTCTCGAGAAGAAGATTTATAGACATGATATCGGTTCCAAGCTTGCTCTTTACAGGAATAATGCCAAACTCGCAGGCATCTGCCTTCTGATGGATACCAAAAGCCTTTGGTATGGAAGGACCTGTGATATCAGCGTCCATGATACCAACATTTTTGCCGAGTCTCTGCATAGAAACGGCGAGCAGTGAAGAAACAAGGGTCTTACCAACACCGCCCTTGCCGCTGACAACGCCTATTACCTTGCCAATATTGCTCATCGCGTTCGGCTTTTCGAGCAGGCTCTGTGGTTCCTGTCTGCTGCTGCAATCGCTTCCGCAGCTTGAGCAGTCATGCGTACATTCACTCATTAATAAACACTCCTTATGATATAATACAATTATTATACCCTTTTTTTTATGTTTAGTCAATAGCATATTGACAAATGTATAACACAGTGATATAATTATTTAGAGCTAAGAACTTAGCTAAGCTCTTAGAAAATAAATCTTCGGGCAGGGTGTGATCCCCTACCGGCAGGCGGAGTGCCTCCGCTCCCGACATATCCTAATGAAAAATAATTAAATATCCACTTATTATCTTCGGGGCAGGGTGTGATTCCCTACCGGCAGTATAGCCTGCGAGCCTTATGGGTTGATTCGGTGAGATTCCGAAGCCGACGGTAAAGTCCGGATGAAAGAAGATAAACCGCACAGCAAGTGCAGTATATAAAACTTCAAGCCCCATTTACAGGGGCTTTTTCTATTTTGTTTTCTTGGAGGTTAATATGAAAAAGACTTTCCGAAATATATTTCTCACTGTCGGTCTCGGCACACTGATATTCGTTCCGATGATTATAATCGACAACGGCTTCAATAAGACGATCATATCCGTGCTCATATGGCTCGGAGCTTCTATCCTTTACGGTCTTTCCTTTTCTATTTTTGACATGGAAAAAATTAAGCAGATATTCCGTATCCCGCTTCATTTTATCACCTGCTTTGCCATCACTCTCGCTGTGAGAACAGGTTATTCATTCTTTAAAAACGGCAGTCTGCATTTCAAGAAGCTTTTGATCATCACTCTTCCGATATTTATTGCGATATACATACTGCTTTTTCTTTACATGAAGCATTTCGGCGATCTCAGTTTTAAAATCAAGACCGAAAGCAAAGACGAATAAATGTATCTTCCACTTACTATAAGGAGCTGCTATGACTCACGAAGAATATATGCGTGAAGCACTTGATCTTGCAAAAAAAGGTATGGGCTTCACATCGCCAAATCCTATGGTAGGAGCTGTTATCGTCCGTAACGGCGAGATAATAGGAAAAGGCTACCACAAAAAATACGGAGACCTCCATGCCGAGCGCTCCGCATTTGCATACTGCGATGCTAACAGTATCGACTGCACAGGAGCTGATATGTATGTCACTCTTGAACCATGCTGTCATTACGGCAAACAGCCTCCATGCACCGAAGCTGTTATCGCTCACGGAATAAAGCGCGTCTTCATAGGCTCTTCCGATCCAAACCCGCTTGTTGCAGGCAAGGGCACTCAGATACTCCGCGATCATGACATCGAAGTAACCGAAGGGATACTCCGCGCGGAATGTGACGAGCTCAACGAGATTTTTTTTCACTTCATAACTACGGGTATGCCATTTGTGACAATGAAGTACGCTATGACCATGGACGGCAAAATAGCCTGCTATACCGGCAATTCCAAATGGATAACGGGAGAAACTTCCCGCGCTCATGTCCAGAAGGAGCGCCTTCGCCACAGTGCTATAATGGTCGGTGTGGGAACTGTACTTGCAGATGATCCTCTGCTCACCTGCCGTCTTGAAAACGGTCATGGCCCTCTGCGCATAATATGTGACAGCTCCCTGAGAACTCCTCTTTGCAGCAATATCATTAAGACCGCAAATGAAGTCCCCACAGTTATCGCCACCATATCCGATGACATTGAAAGAATTTCTCTGTACGAAGCAGAAGGCTGCCGTATAATAAAGACCTCTCCCAAGGACGATCATGTGGACTTATATGAACTCATGAAGACACTCGGCAGTGAAAAGGTCGACAGTGTACTCCTTGAAGGCGGCGGCGAAATGAACTGGTCTGCGCTGAACGCAGGCATAGTGTCAAAGGTTCAGGCATATATCGCTCCCAAGCTCTTCGGCGGAAGCGGCAAAACTCCTGTCTCAGGCTTCGGCGTACCTGCACCTGATAATGCATTCATGCTTGAAAACAGCCGAATTGTAAATATCGGAAATGATATAATGATAGAAAGTCGGGTGAAAAAATGTTCACGGGAATAATCGAGGAAGTCGGAACTGTAAAAACTGTACAGCGAAGCGGCAGCTCCTCATTCATTGAGATAGAAGCAAAAAAAGTGCTGGAAGGAACTCACCTCGGCGACAGTATCGCTGTTAACGGAGTTTGCCTGACGGTCACGCAGCTCAGCAGCTCCCATTTTCGCGCAGATGTCATGAACGAGACCCTCAGCCGCTCGTCACTGGGACAGCTCAGGTCGGGCAGCAAGGTCGATCTCGAACGTGCTATGGCTGCAAACGGCCGCTTCGGCGGACATATAGTCTCAGGACATATCGACGGTACAGGTACCATATCTGAAATAAAAGGCGACGGTATCGCTGTATGGTATACTATCACCGCAGCTCACGAGATACTGAGGTATATCGTTGAAAAAGGCTCCGTTGCCATTGACGGTATCAGCCTCACGGTCGCAGCGGTCACAGACACTTCCTTCAGCGTGTCTGTTATCCCGCACACTGCCGCTCAGACAGTTCTCGGCACTAAAAAGGCAGGAGATATCGTAAATCTTGAAAATGATATCATAGGCAAGTACGTGGAAAAGCTCATGAAGCCTGCGGAAACTCCGAAAGCAAGCGGAATTACCATGGAATTTCTTGCGAAGAACGGCTTTTGATGAGAAGACGATATTATTCTCATGACAGACTGTTCAAGCCAGTATGATGAGCTCACATACGAGACCAAAGAAGAAAATCCTGATGGCACATCGCAGAAGCCTGCGATATCAGCTTTTCAATACAAAAGGTAAAATAAACATAGAGAAGGAGTAATCTTAATGTTCCAGTACAACACTGTAGAAGAAGCCTGCGAGGCTCTCCGAAACGGCGAAATTATCCTCGTTACAGATGACGAGGACAGAGAAAATGAAGGCGATATGATCTGTGCCGCACAGTTTGCAACAACAGAAAATGTCAACTTCATGGCAGTTCATGCAAAGGGTCTGATCTGTATGCCAATGAGTTCTGCGCTATGCGACAGACTGCATCTGCCGCAGATGGTGGACTACAACACAGATAACCACTGCACTGCTTTCACTGTGTCCATTGACCATGTTAGCACTACTACAGGCATATCTGCCGAGGAGAGAGGTCTGACAGCGCGTATGTGCGTTTCACCTGACTCAAAGCCCGAGGACTTCCGCCGTCCCGGTCATATGTTCCCGCTTACTGCCAAGAAAAACGGCGTTCTCGAACGTGAGGGACACACAGAAGCTACAGTTGATCTTATGCGCCTCGCAGGTCTTGAGGAATGCGGTCTATGCTGCGAGATAATGCGCGATGACGGCACTATGATGAGAGCCGAAGAATTACAGAAAAAAGCAAAGGAATGGGGCATGAAGTTCATCACCATAAAGGCTCTGAAGGAGTACAGAAAGGTGCATGATGTACTGGTCGAGTGCGTGGCAAACACAAAGCTCCCCACAAAATACGGCGAATTCCGTGCTCTCGGCTACGTAAACAAGCTCAACGGCGAGCATCATGTGGCTCTTGTAAAAGGCGATATCGGCGACGGACAGGATATACTCTGCCGTGTACACTCTGAGTGTCTCACAGGTGACGCTTTCGGCTCGCTGAAATGCGACTGCGGACAGCAGTTCGCTGCTGCTATGACTCAAATCGAAAAGGAAGGACGCGGCATACTCCTCTATATGAGACAGGAAGGACGCGGCATCGGTCTTATCAATAAGCTCCGCGCATATGAATTGCAGGACAAAGGTATGGACACTCTTGAAGCAAACATTGCCCTCGGCTTCCCCGGAGATCTCCGCGAATACTACATCGGCGCACAGATCCTCCGCGACTTAGGCTGCAAGACACTCCGTCTGCTGACCAATAATCCTGACAAGGTATACGGTCTCAGCGGCTTCGGACTGGAGATAAAGGAACGTGTACCGATACAGGTGGACGCTACCGCATACGATCTGTTCTATCTCAAGACAAAGCGCGACAAGATGGGACATATCCTGGATTATTGAGGTGATTTAAAATGAGTATATGGTGGTATTTTGCTACAATTGCGTGTTCTGTCGGAGTTATGATCGAATCACTGTGCTGTATAAACCTGCTCCGCGGTATACTCAGACACAAGGAAGCGGCAATAGTCATTAACCTTCCTACCCTGCTTATATATTTCATAGCCATAATAGTTGAAATAATCCTTGCTATATTCAATAAGGATTTCTCAGTACCCTGGATACTTATGACCGTGATAATGCTCCTCTCTGTTTTATGTCTCTGCGTACCTTTAACACCTGAGGGCATAGTAAGTGCGGGACCGTTAAAAAGCAAACTTATCCCGCGTGAGGAATACAGCTATGAATTCTCAAAGGATAAAATGGGAGACTGCGTAAAGATCTACCGCAACGGTGCAAGCAGACCTGCTGTATTTCATCTCGGCATAAAAAATATGAAAACTGTAAAAATGCTCGCTGACTGGTACAGCAAACACGACTATGAAAATCCACTCACAAAATAAAGGAGCACACATATTATGATGAGAATCGTTTCAATATGCGTACTGAGTATCATAGGTGCTGTATTCGTATTCGGCATCATCGGCTATTTCATTTTCCTCAGGCGCATAAAGGAAAAGAAAACCGCGATAAAACTGAAAAGACGACTTAAAAAGAACGCTGTGTGGTGGACTTGCTGCTGGACAGTTTGGCTGGTAGTCGGATTCCTTGAATGGAACGGCGCAAGAGCAATGAACGACAGATACCACATGATAAACTATGGTCTGCTCTTCATCGGACTTATACTGATAACTATACTTCTCGCGCTCGATTTCTTCATAGGCAAGTTCGCATACATAACTTCACAGAGGGTGTACTTCCCTGATAATTTCGGTCTTGCCCGCAAGAAGAAAAAAGTCATGTATAAAGTATCAGGAGATACTCTGAAGCTGTGGTTCAACAACGCCATCATGCCAAAAGAGTTCACTATAATTGAAAAAAACGATGAGCTTGTTAAACTGCTGAAAGACAACTACAAGCTCAATAAAGGTATATAATATCTGAAAGGAAGATCATTTATGAAAACTTATGAAGGAAAACTTGTCTCAAAGGACACAAGAATAGGAATCGTCGTTGCTCGTTTCAACGAGTTTATCACATCAAAGCTCCTCGGCGGTGCTGTTGATACTCTCAAGCGTCACGATGTAAGCGAGGGAGCTATTGACATCGCTTGGGTACCAGGTGCGTTCGAGATCCCGCTCATTGCCTCAAAAATGGCTAACTCAGGCAAATACGACGCTGTTATCTGCCTCGGCGCTATCATCAGGGGAAGCACCTCCCACTATGACCTTGTATGCAATGAAGCTGCAAAGGGTATCGCTCAGGTTTCGCTTCAGACAGGTATCCCTGTAATGTTCGGCGTTATCACTACCGAGAACATCGAGCAGGCTATTGAACGCGCAGGCTCAAAGGCAGGCAATAAGGGCAGCGAATGTGCTGAGGGCGCTATCGAAATGATAAACCTCATAAGAGAGATCGAGTCCTAATGACTAATCTTATCTTCGATTACGACGGAACTATACACAACTCCATGCTGACATACGCTCCTGCTTTCCGCGATACTATGAAGTGGCTCTCCGATAACGGCTACATAGCTGACAAAGAGTACACAGACAATGAGATAAGCCGCTGGCTGGGCTTCAACTCCACGGATATGTGGGGACAGTTCCACCCTGAGCTTGACCCTGAGATACGCGAAAAAGCAAGAGTGATGCTCGGCAACGATATGGCTCGCCGTGTAGACAACGGTGAAGGTGCTCTCTACGACGGAGCTGAGGCTATGCTGTCGGAACTCAAAAAACGCGGATATACGCTGATATTCCTCAGCAACTGCCGCTTCCACTACCTTGAAAAACACAAGCGCGTTTTCAAGCTGGATCGCTATTTTGACTATTTCTACTGCTGCGAAGCCTTTGATTTCATACCCAAGTATGAAATATTCCGCAAAATAGCTCCCGACCATGAGGGAGATTTCATAGTCATCGGCGACCGCTTCCACGACATCGAGACAGCTGTACAAAACGGGCTGCCGTCTATTGGCTGCGGTTACGGTTTCGGCTCGGCTGATGAGCTTTCAAAAGCTGATATCATCGTTAACAGTATTCAGGATATTCCCGATGCCGTTGAAAAACTAAGATCATGATACGAAAGGAGCAGATATGAAAGCATCACGCATCTCTGCGCTAATAATTGCACTGTTTTTTACTTCTTCATACTGCTCGTGCAGTTTATCACATAAGCGTCAGTCCCGTTCCCGTGACAAGGAACGGGAATTTGCCATTGGACAATCCTACGCTCCCGACAAAAACAGCAAAGATAAGCTGTATACACCTCAGGTAAGACTTGCCGATGTCGAAGATGCTGCAACAGGTATTTTTCAGAAACTTGAATCCGATGTGTACGACGAAAATATCAGTAAAGAGATAGAATTGGGCTTCAAGGATATGCTGTACTATTCGGATAAACTTTGCGACTCAAATACCCTCGCCGAGATAAGCTTTTATTCACACTGTAATGACAACGCTGCAAGCAATATCTCCGAAAAAGCATATAATGATATGCTGCTTTCGCATCTTCTGACCGAATACATCATATTCTGCGGTTACAACAGCCCTTACAAGGAACTCTTCAAGGACTATCTCACCAAGGATATGGTACAAAAGTTCGAAGACGACGATTCACTTCCTGTTGATATAAGAATCCGTGGCGAGTTCTATTTAGATGAGCATCCTTATAACCTCTATCTTAATAAGCATCAAAAGCTATCTGCCAAAAACGGCAGTCATGAATCCGACCTTGAATATGCCGAAACTCTTATATCAAACCTGAAGGAGCATAAATTCAACTTATATACTCAGTACAACAGGGACTATACAGGCGAGGATATCATCAGACTCAACAAAGCCATAAAAAATATCCTTCTCCCTGCTTACGATGAGCTTACTCTTACCTACCTCACATCTTACGAACATCAGAACAACATCGAAAGCATTACTCATGACCCATTCGATATCATAAACAGGTATGCTCGGAAGCTTTCTTCGCCATTTGCCGAAAATGCCCAAAAGCTCATAGATCAGGAGCTTTTCACTATCTGCAATGATACCGATGCTGCTGATCTGTCGTTCACAGATATCATGCCTTCACAGCACAGTGCAAGGATATTTATCGGCGATCCGTACAACAGAACCGATCTGCTTCCCGATGCTATACGCCAGTTCGGTCATTTCAACGCTGAACTCGAAGATGATACTCCTGTTTTCTTATACGAGAATAACATTGATATCGCTCAGCTTCATTCAGCAGGTATGCAGATGCTGTTCTTGCAGTTCTACGACGATATCTACGAAGATATGAGCAAGTTTGAAAAGCTTCGCACTGTAAAGGAGCTTCTTGACTCTGTCATATCAGGCTTCCTTATCGGCGAATTTGAATACAGTGTTGCTATTGATTCAAAAGATATAACTCCCGAGGAAGCGGTCGAACGTTTCAATGAGCTCTTTTCAGATTACGACTACACCTATCGCCTAAGCAATATCAGCTCTTATCTGGAAAAACCAGGTTACTGCATAAGCTGCGGTGTTTCCGCGCTCGCAGCTCTGGAGATGTATGATGACGTTTTCAATGCTCCCGAAAAAGCTCTCGAAAGGTATAAGAATATCGCCGATGTTTCTTGTCATACCTTCGATTCATCTTTCCGTTCTGCTTTACATGAAGCAGGTTTCAAAGACGTTATGACCGAAGAATTCATCACAGAGCTTGCCGATCTTGTTATGAGGATCGACGCAGAATATAATTGAAAAATGGCTGAGCATTTTATACTGCTCAGCCATTTTCTATTTATTCAGCATGAAACAATACCTGTCAGCGGTTATCTGCATTGATTTCTTCAAGTTCTTTAAGCCAGATATTTGCACAGGCATCGCTCGGCATACGCCAGTCACCGCGCGGAGACAGTGTTACTGTTCCGACCTTGGGTCCGTCAGGCAGGCACGAGCGCTTGAACTGCTGCGAGAAGAATCGGCGGTAGAACGTTCTGAGCCATTTCATTATCAATTCGCCTGTGTATTCCCCTGCAAATGCTATACAGGCTATGCGGAAGATCTTTGAAGGCGTATATCCGTATCTCAGCATATAATACATGAAAAAATCATGCAGCTCATAGGGTCCCACAATGTCCTCGGTTTTTTGCGAGATAGTCCCGTTGCTTTCAGGCGGCAGAAGCTCAGGACTTACGGGAGTATCAAGTATATCCAGAAGAGCTCTTTTCAGCTTTCCGTCCGAAGCTTCGGCTTCATAGCTCACCAGCCAGCGCACAAGTGTCTTAGGTATTGATGAGTTTACCGCATACATTGACATATGATCTCCGTTGTATGTTGCCCAGCCGAGTGCAAGCTCGGAAAGGTCGCCTGTACCGATAACTATTCCTCCGAGCTGATTTGCCTTGTCCATAAGTATCTGTGTACGCTCTCTTGCCTGCGAGTTCTCATATGTGACATCATGTACATCAGGCGATTGGAATATATCTGCAAAATGCTGAAAAACACTGCTGCGGATATCTATTTCAGTCAGTGCAGTTCCATAAGCTTCGGCAAGAGTACAGGCATTATTGTAAGTCCTGCCTGTTGTTCCGAAACAGGGCATAGTTATTGTATGGATACCGCTTCTGTCAAGTCCGAGCATATCAAAAGCATGGACAGCTACTATGAGGGCAAGTGTTGAATCAAGTCCGCCCGAAAGCCCTATGACCGCATTTTTGCAGCCGATATGACGCAGCCTTGTCATTAATCCCACAGCCTGCATAGTGAGTATCTCCTCACATCTGCTGTCGAGAAGCTTTTTATCTGTCGGCACGAAAGGCGTTTTCGCAAAGTATCTCTCAAGAGGCGTTTCAGCGATATCAAGGCTGAAATATGCTGTTTTCATGCTCGGTGAAGCTGTGAACGTATTCATTCTTCTTCGTTCATATGCAAGCTTCTTTATATCCGTATCCGCAATGGAAAGTCCCTTTGAAAAAGGCTTTGACTCCGCTATTACAGAGCCGTTCTCCGCAATTATATCGTGACCTGCAAACACCATATCCTGGGTAGATTCTCCAATACCCGAATCCGTGTAAACATATGTACAGGCAAGTGCTCCAGATCTTGCTTTTATAAGCGTTCTGCGGTAGTCTGCCTTTCCTATCACCTCATCGCTCGCGGAAAGATTGAATATGATGACTGCTCCTGACCTTGCAAGCTGTTCCGACGGCGGAGAGCTTACCCACATATCTTCGCATATCTCAACTCCGAAGCTAAGTTCGGGCAGTTCCCTGCAAGTGAATACAACATTTTCGAGATGAACGGAATACTCATCATCAAGCTGTATATCCGCACATAAACTCTCGTCGGCTGCTGTGAAGTGTCGCACTTCATAAAATTCACTGTAATTCGGTATATTCTTCTTTGCAGCCGCACCGACTGCCCTTCCTCCGCTTATCACAACAGCACAGTTGTACAGCTTTCCGCAGACTGCTATCGGAGCACCTACGATAGAAACAATGTCAAGATGTGCGGTTTCCTTGATTATTCGTGCTATCTGCTTTTTCGCCGAAGTTAAAAGAGCGTCCTGCAAAAACAGATCCCCACAGGTATAGCCAGTTATGGACAGCTCGGGGAAACAGACTATTTTTACACCTTTTCCGTGAGCTTCGGATATGAGTTCTATTATTCTCTCTGCATTATATTCGCAGTCGGCAACTCTTACATCAGGCGTTGCACAGGCTATCTTTACGAAACCATCTTTCATAATTTACCTCCTAAAAAGACAAAAGGGAGCTGAAAATCAGCTCCCTTGCTTAACCTTTAACATAATAATTATATACCTGTAAGGTCATTTTGTCAAGTGCCGTTCAGCTACTTGACAAATCAGACTTCACATGATATAATGCAGGTAAACAGCAACGGCGCTTCTCGAAAATGAGAAGCGCTTTTTTCATGGAGTGAGAAACTTGAAACTTATATTTCCGCCCATAGGGGCAAGAATCATCAAATCTTCAATCGCAGTCGGGATATGTATGACCGTATACTTTCTGAGGACTCTTCTGCCTATTGAGAACGGTATTCCCTTTTACGGAGCTCTTGCTGCTCTCTGGTGTATGCAGCCTTATGACGATACTACAAAAAACAATGCTGTACAGCGCTCTGTCGGAACGCTTATCGGTGCTGCATACGGTCTCGTATTCCTGCTGATTTTTCGCCTTATCAACATTTCCGTGCCGATGATATTCTATATTTCGGCAAGTGCAGTTATTATTCCCGTTATTTACACAACGGTAGTATTCAACAAGCGCAATGCTTCGTTTTTCTCATGTGTGGTATTCCTGAGCATTGCTCTGACCCATTCATTCGACAACGATCCATACCTGTTTGTTCTTAACAGAGTGATCGACACTTTTATCGGCATTATCATCGGTGTTACAGTCAACGATTTCCGTCTGCCAATAAAGCATGATACAGATACCCTCTATGTCAGCGGCATCGACGATGTACTCGTTTCGTCAGGCTCGTCTTCCGATTACAGCAAAGTGGAACTTAACAGGCTCATTCGCCGCGGCGTTAAATTTACTATCTCAACTACCCATACTCCCGCTGTGCTCATGAACATCATGAAAGGCGTGGAGCTTCAGCTTCCTGTTATCGTTATGGACGGAGCTGCGCTGTATGATACAAAAGGAAAGCAGTACCTCGAAATGATATATCTGCCGCCTGATGTATCGTATGAAGCGGAAAGGATCATCGGAGAATGTGGGCTGCACTGCTTCGTGAACGTAATGCTCGATACAACGCTGCTGATATATTACGGAGATTTTCGCAATCAGGCTGAAAAGGAGCTCTTTGAGTCATACCGTCATTCAGCGTACAGAAACTATATCAGCTCTTTATTCCGCAGAACAGACAGTAAAGAACGTGTGCTGTATATAACTGTACTCGCTGACAGTTCAAGCACAGCCATGCTTGAAAAAAGACTGAGGGAGCAGCTCGGTGAACAGATTAGGATAAGCATTTCCATGTCGGAATTTGACGGTTTCCTGTACCTTAAAGTCTTTTCACCGCTGGCTTCAAAGCAGAATATGATGGTAAAATTAAAGGAGTACGCAAAAGTCGATGAAGCTGTTACTTTCGGAAGTATCGAAGGACAGTACGACATCTATATCAACAACGGCGGCGGCAACGGAACTGTGAAGAAACTGAAGAAAATATGCAGGATCAACGGGCGCGATTTCAAAGAGTAAAACAAAAAATATTGTCAGACTCTTGACAAGCGTTTTGATATATGATATCATAAGAGTGTAATAAAGCAAGCAACGGCGCTTATCCGCATGGATAGGCGCCGTTTTTGTTGATGATTGGAGTGGTAATAATGACACAGCAAAATAATAAGCAGTTTACAAAGCCTGTTGGCAATGCAGATGAGATAAACGAACTTCTAAGACGTTACGGTGTAAAATTCGGTATATACAAAAACGGTGTTTTCAACGAGCAATTCTTTCCTTTTGATCCTATCCCCCGTGTTATTTCTTCGGAGGATTTCAAAAGCATTGAAAAGGGACTTGTTCAGCGTGTGAATGCACTGAATGAGTTCCTTTTTGATATTTATCACGATAAAAACATCGTAAAAGACGGCATTATCCCTGAAAATTTCATTTACATCTCAAAGGGCTATCTTGCACAGTGCGAGGGTATAACTCCCAGAAACAAAATATACAGCCATATCTCGGGCATCGACCTTGTTCAGGCTAAGGACGGCGAATGGTATATCCTTGAGGATAATCTGCGTATCCCCTCGGGTGCCTCTTATCCCCTAATAGCCCGTGAACTGACAAGGATCGCCGCACCTCATGCATCTTCAGAAAACGAGATCATTGATAACCGAAACTACGCAAGGCTGCTGAAGGAAACCATGGAATATGCAAACTGCGGCGGTATAAGCGCTATACTTACTCCCGGAAGATATAACGCCGCTTACTTTGAGCATTCCTATCTTGCAGAGCATACAGGCTCGGTGCTCGTTCAGAACGACGAGCTTTTCGTCGAGGACAATATCCTCTATCAGCGAACTTACTCAGGCGGCAAAACAAGAATAGGTGTGCTGTACAGACGTATCGCCGACGAGTATCTCGATCCGCTGACTTTCCTGCCTGAATCTCTCATAGGCATACCAAATCTTATGGAGGCTTACCGCAGCGGAAACGTCGGTATTATCAACGCTCCGGGCAACGGAGTCGCAGACGACAAGGGCATATATTATTTCGTACCGAAGATGATAAAATATTACCTCGGCGAAGAACCTATACTCAAAAATGCCCCGACATATCTCCCCTTCTATGAAGATGATATGAAATATGTCATGGAAAAAATTGATAAACTCGTTATCAAGGACGTTGCTGAAGCAGGCGGTTACGGAGTAGTCTTCGGCAGAAATCTTACAAAAGAAAAGCTTGAGGAGTTCCGTAAGACTATAATTGCCGAACCAAGACGCTTTATAGCTCAGGAAGTTATTGACTTCCTTGATCTCCCTATACTTGAAGAAGGTGAAACTGTAATGCGAAAAGCAGACCTGAGAGCATTCGTGCTTTCGGGCGAAACCACAAAAGTCTGGGCTTCGGGACTTACAAGATTTTCACGAAATCCCGATTCATTTGTAGTCAATTCATCACAAGGAGGAGGCTTCAAAGATACGTGGGTACTAAAATAACAGCTATCATGCAATAGCCGCACACCATCAGCCTGTAATTGTGAGCTGATGAAATGCTGCTAAATGCTAATGATAGAAAGGAGAATTTATGACAAATATATCAAAGGAACACAGCGACCGCCTTTACTGGCTTGGACGTTACACTGAAAGATTTTTCATAACGCTCAGGTCACTTGACAAACTGTATGATAGAATGATCGATGGCAGACACGGCTATACAGAATATCTCGGATACTTCGGACTGCCCGATAAATATAAGGACAGCCACGATTTTATCCACAGCTTTCTCTATGACGGCAGTAATCAGAATTCTGCGGCATACAGCCTCGAAAGGGCTTACGATAACGGTATCGTGCTTCGTGAGGAGATATCTACAAAGACCCTTTCCTTCCTTCAAATGGCAAAGGATACACTTATAAGTTCACAGAGTAAAGCAAACGTCCGACTTTCACTGCTCCCCTTGAAGGATATCCTCTACAGCTTCTGGGGCAGTGTGAATGAACATATCTACGACGATGAGATAAGAAATATCATATATATCGGGAAAACTATCGAGCGCCTCGATCTGTATATGAGAATGAAATATCCCTTTGCAACAGTTGAAAAGGAGTTTATCAGGCTTTGCAAGAATCTTCACCGCGTACCCAAAGACACCCCTTACCGTTACAACACCAAATATTTGTGTACCGTTGTCGAGATACTTGGTACGGAAGATGACTATAAGCTTGGCAGCGATAAGGCGATACAAAGCCTTGAACACCTGTTTGATCCAATGGAGGCAACAGTATGAAAAAACTTAATTTCAGCTTCTCAACAAAGCTTACATTTGACGATTACGTCCACGATCACAGCTTTGCTCTCAGGATAATCCCTCCTGATACAGAAGCTCAGAAGATCCTCTCGTGCAGTCTCAATATCTCCCCGACTGTTTCAACAAAACAGACTGTTGACGCTTTCGGTAATAACGTGACGGCAGGCTATATCCACGGCGACCACCGCTTCCTTGATTTCGACATCAAGGGAACAGCGGAGGTGGATTCCACAAAGCACAGCTCATCCCTTATGCCATGCTACCTTTATCAGTCGGAGTTCACCGCTCCTGACGACGGACTAATAAAATTCTACTCAGAGCTGAAGGATAAGTACAATGGAAATGCACCTGAGAAGGCTGTATATTTCAGCGATATCCTCTCTGACCTCATAGAGTACAAAAAAGGCGTAACTACTACTGCTACTACTGCCGCAGAAGCCTTTGCACTAAGGGCAGGCGTTTGTCAGGATTTCTCACATATACTTATCTCACTTCTGAGAATGGACGGTATCCCTGCAAGATATATCGCGGGACTTGCATTCTGTGACGGCGAAACTCATTCATGGGTGGAATACTGGACAGGCGACCACTGGGAAGGTATTGATCCCGCAAATAACTGTCCCGTAAACGATGATTACCTCGTGATATCTATGGGACGCGATTTCCGCGACTGTGCCATTGACAGAGGCGTAATGTTCGGCAGGTATACCCAGCAGCTTCAATTAGTTCGCTCATTACTTACCTGACCAAAGGTATCGGCATACATTTCCGCAAAAGCAGGGGCGAATATTTTCCGCCCGAATACTGCACCTAAACTGCTAAAGAGGTGAATTAACAATGATAGAAACAATTGCGTCTGCGGCTCTTGCAGTCAATGAAAACCTTAACATTCAGAAACGGCGTATCAAAAACGGCAGCAGCAAGAAAAGACTGAGCCTTGTGACAGGTACTCACGGTGATGAGCTTGAAGGACAATATCTTGCATACATGATAGGCTCTTATATTGATGAGCACATAGAATGTCTTAACGGCATCGTTGACATTTATCCTGCACTGAATCCTATGGGTATCGACTCGCTGACGCGCGGTGTCCCCATGTTTGATCTCGATATGAACAGAGTTTTCCCCGGCTCAAAAGACGGTACTATGATAGAGGTGCTCTGCTCAATGATAATCGACGATATAAGCGGTTCAGATGTGTGCGTTGACGTTCATTCAAGCAATATCTTCCTCAAAGAGATTCCGCAGATACGTATAAGTGTGCCTACTGCACCTGCACTTCTCCCCTACGCTAAAATGATGAACGCGGATCTTGTATGGATACACGAATCCGCAACTGTTCTTGAATCTACCCTCGCCCATACCCTCAATACAATAGGAACAAAGACTCTCGTTGTTGAGATGGGCGTGGGTATGCGTATAACAAAGGAATACTGTGATCAGCTTTTTGACGGCATCTTGAATCTCCTGAACGAGCTTGGTATGTGGAGCGGAGAAACTGCTCCTGTACGCGAACCCATAGTGTCTGAGGGGCGGGAGGTCGGCTTTGTAAATTCTGACGCGGCAGGAATCTTTGTGCCTTGCGTCAGCTTCGGAGATACCGTTGAAAAAGGCGATCACATCGGCGATGTAGTTGATCCGCTGTCTTCAAAAACTGTAGAAACTGTGGAAGCGGTATGTGATGGACTGGTGTTTACTCTTCGCGAATATCCGGTCGTATACGGCGGTTCTCTGCTTGCAAGAATACTGAAGCCTGCTGCAGGAGGTACAGAATAATGAAGAAACAAATATTGTATTCACTGAAATCTCCGTATCGTGAACAGCTTGACGTTATAGGCTTCCGTTTCGGTCACGGTAAGAAATCAGCTGCTATCGTCGGTGCCATGCGCGGAAACGAAGTCCAGCAAATGTACGTTTGCAGCCGAATGATACAGGAATTGAAAATAATCGAAGCAAAAGGTCTTATAGCAGAAGATACCGAGATCATGGTCATTCCGTGCGTGAATTACTACTCTATGAATATCGGAAAGCGCTTCTGGGCAATGGATAATACCGACATTAACAGAATGTTCCCGGGGTACAGTCTGGGTGAAACTACGCAGCGTATCGCAGACGGTCTGTTTTCAAAGATACAGGGCTATGAATACGGCATACAGCTTGCGAGCTTCTATCAGCAGGGCAATTTCCTGCCCCACGTCAAGATGATGGATACAGGCTTTGCTTCTCCTGAACTGATGAAGGATTTCGGACTTCAGTTCGGAATACTCCGCAAACCAAGACCTTATGACACGACTACGCTCAACTACAACTGGCAGATCTGGGAAACAAAAGCCTTCTCGGTATACGCTAACGCTACAGACGTTATTGATGAAAATGCCGCTGATGAGGCAGTATACGCCATACTGCGCTTCCTCGACAAGCATGACATGATAAGCGCAAATACTCCACCCGGATATATCACAAAACTGATAGATGAAAGCAAGACAAAGCAGATACGCTCGGAAGCAGCAGGCATTTTCAAAAGCTGTATCGAGATCGGCAAGCGTGTGGAACGAGGCGATATCCTCGGTATAATTTCCGACCCTTTCGACGGAGAGATCATTTCCGAGATAAGGAGCACAGTCTCGGGCACAGTTTATTTTGAGTACTGCTCCCCGCTGATAAATTCTAATACAGTATGCTTCAAGATAATCAAATAGGAGAAAAATATGAACAGGAAAGAATTCTCACAGACAAAAACAATTGTATCCCCAGACGGAAATACTATTATTACATTGACAGTAAACGGCAGCACTGAATCTTCCGAAAGTACTTCAACTGTCAAAACCTCTAACACTTCAACTTCTACCACTGTTACTTCGACCAGCACTACCACTGTCACATCAATAAAGAAAGAGGAGTAGACCCATGATATCTTTGAATGATTACTTGTTTTCAGGAAATACTGTGCTGAAAATCCTGCACAGATATGCAAACGATCTGAGAGAAAACGCAAAAGAAACGCATAACAGTATCGATCTTGCACACTCTAATTTCCTTATACAGATAATTGAGCTGCTCGAACATAATGACTTCCTTACCTCTCAGTCTCAGAGAATAAAGGAATTCTACAAATATATGACAAGAGAATACCCGTTTCTGGCTTTCACTTTCAAAGGCCGCATAAAATCACTGATACGCGCTGAGGAGAAATTCAACGGTTATATCCTCGAATTCATCTACAAATATTACAAGAAAAACGGAAAATTCCCGTCAGAAGCCGAGATAAAAAGCAGGCTGATCTGCTTCCGCGACCTCATCGCCTACCGCATCGTTATATCAATGCCTGCCTGTCATATCTCCGAAAATGATGAGAAAAGAGATGTGGAACTGAAATATCTGTATGAAATAGCAGATGTCCTGCCTGAATTTCTCGAAGAAAGAGGCTTTACAGCAGAGCTTTCGGGATTTTCCGAGGACAGGTATTCCGAACGCCTTAAAGAAGCTGTCAGACCGTATTACAGGGATTATGTTTCAGGTCCCCGCAGTACGGGATACCAGTCCCTGCATATTACTTTCTACGACAATCTTGCACGGTGCTATACGGAATTGCAGCTTCGTACCAAGGAGATGGACGATTTTGCAGAAATAGGTGACGCAAATCATTTCGGATATGAAAAATTACAGAGCGCAAGACGTACCAAACGCGATGAGATACCTATAGGCGAATGCATATATTTTGACGAAGCTTATGAAAGGCTTACAAAGCTCCAGGAGCTTGAACTTGCCAATATCGACGTAAATATGTTCAGCGCTATCAACAATCAGCTCATCAACGACGGCTGCGGACTTTTCAGAGGACGTCAGATCCTGCCTTTCGAGCATTTGTCACGCTTCCAGAACGACCTTATTGATTAAGTCTGCACTACATAAAGTTAATGCCCATATAAAAGTTTATATTGTTTTATCGCGGGAAACCTTCCTGAGAAAAGTTTTCCTCAATAATCAGTACAAAAGCTTCTATATCAGTATCAAACTTATATTGTTCAGTCATTTTTACCTCCACATATTATACATAGAAAAAGGACGCTTACGTTTTTCCGCAGCGTCCTTTATATATATTTGTCTATTGTGAAAGATGAAGTATCAAATACTCTCTTTGGAGCATCAACAGTTAAATCATTCAGTCCTCAGAGCTTCAACAGGGTCTTTTCTTGCCGCAACTCCTGACGGTATCAGTCCTGCTATAAGTGTGAGCATCATGCTGATGAATATAAGCACGGCAGCTCCAACCACAGGAACGTGCGCACGGAGCGTGTCAAGACTTGTCACTGAGTGGATGATAAAGTTTATCGGGATAGTCAGAAGTACCGACACGCCGATACCTATAAGTCCTGCTGTAAGTCCCACAAGAAGCGTTTCAGCATTGAAAACAGTTCTGACATTTCGCTTTGAAGCACCGATAGCTCTGAGTATACCGATCTCTCGTGTACGCTCAAGAACGGATATATATGTGATGATTCCTATCATTATTGAGGAAACCACGAGCGATATGCCGACAAATGCGATCAGCAGATAAGAAATACCGCTGATGATGCTTGTTATAGATGACATAAGGAGCGCTACCATATCGGTATAGTGTATCACATCTGCTTCCTTAACGCTGTCATTATAGCGTTCTATTGCATCGGATATATCGTCCTTGTCCTCGAAGCTCTTAACGTAGATGTGTATTGCAGAAGGATCGCTCTCATCGGCAACGCCGAGAAGCTTCAGGTTATCATCATAGGTAGAATCTGATATTTCCTCGGGAGTATACTTTTCAAATATCACACCGTAGTTATCAAGGCTTATTTCGGCAGAATCAAGCATTGCTGCAAGTTCGTCATTCGTAAGCGAGCCAAGCTTCTCCTGAGACATCTTTGCATACTCCTGAGCGATCTGCTCACGGATAGCCTGCTCCGCATAGCTCTTTATCTCCTCATCGCTCATCTGTGCAACAAATGATGTGATCTGTGATGTATCTACGCCAAGCTCATTGGAGTACATATCCGTTATCTGTTTTATAAACTCATTCCTGTCAAAGTCCTTCATAGCAGCTGCAACCTGTGCATCAGCCTGTGCAGTATCAGGCTGAGCCGCCACAAGACGGAAGATGTCAGCCTTTGTATCAGTATCGGCTTTCTTTATGAATGCCTTTACGGTTTCAGCTTTTTCCTCGGGAGTAGGTTCAACGTAATCGTCAGTCATGAACTTCTGACCTGTAATGATATCGTTCTCTTTGTCAGCTGTCTGTTCTTTAACTATATCACTGTTATTTGTAGTGTCGATAACATACTTCGTAAGCTTTGAAGTATATCCGATATAGCTGTTCAGCATAGGAGCCTTTACGTCTTCCTTTGCACGGATAAATCCGACTATCTTAATATCTGTGCCCATATTGTCAGCGCCGTAGATATAATCAAGACCTGTTTCTGTTGAAGTCAGGTCGTTATAGCCGTTTCCTGCGAGATCTTTCTGATAGTATTCACAAGGCATTACCATCTTGAACTTCTTGTTCTTGATATCGTCGAAGCTCCATTCGAGCTGACCGTAATCCTTGATCTCCTGATTGCTCATTATTGCCTTGAGCTTCTCGTTGAAGCCCTCCTGATCCTTGAGACCCATTGCATACGCGATTATATCAGGAAGTTCGTTGTTTTTGCGGAGAATAACAACTGCTTCATCGTAATTCTCAGGCCACTTTCCGTTTACAATATCATACTGCTCCTTGATAAGCGGGCTGATAGTTTCGCCGTTCTCACCAGGGAGAAGCTCCTGCATGACATTTAGACCGAACGCCTGCATCTCCATACCTGCCATAGGGTTATTCATGGAAGCTGCCATTATATCGGAATCAGTCATTCCCATTGCCTTGCTGTACATATCCATGAAGTCTACCTTGATTATATCTCCCGACGGAGATTCTGTGTATATAGGCATCTTAACATCGTAAGAATATCCGATGGAGGTAGCTTTCTCGGCGATAACGCTGTCATTATCAAGGAAAGTCTTGAAATCCTTCATGTTGTTTATCTGTTTTGCAGACGTATTGAAGGAATTGAACATATCATATACCTGAGTATTTGCGTATACCGTATCGTCTCTGAACTCGCGGCTCTCGTACTCCTTCTGATTCTGCATAAGCGCCTCCATCATACCGGAGGTGTCGGTATTTTCGCGCATTATCTCCAGAGGATAGGATGACAGGGTCTCCTCCTGGATATTGTCGATATACTCATTGATACCTGTTGCGAGCGAAAGGATAAGTGCTATACCGATGATACCGATAGAGCCTGCAAAAGCCGTCAGGAGAGTTCTTCCCTTTTTTGTAAGGAGATTATTGAGTGAAAGAGAAACCGCAGTACCGAATGACATTGAAACTCTTTTTTTCTTATTTTCTGACGATTTATCCTTTGATCCTCCGGACTTATACGGGTCACTGTCACCTGTAAGCTTACCGTCCTTTATCTTTATGATACGTGTAGCGTACTGATCTGCGAGCTCAGGGTTATGCGTTACCATGATAACGAGCTTATCCTTGGCGATCTCCTTGAGAAGCTCCATGACCTGTATGGAAGTCTCAGAGTCAAGAGCACCTGTTGGCTCGTCGGCAAGCAGTATATCAGGATTGTTGATAAGAGCTCGTGCAATAGCCACACGCTGCATCTGACCACCTGACATCTGGTTAGGCTTTTTATGGAGCTGATCTCCGAGCCCTACCTTTTCGAGAGCTTCCTTTGCACGTTTTCTTCGTTCGGCCTTTGATACGCCTGAGATAGTAAGAGCAAGCTCTACATTTGAAAGTACTGTCTGGTGTGGGATAAGGTTATAGCTCTGAAAAATGAAGCCTATAGAATGGTTTCTGTAAGCGTCCCAGTCCCTGTCCTTGTATTCCTTAGTTGATACCCCATTGATGACAAGGTCTCCCGACGTATAGTGATCGAGACCTCCGATGATGTTGAGCAGCGTCGTTTTGCCGCAGCCCGAATGTCCGAGTATAGCCACAAACTCATTTTCGCGAAATGTAACACTTACTCCGTTCAGAGCATTCACGATGTTTTCGCCCGTGCCATACTTCTTCACAATGTCTTTAAGTTGAAGCATAAAATCCCCCTTCAAATCTTTTTACTATTACATGACACTGTAAATTAAAATTTACATTCTTTATTATAGCACTTTGACGAATAATTGTCAATCACATTGTATAATTTAACAAAACCATCACACATTTTTCATAAAGCAAAAAGGCACTGTTTGTGAACAGTGCCTTTTTTATTTATATCAATTACTTCATGCCGTACTTCTTGAGAAGTGTCTCGATCTTTGTATGAGGATCAATGATCTTGCTGATCGAAACATCATGATTTATAGCTTCAATGAAATATGCTATATACTTTGAAACATCTACCTCATGGAACCAAGGTCTGCTGAGGAGCTCAGGTGTTCTGTATGTGAGGTTTGTACCGAATACACCGTCAATAACACCCTCTTCGTAAGCCTTGTCAAACTTGTCAAGACCGTTTGTGAAGATAGTATAAGTAGCATAAGTGAAGATCCTGCCTGCCTTCTTTTCTTTAAGAGCATAAGCCAGATCAAGCATGGATTCGCCTGATGAGATGATATCATCAGAAACAAATATGTCCTTGCCTTCAACAGGATTGCCGAGATATTCGTGAGCAACGATAGGATTTCTTCCGTTAACTATAGTTGAATAGTCTCTTCTCTTGTAGAACATACCCATCTCTACGCCAAGAACTGAAGCGTAGTACATATTACGGTTAAGAGCACCTTCGTCAGGGCTGACTACCATGAAATTGTCCTTATTGAAGTTGATATCCTTGATATCCTTGAGCATTGCCTTGAGCACCTGATATGTCGGCATAACATTATCAAAGCCCATAAGCGGGATAGCGTTCTGTACTCTTGGGTCATGAGCATCAAAAGTTACGATATTTGATACTCCCATTGCCTCCAGCTCCTGAAGTGCGCAGGCACAGTCAAGAGACTCGCGGTAGCTTCTTCTGTGCTGACGGCCGCCGTATAAGGTCGGCATAATAACAGTGATACGGTGAGCCTTACCGCTTGCAGCCTGGATTATTCTCTTAAGATCCTGAAAGTGGTCGTCAGGAGACATGGCATTCTGCATTCCGAAATAATCATACTTTATGCTGTAATTGCCTACATCAATGATGATAAAGAGATCCTTTCCGCGAATAGTGGACTTGATAAGACCCTTACCGTCGCCTGATGAAAAACGAGGGCATTCGCTCTCTACGAGGAAGGAATCAACATTGATGCCGCCCTTTCCTGCCCAGTCAACGAGATAATCGTCGATCTTCTTGCCCAGCTCTGTAACGCTGTTCATTGCAATGATACCGATTGGTGCGACATTTGAATCGCTGCCGAATAAAATTTCACTTGAAGCTGTCATAACCCTTTTTTCGCACGAAGTTATACCGTGCGATACTCCTTTCGCTTTTTAGTCATTTTTCGGTCAAAGCCGTGCTCACTTGCAGAAGTTATCAATATAGCGCTCAATATCTCCGCTTATGATAGTTTTCGCAACGTCGGCATGATCGACCTCGTTAACGGCTGTTGTTTTGTTTTCAAGTTCCTTGTAAACAGTGAAGAAATGTGTCATTTCGTCAAAAATGTGCTTTGGAAGTTCCTCGATATCCTTATACATATTATAGTTAGGATCTTCAAAAGGTATCGCAATGATCTTATCATCACGGTGACCGTTATCAAGCATTCTGATAACTCCTATAGGATAGCATCTTACCAATGTCAGCGGCATGAGCTGTTCAGAACAGAGCACCAGAACATCAAGGGGGTCGTTATCGTCTGAATAAGTCCTCGGGATAAATCCGTAATTCGCAGGGTAATGAGTGGAAGTATAGAGGATACGGTCCATTTTAATAAGACCTGTCTCCTTGTCAAGCTCATACTTGATCTTGCTTCCCTTTCCTATCTCGATCACCGCAATGAAATCATCGGGATTTATTCTTTTTGGACTGATCTTGTGCCAGATATTCATAAATTCCCTCCGAAGCGTATCCGTCCGTGTACCACACACAGCAACGGAAATATTTGATAAGCCATTAATAATGACGTTATCCCCTACAAATTAGTATACCATTTTTTTGTGATTTGTCAATATACGCCTTGATTTTCGGCATTTATTATAAATTATCCCAAAATCGGAGACTTTTTTCGACTTTTCCAAAATAATTAAATGCTTGTAATTTATATCCCAACAATAACTATTTGTATAGTACTGTTAATAAAAAATGAATATTGCTAATGAAAATAATAATAAAAATCTATTGATTTTTTCAAAAGAATATAGTAATATATATATAAAGTTTGTTTTTAGAGATGAGATTTATGGACAAAGGGAGGGATTTTATGCGTGAATACAGGATCGCTCTTATCGTTGAAGAGATCGGTCAGAGCTACCAGAGCTCTATACTGAATGGAATATCAGCAGCAGCAATCGAATTCGGACTCAATATATGTGCCTTCACCTCATTCAGCGGAGATATGAACAACCCGCGCCACGACATGGGTGAGTTCAATATCTTTAATTTACCTGATTTCGGCGACTTTGACGGTGCTATTCTTCTCACAAATACCCTTTCGCATCAGCCTGTAGTCAATGACATAATAACAAGAATCAGAATCGCAGGTATTCCTGCTGTCAGTATAGACAATGATCTGCCGTTTTTCTACCATATCGGCATAGACAACAGGACTGCTATGCGCGATATAACCGAACATTTGATCAATGTTCACGGCTTCACAAGATTCGCATATATATCGGGTCCCGACGACAACCCCGAAAGCGCTGACCGACTTGCGGCCTTCTGCACGGTACTGCATGAACACGGTATAAAGATCAACGATGAAGCCATATATTACGGTGACTTCCGTGCTCCGTCGGCAAAAGCTGCTGTAGAGCATTTCATGAGGCATTTTTCCGAAATGCCTCAGGCTGTAATCTGCGCAAATGATGTCATGGCTTCGTCAGCTATTACCAAGCTGGTCTCAGAGGGCTTCAGTGTCCCCGAGGACGTTGCCGTAACAGGCTTCGACAACACCTACAGTACTCATAATTACCGCGTAGAGCTCACATCTGTCGACCGTCCCCTCAGACTGTCAGGCAGGCTCGCCTGCAAAATGCTCTACAACCATTTCAGGAATATGCCTCAGGAAAGAAACATCATTCTGAATATGTCAGCTCGTTTCACAGAGAGCTGCGGCTGCGGTCATAACGCTGTGACCAATCTTTCCGAAATAAAGGAGCTCAATTACAGAAATTACTCCAACTTTGAAAATATCCAGAACTATATGGCTGTTCTTAACAGAATGTCCACTCAGCTCCTCGCCTGCAACAACTTCAGAGAGTACATCGCAGCTCTCAAGCAGGCTGCTGTAGAGATACGCCCCGATGAATTTTACTTCTGTCTCTGTGACAATTGGGACTCTGAATCGGCTATCGACAGGTCAACTGTCATGGAGGGCGCTGAACCGCCTGTGCCAATGGCGTATACGGACTATGTGAATGTTGAGATAGCTTATGTCGACGGAAAATTCATAGAATGCGGCAAAATTAAATCGAGCGATATCTTCCCGCCAGTTGCTCACGAGAAGAAAGAAGGAAAGCTGTACTATATCACTCCTCTGCACTTTGGCGAACGATGTCTCGGTTATATGGTCATACGCAGCAAACGTCTGACATTTCAGAACATAATGTTCGAGACATTCTGCATAAACATCTGCAACTCTCTCGAAAATATAAGAAAGCTCATGTGCTTGGAATACGCACTTGTGCGCCTCGGAAAGCTGTACGCAAAAGATACTTTCTCAGGTATTTACAACAGGAACGGATTTGTCAATGCCACCCGCGAGCTGTACCACCAGTGTACCGAACAGCAGCGAAGCATAATGCTTATGTTCATAGATCTGGACGGTCTCAAGGGCATCAATGACACCTACGGACACAGTATGGGCGATAGGGCTATATGGTCAATTGCTCATGTACTGCGCGATTCCTGTACAAACGGCGAAGTATTCTGCCGTTTCGGCGGCGACGAGTTCATCGTTTTTGCGGCGGATTATACCGAGAAGGACGCTCATGAACTGACAAAACGCATCAACCGTAACATCGTTACGCGAAATAATAGTCACACCGAGCCTTTCTCTCTTGCTGCAAGCACCGGATTTGTCATCGCAACTCCAAAACCAGGAACGGATATTTTCTATTTTGTCACGGAAGCCGATAAAAAAATGTACAGCGAAAAACGCAGGAAAAAGTCCCATTACCCGGAAAATTTATAAAAACAAGTCCGAAATAAGCAAGATACTCATATAGAAACTTTACACGAAATAATCGGGGGAAACCTTTCTGAAGAAAGGTTTCCCCCGTTCCCTTTTTCAAAAGGTTTTTTCTCAATATCTCACGTAAAATCTTCTGTATAAGTACCGACTTTAATTTCGGGCTTGTTTTTTTATGGTATGTATGAGTTTATAATATCAACAGCAGACGTATTATAGATATTTCCGTCCAGAACGCTGCCGTCATGATCAAAACACAGTGCACGTATATCTCTCGGATCGTCCTCATATGGATCAGACACTGCCTGCGCACCATCAAAATATTCTCCGAGAAATTTCAGTGCATTTCCTTTTGGAAAGATAATATTCCCCTCCGAAACTTCATACTCTTTTGCAGAAAAGTGTTCCAGAATCGTCCGCGTCGCCGCATTATAAGGATTGTCCGCTTCCCTTCTGACGAGCCATGCAGGGTGAAGTTCGAGAAGAACTCCCGTTTTTTTAACGCTTTCGGCAAAAGCCTCAACATACTCTATCGGTATCGTCTCCTGATGGAAAGCATCGACCGACAGCATGATGCGGTTCACGCCGCTTGCCGCCAGCATTTCCGCAGTTTCTTCTATCCGCCGTTTATCCCTGCTGAAAA
The DNA here is from genome assembly GCF_024691275.1 of Ruminococcus sp. Lineage (GTDB taxonomy): Bacteria > Bacillota > Clostridia > Oscillospirales > Ruminococcaceae > Ruminococcus. Next base: position 10,422 of record NZ_JAILNU010000088.1, on the reverse strand, counting down.
ATCCATTCGTAATGACCTCGCGCTTCGGTATGCCGGCTCTTTTTGCCGCTTCATGTATCTTGCATACGTCCTCGGGATACAAAAGCGGTTCTCCTCCGAATGTCATCAGCGACTTAATGCGGTAATGCCTGCAAACATCTTCAACAGCTCCGGCAGCGATAGCGCCGTCAATGTGCTCACCGCTGAATTTGTGGTCTCCCTCGCTGCAATGCCTGCACTTTCCCGTACAGCCCATTGTTACAACGAACTCTATGCGTTCAATATTTCTTGTATATTCGTTCATATCAACTGCTCCTTTATAAGAATAATATCATTACAGGTGCAGTATGGGAACATTTCTTACCCGATGCGCCGTTCCCTTCTTACTGCACCGAGCAGTTAATTCGTTTTCTCACCTTTGCCTCCTTAGACAGATAAAACTATGTCCTTGCCGCTTGCGGAGTACTCCTCCACCTCGACACCGCACTTGCTGAAAAGGATACACGAAGCCTTTACGCTGTCAGTCTCGGCATATTTATTCTGGAAGTACACCACTCGTTTTATCCCCGACTGTATTATTGCCTTTGCGCACTCGTTGCACGGAAAAAGCGTCACGTACAGAGTACAGCCGCTGAGGCTGCCAAAGCTGCTGTTGAGTATAGCATTCAGCTCAGCGTGACAAACAAAGGGATACTTTGTGTCGAGTGTGTTGTCCCCATCACGCTCCCACGGCATATCATCGTCGTCGCAGCCGGTTGGCATACCATTATATCCGACAGAAACTATCTTGTGCTTGTCATTGACGATACAGGCACCGACCTGTGTGGAATTATCCTTGCTTCGCTGGGCAGACAGCATAGCAATGCCCATAAAATATTCGTCCCAGCTAATATAATCTTGTCTTTTCAGATAGATCACCCCGATTTCAGAAAAAGTCCTGCGTATACTATATAAGTGAATTCTGTATACATAAATGATAACTGCTTTTATTTATATAAATTATAACACATAATCGCAAAAATAGCAACACTCGCGGGAACAAACTTCCGCTTTTCATTTCTCTGCCGCGAACATAGCTGCGCGGACTCCGCGCTTATAACACATTATCGCAAAAATAGCAACAGACACCGCGAAAACATTTTATTTGTATCTTAATATCTTTTTAATTATCTGTTATTAAATTAAAATAAGTGACTCTCATATTGAAATTTGATTTAATATGTGGTATAATATAAAAAAACACTGGGCTGCTCGTTGATATGAGCAATTAGTAAATAGTGAACAGAAATAAGTTATCAGCTGCAACGCTCTAACCGAACAACTTTTCAAACTAACTACTAACTTTGAAATTGCTGACAAGGCTATGCAATTTTAAGCCCTTTCTGTATTCCTATTTTTTCATACGGAACAACGCTTAAAGAAAAAAAGAAAAGCGGATCAGTATCTTAACGCCAAAGCACCGGCGAAAAGCTTAAATAAAAAATAGGAGGAAAACATGAAAAAACAATTCAGGAGAAAAACCACTGTGGGACTGCTCTGCCTTTGTCTCATCATGCAGGCAGCTGCTTATTTCCCTGCAAAAGCCGAGACCACAGGCAGCGCTGTCACATTCAACGAGGTCTGCTCAAAGAATACATCTTATCAGGCAGCTGACGGCAGCTGCTATGACTGGATCGAGCTTTTCAACAGCAGCAAGGAAGATGCCAACATATCAGGCTGGGGCATCTCGGACAAGTCAGAAGAACCATACCGCTATGTATTCCCTGACGCTACTCGTATCCGCGCAGGTGAAAGGCTTATTGTCTTCTGCGACAGCAACGCTGCCCTGACCAACAGCAATATCGCTCCATTCGGTCTTTCTTCATCGGGCGAAACGCTCCTGCTCACAGACGCTAAAGGCAATACAGTTCATACCATCACTTTCGGAGCACTCGCCTCCGATACTTCATACGGACAGTACCCCGACGGCAGCGGTGAATTCTATACACTCAGCTGTACTCCTGAAAAGACCAACGCAGCTCCCGAAGGAAGCGCTGCTGTTCGTCAGCCTGTATTCTCAAAGGAGAGCGGCTTCTACGACAGCAGTTTCGAGCTGACACTGACTGCTGAGGAAGGCTGCACCGTTTACTATACTACAGACTGCAGCGATCCGACCACAGGATCAAAAAAATATGAAGCTCCTATCGATATAAAGGATATGAGCGATACCGAGAACCGTCTCAGTGCAAGAACGGATATCACGCCAAACAGAGCCGAAGAACCCAACAAAAAGGTCGATAAGGCCGCTGTTATCCGCGCTGTATCCGTTGATAAAGAGGGGCGCGTCAGCGATATCGTTACAAACACATATTTCATCGGCAAGACCAATTCGGGATACTACCCTAATATGAAAGTGGTCTCACTTGTCACCGATCCAGATAATCTCTTTGATTACGATAAAGGTATCTACTGCCTCGGAAAAGCCTACGACGAAGAAAACAAACCCGCAGGCGGCGGAAAGGATCCTCGTGCAGGCAGCATCAGAATGGTCAACGTCTGGGATATTATCGCAAACTACTCAAAGAAGGGCAGAGAATGGGAGCGTCCTGCAAGCTTCACTCTTTTCGAGAACGGCGAAAAAATGCTTGAGCAGAACGTTGGTATTCGCATCAAGGGCAACTATTCACGCTGTCTCCCGCAGAAGAGCTTCAATATATACGCCCGTCAGGACTACGGCAAATCTGAGCTTGAATACGACTTCTTCTCAGGTACTGCAACAAAAGCCAAGAACGGCAAGGCTATTAAAAAATACGAGGGCATAGTCCTCAGGAACGGCGGAAATGACAACACAGCCGCATTCTTCAGAGACTCCATAAACCAGAGCCTTATAACCGACAGATCATTTGCTTATCAGGCTTCTTCAGCAGCAGTCGTATTCATCGACGGCGAATTCTGGGGCATCTATCAGGTCCTCGAAAAAACCGATAAAAGCTATCTCAGCTCTCACTTCGGTGTTAAGAAAAGCGATATCGCCATGATAAAGAACGGCGAGCTCGAAGAAGGCACTGACAAGGATCTCAACGACTGGAATGAGCTTGTAAAAGCATCTTCGGAGGGCAGGTTATCATACGAAGAATTTTGCAGCAAGGTCGATATACAGGCTTATATGGACTATGTAGCAGCTCAGATATACTGGGCTAATGCAGACTGGCCAAAACGCAACTACATTATGTGGCGCTCAGATGCTATAGATGAGACAAATCCTTATGCAGACGGAAAATGGAGACCTGTGCTCTTTGATACGGAGTCAGGACAAGGTCTTTACGGCAGCAATGACAAATCCGTAAACGCCGACTGCTACCAACGTTTAAGTCAGAGCAATGACGATTTCAGCAAGATGTTCAACAAGCTTCTCGAAAATCAGGAGTTCCGTCTTGATTTCGCAAGAACATTTATGGATCTCGCAAACTACAACTTCACACCCGAAAAGACAAAGACCGTTATAAACAGCTATAAAGAGAACTACAAACAGCAGGTACTCGATACCTTTGCACGTTTCCAGTCAAGAAGTATGTCAGGCTCAAACGGCGAAAGAACTTTTGAGAACGCCTACTCAACGATCTCTAATTTCTATGCAAACCGCTTCTCATATGCTGAACGAACCACAAGGTCAGCCTTGAAGCTCTCATCAGAGGCTTGCAGCCTTACCGTTGTGAACCGCATAAACAACGGTACAATAGACCTCAATACCCTCCACCTCGATACTGACGGCAAATGGAGTGGAAAGTACCACTCCGACTATGATATCACTGTCTCGGCTCACCCCGCTGAAGGTAAGACCTTCTCACACTGGAAGATAAAAGGCGCACAGATAACAGACGGCGATGTAAACTCAGCATCTATCAGCATCAAGCTTGATTCAGTTGCACAGATCGAAGCAGTCTACGAGGGCGAAACTGAGGAAAGTATCCTCGGCGACGTAAACGCAGACGGAAAATTCAATGTTGCCGACCTCGTACTTATGCAGAGATGGATATCAGGAGACAAGAATGCTGTTCTCCAGGAATGGGAAAACGGCGACCTCTGTGTCGACGGCAAACTTGACATCTTCGATGTCGTAAGCATGAGAAAAGCTATACTCGAAGACCTCTCGTAATATCAACAGTTTATTATAACCAAACAGCAACAGAAAGCTCACCTACTTCATACGAAACGGGTGAGCTTTTCTAATATAAAAAGCACCGCAGATCGGCTATGCCGACCTGCGGTGCTGAGTCAGTTGGGGCGGCGGGATTTGAACCCACGAGTGCAGGAGTCAAAGTCCTGTGCCTTACCGCTTGGCTACACCCCAAAATATCACCATAATATTATAACAAAAATCCTGCAATAAATCAATACCGCAGGATTTTTATTTTTATTTTAACTTTATATCGTTTCCGATAGACTGAAAGCTTTCGACCATATACCGCCGAATCAGTACCATTCGAGCTCACGCATGAGCTTAAATTCATGCATCGCCATCAAGATCGCCACAACAGCAGAAAGTCCGTCCGCAATCGGTCCTGTATAGGTGATACCGTTTATGCCGAAAATGAGCGGCAGACATATCAGAAGCGGCAGGAAGAACAGTATCTGTCTCGTAAGCGACAGGAACACGCCCTTTATCGACTTGCCTATTGAAGTGAAGAATGTTGATGTTATAGGCTGCAATCCGTTGATCCATGTGAAGAACAGGAATATCCTGAAGAACTTCGCACCAAACTCATAATATCCTTCGCTTGCGTTTTCATTTGCAAATGCCCCCAGTATCTGCCTCGGGAAAAGCTGGAACAGCACAAAAGCAACAATTGATATCACTGTGCCTGCTTTCACAGCCATCCAGAATGCGCTCCTTACACGATCGTACTTCTTTGCACCGTAGTTGAAGCTCTCAATTGGCTGTGTACCCTGGGCAAGTCCGATAACTATTGAGAATACGATCATATTTACCTTCATTACGATACCTGCAACAGCGATCGGGTCTTCCGCACCGTAATGAGAAGCTGCACCGTAATGTCTGAGAGAATTGTTCAGAACTATCTGCACAATGGCAATAGCAAGCTGATTGAAACACGAAGCCATACCGATCGAGCAAATCCTGCTTATGATACTGCCTGACGGGAGAAGATGCCTTCCAAAAAGGTAGACGGTCTTGAAGTTCATACAGTATACGATAACAATGACTGCCGCAGCGAACTGTCCGATAACTGTAGCAATAGCAGCTCCCTTCATTCCCCAGCCAAGGCCGAGAACGAACACTGCGTCAAGAATAGTATTTATGACCGCACCTGTAATGTTGCATATCATTGTCATCTTCGGACTTCCGTCCGCACGGATTATATGACCGCCGCCCGCTGTGAGTATCAGGAACGGGAAGCCGAATGCTGTATACCTGACATATTCCTTCGCATACGGAAGCACCGCAGGTGTTGCTCCAAAACGTTTAAGAAGCGGTGTAAGATACAATAACGTGACCGTTGAAAGAATGATGCCGCTCACAACAAGAAGTGTAAGCGCGTTTCCTGCAAAATAAGGCGCTCTTTTTTTGTCGCCCATTCCCATTGTAAGGTTGAAGCACGATGCACCGCCAATGCCGAACAGCAATGCAAGCGCCATACAGCCCGTAGTAAAAGGGAATGCGATAGAAGTTGCCGTATTTCCGAGAGTACCTACTGCCTTGCCGATGAACAGCTGGTCTACCATATTGTATAGGGCACTTACCAGCATACCAATGATACTCGGGATAGCAAATTTTATCATAAGTGAGCGCACAGGGGCATTTCCAAGAGGATTGCCCATAGGTCCTCCAGGGGGGCCTCCTGCACCCCGCGGTGGCCCTCCTGCACCCGGTGGTGGTCCGCCTACACCCGGTGGTGGCCCTCCTGCACCCGGTGGTGGTCCGCCTGCACCCTGGGGCGGTCCACCTTTGCCGCGAGGAGGTCCGCCATAGCCGACGGGAGGTCCGTCTAAAGCTCTGTCATACATAATTTTTCCTAACCTTCTTTTTTTCAATTCATAAATTCTAATTAATTATACAACATTTAACGACAAAAAACAATAAGCGGCACAAAAATGATATAGTAAAAATTTATCAATACTTTTTGTCAATCATAATGCATTTTCAACAACCAGCTATCATTTTTGACCTTGACAGCTCTATCCAGATGTGGTAAAATAATTAATATAGCATAATTACGTTAATTAATCAAAAATAATTTAGTCCACAAAACTTAACAGTTAAAAATTATGCATTGTAAAAGATACTTTAAGGAGAACTCATGAAAATTATACTTGCTTCGGCATCGCCAAGACGGCGAGAACTGATGAGATACATAACCGAGGACTTCGAGGCAGTCTCCACGGACTGTGACGAAACTCTCCCCGATAATATCGAGCCGACAGCGGCTTCCGAGTACCTTGCTGTACTGAAAGCAAAAGCTGCGGCTGAGAAGTACCCTGACTGCATAGTCATCGGCTGCGATACGACCGTAATACTTGGCAGCGAGATATTAGGCAAGCCCAAGGACAAAGCTCAGTGCATAACCGATATATCGAAGCTGTCAGGCAGAACACATCAGGTCATCACGGGCTGCTGCATAATCTGCGGCGGAAAGGCAAGCTCATTTTCAGAGATGACAGATGTTACTTTTCGAGAGCTTACCCAAGCTGAGATAGAAGCCTACGCCGACACTGACGAGCCCTATGACAAGGCTGGCGGCTACGGTATACAGGGACGCGGCTCGGCTCTTATCTCCCACATCGACGGCGACTTCTTCAACGTGGTGGGACTGCCTGTCGGCAGACTGTTCAATGAACTGAAAAGTGCTCTGTAGACAGCGCATTGCGCATCCGCAGGTCACGATAAAATATCACGGGCGAGCGAAACCCGCCCCTACAAATATCTAATCACTAAGCACTAAAAACCAATAACTATAAAGGAGTATTTACCATGAACTCAACCGCATTTCATTCTGCTGACATTCTTATTCCCAAGGACTGCGATATGCACAAGTGGTCTGTTATCGCCTGCGACCAGTACACCAGTGAGCCTGAGTACTGGGACGAGGTCAGCGCTACAGTCGGAAACGCTCCGTCAACGCTGAACCTTATCCTCCCCGAGCTTTATCTTGAGCAGGACGGAGTTGCACAGCGCATAGACAATATCCACACAGCTATGGACAAGTACCTTGCAGACGGTATTTTCACAGAATATAAGGACGCTATGGTATACGTTGAGCGCACCCAGAGCAACGGTATCCTCCGTCAGGGCATCGTTGGCGCTATCGACCTCGAAAAGTACGACTTCTCAAAGGGCAGCACCTCCGAGGTAAGAGCTACCGAAGCTACTGTCATCGAGCGTATACCTCCCCGTATCAAGGTAAGACAGGGCGCACCTCTTGAGCTCCCCCATATTATGATACTTATTGACGATCCTGACAATACTGTTATCGAGCCGCTCGCAAAGACAGTTTCCGACGACAGAAAGCTCTACGATTTCGAGCTTATGCAGAACGGCGGCAGCATCAAGGGCTGGCTGGTAGACAAGTCCGCACAGGAGACTATCGACAAGGCTCTCTGCGCACTTGCTGACCCCGACACTTTCTGCAAGAAGTACGGTCTCAGCAAAACTCCTGTACTCCTCTATGCTATGGGCGACGGCAACCACTCTCTCGCTACCGCAAAGGAGTTCTACGAGCAGCTGAAAAAAGCTAACCCGGACAAGGATCTCTCAAATCACCCTGCTCGCTATGCACTTGCCGAGATCGTTAATCTCCACAGCGACGCTCTCAAATTCGAGGCTATACACCGCCTTGTATACGATGTAGACTGCGAAAAGCTCATAAACGAGCTCACTTCCGCACTTGATCTTTCCGAGACTAAGGAGTCCGACCAGTACGTTATCTGCTCATGCGGCGGCTCCGAGAAGAAGCTCTACATCAACAAGAAGTCCTCAAATCTTTCCGTTGGTTCGCTCCAGAACTTCCTTGACAGCTATATCAAGGCAAACGGCGGCAAGATCGACTATATCCACGGTGCTGATACTGTTAAGTCTCTCGCCGAGAAGCACAACGGCATTTCATTCGTTCTTCCTGATATGGACAAGTCGCAGCTCTTCCCTACCGTTATCAAGGACGGAGCGCTCCCACGAAAGACATTCTCAATGGGACACGCTGAGGATAAGAGATTCTACATCGAAACTCGCAGAATTACTGAATAATGGAATTACTGAACAATATCGCCAAGCTCCATACCACGGAGCTTGGCGCAGTTCGTATAAAGAGGAATCTTTCCCTCGATCACGATGATGCTGTGGAATGGTGCAGGGAAAAGATACTTTCGCCCGACGCTGTTATCGAGCGCCGCGGCAAGAACTGGTACATAACCGTGAACGGCTGTATCATCACTGTAAATGCTTACAGCTATACGATTATAACCGCTCATAAAATAAAAGATAACTGAGGTGTCAGAATGAAAAATACAAGCTGTCTGAAATGCTTTCTCCCTGCCCGCTGCATTTTATTCCTTGTCATCTTTCTCGCAGGAGCATTTATCACTTAACAGAAAGTTGACGATATCAGCAGTTGGTGGTCAATAATCGCAAGCATCGTTAACGCAGCAACTATTATTTTTCTGGTCATTTCTGCTAAACGAACAGGAAGCAGTTACAGCGAGCTCGTCGGTCTGCAAAAAGGAAAAACTCCTGTAAAAAAAATGATCCTGCCGATAATCGGCTTCATTATGATAGGAATGGCAGGGCTTTACATAGCAGGCTATATATGTTACGGAGTTCTCCCCTATTCTTCGCCTATGATGGTCGAGCCCATACCGCTGATATCAGCTGTGCTGAACATCGCAGTCCTGCCTGTTACGACCGCTCTTGCCGAGGACGGTCTGTACCTTGGCTGCGGCGTGAACCATATCAGGAACAAGTATGCGACAATACTCATACCCGCCTTTTTCTATGCCCTTCAGCATTGCTTCATACCAAGATAAGATTCCAAAATGGGTAGTATCCCGAAAGTGACCTTATACCGCTAAAAGCAAAATATAGCAAAAAGAGTATCAATCTCCTATAAGATAGGGGGTTGATACTCTTTTTTTATTTAGTATAATTCTAATCATTCTATCCGAAACCTGTATTTCGCAAAATTACAAATTTCGAGAAAACTGCTCCGTACCGCTTCAAATCACTGGACAGAGACTTGAAACGATATAGGAAACAATATACACTAATATATTTATATTATACTACTTGATGTATACAAAATCAAGCAGATACGAAAATTTTCTTACAAATTAGGCGATTTTCACAAACTGCCGAGCTTGGTTTTTCGTTAATTGCTACACATTTATCATGGTAGAATGATTTATCTGTAATATATAGTGTTGAATATACTGTTTGTATTTTACGATGGAGTAAAAGAAGAAAAGGAGAGACATTATGCTGCAAGATAGAGAGACAATCACAAAGCGTAAAGACGGGCGTTTTATGGGGCGATTCATTATCGACCATGAGTCGAACGGAAAGCCTGTCTATCAATATGTCTATGGCAAGTCCTACGATGAAGCCGAGCAGAAGCTCCGCATAGCCCGTGAGATCGAAAGCAATTATCTCTCCGGCAGATGCATTACTATTAAAAAGGTATACGGCGAGTGGCTCAATGCTATCGTGAACCGTGTTAAGGAGTCTACATACGCCAACTATACGATGAAATTCGAGAAGCATATCCTGCCGTATTTTGGGGAAATGCTCTGCACTTCGATCAATTCAGCCACGATTAACGCTTTTATAAAGGAAAAAGTGGACAGCGGACTGTCCGCAGGCTATGTGCGTGACCTATTCACCGTTTTCAAGGAACTTTTGGCGTATGCGCAGGAGGAATATTCCTTTAAGCTGTCGCTAAAAAACGTGTCGCTCCCGAAAGCGGAAAAGAAAAAGCCTCACAAAATGGACGATGAACAGCAGAAGAAGCTGGTGGGCTATTGTATCAACTAATGTAGGCTTTGAAACTCCTTACTATTTTCTTATTTTTATGTTTGCCCATATGCTATGTTTAACATATATTGAAAAGAGTAACGTATAAAAAGCAACATCTCAATCATAAGTGAAATCAAATAACAGAAAGGTGTCTGGATATGAAGCAAATAGTATTGTATAATCCGTCAATAAGCACTTTAAATTTAGGCGATGAAATTATTTTTGACAGTGCTTTTCCATATATTAAATCAAAATTCCCAAATGCATTTTATACTAATATATCAACACATTTACCGCTTTCAATGGTAAGCGTAAAATAAAGGACGTATTCCTTCCAAAAGGAATCTGATGTATAATAAAGTCTAAGCGAGTCCATAGACTAAATTAGAGTATCTAAAATAGTCTATGGAGTAAACAGGACTAAATTAGACATAGGAGGAATACGA